>ONMA01000056.1 GCA_900318815.1 uncultured Prevotellaceae bacterium
CAGAAAAAGTGTATTCATCTTCTCTATTTGCTTGCGCATCACTGCGGAAGATTCCTTTCTATCTCGAAGGACAGGCGGCAGGACTCTGCTGCCGCCTGTACCTTTTTCTATACGATTTCGCTCGTTCGGCTTTCGTTCAGCCGTTCAGCCTTTCGTTCAGTCGTTCGTTCAGCCGGATTTCCGTCCGCTCTCGTTCAGTCGGATTTCTTGGACAAGCCAAGCGAACAAGTTCGTAACTTAATCCGGCTGCCCTGAATATCAGGATTACCAAATCCGCCTCCGCGAATCCGTCCGAACGATAGTCGGATTACAAATCCTTATATCCGAAGCGGGCGGATTGGGAAATCCGCCCGAACGGGGGAGAACTAAGGCTGAGTCGTAAATTTGATTGTATATGTAACCTCATCAGTGCCATAACCTGCATTTACAGGCGATGTCGGTGCAGTCACCTTAGCTTTCACTGTAACTGTGTACGAACCTGCAGATATGGTACTACCTGAACGAACTTTCAGAACTCCATCATCTGTTACAGTGAACTGATCTGTGGTTCCGGTTCCACCCGTAACACTCACAACACTATATGCTATTGTACCACCCTTATCAGCTCCTTCTGTTAAAATAGCATCGTGGCTATTTCTTAACACAGCCTTATTATCAAGAACTACAGAATTTACTGCGCGATCTTGTTTCTCTGCTTTAGTACCTGGCTCTGGTATAGTGAAACTAATCGATGCTGCAGCCTTAGTAACCTTCACCTGATATGTCCTATCACTCGTATCGTAAACCCAGCCATTAGCAGCGGTTTTAGCACTTGTCTTAAGTGTGACGGTTTGAGGTTCGTCTGTAACTCCATTAGTTGAAACCACACCATAATCATCTACTGATATGTAACTGCCAGAAGTTGGTGTCCATGTCCATCCGGGATCTACTCCTTCTGCTCCGTAGAATGTAGGTTTAATTTGATAGGTATCGCCATATTCAAGAGGTACTGGGGTTGTTGCAGGGGCAGGAAGTACTGTACCACCAATATGAACAGTTACAGTTTCTCCTTCAGCATCTCCAGCCTTCACATAGACAGTATAGGTCTCACCAGGAACTACAGCAGAATGGAGTATAATCTTATTCTCGTTTGCATCCCATTTGAATTGTCCATCTGCATCAGTTGTTCCTTTATAAAGCATACGAGAACCATTTCTCCAGACCTTGATGGCATCTTTATCATTATTGAGTAGAGTTGTCGCATCAACATCAGAAGCCCAAGTTACAGTTGCTCCAGCATCAAGGGTAATATCCTTTCCAGATACAGATGCAATTTTTAGTTCAAGAGCATGTGCCTTCTGAGCAATCTTTAAAGTGGCTTTATTTCCACTGGAGACACCTTTCCAAAGAAAATCTACACCATCAATGTCATTAGGTGTCATATTCTTCTTGAGAGTGATGGTTTCAATGGCAACACCGCTTGAATTGGCAGCATTTTCTGTACGAGCAGTGACAGGATCAGCAACGTCTGGAGCTGTTATAGCTTCACCACCATTCAAGCCTGTGATAGCGAACGTATATTCGGTAGTGGTTGCAGGCAAATCAACAGAATATGTGGTGCCTTCTGATGTCGATTTAAATTGTGGCACATTGGAAGGCAGGTCTACGTCAGGCACAGTTTCTGCTTCCACCCAATCGGTGACAGCAGCATCGAATTTAACGCTGTTCATGCCGAGGTGAAGATTGATGACGTATGATTTACCATTCTCCAATGCTGTTAGTTTTTCGCTTCCAAAGGTGATGTCCTTCGAAATGACGTTCTCTATGCTGCTACCATGAGTGGTAACGTCGGAGACATAGGTAGATAGCTTGTCATCTTTAGTCTCAATATCATAGGTGATGGTTACCCTAACGTTATCACCTGTGGGGATGACATAGACAGGCTTATCTGCAGCTACATACTTTTCAGTTGATTCATCATATTTGCGGAACAGATTCTTTAAATCCTTTGTCACACCTTCCGCAGAATTTGCCCATAAATCAGACTGCACAAGGGTGGGATTCAGACCCAGAGTTTTCTCATTGGTGGCTTCACCGCTGGGTGTGCCTTCCTTGCCGTCCTTACGTCCGTCATAGATGGTCACCGACTCGCCAGTAACAATGTCGTTAGTACCCGTCCAGTCCATCCAGTATGCCTTGTTCTTTCCAGTTTCCGTGTTATTTAAGTTTAATGCACCCTTTGTGGCAAAACCCTCAAATGTGATGGAGCGTACGAAAACTTTTGTATTTTCTGCAATAGCATTGGAGTTATCCGTACCATCAACAAAGGCATTAATCTTTACCATTAGCTGAGCTGTGGCATGCTTGAACGTAAATCTAACTTTTTGATTAGCAGCATCTTGTGTCTTTGCTTCAGCAGGACGTTGCACATCAATCCAAGGCTTACCCATCTGTAGTTCTTGAATGCTGCTTGTGGAATTTGTTGCAACAGTTGGCCATTGTGTGTCGGTGCCATCGCATACACCCCAGCAAAGGTCTACACTTTTGTCCTGATCGAATGATACGATATACTTCACAAGAGGGTCGCCCGTAGCTGAGTTGTTGCTTAAAGTAGTAATACCCCACTTTTGTAGATTTGCTGACTCTTCCTGATTAGGTTTTGCCATATTATCTACAGCTTTACCCGTAGAGGGTGACACTGGCACGTATGGGGCATAAGCAAAGAACGACACCTTGTCTGCATCCTCTGATTCGGCAGTGTTGCCATACTCGTTGGGCCAGTACTTGATTGGGCTGTACTCAAAGAAGCTACCGTTCCACTTTACTTGTTCATTGTAGAAGAAGTTGGGAACTGCCTGCTGGTCGTAGGTAGCGTTGTTGGTGTAATAGCCAAAAACGCCAAAACCTTCCTCCTTGAAGTTACCAGTCTTCAATCCATCAGTGGTCAAACTACCAATCTCACCCGCACGTGTGGTAGTACGCTGTGTGTAAACATCGAAGGTAACAGCTCCCTCTTCGGCATTCTGCTGCACAACCTGCTTCTCTGCCGTGAGGTCGTTCTCTGAGCAGGCGGCCAGCATGGCGGCCAACGCTGCAAATAAATAGATTTTTTTCATAAAAATGGAATTAAAGTTGTAAAATAATAGAGTTTGTCTCATCAGTCCTTCTTAATGGTTCAGATACAGAAAGCCTTTCAATAGGGTACAAAGATACAGACATTTGTCTTAATTGCATTTTCCGTCTTTTATTGACTTATATCACCTCTATATTGAAGTTAAGAAGCCCACCCAAGCCCTCCCAATAAGAAGCCCACCCAATAAGAAGCCCACCCAATAAGAAGCCCACCCAAGCCCTCCCAAAGGGAGGGATGTTGATATAGATAATTACGTTGTGGATAACCCGTCGGATAATATCTAACCAAACATCCCTCCCTTTGGGAGGGCTTGGGTAGGCTTTTTATTATATAATGTACGTGTACTTATTTAATTAATAGGAAACAGGGGGCATTTCGGCACCTTTCTACGGTGCCTGTGCGAGGAATCATTCGTCACACCCGGTCTAAATATTCCGTCACACCTCAACGGAGCATTCATCACACCTCAACGAAGCATTCATTACACCGTGATGAATGCTCCGTCAGGGTGTGATGAATGATGCACCGAAGTGTGATGAATGCTTCGATCGGGTGAAACGAATGTCAGAACCAGGTGAGACGAGGCATTCGTGGAAACGAAGGCTCTTTTGTGGAAACGGATGGTCTATTTTAGAAACGAATTTTACTAATTGACCTTAATTTGATCCACGAATTTTTCTTAATTTATTCTTGTACAAAGGTGCAGAGTTTGTGCCTCATCGCGAGAAGAAAGAAATTTTAATTAAATAAAATTCGTGGATTAAATTAAGGTCAATTAAGGAAATTCGTTTCTAAGAATAAGAAATTAAGAAAATTCGTGGATTAAATTAAGGTCAATTCTTGCGTCCCTTCGGTAGCAAGCGACCTGAGGTCGAGCGAAGGAAATTCGTTTCAAAAAAAAAAAAAAATAGACCCTTCGTTTCGCAGAAGTCGCAAACTCTATACATCTGCACGAGAATATCTTTTTTCTGAAACGAATTTCCGTAATTTGCCATAATTTGATTCACGAATTTTATTAATTTTTTCGTTCGGTTGGAAGACGCTGACAGCGTCTTTCAATAGCAATGGGCGACCCCTTTGGGGTCGATGTACCTTCTCACGTTCTATCCGCAGGTCGTTCCGACCTACGGCTACTGAGAGGCGACGCTTTCAGCGTCGTTATTACAATGACCTGTTATCCGCAGGTCGTACCGACCTACGGCTACTGAGAGGCGACGCTTCCAGCGTCGATATTACCATGACCGGTTATCCGCAGGTCGTTCCGACCTACGGCTACTGAGAGGTGACGCTTTCAGCGTCGTTATTACAATGACCTGTTATCCGCAGGTCGTTCCGACCTACGGTTACTGAGAGGTGACGCTTCCAGCGTCGTTCAATCGTACAAAGAAATTAAAATTAATAAAATTCGTGGATCAAATTACGGTCAATTCTTTGCGAGCAAAGCGACCAAAGGTCGAGCGAAGGAAATTCGTTTCCAGAAGAAACGATTTTTTTTAGAAACGAATTTTACTAATTGACCTTAATTTGATCCACGAATTTTTCTTAATTTATTCTTGTACAAAGGTGCAGAGTTTGTGCCTCATCGCGAGATTAATTAAATAAAATTCGTGAATCAAATTAAGGCAAATTAAGGAAATTCGTTTCTAAGAATAAGAAATTAAGAAAATTCGCAAAAATTACGGTCAATTAAGGAAATTCGTTTCTAAAAATAAGGAAAATAGGCCCTTCGTTTCCCAGAAGAAAGAGCTTTTGTTTCGCAGAGGAAAGACCCTTCGCTTCCCCCCAAAAGAGCATTCGTTTCTGTCAAAAAGAGGCTCCTGCAATGTTTTTTATCGAAATCATTGCAAGTTATCAGTTTTTCTTTGTAATTTTGCAGCGAACAAAAGCATCATTACAACATGAACGAGCAACTGAAACAAATTGGCGAACGCCTGCGCGGACTGCGCGACGTGCTCGACATTAGCGCCGAAGAGGTGGCCGAGACCATCGGCATCGACGTAGAGAAGTATAAGAAGATAGAGGCCGGCGAGGTGGACATCACCATCTCGAACCTGATGAAGATTGCCCATAAGTACGGTGTCAGTGCCGAGGAGCTGATGTTTGCCGAGGCCCCGCACATGAAGAGCTACTTCGTGGTGCGCAAGGGCCAGGGCATGTCGGTGGAGCGCACCAAGGCCTACAAATACCAGTCGTTGGTGAGCGGCTTCGTGAACCACAAGGCCGACGTGTTCATCGTCACCGTGGAGCCGAAGCCCGGCGCACGCACCATCTACAAAAACTCGCACCCCGGCCAGGAGTTCAACCTGGTGCTCGAAGGCAAGATGGAACTCTACATCGGAGGCAAGACCATCGTGCTCGACGAGGGCGACTCTATCTATTTCGACTCATCGAAACCCCATGGCATGCTGGCCGTGGGCGACAAGGCGGTGAGGTTCCTTGCATTCACGGTATAACCAGCAAAAACTAAATATGGTAGAAAGATTTCTAAGACAGACACACTTTGAGTCTGTAGAGGATTACAACAAGCACTTAGCGTTTATCATTCCGGAGCACTTCAACTTCGCCTACGATGTCATGGACCAGTGGGCCGTAGAGCGTCCCGACGGGCTGGCCCTGCTCTGGACCAACGACCAGGGAGCCGAGATCCGGGCCACGTTTGCCCAGCTGAAGGAGCAGAGCGACCAGGCCGCCAGCTACCTGCAGTCGTTAGGCATCGGCAAGGGCGACCCCGTGATGCTCATCCTGAAGCGCCGCTACGAGTGGTGGGTGGTGATGCTGGCCCTGCACAAGTTAGGAGCCGTGGTCATTCCCGCCACGCACATGCTGACAAAGCACGACATCGTTTACCGCAACACGCGGGCAAGCGTGAAGGCCATCGTCTGCGTAGACGATGACTACGTAATGGGCCAGGTGGAAGCCGCCATGCCCGAAAGCCCCACGGTGAAGGTGCTGGTAGGCGTCGCCGAGTCGCGACTGAGCCGCGACACGCAATGCCACTGGCACGACTGGCAGGCCGAATGGCGCCAGGCCCCGAAGTTCCAGCGTCCAGCCACCCTCAACGACAACGACGACACCATGCTCATGTACTTCACCAGCGGCACCAGCGGCGAGCCGAAGATGGTGGCCCACGACTTCCTCTACGCCATGGGCCATCTCACCACGGGCGTGTTCTGGCACCACCTGCACGAAGGCTCCATCCACCTCACCGTGGCCGACACGGGCTGGGGCAAGGCCGTCTGGGGCAAGTTCTACGGGCAGTGGTTTGCCGGGGCAACGGTGTTCGTGTTCGACCACGAGAAGTTCAATGCCGACACGCTGCTCCGCCAGATGGAGAAATACCGCGTGACCAGCTTCTGCGCCCCGCCCACCATCTACCGCTTCATGATTCGCGAGGACCTGTCGAAATACGACCTCTCCAGCCTGGAGTACTGCACCACGGCAGGCGAGGCCCTGAACCCCGCCGTGTTCGACAAGTTCTTCGAGAAGACGGGCATCCGCATGATGGAAGGCTTCGGCCAGACCGAGACCACGATGACCCTGGGCACCTTCCCCTGGATGAAGCCGAAGCCCGGCAGCATGGGCATGCCCAACGGACAATACGACATAGACCTGCTGAAAGCCGACGGCACACCTTGCGAAGACGGCGAAAAGGGCGAGATCGTGATCAGGACGAAGCCAGGCAGCAAGCCGCTGGGACTGTTCAAGGAATACTACCGCGACGAGGAACTGACGCACGAGGCCTGGCACGACGACGTGTACCACACGGGCGACATGGCCTGGCGCGACGAGGACGGCTACTACTGGTTTGAGGGCCGCATCGACGACGTCATCAAGTCGTCGGGCTACCGCATCGGCCCGTTCGAGGTGGAGTCGGCCCTGATGACCCATCCCGCCGTGGTGGAGTGTGCCATCACGGGCGTGCCCGACGACATACGCGGAATGGTGGTCAAGGCCACCGTCGTCTTAGGCAAGGAGTGGAAGGACAAGGCCGGCGACGCACTGGTCAAGGAGCTGCAGCAGCACGTGAAGAAAGAGACCGCCCCCTATAAGTACCCCCGCATCGTGGAGTTTGTCGACGAGTTGCCCAAGACCATCTCGGGCAAGATACGCCGCGTAGAGATAAGGAACAAAGACAGCAAGAAATGAAGAAGCGCATCGTTGTGAAGATAGGCTCTAACGCCCTGACCCGCCCCGACGGAAGGCTCGACGTGACGCGCATGTCGGCCCTGGTCGACCAGATTGCCTGGCTGCGCCAGCATGATTACGAGGTAATCCTCGTGTCGTCGGGTGCCGTGGCCTGCGGCCGTCGCGAGCTGAGTGCCGTGGGCCGTGAGCTCGACTCCGTGGAGCAGCGCCAGCTCTTCTCGGCCATGGGGCAGGCCAAGCTCATCGGGCTGTACTACGACCTGTTCCGCGAGTACCACATCCACGTGGGGCAGGTGCTCACGATGAAGGAGAACTTCGAGCCGGGCGAGCAGTACCGCAACCAGCAGGCCTGCATGCGGGTGATGCTGGAGAACGGCGTGCTGCCCATCGTCAACGAGAACGACACGGTGAGCGTCACCGAGCTGATGTTTACCGACAACGACGAACTCTCCGGACTCATCGCCCAGATGATGCAGGCCGACACGCTGGTACTGCTCTCTAACATCGACGGCATCTACACGGGCCATCCCGACGACCCCGCCTCAAAGCTGATACACGAAGTGGCCCCCGACACCGACCTCTCGCAATACATCCAGACGGAGAAAAGCTCGGCAGGACGCGGCGGCATGCAGTCGAAGTATGCCACGGCCACCAACATCCAGCAGGCAGGCATTCGCGTCATCATTGCCAACGGCAAGCGCGAGAACATCCTCATAGACCTCGTTGAACGACGGGAAGAAACACCCCATACAGAATTTACGCCATGCAACTGAAAGAAACTTTTGAACAAGCAAAGCAGGCCAGCAAGTCGCTGGCATTGCTCACCGACCAGCAACGCAACGACATCCTGCTGGCCGTAGCCGATGCTATTATATTAAATAAGGAGAAAATTTTAGAGGCCAACGCCAAGGACTTGAGCAGGATGTCGGCAGAGAACCCGCTCTACGACCGCCTGCAGCTCACGGAGAAGCGGCTACAGGACATTGCCGCCGACATGCGCAACGTGGCCACCCTACCCTCGCCCCTCGGACACATCACGAAGCAGAAGACGCTGCCCAACGGACTGCAGCTGTGCCGCGTGAGCGTGCCCTTCGGCGTCATCGGCATGATCTACGAGGCCCGTCCCAACGTGACCTACGACGTGTTCTCGCTCTGCTTCAAGAGCGGCAACGCCTGTGTGCTGAAGGGCGGACGCGATGCCGTTGACAGCAACGAGGCCGGCGTGGCCGTAATCCACGAGGTGCTCAGGCAGCACGGCGTTGATCCCGCCGTGGTCACGCTGCTGCCAGCCACCCATGAGGCTACCGCCGAGATGCTCAATGCCGTGGGCTACATCGACCTGTGCATCCCCCGTGGCGGGCGCAAGCTCATCGACTTTGTGCGCGACACGGCCCGCGTGCCCGTCATCGAGACGGGTGCCGGCGTGGTGAACACCTATTTTGACAAGGACGGCGACTTAGAGATGGGGCGCCGCATCATCCTGAACGCCAAGACCCGCCGCGTCTCCGTGTGCAACGCGCTCGACTGCCTGATTATCCACCAGAGCCGTCTCAGCGACCTGCCCGCCATCGTCGAACCGCTGTTGGAGAAGAACGTCACCCTCTACGCCGACGAAAGAGCCTACGATGCGGTAGCAAATTCTTCACTCTTCACTCTTCACTCTTCACTAAAAGATTCTTCACTCTTCACTCTTCACTCTTCACTCCTCCAGCCCGCCACGCCCGAGAGCTTCGGCACGGAATTTATGGACTACAAGATGGCCATCAAGACCGTGGACTCCTTAGACGAGGCCCTTGCTCACATCGACCGCTACGGCAGCGGCCACAGCGAGGCCATCATCACCGGCAATGAGCAGGTGGCGCGCATATTCCAACAACACGTCGATGCTGCCTGCGTCTACTGGAACGCCCCGACCTCATTCACCGACGGAGCCCAGTTCGGCCTTGGCGCCGAGATAGGCATCTCCACGCAGAAGCTTGGCCCACGCGGCCCCATGGCCTTGGAGGAGATATGCACCTACAAATGGCTCATCAAGGGCGAAGGCCAGACACGCCCCTAAGTCCATGAGGGCAAGCCGAGTGGAAAGCCATCAAACGAACAAAAGACAAGAAGCCCATGACTATATCCTTTTTTCACTCCCCACCCTTCACACCCCGCGCCTCACTCATCGCACGGGTCGTCCTCATGGCCTGCGTGGTGATTCTGACGGCCTGCAACCAGACGGTGAGGCGGGGGCAAATATACTATGGCGAACTGAGCGACCGCATCCAGGATACCGCCGCAGTCAACCCCGAGGCTAACATCCCCTTCATCGACAGCTTAGAGACAAACAGTCTGATACCTACGGCCGTGGCCGACTATTTCCGTGCCAACGCCTACTACCCGATGCGGCAGTATCGAGTGGTGGAGTTCTACAGCAAGAAAGCCCTCAACAGCGATACGCTCTTCAATGTGTGGCCAAAAGCCTATTACATCTGCAGCCGCAACCTGTCCAACAACCTGTTTACCAAAGGCGACCATGACGGTGCTCTCAGCTATGCCACCAAGGCGTATGATAGAGCCGTGCGCGACGACTCGCCCGACGCACAACTCAATGCGCCGGGACTGCTGCTGTTTATTTCCCTCTGCCAGAGAGCCATCGGAAAAGAAAAGGAAAGCGAGAGGAACTTCGACCTATGCTACATGCAGTCGTTGGAGCAGACAAAAAAGGACACCAGCTTCAACGCCAGCTTCCACTTCGCCCACAACACACTGTCCGTCCTCATGGCACTGAGGAACGACACGTCGAAAATACTCACCGACCTGTGGATCAGGCGCTCGGAAGATGCCGTCGAGCATCTGTACGACGTAGGTCGCCGGCAACAGGTGTCCAAGACCGACCTGATGCTATGCGATAACACCACGGCCATGGTCAACCTGCACAAAGCCCAAATCCTGTATAACCAGGGATTCAAGAAGAAGGCAGAGCAGGCCTACCAAGCGTTCATGAAGAGCGACTACGCCAAGAGTCCGGGCGGCATCGTAGGCCAGTATAACTATATGCGCGCTGCCCAACGATGGGAGGAGGCCATTGCCCTGATTCCCGCCGTGGAGGCCGTCAAGTCGAGAATGGACCGAGTGCTTAACTTAGACTACCTGAAGGACCTGCAGACGATGTACCAGCTCTATGAGAATACCAACCAGCCACACAAGGCCATGGAGGTGGCCCATCGCATGATGGAAAAACTCGACACCGTAGTCAGGAACCAGCAGCTGTCCACCGCCGCCGAGATGGCCACCGTCTTTGAAATCCAGCAGAAGGAGCGGATGATTTCGGAACAGCAGAACGAGATTGCCCACCAGCGCGTTCTCGCCATAGGCGTCTCGCTGCTGCTCATCGTCATCTTCTTCGGATTCTTTACCATCCATCGCCAGCGGGCGGAGACGAAGCTGAAGAAAGAGCACCAGAAGCTGCAGAATGCCTACCAGATGCTCACCGTTGCCAACGAGAGGGCCGAGGAGGCATCGAAGATGAAGACATCCTTCATCAAGCAGATCTCGCACGAGATACGCACACCGCTCAACGTGCTCAGCGGCTTCACCCAGGTGCTCACCACCGAGGACTACGAATTAGACCCCGAGACCCGCAAGGACATCAGCAAGCGCATGATAGAGAATACGGGACGCATCACGGAAATCGTAAAGAAGATGCTGGAGCTGAGCGAAGCCAGCTCGCACTCGCCCATACAGCGCAATGCCCAGGTGGCCATCTCGACCATCATCAAGAAAGCCACCAAAGAGCCTGTGAGCCACCTCACGCCCGACGTGACCTTCAAGATGGTCGACGAGACCGACAACATCGTCCTGCAGACCCATGAACAGCATGCCGTCCGCGCCCTGAGCCTCATCCTCGACAATGCACGGAAGTTCACGGACAAAGGCAGTATCACCCTGACCATCCGCAAGACGGAAGACGCGCAGTTCGTGGCCTTCATCGTGGAAGACACGGGCATCGGCATCCCAGCCAAGGAAGTGGAACACATCTTCGAGGAGTTCGTGCAGTTGGACGAGTACAAGGAAGGCACAGGCATCGGACTTACCGTGGCCCGCTCGTTCGCCCAGCAGTTGGGCGGCGACGTGGTGCTCGACACCACCTACACCGCCGGTGCCCGCTTCATCATGACACTACCCCTCACATAACATAACACCCCAACACTTATGAAGACATTCATCAACGTAGAAGACCTCGGCCCCTTAGACCAGGCGATGGCCGAGGCATTTGAAATCAAGAACAACCGCTACAAGTATCAGCATCTGGGCAAGAACAAGACCCTGATGATGATTTTCTTCAATAACTCGCTGCGCACGCGCCTCTCTACGCAGAAGGCAGCCATGAACCTGGGTATGAACGTCATCGTGCTCGACGTGAATGCCGGTGCCTGGAAGTTGGAGACCGAGCGCGGTGTCATCATGGACGGCGACAAGAGCGAGCACCTGTTAGAGGCCATCCCCGTGATGGGCTGCTACTGCGACATCATCGGCGTGCGCTCCTTTGCAGGACTCACCGACCGCGAGTACGACTACGCCGAAACGGTGCTCAACCAGTTCATCAAGTACTCGGGGCGCCCCGTCTTCGCCATGGAGACGGCTACCGTGCATCCGCTGCAGGCCTTCGCCGACCTCATCACAATAAGAGAATATCGTGGGTACGAAGGTACGAAGGTACGGGGGTACGAGAATAGACATGACGATGAAGGTAATCTCGTACCTCCGCACCTCCGTACCCTCGAATCCCCGACAAAGGTAGTCCTCACCTGGGCACCCCACTGCCGCTCCCTGCCACAGGCCGTGCCCAACAGCTTTGCACAGTGGATGCTGGCCGACCCTGACATCGACCTGGTCATCACGCACCCCGAGGGCTACGAACTCGACCCGCAGTTCGTAGCAGGTGCCCGCGTGGAGTACGACCAGCGCAAGGCTTTCGAGGGGGCCGACTTCATCTACGCCAAGAACTGGAGCAACCCTGGCGTGACCAATCCAGCCGACTACGGCAAGATTACCTGCAACGACCGCTCATGGACCGTTGACACCGAGCACATGTCGTGGACTAACAACGGCAAGTTCATGCACTGCCTGCCCGTGCGCCGCAACCTCATCGTGACCGACGACGTCATCGAGAGTCCCAACTCGCTCGTCATCCCCGAGGCCGCCAACCGCGAAATAAGCTGCTCGGTCGTGCTGAAGCGCATGCTCGAATCCCTATAGGCACCTATCAACATAGAATGAAATGGCAAAGAATCAATTGAAAGAAATTGGAATAATAAGAATAATAGGCTTGCGCCGCAGGTAATTATTCTCATTATTCCAATTTCTTTCAAATAAATCCAAGCCAATTTCAAATAAAATCCAAGCTGATTTCTTTCAAATTAAATTTCAGACACAGGAAGAAACTATGATCTCATTTGAAAGCGACTATAACAACGGAGCACACCCTGCTGTGCTCCGTCATCTTATCGAGACCAACGAAGAACAGACGCTGACCTACGGCTTCGACATCTACAGCGAGCAGGCCAGGGAGAAGATACGCAAGGCCTGCGAAGACGAGGAGGCCGACGTGTTCCTGCTGGTGGGCGGTACGCAGACCAACACCACCGTCATCGACGGCATGCTTGCCGGCTACGAAGCCGTTGTCTGTGCCGAGACGGGCCATATCGCCGTGCATGAGTGCGGCGCCATCGAGCGCAGCGGCCACAAGGTCATCACCCTACCCTCGCATCAGGGCAAGCTTGATGCCCGCAACCTGGAGCGGTTCATGCTGGAGTTCGAACACGACGAGAGCCGCGACCACGTGGCCCAGCCAGGCATGGTCTACCTCTCCTTCCCCACCGAGTTAGGCACGATCTACTCGTCGCTCGAGCTGCTGGAGATAGAACAGGTGTGCCGCGACCACAGCCTGAAGCTCTTTGTCGACGGTGCCCGCATGGGCTACGGCCTGGCCGCCTCTCAGGGCGACGTCACCCTGCCCTGGCTGGCCCGCCATACCGATGCTTTCTACATCGGGGGCACCAAGGTGGGTGCCCTTTGCGGCGAGGCCGTCGTCTTCCCCCGTCACGGTTCACCGCGCCGTTTCTTCAGCATCGTGAAGCAGCACGGTGCCCTGTTGGCCAAGGGCCGACTGGCTGGCGTGCAGTTCGATGCCCTCTTCACCGACGGCCTCTACCTCCAGATTTCCCAGCATGCCATCACGATGGCTCGCAGGCTGCGCCAGCTTTTAATGGCCAAGCACTATCCCTTCTACATCGACTCGCCCACCAACCAGCAGTTTGTCATCCTGCCCAACGACGAGGTAGCACGGCTGGAGCAGCAGGTGCAGTTCACCCACTGGGGCCCTTACGACGATGAACACACCATCTGCCGTTTCGTCACCAGCTGGGCCACCACCGACGAAGACTTAGCCCAGCTCCAGGCAATACTCGGATAGTTCATGGTGCGTACCGAATTCCAAGGGAGAATGAAAAATTTCTCCCCTTTTTCTTGCAAGAATCAGTTATAATGCCTACCTTTGCAACTCAAACAGAACTTGTACAACTTAAAAACAGTTTATTATGGGATCAGACGCATAGACGCAATATCTCGTAAGAGTATCAGGAAATGAGAGTTTATAACTTTCTGAAAACGTATGCTGGGGCAACATACAGTTTCATTGCCTCACTTTGTTCTATCGCCAGTTTGGTGCTATTGTTTATCAATAGCAAATTGGCATGTATCGTTGCCTTATCTGTCTTTTGCTTTGGCCTGCTTATCCTACTATACGGAATAATGAGAGGTATCGGCAAGATGATAAAGGATAATTCCAAAGATGACTATAAACGTATTGCTTCATTCTTTTCGTTTCAGTCAAGCGATGGTGTAAAATCAACGTTTGAGGTTTTCCGGATGATACAGAGCAAAAGACTATTCCTGACCGAAATTCCCTACAATTTCAAATGGACGGGGTCAACACCTCCGAAGCTCTCTTCACGCTCACAGACGATAACGAATGTAAAATACAACCCAGACAAGAACCAGTGGGATGAAGCCACGATAAGATTTCCTCAGCCTCTTAAACGTAAAATTACCATAAATCGGTAAAGGCATATACGATTTCCTTTCCATATTATTTTTAGTGAATGTCTTCACAAAATACTTATATACAACCGTTTCTAATCTTAATAATTACTAATAATCGTCCAATATATTGCTCATATTAAATTATTTTATTAACTTTGCCTTCGGTAAAGAATAAAAAAATAATTTATATGGCACATATTTATTGGGAGAAGAAGGAGATACCCATACCGGATGATGCATACATAAACCACTCTGACGGCAGGGTGTTTGTTTTTATCCGTGAGGGGAAGGTCCTGGAGAAGAGCCACAGGCGCGTCATCGGACGTGCCGCGAGCAACATGACGATGTATCCGAACAACACATTCAGGGACATGTATCCGTCGCTATGGGAGGAGTATTATGGTCCGGGCGAGAAGCAGCCTGAGCGTTTCCTGCGTGCGGGGACGTACTCGCTGTGTCTTGGCGCAGGCCATTCCACGGGCGTGTATCCAATGCTTCACGATGTGTACGGCCCGATGTACGCCAATGCCATCATGGATTTCTCCATGTATTCCATGCTCACCAGGTCTGATGCCGCCCATACGCTTCCCGAACGGATGAGGGGCGAGGTGGCGTTCTCAAAGGACATCCCAAGTGACGCATGGCTGTCGGACATGCTGTGTAACAAGATGACGGAGGAGCAGAGCCTCGATTTCCGCAAGCGGTGGATTGAGCACTGCAAAAGCAGCGGCGTGACCTCGGCCTGGATCAGCATTGACGGCTCAAACAACGACTGCGCCGCCAGGGGCTGTAGCCTGGCCGAGCCCGGCATGGCGAAGTCACACATCGATTCCGCCATCGTCTCATATATGTATGCGGTCAATGCCGAGACAGGCATGCCCATAACCTACCTGGTCGGCAACGGGGGCAAGGTTGACGCCAAGGCCTTCATGAAGCTGCAGGCATTCCTCGGACTGCACGGGATAGAGGCCAAAGGCGTGCTCCTTGACCGTGCATTCTGCACCCCGGACGTGTTCCGGCTGCTTGACGAGCTGGGGATCCCATACGTCATCATGCTGAAGAGCGACACTTACGCCCATGTGAAGATGTACGAGGAACACGCCGGACAGGTCCGGTGGAACGTCAGGCGGATCGTCAGCGAGGACTGCCTGTTCGGGATGGCATCCGAGGGAAAGTGCCGCATATTCGCCAGCAAAGACACCGAGGCATACCTGAGCTTCTTCTACGACGGCACCAACGGGACGGAGCGGTCGGCCACGCTGAT
>ONMA01000025.1 GCA_900318815.1 uncultured Prevotellaceae bacterium
GCTTCCTATCAAGGTGGTTTTAGAAAAGGACTACGTGAAGGTCAAGGAACGTTAAAGTGGAAAAATGGAAGTTTTTTCAATGGCACTTTCGAAAATGACCATCTCCAAGAAGGTAAATACCTACTTGCTGATAGCAGCTTTTTTAAGGGTTGGTTCCAAGATGACAGGCCGTTTCAAGGCGAATGGTACAATGCTGACGGAACTTTATATGTAAAGATTAACAAAGGAAAAGCAGAATCAAAATGAATAGAATCGAATTTAAGCACGCTCTATTGTGTGGTTTAGTATCATTTGCATTATCCAGTTTCCCATGATGAAAGTTGTGGCACAGGACATCATTGATAAGCCAATAATCAAAGAGGACAAAAATGCTATTGGCAAGGATGATGAGCGTCAATATGAACGCCAATACCAAAAGGCTTTCGAAAGAGCAAAGTACCTTTACCATCGTGGAATATATCAATCTTTTAAAGAACTTAGAAGCAACGGAGAGACCACAGGAATCTAAGGAAACTAAAAAAACGATTTCAAAATGAAAAGAATTCATTTTATACTAATCGTCATAAATAAAACTATATGAAAAGAATACATTCAATACTGTTAGTTATGGCATTGGCACTGCCCACTTCCGCCTGTATGGCGCAATATCCTATCAGTAAACCTGTGATAAACAAAGACCCCAACCTTACGAATAAACCGAAGGGAAAAGGTGGTATAAGCAAGGCTGACAAAGAGCGAATTTTGCAGAACCTTGTCAACAATATGGTTCGCGTGGAGGGCGGCACATTCACGATGGGTGCCACTTCGGAGCAGGGAAGCGATGCACAGAGTGACGAGAAACCTGCGCATCAGGTGACGCTTTCTTCTTTCAGCATCGGCAAGTACGAGGTGACTCAGGAGGAGTGGGAGGCCGTGATGGGCAGTAACCCGTCGAACTTCAAAGGAGCGAAGCGTCCTGTGGAGAAGGTGGACTGGCATGATTGCCAGGATTTCATCCGCAAGTTGAATGCACTGACGGGTAAGCATTTCCGCCTGCCCACGGAGGCTGAGTGGGAGTATGCCGCCCGTGGCGGCAATCGCAGTCAGGGATATAAGTATGCTGGCGGTAACACTATCGGCAGCGTGGCCTGGTACAAAGATAACTCTGGCAAGGAGACGCATTCTGTGGGCCAGAAGCAGTCTAATGAACTGGGCTTGTATGACATGGCTGGCAATGTATGGGAGTGGTGTCAGGACTGGTATAATAGTAGCTATTATGTTAAAAGTCCTTTAACCAATCCTGTGAACAATACCTCAGCCTCCCGTCGCGTGCTCCGTGGTGGCGGCTGGAGCCTCAGCGCCAGGTACTGCCGTGTGTCGCTTCGGGCCAGCGGCACGCCCGTCTATTGCGACGATGACCTTGGCTTGCGCCTTGCCCTCTAAGTTACAACCCCACAGTATGTACGCGCAATAAACAAGGGAAAAGCAGAATCATAATGAATTAATTATATTTTACTATCCAAGATTTGAATGGATGCCTAATAATTGGAGTAAAGTCATATCTATAGTTTTAAAGAACAAGCGTTTGGGCTTTATTAATGAATATGGAGTAAGTACTTTTGATTTTGATTAAATACAGCTAATCTATGAAAAGAATTATATTAATAACTATCATTGTTGGATTGGTATTACCCGATTCTGTCTGCATGGCACAACTTCCAATTCCTAAACCGGATCTTTCGAAGCAAAAACCAAATCCTACTTTAAAATATGAAGATGTTACGACTCTAAAGCGAGGAGAAAAATATTCCAAAGTATATGATTATGGGAGTAATGGGTTGGCTCTTGTTGAAGTTAAACGGCCATACGGAAGTGGGAAGAAATATGGCATGATTGACAGGGAAGGAAGACTTGTAGTACCCCTAACGTATGATTATATTGGTGATTATCATAGTGATTCAGGACGTGTATGGAGGGAACATCAAAAACTGCTGCGTGTGGAAAAAGATGTTTTTAAAAATGGCTATGTGGTTACAAAAAAAATGGGTTATATTGATGCTTCAGGTAAAGTCCTTATCCCTTTAATCTATAGTTATGTTTCTCCTTGGGTTGTTGTTACCGACAAAGATCCTTTTATCATATTGGAGAAAAATGGGAAATGGGGCTGTTTAAAGCCTGATGGAAGTGAACTCATTTCTTTGGTATATGATGAAATGGATACATCATACAATGAAGATTATCCTATTAGGATGCGAAAGGATGGCAAATGGGGATTATTCATTCCAAAAACGAATGAATTACTTCCATGTATTTATGATGAAATGGGTAAATTCTACAGAGGGTATCCGCTATTTGCCAAGAAAAACGGAAAATATGGCCTTATAGACATGCAAGGAAAAGAAATAACGCCATTTAAGTATTCTACAGCAGGAGAATTTCACTCAAATAGAGCGGTTGTCAGTATAGATGGCAAATATGGTTATGTCAATTGGTTAGGTAACGAGGTGATTCCTTTAGAGTATGAGATGGTAAATTCTTTTGATGACCTTAGCGGTTGGAATGAGGGAAAATATGCGATTGCCATTAAAAACGGAAAAGCTGGTATAATAGATAGAAAAGGAAATGTTGTTATTCCTTTCGAATATGATGCTGATACTAATCGCATGTTTGGATTTTTTGACAATAGCGATTGTAAGGTTGCCGTTCTTAAAAAAAATGGGAAATATGGAGTTGTAAATCATAAAAACGAAGAGATTTTGCCTTTTATTTATAGTCTCAATGACTGCAACAGTAATGAGGTCAAATTATATCCATTCAGTGGAGACAGTTATAAAGATATGATTTTTATAAGAGTATATGGAGTGTACAAAATAAAGAAAGACTATAAAGTACAATTTTGTGATAGTATTATAAAAAAGGAAGCTGCATGTGGGCAATTCGAACTTGGTAGAGAGTGTTATAAAAAGGAAGAATACAAGACCGCATCGGAATGGTTTTTGAAAGCAGCGAAACAAGGACATGCTGGGGCTTATTTATATTTAGGTTGGATGGCTGAATTTGGTAAGGGAAGAGAGAGTAGCTATATTGATGCTGCAAAATTGTATGAAGAAGCTGTAAAGAGAGATAATGCTAGTGCGATGGATCGCCTTGGCAACATCTACTATTATGGCAAGGTTGGAAATGGTCGTGATTATCAGCGTGCATTCCGTCTTTTTATGCAGGCTGCAGACCATCTTGATTCTGATGCAATGTATTATCTTGGCTGGATGTACGAATATGGACAAGGAACTGAGAAAGATATGAACAAAGCATTACTATATTATCGTAAAAGTAGCCATCAGGGAAATGTGTCAGCAACGGAGAGAATACGGGAACTACAATCTAAGGAAACTGAAAAATCAATTTCAAAGTAAAAAAATACATTTTATACTAATCGTCATAAATAAATAAAACTATATGAAAAGAATACATTCAATACTGTTAGTTATGGCATTGGCACTGCCCACTTCCGTCTGTATGGCGCAAGATCCTATCAGCAAACCTGTGATAATAAAAGACCCCAACCCTGTGAATAAACCGAAGCGAAAAAGTGGTATAAGCAAGGCTGACAAAGAGCGAATTTTGCATAATCTAATCAACAACATGGTTTGGGTGGAGGGCGGCACGTTCACGATGGGTGCCACTTCGGAGCAGGGAAGCGATGCTCTCGATTGGCAGAAGCCTGTGCATCAGGTGACGCTCTCTTCTTTCAGCATTGGCAAATATGAGGTGACGCAGGAGGAGTGGGAGGCCGTGATGGGCAGTAATCCGTCGAAGTTCAAGGGTGCGAAGCGTCCTGTGGAGCGGGTGAGCTGGGATGACTGCCAGGAGTTCATCCGCAAGCTGAACGCACTGACGGGCAAGCGTTTCCGCCTGCCCACGGAGGCCGAGTGGGAATTTGCGGCCCGTGGCGGAAACCTTAGTCAGGGCTATATGTATGCTGGTGGCAATAGCATTGATAGCGTGGCTTGGTACAATGAGAATAGCTATAATAAGGGAAGCAATAGTCCTGACTATGAAACTCATCCTGTAGGTCAGAAGCAGTCTAATGAACTTGGGTTATATGACATGGCTGGCAATGTAAAGGAGTGGTGTCAGGACTGGTACGATAGTAGCTATTATGGTAGAAGTCCTTCAACCAATCCTGTGAACAATGCCTCTGCTTACGGCCGCGTGAACCGTGGTGGCTGCCGGTACTGCCTCGCAGGGGGCTGCCGTGTGTCGAACCGGGGCAACTACGCGCCCAGCCACCGCGGCGACGACCTTGGTTTGCGCCTTGTCCTATAGTTCTTCCTTCAAAAAAAAAGAAAAAAAGAGATAAAAGTATTTTCGGCGGTCTTGCCTCAAAAGGCGGGAGCTGAAACAATCAAAGGCGTTGCCCCTTGTTGGGAACAACGCCTTTATCTCTCTCTGAGTTCAGTTTAGGATTAATCCTCCTGCTTGGCAGCACCAGAACGCTTCTCCTTGATGCGGGCAGCCTTACCCGTGAGCTTGCGCAGGTAGTACAGCTTGGCGCGGCGAACCTTACCAATCTTGTTGACCTCGATGCTTTCAATGTTGGGCGACTCGATGGGGAAGATACGCTCCACACCCACGGTGCCTGACATCTTGCGGACGGTGAAGCGCTTCTTCTCGCCGTGACCGACGATTTTAATCACCACACCACGATAGAGCTGGATACGCTCCTTGGAACCCTCGATAATTTTGTAAGCGACAGTAATGGTATCGCCAGCCTTGAACTGGGGATGCTTTTTGCCGGTTGCAAATGCTTCTTCAGCAACTTTAATTAAATCCATTTTTTTTATAATTAAATTGTTGTATCGTTCCTGCGAGGGCGTAACAGGCAACTCTCCTATCTTCCTGACAGCGGCCCAAGCCGAAAAGCGGGTGCAAAGGTACTGCTTTTAATTCAAATACATAGTCCTTCGTTCATAATAAATGAGCGGTTTAAGTTTTTTTATGAATAATTTGCGCGATTTTTTTGAATTGTTTGCATCGCTATATGAATGAAAAATTGTAAATTTGCAAAAATTAATGAATTGTCTATGAGAAGAGTAATGAAAACCATGAGCGTATGCGGCATGATATTGTTGGCCGCCTCATGCTCGACGCACTATCAGTTAACCAGCGTCAGCCGTTCTCAGATTATTGTTGACAGTCGCTTCGACCGTCAGCCAGACCCGCAGGCAGCAGCTTACCTTGCGCCCTACAAGCACCAGGTGGATTCCGTCATGGGACCCGTGGTGGGTGTCGTGGCACGCGACATGGTTCCCGACCGGCCGGAGAGCTTCCTGTCGAACCTGCTGCCCGACATCCTGATGTGGGCTGCCAAGGACTACAACGAGACACCCGTCTTCGCCGTCTATAACGTGGGGGGCATTCGCGCTGCGCTCTCAAAGGGCAAGGTGACCTACGGCGACGTGCTCGACGTTGCGCCGTTTGAGAACAAGATTTGCTTTGTGACCCTTACGGGCGACAAGGTGCTGGAGTTGTTCCACCAGATTGCCAGGCGTGGCGGCGAGGGCCTTAGTCATGGCGTGGAACTGGTCATCACGAAGGACTGTAAGTTCGTTTCCGTCAAGATTAACGGCGAGGAGATAGACCCGGCCAGGAGCTACCGCATTGCCACCATCGACTATCTGGCGCAGGGTAATGACGAACTGGAGGCCTTCAAGGCCAGTACTGATATAAACTCGCCGAAGGAGGCAAAGAACAATACGCGCTTCATCATCATGGACTACTTCCGCGAGCAGCACGCCAAGGGCCTCGAAGTGGATTCCAAGCTGGAGGGAAGGGTCAGAATCGCGAAGTGACAACTGCACATGTATGAATAAGAACAACGGATTACACGGATTTAACGGATTTTCTGACCATATATCAACGACTAAAGTCGCGATTAATGCGGATTACACGGATGACACACAGCAACTGCATCGCGGCTTTAGCCGCCGTAATTCGATGATAATCTGTGGAATGGTGATAACATCGCGTAGCCCGAAATCCGTTTAATCCGTGAAATACGTTGTTTAAAAGAACTTGCTAAACATGAATTAAAAAATAGAAGCTTATGAATACCAAACGACTGCTGATAGGTTTATCATTGATTTTCTTCAATCTGTCATTGTGCTTAGCGCAGAAGACCCTGACCATTCTGCATACCAATGATACGCACTCGTGCATCATGCCGCTGAACAAGAACCTGGGCGACACCGTGCTTGCCGACCGTGGCGGATACCTGCGACGTATTGCCCTAATTAACGAGGAGCGACAGAAGGATCCCGCGTTGCTGCTCTTCGACAGTGGCGACTTCTCGCAGGGATCGGCCTACTACACCATGTTCAAGGGCGATGTTGAGGTGGGGCTGATGAACCAGATGGGCTATGATGCCGCTACCATTGGCAACCATGAGTTCGACTTCGGCCTGGAGAATATGATCCGTGTCTTCAAACTGTGCAAGTTCCCCATCGTCTGCTCCAACTACGACTTCGGCGACACGGAGCTGAAGGACATTGTGAAGCCCTATATTATAATAAAGAGGAATGGCGTGAAGATTGGCGTGTTTGCCCTCTGCCCCAAGCTCGACGGCCTGGTATTCACCAAGAACTATGGTCCGCTGGTCTATCTGGATCCTGTCAAGGTGGCTCAGCAGATGGTGGACTTGTTGAAGAAGCAGAAGAAGTGCGACGTGGTCATCTGTCTTTCGCACTTAGGCTTCGAGGTCTCCGATTTCCCCTGCGACCGCGTCATCCCGGAGACGACAGGCATAGACCTGGTGCTTGACGGCCACACGCATACCTATCTGAAGAAGCTGGAGTATGTCAAGGATAAGAGCGGCCATCCCGTTCCCATAGACCAGAACGGCAAGCATGGTGCCCTCGTGGGCAAGCTGCAGCTGTCGCTCGACAAGAAATAGGAATTACGAGCGTGCCAGGTTGCGGCCTGCGTCGATGCGCAGGAAGATGAACAGCAGGAAGGTGAATCCCCAGAGCGACGAGCCGCCATAGCTGAAGAAGGGCAGGGGGATGCCTATGACGGGTGTCAGGCCCAAGACCATGCCCACGTTGATGAACACGTGGAACAGGAAGATGGACAGGACGCAGTAGCCATAGATGCGCCCGAAGGCGTAAGGCTGTCGCTCGGCCAGATGGATGAGTCGCAGGATGAGGGCGAGGAAGAGTGCCAGCACACTGGCCGACCCTAAGAAGCCTTCCTCTTCGCCCACGGTGCAGAAGATGAAGTCGGTGTCCTGTTCGGGCACGTACTTCAGTTTGGTCTGCGTGCCGTTCAGGAATCCCTTGCCTTCCAACCCGCCCGAACCGATGGCTATCTCGCTCTGGTGAACGTTGTAGCCAGCACCTTTCAAGTCTTCTTCCAACCCTAAGAGCACGTTGATGCGCGTGCGCTGATGAGCTTCAAGGATGTTGTTCAGTGCATAGTCGGCCATGCTGAAGAACAGGACAGAACCCATCGTGAACACAGCCACCCAGTAGTAGTTGCGCAGGCGCTTGGCCAGCCCCTGCCATATCAGGTAGGCAATGAGAAAGGCCGAGAGTATGTACTGTACCCACACCACGTTGAAGGGAATGACATAGATGGAGAACAGCAGGCAGACCAGGGTGATGCTCAGGATGAGTCCGATGATGTTGATCAGGTTGCGCTGGTCTTTGCAGAATATCCAGACCATGAATCCCGTAAAGATATGAATGAGCAGCATCACGGTGAACTTGCCCACGGAGGTGGTCGTGGTGAGCAGTTCTACGTCGGCATAGCGTATGCCCACGACGAAGTAGATGACCATAGCCACGCCCGTGAAGAGTACGCTGCCCGTCATACCCTCGCGATAGAGCATCAGGAAGAAGGCCAGATAGACGAGTGCCGAGCCCGTCTCGCGCTGCAATACGATGAAGAGCATGGGCACGAAGATGATGGCCAGCGTGGGCAGGAAGTCCTTCCAGTTGCGTATGTCGAAGCCGTAGCGCGACATGAACTTTGCCAAAGCCAGCGAAGTGGCGAACTTGGCAAACTCGGCCGGCTGTAGTCGCAGCGGTCCCAGTACCAGCCAGGAGCGTGACCCCTTGATGCTGTGAGGGTTGAAGATGGTGGCAAACAGCAGGATGAGCATCAGGCCGAAGAGAATGTAGGCAAACGTCTCGTAGAAACGGTCGTCGAGCAGCAGCAGGGTCATGCCTAACAGCAGCGACGTGCCTATCCAGACAATCTGCATGCCCGACCGGGTCGAGAGTGCGAAGATGTCGGTGTCGCCATAGTCGTAGCTGGCTCCGCAGACACTGAGCCAGCCAAAGGTGAGCAGGGCCATGTAGATGCCGATGGTCCACCAGTCGAGCGAGCGGAGCACGCCTTTGTTCTTGTCGTCCGTTGTCATGTTCTTTTTCTGTTACGTCCTTGTTCCTTTTATCTCTCCGCCGTTCCGTAGGCGATGCGCCTTTGCTGGAAGTCTTCGGCTTTCTTTTCCGAAGCCTCGGAGAGCTTGCCATTCAAATATTGCTCCATGATGAGTCCGCCGATGGGTACGCCGTAGGTGGCACCCCATCCGCCGTTCTCCACGTAGACGGCCACAGCAATCTTCGGGTCGTTCATGGGGGCGAAGCCCATGAACACCGAGTGGTCGTGGCCTCGGTTCTGTGCTGTACCCGTCTTTCCGCAGGCTTCAAACTCATAGCCCGCCAGGGCCTTGCAGGTGCCACCGAGGGCTGCTGAGCGCATGCCGCTCACCACGGTCTCGTAGGCTTGCTCCGAGGCCTTTGTGTAGCGGCGCTTGGTATAGAGGGTGTCGAGCTTTTCGCCCTCGATTTCCTTCACCACATGGGGGGTGACGAACCATCCCCTGTTGGCGATGGTGGCTCCCAGGTTGGCTATCTGTAGCGGCGTGGCGTTCACCTCGCCCTGTCCAATGGCTATGGAGATGATGGTGAGTCCGTTCCACGAACCTTTATAGGCCTTGTCGTAGAACTGCGCGTTGGGAATCAGTCCGCGCTTCTCGCCGGGCAGGTCGATGCCAAGGCGGTAGCCGAAGCCCATAGACACCATGTAGTCGCGCCAGGTGTTCATGGCACTCTGCACCGTTCCATATTTCTTCTTGTTGCCAATCATATAGTAGAGTCCCCAGCAGAAATAGCCGTTGCACGACGTACTGATGGCGGGTACTAACGGCAGGGGTGAGCCGTGGCCGTGACATCCCACGCGCAGGCCCTTGTAGACAAAGCCGTGGGAACAAGAATAAGCCGTGTTGGGCGTGATGATGCCCTCGCTGAGGAAGGTGAGTGCCTGTGTGGTCTTAAAGGTCGAGCCTGGCGGGTACTGGCCCATGATGGAGCGGTTGAGCAAGGGCTTCCAGCTGTCGCGGCTCAGTTCGCGGTGACTCCTGGAGCGCTGGCGGCCCACCATCAGGCGCGGGTCGTAGGAGGGCGACGACACCATGCACAGCACTTCGCCCGTCTTGGGTTCTATGGCCACGATGCTGCCTATCTTCCCTTCGAGCAGGCGCTCGCCTAATGCCTGCAGCTGGTAGTCGATGGAGAGCGTGAGCCGCTTGCCTGGTACCGGCCTGCGGTCGAACGCCCCGTTGAGGTAGCTGCCCTGGATGCGGCCGTGGGCGTCGCGCAACAGTATCTGCACGCCTTTCTCTCCGCGCAGTTGCTTCTCGTAGCTGCGCTCCACGCCCAGCTTGCCGATGTAGTCGCCCGGCTGGTAGTAGTCGTCTTCCTCAATGTCGGCAGGCGACACCTCGGCCACGTCGCCCAGCACGTGGGCCGCACATGGGTGCTGGTACTGGCGAATGCTGCGCCGCTGCACGTAGAAGCCGGGGAAACGGTACATCTTCTCCTGGAACACGCTGAACTCCTTGTCGGAGAGCTGGCTCAGGAACATCTGCTGCGTGAAGCGCGAGTAGCCGGGGTTCTTCGAGCGGTCCTTGATGTTGTTCATGCGCGTTATGAACTCCTGCTTCGTGAGGCCCAGCGTCTGGCAGAGTTCCATGGTGTCGAGCCGGTCCTTGGCTTCGTTCATCACCACCATGATGTCGTAGGCGGGCTGGTTGTAGACGAGCAGCTGGCCGTTACGGTCGTTGATGACGCCACGCGAAGGATAATCCACCTTCTTCAGGAAGGCGTTCGAGTCGGCATTCTTCTTGTAGTCGTCGCTCATCAGCTGGAGCGTAAACAGACGGATGATGTAGACCGTGACAATCAGCACGGCTACACCACCAATGACATATTTCCGATTTTCCAGCCCGTGGTCTTTCTTCATCTGCTTTCACTAATAGTTTGAGATGCCCGCAGGCTGCTGCTCGTAGCCCCGGAAGTTCTCGAAGGTCATGATGAGTATCGTGGTGAGTACGGTGCTTCCGAACACGCATCCTATCCAGTGTCCCCAGTTGAAGAAGGTGAAGGCCTCGAGCGTAAAGAACATGATGCAATAGAGCAGCGACATGAGTGCCGTGAAATAGAAGAAACTGCGCCATCCCAGTCCGGCGGCCGAAGCTGGGTGGTTCTCCTCCGGGTCGCGCGGCAGGAACGATATCAGCAGGTAGGGCTGCAAGGCACCTATGAGCGTGAGCGATGCCGAGGCCACGCCCGGCGTGTTGGAGAACATGTCGATGGTCAGGCCTGCAAAGAAGCTCCACAGCAGGATGCCCCATTTGGGATAGTTCCTCGGGAACATGATGACAAAGTAGACATAGAGCAGGGGCGTGGCGCAGTTGAAGAGCTGGATGCGGTTGAACACCAGCGCCTGTGCCATGCACAATCCCAATAATAGGAAGACTCGTTTTATCGTATCAAGTGCCATGTGGATGTTTTCTTTTTAGTGAGTCCTGAGCAGAGAGTCGGTAGCTGCCTGTTGCAGGCGCAGCCGCTCTGCCACCTTGCTGTCGTTGATGACGCACACGTCGCGCAGACAGCCGAAGTCGGTCGATAACCGTATCTTCAGCCGGTAGCTGAGTCCGTCGCGTGAGTTGTAGACCGTCTCAATCTTGCCCACCGACACGCCACGGGGGAAGATGCTCGAGTAGCCGCTCGTCTCCACCCAGTCGCCCCGGTAGAACTTGGCATGTCGGGGGATGTCCTCGACGTAGGCCACCGAGGGGTCGCCGCCATACCACGTGAGGTAGCCGAAATAGCCCCTGTTGCGAATGACGCAGCTGATGCGCGAGCTGGCGTTGAGTGCCGGGATGACCACTGCATAGTGTGTACTGGCCAGGTAGACCACGCCCACGATACCGTTGCCGCAGGCCACGCCCATGTCGGGCTTCACGCCGTCGGCAAGGCCCTTGTCGATGGTAATCAGGTTGTCGGGACGGGAAACGGAGTTGGAGACGACCTTGGCAGGAATCAGCTCAAACTGCGACAGCTTCTGCAGTTCCGCGCGCTCAAGGGCGGTGGTGTCCTTGGTCTTCTCGCTATACAGCCGCTGGAGGTTGACCAGTTGCTGCTCCATCTCAAGGTTGCGCTTCGTCAGTTCCTCGTTGGCCTTGGCCAGCGAGAAGTACTGCTCAATGTTAGCCTGCCATTTATACACACCGCCGGCGACGCCGTTGGCCGAGGAGATCCACACACTACCCTGATAGCTGTTGTAGCGAAACAGCAAGACACCACTGATTACTTCCAGAAACAGGAAGAGAAACCAGCTGAAATGACGTATAAAGAATTGCCAGAGATTTTGCATGGTCTTTTATTAGTAATTAGCAATCAGTAATGAGTAATTATGATTACGCTTCGCAGAGGAAGACAACCATAATTGCTGATTACTGACCGCTAATTGCTCATTGAGAGTTATCTCATCAGGAACGAGAAACGATCCACGTTCTTCAGTGCAATGCCTGCACCCTTGGCCACGGAGTGGAGGGGGTCGTCGGGCACGTGGAACTGAATGTTGATCTTCTCCTGCAGGCGGCGGTCAAGGCCGCGCAGCAGTGCGCCGCCGCCACTCAGGTACACGCCGTTCTTCACGATGTCGGCGTAGAGTTCCGGGGGCGTGTTCTCCAAGGCCGAGAGCACAGCGTTCTCAATCTTGGCGATGGTCTTGTCGAGGCAGTGGGCAATCTCCTGATAGCACACCGGCACCTCCATGGGCAGGGCGGTGATGCGGTTCGGGCCGTGTACGATGTAGTCCTCGGGGGCATCGTCGCCCAGGTCGGTGAGTGCCGAGCCTACGTGTATCTTGATGCGCTCGGCCATGCGCTCCGACACCTTCACGTTGTGCTGGCGGGCCATGTACTCCTGGATGTCGGCGGTCAGGTCGTCGCCAGCCGTGCGGATGGAGTTGTTGCTCACGATGCCGCCTAACGAGATGACGGCAATCTCGGTGGAGCCACCGCCGATGTCGACAATCATGTTGCCTTCGGGAGCCTCCACGTCAATGCCGATACCGATGGCAGCGGCCATAGGCTCGAAAATCAGGTAGACGTCGCGTCCCTCGGCATGCTCGGCCGAGTCGCGCACGGCACGCAGCTCCACTTCGGTAGAGCCCGATGGCACGCCGATGACCATGCGCAGCGACGAGGAGAAGAGGTGATGGCCCGTGTGAACCATCTTGATAAGACCGCGCATCATCTGCTCGCAGGCGGTGAAGTCGGCAATCACGCCGTCGCGCAGCGGACGTATGGTGCGGATGTTTTCGTGCGTCTTTTCATACATCATCTTTGCCTTTGCACCCACGGCAATCATCTTGTCGGTGCGGCGGTCGAGTGCTACGACCGAAGGCTCGTCAACAACGATCTTGTCGTTGCTGATGATAATTGTATTGGCTGTGCCAAGATCCATGGCCAGCTCTTGTCTGAAACTAAAAAATCCCATTTTCTTTTATATTACTTTACAAACCAACCGTGTATAGCCGTGTCGTAGTGCGAACTCACGCCGAAGGCCTTGGCGGCAAACATCTTGCGCTGCTCAATGGTTGTCTCTGCACCCTGCTGCATGAGGATGTCGAGCAGTACGCCGTATTCGGCCTTAGAGGGGACGATGACCACGTCCTTGAAGTTCTTGGCACCTGCGCGAATCAGCGAGATGCCGCCAATGTCAATCTTCTCAATGATGTCGGCTTCCGAGGCACCGCTTGCTACGGTCTGCTCAAAGGGATAGAGGTCGACAATGACGAGGTCTATCTCTGGAATCTCATACTGTGCCATCTGCTCGCGGTCGCCCTCGTTGTCGCGACGGCCTAGGATGCCACCGAAAATTTTGGGATGAAGCGTCTTCACCCGCCCGCCCAAAATCGACGGGTAGGTGGTCACGTCCTCCACCTTCTGGCATTCATAGCCTTGTTCTTCAATAAACTTCTGTGTTCCGCCCGTTGAGAGAAACTTCACGCCTTCCTCATCGAGCTTGCGAAGCAATTCATCGAGTCCGTCCTTGTGGAATACGGAGATGAGTGCTGTCTTAATCTTTTTGACTTCAGCCATACCTTATTTAATATATATAACGTTATACGGGGTGCAAAGGTACAAAATAAAAAATAATCAGCACCCGGCAACAACGAATAATTTTAGGGCGATACACAAATAATTGTTTAAAGTCAAGTCTGCTGAGAGCCAGCCTGCGCCTTTCTTTGCGAAAGGAAGCGCTCCACGGCCTGACGGATGCTTTCCAGTCCGAAGTCCTCGGGCACGATGTCGCCCAGCGACATCCATTGCAGTTCGGCTGCGTCGTCGTCGGCCTGTACCTTGGTTCCCGCCGGCACCGTGGCACGGAAGAACATGTCGGTGGTGTGGATGATCATGCCCGAGTAGAGGTAGTGGTTGGGGATGGAGAACAGGTAGTTGATGCGGTCGATGTCGAGTCCCGACTCCTCGCGTATCTCGCGGCGCATGCCCTCTTCCACCGTCTCGTCCATGTCGACGAAGCCGCCCACCAGGTCGAGCGTGCCCTTTGCCGGCTCCTTGGCGCGGCGGGCCACTAACAGGCGTCCGTCGGTGTCGAGGATAAAGGCCGCCGTGGCCGAGCAGGGGTTGGCATAGTAGGTGAAGCCGCAGTCGGCACATTGCTTGCTCTTGATGTTGTTGACCGCAAAACGGCTGCTGCCGCACACAGGGCAGAAGTGGAATCGGTCGAGTGGATGCTTCTTTTCTTCCATATCATGATGCAATTTTGGTGCAAAATTAGTGAATTTAGTTCGGAAAAACAATATTTTTTGTACCTTTGCACGCAAAAAACGTAAAAAAGCAAGATGAAACGATTATTCATTCTATTCCTGATAGCCATGACAGCCCATGTGATGAACGCCCAGAAGGTCATCGACCTATGGCCCGACGGGCCGACCAATGCCAGCAGTGATCCCGACGACAAGGCCGAGCTGCACGTGTTCCTGCCCGATGCGAAGAAGGCCACCGGGAGGGCCATCGTGATGTGCCCCGGCGGTGCCTACAGCCACCTGGCCATGCAGCATGAGGGCACCGACTGGTCCTACTACTTCAACCATCAGGGCATTGCGCTCATCGTGCTGAAATACCGTATGCCCCACGGCAACCACGCCGTGCCGCTGAGCGATGCCGTTGAGGCCATGCGCACCGTGCGCCGCAACGCTAAGACGTGGCACATAGACCCCAAGCAAGTGGGCATCATGGGCTTCTCGGCAGGCGGCCATCTGGCCTCGGCCATTGCCACCCACGCCAAGGGCGACGCCAAGCCCGACTTCCAGATCCTGTTCTATCCCGTCATCACTATGGAGCCGAGCATCACCCACCACGAGTCGATGGAGAACTTCTTAGGCAAGAAGCCGAAGAAGAAGCTCATCAGCGAATACAGTACCGACAAGCAGGTGACGCGCGCCACGCCCCGGGCCTTCATTGCCCTGAGCGACGACGATGACCTTGTGCTGCCCGCCAACGGTGCCTACTACTATCAGGAATGCTATCGCCACGACGTGCCCGCCTCGCTCCACATCTATCCCACGGGCGGCCACGGCTGGGGCTACCGCGAGTCGTTCCCCTTCCACATGGAGATGCTCCTCGAGTTGAAGGGCTGGCTCCAGAGCTTCTGACCTGTTCCTTCCGCGCTGTACGATTCGTGCTGCGATTGAAAGACGCTGAAAGCGTCACCTCTCAGTAGCCGTAGGTCGGGACGACCTGCGGACAAGTAGACAAGGGAGGGAAAGCACCCTGAAGGGGAGGGCAACCGTGAGCACGGATTACCCCAACACCGCGTATTGGGCGACCCCCTTGGGGTCGATGTGCCTTCTCACGCTCTGTCCGCAGGTCGTTCCGACCTACGGCTACTGAGAGGTGACGCTTTCAGCGTCTTTCAATCGTATAGCACCTGTTACTTCCGCGTAGCGGACGTTACCACTTGACAAACCGGTACAGTCCCTGGCAGATGAAATAGATGAGGGTGCCTGCCGCTATGCCGGCGATGGCGTCGATGGCATAGTGGGCCTGGATGTAGAAGGTGGCAAAGAACATGAGTACGGCAAAGGGCATCATCAGCCATAGCAGCCGGAGGCTGCCTGCCCGCCATGCCAACCACAGGAGCACTACCGTGACCCCCACATGGCTGCTGGGGAACGCTGCCGTGGGACGCTCGCCCGCATCATGGGCGTCGACCACTAACTGGTGGAACAGTCCTTCACCCCATCCCGGGATGGGTAACGACTCCTGATGGGTCTCGAAATAGTTGCCCATGGCAGGGAATACGCCCGAAGCAATGTTGTCGATTCCGGCGGCGGGATAGTAGTACTGAGGTCCCGCCACGGGCAGGAAAATGAAGATGATGTAGAACAGGAAGAACGATGCGATGATGGTGAACGCAGCCCGGTTCAGCTCGTCGTTGCACCAGATGAAATAGTAGACGAATACCAGCGCAATGAGCGGATAGTAGCTGACGTAGCCCAGCGCCATCAGCTCACTGAACACAGGATGCGACCATTCTACCGAGAACGTCAGGGCAGGCTGGAAGCCGAAGAACGACTGCTCGGCCTGGGCAAAGAGGTGGTCAAGGTTGAGGAACAGGCGGTTGAACTCGTAGGTGTCCGGATACCAGAGACCTAACAGCGACAACTGGCTGCTCAGGCGGACGAGTAGGGTAAAGGGACAGGGCAGCCACTTATACACTGCCCACATAGCTACCACTAAGGCCACGGCCTGAAAGCGGAACCACAGCATCTGCATGGGGTTCAGCAGCCGATCCCACAGGAACAGCATCAGTAAGAGCGTCAGCACGACGTAGATGAGCACGGCCCAGTCTACAGGCGTCAGTCCGCGCCGGGGCTGTTTCTCAACAGCAAAAAGTTGCATGAATGGTTTCAATTTCAAGAAACGTTAGTCGGTTAATGAAGGTGTATGTCACAGCCATCCGTTCTCCTTGTACCACTTGATGGTCAGGGGTACGCCTTCCTCCAGCGTGTAGTGCGGCTCGTAGCCCAGTTCTTTGCGTGCAGACTTGATGTCGCAGCGCCAGTTGCGCTGTCGCAGGATGTGATACTTGTCGTTGTTCAGTGCCGTGACGTGGCCGGTGATATGTCCCACCTTGTCGCCAATCCAGGTCACCACGCGCAGGAGCCAGATGGGCGCCACGATGCGCAGGCACCACGGCGACCCTAACTCGCGGCGGATGAGGTCGCTGAACGTGCGCGACTGGTACACCTGCCCGTCGCTCAGGAAGTAGCGGCTGCCATGCTTGCCGCGCTCGCAGGCCAGGAACACGGCCTGCACCACGTCGGCCACGTAGACGAAAGTGATGTCCTGTGGCTGGAAGCCCACGGCGAAGTCGGTGTGCTGCTTGATACTCTTCGCCATGAGGAAGTAGTCGCGCTCGCGCGGCCCGTACACGCCCGTGGGCCGCAGGATGACAAACGGCAGGTCGGCGCACTCCATCGTGTCCAAGAACCGCTCTGCAGCCAGCTTACTCTTTCCGTAGGCGGTGTTGGGTTCCGCATGGTCGCTCAGGCTGATGTCCTTGAAGGGTTGTTCCTCGCGCACGGCTCCGTAGACGCTGAGCGAACTCAGGTAGACAAACTTCTTGATGGGCATCTGCAGTGCCAGGATGGCCCGCACCAAGTTCTTCGTCCCGCCCGTGTTCACGGTGTAGAAGTCTTTCTTTTCCAGACACTTCGTCACGCCGGCGGCATGGATCACGTAGTCGAACGCATGCCCCTTCAGCTGCTCTTTCAGCTTCGACTGGCTCGAAAGGTCCAGTTCGATGAAGTGTATCCTGGCATCCGTCAGGTACTGCCTCGAACTGCTCCCTCGTACAGCGGCCCACACCTCCATGCCGCGTCTGAGGCCCTCCTCAACAATGAATGAGCCAATAAACCCGCTGGCTCCCGTCACAAGTATCTTCATACAGAAAAAATGTAATTTGTGCGCAAAGATACGACTTTTTTCCTAATCAAGTTACATGATTATACCACTTTTTTGTCAAAGCAGTCCTTTTCTTGACATAGTTTCCTCAGATGTACTGGTCGCCGTAGCGTATGCCCACCTCGTTGACGTATTTCCTGATCAAGGCCGACGAGTCGCTTTTCTTGCAGATGAGCAGCACGTCGCCCTCCTCGGCCACGATGTAGCCCTCCAGTCCGTTAATCACGCCGATGTGTCCCTTGGGCAGCCTCACGATGTTGTCCTTGCAGTCCTCCATGATGACCTCCGTGTCAATCACGATGTTGTCGCCCTCGGTGCGCTGCATGCACTCATAGATGCCGTGCCACGTGCCTAAGTCGGCCCAGCCGAAGTCGCACTGCATCATGTAGACGTTGTCCGACAGCTCCAGTGCGGCCTGGTCCATCGACAGGTTCGGGTACGACGAGAAGTATTTCTTCACGTAGTCCAGCTCCTCGGCTATCGTGTAGCCCTGCGGCAGGTAGGCCAGTCGGAAGGGCATGTCCTTGAACAGGTTCAGGAACCACCGGCGCATGTAGAGCACGTTGCACAGGAACATGCCCGTGTTCCAGTAGAACTCACCGCTTTCCATAAACACGCGCGCGAAGTCGCGCTCCGGCTTCTCCGTGAACGACTGCACCTTGCCGATGCCCTCCGTTGCGGTGGGTTCGCCTAACTGTATGTAGCCGTAGCCCGGCTCCGGTCGTGTGGGCCGTATGCCCATCGTCAGCATCAGGTCGCGCTTGGCCACGAAGTCCAGGCCCTTCAGCACGTCCTTGGCAAAGGCCTCGTCGCCCACCACGTGCAGGTCGGAAGGCGTCACGATGACGCGCGCCTCGTCGCACATGTTGTGTATGCGCCGCCCAGCCCACGCCACCGAAGGAGCCGTGTTGCGGTTCACCGGCTCCACCAGCAGGTGCTCGTCGGGCAGCTCCGGCAACTGTTCATGCACCAGGTCTACGTACTCTTGGCTCGTGCATACATATATATTCTCCTCCAGCATGAACGACTGGAAACGGTCGTAGGTGGTCTGCAGCAGCGTGCGTCCCGTGCCGAAGAAATCAATAAACTGTTTGGGCCGCTCCATACGGCTCGAAGGCCACAGACGCCTGCCGCGTCCGCCCGCCAGAATCACACAGAAGTTGTTTTTCTGTTTTTCCATTGATGTTAGATTTTTAGCTAAATTGGTGTTTACGGCACTAAGATACGCATAATCTTCCAATCATCCAAGTTTTTTTAATTTTTTTATCAGAATATTTTGTATATTCCAATTTTTTGATTACCTTTGCACCCGCTTTTGAAGCCCAGATGGCGGAATCGGTAGACGCGCTGGTCTCAAACACCAGTGGGGAAACCCGTGCCGGTTCGACCCCGGCTCTGGGTACAATGGCGTGGACTCGTCCCTTGTAAGACTCTTTCTTGCAGGGGATTTTTTTTTCGAGCTATTGCGGTTGACAGACGCTGAAAGCGTCACCTCTCAATAGCCGTGGGTCGGTACGACCTACGGAGAGAAAGTGAGAAGGTTCATCGACCCTGAAGGGGTCGCCCATTGAACTGTTGGGGCACTCTTTCAGAGTGCTTTTCTCTCTTTTTCCGTTATCCGTAGGTCCTTCGGACACTACGGCTATTGAGAGGTGACGCTTTCAGCGTCTTTCTGCATTTTCAATCATAAGGCCGAAAATGCCTCAATATTTTTGCGTCTATATTGAGCAGAAAGTAACAAAATTTACTTGGAAAAGCATCGCTTGAAAGCATTCGATGGTTAAATGATGTGTTTTCTTCTGAATATTTTTTGTGTTTCGCCCAAATTCCATTATCTTTGCAAACTCATAGTAATGTGATTATTAAGAAGCAACTACCGAGAAATGACTCGAAGAATACCATACCTGCCCATGATGCTGCTGACAGCCGTCCTGCTGCTCGCGGCCTGCACCGACGCTGACGAGGCCACCGATACCCTGGTCAGCGACCCTCAGACCGTGGACTTCGGGGCCTACGTCAATCGGGGCATCACGCGCGGCGGCTTCTCGGGCGAGCTCAGCACGGATAACATGAAGGCTTCCACCAGCAATGGCTTCGGTGTCTTCGCCTTCTATACCCATGAAGCCCCTTACAACCAGATGGCCCTGCCCAACTTCATGTACAACCAGCAGGTTACCTACAATAGTACTTCCAATGAATGGAACTACTCTCCCGTGAAGTACTGGCCCAACGGCGAGGGCGACACCAAGGGCCTCACGGGACAGTCGCCCCATTACATCACCTTCTTTGCCTACGCCCCCTACGTCGCCCCCAACACCTTAGGACAGGTAGAGGGCACGGGCATCACGGGACTGACCCGTGTCAACGAGCATGGCGACCCCATCGTGCGCTACTGTGCCTCGATGAAGCCCGGTGAAGCCGTCGACCTGTGCTGGGCCACGCCCCACTTCAATGAGACCAAGCCCGACGTGGCAACCCGCGTCAACTTTAACTTCCACCATGCCCTCAGTTCCCTGAACGTGCAGATTGATGCCGACATCGATGTGGTGAGCCACGCCACCAGTTCGCTCGACGGCCACACCCGCATCTATGTGCGTTCCGTCACCTTTACCGGCTTCACCGACAAGGGACAACTGAACCTGAACAATACGGGCGACCTTCCCGTATGGAGCAAACTGGACTGCGACTGCGACCTCACCGCCGCCCCCTATACCCTTTACGACGGGCGGCGCGACGGCTACGAGGGAGTCAGTTCCACCTTCAACGAACGCCCAACGGGACTGAACCCTGACATCGTGCAAAGCGGACTTTATACTGTGAGCGGCTCTACTTTGAGCAGCACAACGCCCGGTGTCACCAACACCGCCGTCAACCTTTTTGATGGCACCGAATCCAACGCCCCCATCTACGTCATCCCCACCAACGACCCCATGACGGTCAACATCGTCTACGATGTGGAGACCTACGACCCCAAACTTGTGAGCCAGTACTTAGGCGACGGGCAGACCCACGGCAGCACCATCGAGAACAATATCACGGCCACCATCAGCACCATCCAGATGCAGGCAGGCAAGCGCTACAACGTGAAGTTGCATCTTGGCATGGCCAGTGTCAAGGTCGATGCAGAGGTGACTAAATGGGATACGGACAACCCTGTTGTAGTACCTGTTACTGTGCCGGAGAACTAATTTTATGTGAAGAGACCATTAATTGCCATGGCAACAGTGTTGAAGAGAATCCTATATATGACCCTTGTGCTGCTTACAGCGGCATGCTCGACAAGCGAAGACGATAGCTCGCTGGCCGAGGGGGGCAGTGTGACTGTGGCTTTCGATGCTAAGATGGGTAGTTCAGTGTCACAGGGAGCAGCAACTCGAACACCCAGGAATGCGATAGAGGACAATGCGGCTCTCAGCACCAAGGGTTTTGGCGTCTTTGCGTGCTACACAGGCCTGCATAAATATGAAGACAGTAACGTACATCCTGATTTCATGTATAACGAGCATGTGTTCAGTAATGATAATGGTGCCACTTGGATTTATTCCCCCCTGAAATACTGGCCTAACGGCGAGGGAGAAGTTGCAGGTCTCACAGGTATCAACCCGCACTATGTCAGTTTCATGGCCTACGCTCCTTGGTGCGATGACGTGAATCCCAACTACTGTATTACTTCGTTCAGTCTGCAAGGTGAAGTGGGTAATCCTTGGCTTACCTATCGGTTGGCATACCAGACCGAGGAAGAAGAAGACTTCTTAGATCGTCAGGTTGATTTGCTCTATGCTACGCAACTCGACCAAAAGAAACCAACCATCGCTTACCGCGTACCATTTGTTTTCAACCATGCCTTGGCCTGTGTGGGTGACAAGATAAAAATAGAATGTTCTTCTGGCCTGCAAAGCCAGATTGAAGGCCGTATCAACGGCACAATTACTAAGGCGATGGTAGTGGTGTCAAGTCTTAAAATTGAGTACACTCTTACCTCAAAAGGCCGACTTGTGCTTTGGAGCAAAGACGAGGCCAATTGGCAAACCATCTTTAGCGAGGATCCTGTCTGTACGCGCATTCTTAAATTAGTGCCTGATGAAAGCGGAGACGACGTGATAGTAGCTGCTGCTAATGCAACCACACCCTCTTCTACTCCTTTAGTAATAGAAGGTAAGGGGGTGTATTACATACCCGTAGAACTATCTAATTATGTACAGACGGCCGTTGTAAGTGTTTCCTATCATATATCCACTTACAATGGTAGCAATTGGAGCGATGACGATGAGAGAGTAGGAAAGGCCACCATTAAATTGCACGACTATAAGAACAGTGTTCCAGAGAAAGATGCCTATCGCTCTGGCAAGCACCTTTATATCAACGTATCTCTGAACCCGATGGATATTGCGCTGACGGCTGCCATCGCCCCATGGGAGGACGGTGGAACGGTGGAAGTGGAAGGCGATGAACAGTGAATAAGAGGATGGTTAAACAGTGAAGAATGAAGAAATGCGAGCATTGAAGTATACCTGTCAACTATTGGCGTTGAGCCTCATTATCGCAGCTTGCAGTAGCGACGCCGAAGACTTGAAGCCCGGCGAGGGCGACGAGCGCGTGCCGCTGCAGATTGTGGCGAGTATTGATGCGCAGGCCAATGGCATCACCCGAGCATCGGAAACTGCATGGGATGCTGGCGATCATATTGGGGTGTATGTTACAGAAACGGGTAATGAAACACCTTTTACAGGTGTTAATGACACTCCTGCGAATAATCTGAAATTCACCTTCGATGACGGCACGAACTACGAGACTTATGGCAATACTTACCGCCTGTTCACTTCCAGCACGAGCAAAATCTTTCTCTCGTCAGAAGCAGTGGATGTCTACGGATATTATCCCTATGTCGAAACTACTATAGATGGGGGAGATGTAAAACCTGACCCTAAGAAGATGAATATAGATGTGAGTAATCAGACCTCGCAGAAGACTATCGACTTCATGCGTGCCAGGAAAGGTAATGTCAATAATGGCAATGCCGCTATTGAATTGTTGTTCATGCACAGGCTGGTGAAACTGGTGTTCAACCTGAAGCAAGGCGAAGGTTTGCTGCCCAATGAGCTGAGCGATGCCACCTACTTGGGCATGGTGATTAAAGATCAGTACTACAAAGCCACCTATGACATCTATGCACGGGATAATGAAAGTCCTTTCACCATTGATGTCTCCACTGGTAAAATGGATATCATTCCCGTGAAGGCAGCTGCGGCACCTACGGGATATGTGCAGACGTTCGAGGCTATTGTACTGCCCAATTATACTGGCACCTATGCCGTCACAAACAATCCCGCTGTCAACCGCACTGTCGAGATTACTTTCTATCGCAGGGCAGACGACCAGATAGTCAATTCGTTCGTCATCCCTGCCGCTACATTGTTCCGTGCCGGATATAAATATACCTTCAACGTTACCGTCAATGCTCTCACCGTCACGGTGGACACGGAAAAGTACACCGAACAGTGGTAGAGTGAGGTGTCCTGCATAAAGATACCGCATAATTATCCGCTGAAAAATCGCGAGAATCGCGTAGAAATCAGCAAGACGTGATTCGGCGCGAAATATGCGAGTTTTGAGGCTTTCTCGTAAACGGTTAATATTCAATGCTTTATCTTTCTGTGCCCTCAGAAGGCACTTGTTTCCACTGTTGTTGTATACCCCTTACACCCCGACGAAACATTCGTTACACCCTGACGGAGCATTCCTCACACCTTGTCGGAGCATTCATTACACCCTGATGAAACATTCATCACACCGTCATGTCATATTAATCACGGTGTAATTACCCGTTAATCAAGGTGTAAAGTCCGATGCATTGAGGTGTAATGAGTGAAGAATGAAGAGGAAAAAGTGAAGAATGAAGAGTGAAGAGTGAAGAATAGTGAAGAATGAAGAGTGAAGAGTGAAGAATTTGCTTCCGCGCCATATTATTTGCCGCCTGATGTGGTAGCCGCTCGGCCTTTGGACGCTTGCAAGGCAAGAAATTCTTCACTCTTCATTCTTCACTCTTCACTTTTAAACTCTATTTTGCAAAAATCATTTGTCCTAAAAAGCGAAAACGAAACTGCATAATTATAGTATTACTACGTAAAGTTTCGAAATTCTTTGGTTATTTAAGCAGAATTGCTTAACTTTGCACCGAATAGTGCTAATAGAATAAACTGAGATATGACCAACATAGCCAATCCCGTCTACGACGTGGTGTTTAAGTACCTGATGGATGATGCTCGCATTGCGCGCACGATTCTGTCGGCCTTGCTGAAGAAGAACGTGGTGGCCGTTGAGATGCGCCCCCATGAGTATGTCAACGAGCAGCGCGACACGCTCTCCGTGTTCCGCATTGACTTCGGTGCCACCGTCCGCTCGGACGACGGCACAGAGCAGCTCATATTGGTGGAACTGCAGAAGACCTGGTTGGAGACGGAGACGCTCCGCTTCCGCCAGTACTTGGGTGTACACTACTCCAATCCCAAGAACATGGTGGGCGACCATGCCATCCCCACCGTCGCCGTCTATCTGTTAGGTCATAGGGTGGGCGATATAGAGGAACCCGTCCTGTATGTAAACCATCAGTCCTACGACTATGAGGGTCGGCTCGTGACGAAGGGCATGCCCGACGCATTCGTGGAGAGCCTCACCCACGACAGCATCATCGTCCAGATACCCCGTCTGCATGGGCAGATTAACAACCGCCTTGACAAGGTGCTGAGCATCTTTGACCAGACGCGGAGGGATAGGGATAACGAGCACATACTGCTTGTGGACGAGCGTCTGTATTCCGATGACCAGGACATGAGCCTTATCATTCACCGGCTGACGATGGCCGCAGCTGATGCCCAAGTTCGTCACAGTATGAATGTCGAGGACGAATATTTCTCAGCCATTGAGCGCCGCGACACCGAGCTGATGCTCAAGGACAAGCAGCTGGCCGAGAAGACTGTTCAGTTAGCCGAGAAGGACGAACAACTGGCCGAGAAGGACGGCCAGTTAAGGGAGTTACTCCGTTCGTCTGTGTTGACTCTGCATAAAGCCGGGCTGAGTCCTGAAACCATTGCCGCTTCCTTGGGAGAGGACGTTGATGTCATCAAGACCCTTCTGAAAGAATAGAGGCTCAATTCTTTGGTTATTTCACTAAATTGCTAAATTTTGCAGAATTGAAGACAAGAATAACGATATGCATAACCTACAGACCACACCACAAGGAGAAATCATCCTCTACCAGCCCGACGAGACCGTCCGTCTCGAAGTCAGGCTGGAGGACGATACCGTGTGGCTGACGCAGGCACAGATGGCAGAGCTGTTTAACAAAGACCAGTCTGTGATAGCAAGGCATATAGGAAACATTTTCCGCGAAGGCGAGTTGGAAGAAATGAGTAATATGCAAATTTTGCATAATACTTTGTCGAAATACAAGCCAACAAAAGTATATAATCTCAATGTTATCATTTCTGTCGGTTACAGGGTAAAAAGCAAGCGTGGAACTCAATTCAGAATATGGGCGACATCTGTCTTGAAGCAATTCCTACTTCGTGGCTATGCTATCAACCAGCAGCTCTTGCACTTGGAGCAGCGCTTGGATGCAAGGCTTGACAACCAGCAAAGGCAGATTCAAATAATCAGGCAGACTCTCAATGACCACCAGGAGAAGATTGACTTCTTCGTGCGGACGAACCAGCCGCCCGTGGAGGGGGTACTGTTCGAGGGGCAGATATTCGATGCCTACAGGTTGGTGGAGGCATTGGTGAAGTCGGCCAAGCGGGAGATTATCCTTATTGACAACTACCTTGATGCATCTGTGTTCGACCTATTGGAGAAGCGCGATACTGGTGTCGATGCCACGATATACACCGAACATGTCGGTTCTTCGCTGCAACACCTGCAACAGCTGAACGAACAGCAATACGGGCGCAGAATAGAGGTTCGGGAGTACAGCAGTCGTTTCCACGACCGCTTCCTTATCCTCGACAATGACGTGTATCATTTTGGTGCATCCTTTAAGGACCTTGGCCGCCGCCTCTTCGCCTTCGAGCGGATGGGACTCGACAAGGCAGTGATAATTGGACAATTATAAAAACTACAAGCTATATGAACAAGACAAGAAACTATATACGGACACTACTCTCTGAGTTACTAACCGCCTAAGGATTCAAGGAACATGAAGGAAACAGGCACCATTAATGGTAATAAATAGATAGAAAGATATGGAACAAGCAAAGACTACAATAGTGTCGCCTGAAGCGACAGCACATACTGTAAGGAAGGTGGTGGAGATAACCGATACGCCTATCAAAACCGACACAGGCCGGCCTCTGATTCGCCGTGTTGAGAAGATTCTCATGCCTAATGGCCGTTATCGCTACCCCGTTACATATATTGACATGACACCAGGATTCGTTGACCTATCCGAGATATGGGCAAATGAAAAGCGTGCACCAGGCTATCAAATGGAGATAACCCTATGACAACAAACAGCTATCTGTATTAGTTAACAAGGACTCGGTGTCAGATAGCAAAGACTATATTAGCAAGATAATAGATTTTGTCGAATAAAAATATGTACAAACTATATGAACAAGACAAGACACTATATACGGATATTACTGCTCGTGCTGCTACTGCTTGCGGGAGGCGGCATGGGGAGTGAGGCATGGGCTGATACCAGGACTGTCACATATCATGTCATCACTTTGCCTTTTGGCGGTACTGGCTCTTATTTGGCAACAAGTACTAATAATATTGCATACCGTATCGAGGCAATCAAAATGACGGTCACCCAAGATGATTCTGAACCGATTAAACTGCCCGTCGAATTGAAGAGTCCGTTGATCAAGTATGAGGCCTATTCCTATTATACCGACGCAGGCAAATCTGTTGAACGGGTTAAGATTTTCCCCGATAACCCCTCTACATATTACACTTATAACTTTTCTGGAAAAACGCCATTGGCACCAGGAACGACAGTAGGCTCCTTAAGCTCCTATGATATCTACGTTCAATACATTTGGGATGATGAACATGATAACTTAAAAGAGGATTATGGGAAAAAACTCGACCTTACTGGTAAGAAAGAATACAACGTAGAGATCCGCTCAGGATCAAGCAGTTGGTTATACGCCCTTAATATGGATCCGGGTCGAGGCAACCGTGGACAAGCTGTTCCCTCCTCCGAGATTAAAAAATTGTCTGATTTATATGCCGAAGACTGGGCTGTTGTGAAAAGAGATATTGGAGGTACAGACAGGAAACGATTCAACTTCAGGTGGAAGCTTACCAACAACGACCCTTACAACATCATTCTGCAGACAGCCTATAACGGTGAATTCCAATATACTGAGGATGGCTATATTAAGCAAAACAAAGGTGCTCAGTACTTTGGCAGCTTGGAGTCCTCAAGCAAAGTCAGGGGTAACTGGGTGACAAACGAGGTAAACGTAGCGTATGATGGTAAAAGTAGGCTTAATAAGATAGATAAACAGGGTTGGTTTAGGGGACCTTCTGGTGAGGGTCGTGCAAGTGTGACTAATGGTGTGAGCGACCACCTTTTTTTCTCTTTCACACTTCTCGCCAATAAAGAAAACTATACGCTTGCTGCCTCGTATGTAGACGTCAACAATAATAGTGACTGGGTACCCAATGGTAGTGGTAAGAATGGTAAGTATCTGCTCATGCACCATGGCGACAAGGAGGGCCTTCCATACGCAGGACCTAATTTTTATAAGCTTGAGGAGGCCGATCAGATACGCTTCCATGAAATAAGAGATTACAATTTCAAGGTGATAACGCCTTTGTCAAACACCATACTCTCGACCAGTTTTAGATGGAGTGATTATGGAAAAGACTCTCTTCTCATCGATTATGTGCCTGATGCCTTGAAACGCAAGTACGTTACCTTTGAGGGGACGTATGCTGCTTCTAATTTCACCAATAAAAGGACAACCTTCTTTGACCTCTATAGTAATGATGAACCCGAAATACAGAAACCAAGGGATGTGTGGCTGAAGTATGAACTCTCGTCAACAATAAAAATACCTTTTAAGGCAGGTACAGGCTCTTCCACCTTTGCCGATCAGGAATGGTATAATATCTTCGTAGATAGGGAGAAGAAGTCTACCGTATGGCATGATACCAGTGGCGCCCCTCCGCTTAATCAATTCAGTACAGCTTCCGGACATACGATGTATGCTCGAGAAAGCCATTTCTCCTTCATCGGCGACCCCTACGAACTCCTTGTCATCAACCGAAAGGCAAGTGAGGCAACTGATCCCCCTGTGCTCAACTACCTGACACTGGGTGGAGAAACAACATCCCCACTGATCAGTTACAACAATGCCACAGGTATATATGACAAGGCCGTCCCAAGTGGGAAAGCCCTTATAGTCGGGAATTACTATAAAAAAGGTGAAGTGGTCTCTATATATGAAGGCCCAAAGGCAGACGCATCAACCTATGAGAAAATAGAACATTACAGTGTTGTCCATAGTGGAGAGACTCTCACAGAAGGGGGAGTCTATTATACCACAGCAACGGGTGATGGGATATTCGTTTGTAATGAAAACAAGGTGGCAGATACAGATTACTATGTATTTGATAATAGCTATTATGAACAAGTGCCAGAGGGAACGCCTCTCACCATCGGGAAAACCTATTACAATAAAATATTAGATGTACCTGTATCTTATGAAAAATTTGTTGCTGAATATCTGAAGGCAGGCGAAAATGAATACTATGAGAGATCATATAAGTCTAATTGGGAAATCATTTACGACAATAATTTGGGTGATTTTGCAGACTGTTTCCGTCTGCGCCAGTTCAACACTTACGACAATCCCGTAACTATCGGCCGGGTCTCAACAGGCAAAAGTCCGCTGAACGGTGACGGCTCTGGAGGTTCAACAATGGCCAAGCTGTGGGTGGAGAAATTGCCGATGATGAATTACACCTATTACATTGTTGATAATGCTGGTCGTATTGCCGTGAAGGCTACTAAAGAACAACCGGTCGGTACACCACTCGACTTTGAGGCTATACCCGAGAATATCCGCAGCCCATTCCTGAAGAGTAATGTGGAAGGTGCACTCTGGTTTAAAACCTATAAGAGTGACGAGGTATATGACAATAGAGGAAGTATAACGGCAGACTACGATTATCGTACCGATTCCACCCCTAATTTATCAGTTATTATTAAGGAAACCAATTCAGACGAAGGTGAAGACAATGAATATAAGAACCATATCTTTGTATTTTACGATACCAGTAAGTTGCCTGCCATGACTGATCTTACGGATGGTCATAAGTTGAATGAAGATGAGGATTTCAATGTGCGCCTGAACCGCGAGTACATCTACTATAGTACTTTTAGCGATGGTATCATCAAGAGTAAGCCGGACCTCAAAGATGAATCTATTAAGGACACCTGCCTTTGGACATTAGGTGGTCAAGATCCATACGCCATGACTATCAAGAATAAAGTGGAAGGTGAGAATCAATATGTAACAGTAGCAAGTTGGTATAATGGTGCAGAACTTAGTTGGTCTAACGATAATGCCTCTCGGTTTATTATTAAGAGCGGTTCAGGCAACAACGCGTATGAGGTGATGGCTACCACAGGAAATGCCGTGGATGCATCCGTCACCTATTACAATATAGGCCGCATCGATAATACCACCGTCAGGATGTATAGCAATACCCCTGATACGCATGACGATGAACATGTCTATGAGAGTGGAAATGAAGAGATTAGTTTCCAGTTAGTACCAAGCACTGCCCACAACGTGTATTATCACTTGATAGATAAGAGCAATAAAAAACTCTTGATAGTGAAGGGCCGCCATGGCGACGGTGACACGCCCCACTTCCCCGATGAGTACTCAAGTCCGTTGGTAGATACGTACCATTATTATTTAGAAGGAGATTTTGATTACAATTCTGATGAGAAAACTTACAAGTTGAAGACTAACCCCCCCAAGCCTACAGAATTGGAAAAAGTGACAGAAGGAACGGGGGAAAGTATTGTGAGGTATACCAACATCTACGTCATCTACGATGTTAACGTAGATCTGGTGGACATGCAACACACCACGATGTATCTGATAAAATTTGCCCAGGGTGATCAGTTCCGGCAGGAGAATGGTAGCGACAATCTGCTGACTGATGCCGAGCTTGCCGACCCCGACAAATCAAAGGCGGTCTATCCCTATTGCAACGGCGACTGCAATTTCAATGTCTATGGCCAGTACCAGTACGGCGTGCAGCAGGAAGGTGCCGCCAGTACCCGTACCCGCTGGGCGTGGTATGTGCAGAGCACTACCCATGACCCTTATCATGTCATGATACTCTCGCGGCAGACGGAGACCTATAAGGGGCTGGAGCGCAGTGCTTACTTCGCTACCATGCAGTTCGAAGGCTATCCGGAAGTGGTCACCGCCTTGGTGTGGCCCAATATCTCGGGTGTCATGGCCACCGAATATATGATGTTGGGCAACCTCCATCAATACCGGTTGGTGACAACCAAACCTTTTGGAACGCCAACAGACACTGATAATGACAACGTTATCGATGTTACCGAGGAAGATCGCCGCGTGGTGAATTCCTTGGAGCAGTACTGGAAGACCTACGACCTGATTCGCCGCAACTTGCTGAAAGACAAGAAAGCCGCCGACCCTTCCGATCCTGCGGATGTGCCTGCAACCCCATCCTTCGTTACCCCCCGTTTTGACAATAACCGGACTTTCCTGACCACCGATCCAAAAGATGGTGGAATGGGCTGGCACGCCTATAATAAGATGGCCAAGGCCAAGCGATGGAACGGCTACAACAAGGAAGGCGAAGCCAGTAAAGGCTGGGAGTCGCGCGAACACTGGTTCCAGACCGTGAAGATGGGAGCCGGCTACTTCGACCTCATACCCGTTACCATCGACCCCGCTCTCGTCCTGCTTGACCAGCACGGCTGGGAAATCATGCGCAAGCCTATGCCTTCAGATCCCAATGAGTCTGTGACTGAAAGAGAGAGAAAGTTAGCGGTTCTCCGTTCCTACGACAGCCCCATGGTGAAGGAGTACCTCTTCTGGGCTACCGCCAAGAAGCGCTCGGGCTACCACCAGTACTATGCGCTCGACAAGCGCATTGGCGGCGATTACACTTCCACATCGCTGGCCTCGTTCCCCACCGGCGACTTAGAAAATGTGAAGGACAACAAGGGCAATCTCTACGACCAGTATGTCACCTATATCGTGAAGGACGAGTATGTGCAGAGCTATCAGCCCGGCGGCACGCCACAGCCCTTCTTGATTCGGCAGGGCAGAAGTCTGGCAAAAAAAGGAACAGGAACAGGAACGATCGGCAAAATTCTTGTGGAGAATGGAACTCCTGATGTGGCAAAATATATCATGGCAAATGCCGGTAGCCTGAATGATGAACTTTGGTATGTCAGGCCTAATGTCGACATAGACAGGGAGATGGGCTACCCAGCTACGCATCCCGACTGGAAAGACAACCCCAATGCCTACGAGGATCCTGCCTACAGCACCCTTCGGGTGGCCGACCTGGTTGAAAACACGTCTGTTTATAAAGACTTACTAACCGATAATGCCAAGAAAGACTTCATTACGAAATACGGACGCTTCACCTTCTCCAATGGTTTCGACCCATACAACATGCAGATTTCCTCTTGTTATGGTACCCAGTACTATTTTACAATAGGCATGACCAGTTCGTCTGTAGAAGAGGGCGAGGTAAAAGGCGTTTATTCTGTAGCCGATGGCCCGCAGAACCTGAGTGTCACGCAGGCCACAAAGAATGTGACTCCTGTCGCTGGTAACAGCTATGACAACTCCCATTTTGCGATGACCAACCAGACCTTCATGGCCGTGCAGGATGATGACGGCAACATGCAACTGATGCCTCGCTTCGACCATAGCTTGCGCATACGTGACTTCAGCGCATTGGTTACGCCAGTTGCTGACGATACCGAACCCAACAAGTTGTTTGAGACCTACACGCAGCTCTACCGCCCCTTCGTCTACAACTACCGCATCATTGACAATCAGGGTCGTGAGGCGTTGCGCTATCAGTGGGCTGGAGAACTTGTGCCGCAGACTCCCGACCATCTAAAGAGTCCGTTAGCCACTGATTTCAAGTATTATCGTTCGGCAACCTACGACGAAGGAACAAAAATATACAGCATCACAGAAAGTACAGACAACGTGACGAGTCCCTACGAAATCACGCCCACATCGTCGATGGCCGGCGCTGGCATGAATGCAACAGGCACTGGTGGCAACATGGTCTATGTACGCTATGTTTATAATGAGGAAGCCGACGTGCAACACGTTCTGTTAGGCAAGTGGTTCACCATGCAATTGAATGGGCAGGATGCGCTATATACCACCGTAAACGAGACGGAAGGCATCTATCCGCCATTTGGCGCGTATTCACTGACAGCAACCACCACAGCTGACATGACTGCGCAGGCTAAGAAACTAACAGCAACGGGGGATTTCTACTTCAGAATAGACCCTGTAGCTCCAAATGCCGATTATACATATCAAATGGTCAAAGTGACAAATCCCTCCGATGGTACCAATGATGCATCTTGTGGTGAACCAATAGTAGCAACCGCCACCGAATGGGGTAATGCCAAGCCTTTCACTTCAGATGCTCTGCAGGATTCAAAGAAGTGGCATTGGAAGTTCCTGAAGAACCCTTACTCCGATCCTGACCCATACGCCGTACAACTGTTCAACCGCAGTCAAAAGGACGAGCCTCTGTCGGTAAATAACATAGGTAATCCTGCCACTGCCGACGCAAACAACACTTATCAATATTTTGTCCTGTTGTCACACACTGATAACGACGGCAACGCAGACGGTTATGCCCTGACAGTGGCTCGTACTGGTTCCACTACCTATCCGTTCCTGAATGGAAGGAGCATGACCACCGCAGTTGGCGCTAAGATTGAGGAAGACAAGGATGATTACACAGACCCCACAAAAGCATCCGGCTTCACGAGCACTTCGGGGACTTTCCATGCCAACGACTCACGTATAGTGCTGACCGAAAATGTCACAGGGGATTATACTTATATTGTATATACCAATGGTACGCAAGGAACAAACGATGTGAAATACGGTGATGTAGCTATCAGAGAAGTTCAGTATGGTAGTGAAGTTGAGGGTAATGGATATGAAGCAAGAGTGCCCGAAGAAATACGTTCGCCGTTGCTGCCCTTAGACTGGTTCCTCTATTATGAGGCTGAAACCGACATGGGCGACCCGAAGAAGGAAATCAAGTACCTCTACGGTCTTTATGATAATGTTGTCTATGTGCGTTATAAGCTTTATGACCCTGGCCATACCGATTATAAAGTGCCTAATGCAAGAAATGATGTCTCAGAGCCCATTGTGGCTCGTGACCCCCTAAACTCCAACGACTCTTCGTTGGGTCTTGACGGAAAACTGCCCTATAACATCATCTGGTATAATGATGATATGATGTATTATGATAGCGACAACATCGCCATCAAGGGAGAAGCCGATAAGCCATTGAAGCACGAATCTAAATACGAATGGCGTTTCGAAGGTGATGACCCATACGCTATCAAAATAAAGAGAGAAGGCGTCAGTGGGTACATCAATGACGTTGGTGGCATTGAAACTACCGCCCAGACATTCATGCTCCTGCCTAAGAGTGGCTATGAATATGGGGTACTGGCTAAAACGGGAGATACAGAATACAAGAGTAACATGCTGTCAATGAAGACCGATCGCACTGGCCTTGAGTTTAAGAGTGATCCTCAGCAGTTCATTATCTTTACCCTTGCCACCCTCAAGGTGGTCTATCACTTGGTAATTGCGAATATTGGCAGTTCTGAGGAAATTGCCTGGCGTGACCCGACAAAAAGATACACGGGTGCCAATACTGACTATGACTGGCTTGACACGGAAAAAGGCTACGAGAACGATTATAGCACATACAGTCCTAACACAAAGAGTATTTCGGGAACCACCAAGCGTGACTTGACTTCTTTCAAGACACCGGATCCTTCAGATGAAACGAAACCTGGTACGGGAAGTACGTATGGTGATAAATATCAGTTAGGTTATACCGAGACCTATGAAGGTGGAGATAAAAAATTGAATTACTGCTATGATGCCGGTAGTATCAGCTTGGGTGACACTTTAAGGGTGCCTGATGTGTTTTATCGTCCTAATGTCGTATATACCCTCTTCGTAAGAGATATCAAAGATACAGATGGTGATGGTGTTGATAACACTGCGACAATGAATAATCGCTATAAGGGCATGGAAATCAAGTCGAAGAGAATGGGCCTGAACTTAGACCTGATAGGCAAGACGATTTACATTAATGTTGTCTACAGCTTTGACGGTGACCTTGACTCGAACAGTGGTGACGACTTCGTCAAAAGCCTTAATGAAAACAAATGGTACACCTTGGAAACTAATATAGACAAGAAACCGTATTTGGCTCAATACACCAATGCATGGGGATTTGAACTGAAGGAAGGACGCGGCTCCCACTATACCAACGACTTCCTGTGGTCTCCCATCGGCGACCCATACGGCTTCCAACTGTTCAACCGCTATATGGACGTGAATAGCGGTGACCACAATCTGGGTGAGAAGGACAGGGTGATTACGACAATTCCATTCGAAACGGTAATAACGAAAAACATTGATGAGACTATAACTGTTAGTGATACGCCTGTATCCGCATTCAAAGACGGTAAGCAGATTGTCATGGGCAATTACGTAACTGAACACCTGCGCGTTGTCGTGCCTGGTGGTGTAACACGTACTACTACAGAGAGTACACCAAGTGAAGGTCAAGTTTCTCTTAACAGTGTTAAAACGAATTCCGTCTATGAACTCTTATCTGCGACGACACCAGGCTACTTCCGCTTCCACCCAGTGGCCAACAAAACTGATTCGGTTTTCTTCCAGCCAGAGTGGGCCGATGATGACCGTGACGGCACTAATAATTTCTTAGTGAGACTTAGTGCCACTGCTTCGGAGTTTACGTTCAATCTGACTAAGGAACTGATTACTCCTTATTTCAATCGTGCTGGTTATGTGGGCGGACTAACGAAGTCTGTCTATAACGACCTTGTTGCAAACAATTATCCGGCCACTGTGGATGGAAAAGAAAATGGTTATTATAATCTTGCCAAGGTCATGCTGGATACCAATGCAGTGGCTTCTGCTGCCCAGCTGAGGACAGCACAGACACTTGTCTACAATTCTGCCAATATTGTATCCCTTGTAACTGGTTACTATCGCCTGCACTCGCCGTTGGGCATCTCCGGCATTGACCCCGCGCGCTATGCCAGTGGTTATACGCATCTGACGGAGCTTGACGTGAATAAGGATGGTAGCGAGACGGATGCTATTCCGATGCATTTCTACGAAAAGAACAGTGACGAGGTGCGTCAGTTCACCGATTTCAAAGATGGCGGTTTTACCTCATCCCCTGCAACTCAAGGTGACCTGACCATCCCGCCTGTTGAAAGAGATCCGGCAAGTATTTTCTATTTTAAGAAAGTTTCTGAAGAAGCTGATTTTCCTTCGCCGGAAGAAGTGCCTTTGGCTGACAGGCCCAGATATAATTTGGGATACGTCAGTACGCAGGAACTCGGTATCAGGGGAACTGTGGCTAAAAGTGTGGCTGAATTCGTAAATGCAGGAGGTACTCTCGTGAATCCAAGTACTGAAGGAGCTATATCTATAAGAGCAAAAGCCGTGATGACAAAGAATACACCCACGACAAACGCACAAAGTCCCAAAGCTGACGAACCTACGCCCTTGTTTGTCATGGATCTTGGCGGTGGTGTCCTGTTGATACACGACAACTATACTACCAATGGTCGGAGCGTGCTTAAGTATCTCAGCTATGACTATAGCAACGACAAAAAGAGCAACGAGAATACCATCTACGACCTTAAACTGACCAACCACACCCATACCGACCATGCCAAGTGGTGCATGCAGCCCGTGCAGAGCGACGTAAAGAAAGGCGTGAACGAGATGGGGTTGAGGTTTACTACGTCAGACTATACGCTGAACAATGGTGGCGACGGCTACTACTATACAACGTTCTACGCACCGTTCGACGTACTACTGACAGACGAAGAGAATGATTGCGCCTACATTTGCGAGGTATGGGACACGGAAATGCTGCATCTGAGGAAGGTAGGCAGGTACAATAACACGCAAAACATTCCTGATCTTGCTGAAAAGTATCAAGGCAACAATCAGTTCGTCCCCGCCAAGACGCCTGTTGTCATCCGCACGAAGAACACTTCGGTTACGATGGCGCTGCCAAAGAATACTCCTTCACCATATACGACAGAGAACCTTAAAATCGTCATAAACGGTAAAGTGGTACAGAAAGATGGTGTCGACGTAACTGTCAAGAATATTTTCAAAGGCGTGTGCTTGGAGCAGATATTGGACTATGGGGCAGATGATGTCTATGTCTTTGGCTTGCCTTTCGAAAACCCCACAGTAGTGACAAAGGATGGAGACTATGCAAATAACGGCAAGTACACGGTTGCATATCCGACATCTGCCGACACGGGCGTAGGCTTCTACATCAATGTCAACTACAACCGTGAGCTGGGTGGCTCTGCGGGTGAGTGGGAGCGTAACAACAAGTGTGTCTACAGCAACAAAATCTATATCCGGCCCAATTACGTTTCGCCAGCCCGTCAGGGGAATATGGAGTATGAATTAGGCTTCGTCCCCGTGGTCTTCGACGATGACGAGGAGGAAGATGACGACCCCATCGGCGAGAGCCTGCTGCAACGCCCGCATGACAACCGCGTCTACGACCTGCTGGGCCGCTGCGTAGCGACGGGAGAGGAGGTGGTCAATGGCACCTGGCGTAGCAAGGTGGCTTCCGGCATCTATATCCTGAACGGCAGGAAAATCTACGTGAAGTAACCAGTAAGAATGCGGAAATGCAAAGGAAAAGCGAATAGTTAAAGAATGCCAAGGCCAGAAAAATAATCAGCCCTTTGTTGCGTATTTCTGCAACTATTCGTATCTTTGCACAAAGTTTCAGATGATATGGCACAACGCAGTTTTGAAGTTATCTTTTTGGAGGGTGTGGATGAGTTTCTTTCCACACTTACTCCTAAAGCCCGTTCGAAGATAATCTACAACGTCCGTAAAGTGAAGGGTGGTGTTATGGATGCTGACCTTTTCAAGAAGCTTGACGGTAGTGATGATATTTGGGAGTTCCGAACAAAGTATGACGGAATGGAATACAGGCTGCTTGCATTCTGGGATAAGACTACCAATCGCCTCGTAGTGGCGACCCACGGACTGGTAAAGAAGACATGGGCTGTTCCTGCAATCGAGATTGCGAAAGCTGAAGCAATAAGAAAAGAATATTACGAATCAAAAGAAAATAAATAATGGCTATGAAGGTTTACACATTAGAGGAGATGGAAGATAAGTACATCGGTAAGGTGGGCACCCCTGAAAGAGACCAGTACGAACAAGAGTTGGCTGATGAACTTCATGCCTACCATGTGGGCGAGGCCATCAAGCAAGCAAGGGAGGCGCAGTCTCTGACCCAGGCAGAACTCGGTGAGAAGATGGGAGTACACAAGGCGCAAGTCTGCCGCATCGAAAGCGGTAAGAGCATCACCCTTGCCTCAATGATGCGTGCGTTCCGTGCGCTGGGCGTTCAGGTTGCACTCGACATGAAGGGTATCGGCAGGGTGGCTCTCTGAGAGGCTATTGTATCAACAAAGGGCAAGCCTGTGCTAAATTTTTTCCGTAACTTTGCAAGATTTCTCAGCTTTTCTTTGTATAAAGGCAATCTGGGGAATTGAGGAAAAACTGGGTTACGAATTGGCAACCGTACTCAATTCCACATTCTGCTATGAAATGCATCAAAGAACACCCGATGATGTGCCACCTGCCGTTTTATGACTCATCATCGGGTGCAAAGGTAACCATTCTATTTCAATTAACCAAATCCATACTCAACTTTTTGTTCTGAGCTTGCTCAATGCTCATTTCATATACAGCAGCATCTTTTGTGGCACCTGCCAGAAAAGTGCGTATTAGGCTACGTCCTATTACCGAATTAACTTGTGGATATAACCGAGTTATCTCGCACTCAGTTTAGCTTCTATCTCTTCTATAGTAGGAATTGTACCTTCAACCTTCTCAGGATAGAACTTCTCTAACTCATATTCGGAGATAGCCAGAGGCTGGCTACTGGATTCCAATGCATATTGTGCCTGAACACGGTCTTTTTCCTTGCAAATAAGCAAACCAATTGTAGGATTGTCACGTCCTTCTTTGCGAAGAGTATGATTGCAGGCAACCACATAGCCACCCAATTGACCAATATCCGCGAACTCGAATTTTCCAATCTTTACCTCGATGACGACATAACAAGAGAGATTAAGATTGTAGAACAACAGGTCTATAAACTGCTCCCTTTCGCCAACTTGCAGTCGATACTCTTTACCCAAGTATCCAAAGCCAGTACCAAGCTCCACCAAGAACTGAGTAATATTACTTAGCAGTTTTTCCTTCAGAAGAGCCTCATTGTATTTGCCCGTTATGCCGGTGAATGCAAAATCGTATGGGTCCTTTGTTAACTCACGGGCCAAGTCGCTCGTTTCTTCTGGCAACGTTCGCTGGAAGTTTGTCAAAGCCTTACCTTGACGCTCATATAAGTCAGTCCCCATGAAGTTCAGCAACATATCCCTGCTCCATCCGTTCTCCACTGTCTGGTGAACAAAGAACAATGCTTTCTCTGGCTGTTCCTTAAACTTATCGATAATGAAGCGATGATGGCCCCATGGCACAGAAAACAGATCATTTTGTATTTGCTCCACAAGTTGTGGAGTAATTGAGTTCTCCTTTTGCTCAACTGCCAGTTGAGTAATTTGCTCCACAACTTGTGGAGTAATTGTCAGATAGGGATGGTATAGTAGATAGAAGTTCTTCATATACAGAAGATTCGTTTCTGAGAAGCAGGTCGCATCAGGATTCACCTCCTTCAAATCCCTGCTCAGGTTCTTTATAAATCCGCTGCCCCAACGACTCTCTGCTTTCTTTTCCACAATATCCCTGCCCAATTCCCAATAGAACCGTAGCATTACCTCATTCACCTTTACAGAAGCCTTTACCTGACTCCTGCGAAAGTGTGTACTCAATTCCTTTATCCACTGGAGGTAATCCTTGTCCAGTATGCTTAATGCTTTTATTTTATTCATTGCTATATATCTATAACGTTTCGTTGCTGTTTCTATTGCCTATTGAGACCATGTCTGGAAACGGTCTCATTATTCATTAGAGAACTTCAATGTTCCTTCTTGGTTCTGATTGGCACGCTGAATAATTTCCAAATTGAGACGCATTGTCGCACTGATAATCTTCAGCGTCTTTAGTTTATCCTTGGTCTGTGGAGGAATCACCAGCCATCGTTTATCACCTATTTCTATCTGGCCATTGTATTGCTTTGTAGGAGTAATCAGCGGCTTCCCACTATACTGAGCACCCTTTCGCATCAGTGTTTCTACACCAATCTTCTCAATTGCATGTACAAAGGTATTTACAGGGTTTGCTTCACAGATACAAGTTCCATCAGGGAATTTCACCATTAGCCGTTGGGCCTCACGTTTCTTACGTTGTGGAACCTTGTCGTCACTTGGCGAAAAATCTGACCCAACCTCAATCTTCCAATCCAGTCCTAATTGCTGTTTGATAGATACCAGTTGCATATATTTCTGGTCACTGTCACTTTGCGTATTTACATACCATCCTTCACCAATAGGTTTCATCCAATCTTTGAATCTTGGATATATCTCCTGAGAAATGAGCGGCAGATGGTAACTCTCCAACTTCACTTCTTGAAACCTCTCTGCTCCAATCGTCTGAAGGGCTTCCACAAACGTCATCGTTGCACTCTTGTAGCACAGCACCTTTCCATCAGGAAAAGTAACGCGCAGTAATCGCCGCATCCTCCTTTGTCTTACGTTCTCGTCTACTGGCATATTTCTTCATTTATAAGTTCTCCAAAACAAAAGAAACTAATTTGTCTTTCCTATACTGGATTTTCTTTCTATCCCATAAATGATCTACTTCTGTCATTTCTTGTATCTCACGTTGTTGTCTTAATTGATTGTAGGTCGCTCTTTTAATTTCAAAAGGCTTATTACCGATTGATTCGTTGTGTGGTGCAGAAAGCAATAAGAAATTACCAATACAATACAAAAAACGTTCCTTGAAATCTTCATCATATATATCATAGCCAGTAGCAATTTGCTCACTTTCTTTTTCTGTCTGTGGAGCAATATGTTCCAGATGTGGATCTTTTATACTACCATAATGCATTGAACCATATCCACCTTTGCCTTCATTCGAAACGAGATAGTTTTCATATTTCCACAAAATGATTTTGGCAATTCCATGATAATTGGAATACCAGTTCCCTTCCATGTCAATTTTAAATGCATCATTATTCCAATAAGCCCACCACCAATCTGATGTACGTTTGAGAAATTCCACCCTATCTATAATATCATCAGGAGAGTATTCCATTTTCTGGAAAACATCATTCAAACGAGAGCGCAGATCCGCACGAGTTTTTATTACAGCATCTCTTAACACAATATCACCAATAGCTTTTGCCATACGACTAATATCAGTTTTTGACATATCATTACCATATGCTTTTACAAAGAAGGGAAGCACAATATTAAATCGTCCACAAAGTAAAGAAGCCTCTATATTCACATCTTTTTCTCTGTCATTATTAAGTCTTGATAGTCTTTCAAAACTCTTTTCAAGAGCAAGTGAGAACTCCCTTATAAAATCAAGTTGCGTGGGCTTCGCCAACTCTGCATTAATTTTCTCAATAGAGTTATCTTCCCAAAGAGAGTTGAAGTGTACTTTAAGCGTTATAGTCAGTACAGAATCCTCATCAACAAAATTCTCAATAGAAGATATTGAGTGGTAAATTTTACCAAAACGGTTTTCCACCTCCTTTATCATAACCTCTGTTTCCGTACCACCATTGATATGAATATGGTACATAAATTGAGCCTTAATAACCTCAAGGTTTGATGGGCGTTTGCCTCGATTATTTTGGAAAATGAACATTTGAATAGCTTCGGCTTTTCCTTTGACTACATGAGTTGTACAAGAAGCGTTCGCAACAGTCTGTAGTAGAGACTCACGTTTATACATCGGCATTTCACTTATCTTCTTGCTGAGATAATCATATGCATCAACAATGCGTTGGCTGGAAGTCGTTTCTATTCCGCCATGATCTTTCTTGACTTTGTTTATCACATAATCTTTGAAAAGTTGATCATCATAATCGACGGTCTTAAACTGATATGTGCCATAGTGTTTTATTAGACATTCTTTCAGAATCTTTTCTTTATCTGTAAGCTCCCTATTTTCCTCGATTGAGGAAAATAGGGCAGAAACGAAAATCGTGATGGTTGTAAGACGTTGCTGACCATCAATGATGGCATACTCACAGTCACCAGTCTTCTCATACAAGAAATGGCCAAAATAATAGGGCGAAAAATCATCAGTATTCTTGGATGCTGCTTTACTTGCTAGATAGTCTTCCAAGTCGGCAAGAAATGTCTCTACTTGTTTCTTCTCGGATGGATTCTTTCCAACCTCCCATGAATAAGCACGCTGATAGTTGGGAACAAAGATTTGATTTCCCTGCGTCATGCCTTTAATTGTTGTGGATGATTCCATAATTTTTTGTTTTTAGTTGCCATTTGATTGCAAAAGTACAAAAAAACTGCGAGATAAATAGAATTTTACCCGTTTTTCTTTGCGTATTGGGGATATAATTGTAACTTTGCAAATGCGGGATGAGAGAGGGAGGTAATGCCCCCGCATTCTGCACCAAAGTTCGGACAGTCTCGTGAAGGGACCGTCCGAAGCTCTTTATTTAATCTAATTCCCATAATTATCTTATAAAAGTCACCTTGGCTACTATCCTCTCTACTGAAAAAATGTCGAAAGTCCTTTGTTGTCGTTCTCATATACGATTTCTGCTTTTTCACCATTATATACGATTACATGTTGAAGTCCTATACCGCGACCATCGTCATAGGACGCAGAATATCCATATACCTCTTTGCCTTCGTATTCACCCAACAAAGTGATTGGATATGGAAACAATGCTACGTCCAAAACAGCTTGTGGAATTTTGTTGATGTAGTTGAACATCCTTACTATCAACTTCCTCAATTCCTCATACCCTTCCTTAAACGATATGTACTTATAGAACAGCCAGTCGCTACCTTTAATGAAGCCACCATCGCTATTGACGAAACTCATGGCCTCCTGCAATTCAGCTCGTTTTTCCTTCATCGTCGGCATGTAGGTCAGGCCATAATACAAGCTGCGCTTCTCCATTTGTATGCGAACGGCAATGGCATCAGGAATGTCCTTGTATGGAATGGTGATACCTGTATAGATAACGTCGCCTGGGCGTATATCCTCCACTTTCTTACAATCTGGGAAATCGGCAGAAAGGCGTTGGCTCCACTCTTGCATCACCTCGCAGGCATAGTTGTTTCTGATGCGTTCCAGATGGCCGACGCAATCGAAGAGCTCTTTCAACCTACCATTAATCAACTCGATGTTAAATCCTTTGTTGTCATCCTTCAGGCCCAGATGCTTGTGTATATACTCATCAACATAACTCATAGTCGTATCTTCTTTTTTTATTCCTTCATATAGCTGATGCACATCATTGACTGCACTCGCCTTGGCGCGATTGATAACCGTTGTATCCTCCAACGGTGCGCCCATCGTCCAATATTTGTAGTCATCGATATAGAGGTAGGGATTGTTATACTTCCCCCAGCGTTCCTTCACGCCATATTCGCGCTGCATGTTGACGAAGTACTCAAATTCGTCCGTTGTCAATGGACATTTTTCCTTCACTAAATACTCATGCGGAGCAAATGGCATCGTCTTTGCGAATGTCCATTCACAGCGAGCAATCATCGAGCGCAGTTTGTCGTAATTGATTTTTTCCATTTTATAAATAGCGTTTCAATAGTTCTCTATCCAATCTATCTTAGTAATCATCTTCAAATAATACATTAATAAGTTGTCTCAATAAAGGATTGGTCTTGATATAATGGGGTGCAATACTTGTGTGTCTTATTCTACCTTTCCATAACAACGTAATCCAATATCGGTCATGCAAATTCCGATGATTTATATCTGTATACCTCATCGTCAAGTATTTTTCTATTTGGGGCAATGTAAATAACTCTCTGATTTCAGGAGTAATAGGAACCTCTTCTTCTTTCCTTTTTCTGCTTCTATAAAATACTTTCAGGTATTCTGTTTCTGTATTGTAAACAGCCCTAATGAATGATTCTATACCAATAGGACCACCACCTCTATCTATATGAATACAGAAAAGATGTTCACCTTCTGAGGGATATTTCTTCTTACTATAAAACTCTTGACCACAAATACAACATTTCCATGAAGGTGCTACCTCTGGCTTTTCTTTTCCTCCATTATAAACAAAATCCGTTTCACCATTTCTTTTTTTAACATCGACATATTTCCCCTTTGGCTCTTTCCATACTATAGGAGCTATTCCGTCATATTCGTTAAAACAATTAGGACATCCCGCAGGTCGATTATTCACATATAGTTTCTCATCTGTAAGAGGAAGAATGTCCAAAGCATAATTTACGTCATCTATATAGAATTCAACATTTGCCTGAATTCGCTCAAAGCAAACATCTTGTATTGCTTGGTTCCACTTTACTCTATCATAGATTGGTCGACTCCCTTTAGATCGGTCTGCGCTCTCTATTATCTGATTGGCCAATTGTTCCAATGTAGCATCGTCTACAATACCAGAGATCTCCGCCATCCAAAAGATTAGTTCGCCACATACAATGCTCTTGCTAAAGGTTTTGTTTCCTTCTCGACTTTCGCAATATGTCATCAGGTGCCAATACTGGGAAGGGGCATTTATTTTATAGTCCACTATAATCCCTTCTCTCTTTGCACGGTCAATATATCCTCCGCTGACTTGTTGATAGCCCGCTTTAACCAATTTCTCTGTCAAAGGGCATGGTGCCTGCTCAAAATAACTGAAAAACTCTTTTACTTGTTGTATTGTCATACGCATCTTCTTTTAGCTTCTTCAATATTAGCATCATAATACTCGATAGAGAATCCATGCTTTCTACAGACTTCTGCCTTATCCAAGCCTCGAAGTATCTGAGCATATGACTCTATCAGCATAGCATCCTCTTTAGACCATCCTAGCATGTCGGCATGCATCAATGTTGTAAATTCATCCTTCATACTACCATTGATTAAGAAACGACATAAGCACAGATTACACAGATAATTACTATGACACCAGCAATAACCAGTGTCGTTCTCTCGACAATGTTAAAACTCTTTTTGTCAACAAGAAGATTGATGTAGCGCCCAAACCGGCAAATCAAATCACCTTCTTTTGATGACTGTATGAGAACAATTCCAATCATAAATATTGCAGCCAAAATAGCTAAAATAACCAATAACGTGTACATCTTTTCTGCTTTTAAACGTTAAACATTTCATTTTCGGCTGCAAATATAATGGTCGATTGTGCCAAATCGTGGTACAATCTCAAACTTTTTTCACTTTTTGGTATCTTTCAGCAGCTTTTCTGTGCCATTCAGCTATTTCTTCAGCCAACGACTGAGGCTCCAGCACCTCTATCCATTCACCTCGTGCCATCAGGGCAGCTTTGAAGTCAGCTGTGGGTCTTAACATCAACTCAAAGTCCGTATATTCTTCCGTTGACTTGATTTCACGCTGGCTCCGATGCAACGGCAAGTCGCGAAGATAATACGGCTCTGCCCCGTATGCTCTCAGCACGATACGCTCTAGCTCCATGTTGCTCACCACAATGCCGTAACTCTCACTAAAATAGTTGGCAGCATCGAAGTCCTTATCCATTTTGAATTTTTGCTTCAGAATCTTTACGCTTTCCACGCGGTCAAGTGAGAAAGTTCCCAAGTTCCGACTGTCCTCGAAGCGTCCCAACAAATACCAGCGTCTGCGGAAAAGTTTAACGCAGTAGGGAGCAAGCACAAAACGGCTGTTCGTTTCCGACCCATAGCGATGATATGACACCGCAATCATACGACTGTCTCTCATTGCTTCAATAATCAGTCGAAGCAAATCACCGCCAGAGGGCACATGCTCCAAAAGAATACGGCGTTGAAGTCCTTGGCTTTCGCTCACCATATTGCTGACACTTAGCGTAGCCAGCATCCAGTTCTGAACAGAGTCCTCGCGAAGCACCCGCTCGTTCTCGATGTAGTATTTGCTGCCATCCTTGCGGTCACACTCGATGATAATGCCAAAGATATCGAGAATGGCATCGCGATGGCGATTGAACGTAGTACGCGAAAAGTCCACACCACCACTCATCTCCGTCTTAACCCACTTCTTGTTGATCTCTGCGAACGTTATCCTCCCTGCCTGTTGGATAGTTTCCACCAGCCAGATGTATTCCTTGAACAGCGTTGGTATTTTCATATAACTTTTATTATAATAATGTGTGCAAATATAATCAAAATAATCGAGGGCTTAGTAATTCATGAACAATTATTAAGAAAAAGAGTGGCCTTTTCTCTTGATATGGGAATATTCTGCACAGATTTTTGCTTGCAATGCCATAGAAGGGTGTAGCCTAATACGCAGTTTTCTGTGGAGTGCCACACAAAACTGCATAAGTTTTATCGGCAATGCCTTTATAGGGCATAGCCTAATATGTACTTTCTGAAACCATGCCTCAAAAAGTACAAACCGCTCTGATATGAGCAAGCTCAGTAGAAGACAAAAGAAAGGCTCGTCTCAAATGTTAAAAAACAAAATATAATTTTCAGAGGCAGCCTGTCTGCAGATATTGATGTACCTTTGCCCGCAAATTTAAAAACTAAACAGACATGGAAGTAATTTCAATTGAGCGCAGTACCTACGAGGAACTGCTGACAAGCTTCAACAGTTTCGTCACAAAGATGAAGGAGATGGCTAATAGAGGCAATGACAAAGGCTTGAGCGACTGGCTCGACAACCAGGACGTGTGCCAAATACTGAACATCAGTCCAAGAACATTACAGACTTTACGGGATAACGGGACGTTAGCCTATTCTCAAATCAACCGTAAAGTGTATTACAAGCCTGAGGATGTGGAGAGGATTCTGTATGTTGTGGCTGGTAGGGATAAGAATAGCAAGATGCGTAACCTTAAAACAAACTGCCTATGAACGAATTGATAATGCCGCATAACGTTGGTGTGAAGAATGCGCTGGAGAATATGAAAGAGATACTTACCCTATACAAGAAGGTGATAGGCAACTATCGTCCATTGCTTGATGGTGAACGTTATCTGACAGACAAAGAAGTAGCTCAGATTCTAAAGGTCAGCAGACGAACGCTACAAGAATATCGTAATGATGGCGTGATACCTTATGTATTATTAGGTGGCAAGGTACTTTATCGTGAGAGTGATTTAGAGAGGGTTCTGGAGAGTTGCTATCATCCTGCTTATAAACGATAGAGGAAAGAGAAAGAGCTGTTAGTGGTTTGTGTGCTGAGGGAATATAAAGCAGAAAGACGGATGACAGACTTTCGCTAATCATTCGTCTTTCTGCTTTGAGGATTTGGGGTCGTTGTGACTATGCCATCTTAATGTCTTTGAATGATGCATTGAGCTTATTGCCAAGCATCGTCAGATCATTATCGAGTTTCTGGCTCGTAATCTTTGCGTAAATCTGGGTGGTCACGATATTGGTGTGTCCCAATACACGGCTCACGCTCTCAATAGGCATTCCTTTTGAAAGCGCCAAGGTGGCGAACGAGTGCCGGCCACAATGGTAAGATATGGCTTTTTCTATGCCGCAGGCTGTCATCACCGTTTTCAACTTCTTGCACATCGACCAGTAGTTCATCTTTCCAAACACCAGTTTGTCTTCCTGTAGGTGCTTGTAGCGATCGATAATCTGCAAGGGTACGTCCATCAGCTTCACTTGGAAGGGGATGTTGGTCTTGCGTCGCTTGCTGACAATCCACTTATCACCGTTGATATCCACGATGTTATCTGTCGTCAGGTTCTTCACGTCGATGAACGATAGGGCGGTGAAGCACACGAATACAAAAATATCACGAACGAAGGCGAGATTGTCATCCTCGAACTCATGTGTTACGACAGCCTTTAGTTCTTCTTCGGTCAGAAACTCCCTTTCCTTGCAGTTCGGACTGATATGGAACTGCGCGAAAGGGTTACGAGGAATCTTTCCGTTGTAATGCGCTCTCAATACAACACCTTTCAACCACATACAACGCTGCCAGATAGTTCCATTGGCAAGTCCTCGGTCAGTGCTTAGGTAGGCGGCAAAGTCCTTGATGAATTCTGGCGTCAGTTCCAGCATCGACATATCTGTGCGACGGTAGTGTGACAGAATGAACTCTGCCACATCCTTACGCGAGCGCTCCATAGCCCAGAGTGTGCTTGCAGCCCTGTCCTTGCCCACACGCTTCTTCTGGTTGGCGATGTCCTTATCGAAAGCACTCAGCAGCGTCTCGTACTCGCTGCCGAAACCCTGATAGGAATTGCGCACCATCTCTGCCGTCACGAAAGCCTCTCTATCCGACAGGTGCTGATAGTGCTTGATGATCTGCGCCTTGATATTATCCAGTTCGCGGTTAATCTGCAATGCCTCCTTGCTACGCCCCTTGGCACAATTGCCATTCACGTCCCACATGTCAAGCGGGATTGTCTTCTTACAACTGAACTGGCTCCGAGTTCCGTTAATTGTCACTCTGCCCATCACAGGCACCACACCGTTCTTCTCCTTACTCTTGTTCACATAGAACAGAATGTTAAAAGTACTTCTCATGTTTCTTACTCCTTTTTTAATTTTGGCTGCAAAACTACTATTTCTTTTGGCATCCATCGCTATGCAAAATATAGCAGTTTGCGGAATAAGAAACGGGTAATGAACAAGCGGTGAGAGACGCGCCATTCTGCTCTTGGCAACCTAACTTCTTCACCAATCCTCCCCAATTTGCTTTTAGCCCCAATTTGAGTTTCCTCATTCTTCCCCGTCTTGCCTTTATTTCAGACCGAATTGCGTTAATCTTCCCAAATCGCTTCACTTATACAAGTTTTTTCCGTAACTTTGCACTCGACTGAAAGAACATTATTAAAAGATGAAAGAACGACTGACTATAGTGAAGGTGGGCGGTGCCATCGTGGAGGACGAGGCACAGCTGGCGCAGCTGCTCAGCGACTTCACGGCCATTGAGGGACTGAAGGTGCTGGTGCATGGCGGTGGACGGCGCGCCACGAAGATGGCCCAGCTGCTGGGCATCGAGACAAAGATGGTGGACGGACGGCGCATCACCGACGCACCAATGCTGGAGGTGGTGACGATGGTCTACGGTGGACTGATCAACAAACAGGTGGTGGCACGGCTGCAGGCACTGGGCGTGGATGCGATAGGCCTGTGCGGTGCCGACGCGAACATCATCCGCTCGCACAAGCGGCCACTGAAGAACGGGGTGGACTTCGGGTTCGTGGGCGACGTGGACGAGGTGTCGGGACAGAAGCTATGCACGCTGCTGAAGGCTGGACTGACTCCCGTGATTGCCCCGCTGACGCACGACGGTGAAGGACATATCCTGAACACCAACGCCGACACGATGGCCTCGGAGACGGCACGCGCCCTGGCTGCCGACTTCGACGTGACGCTGATTTACTCGTTTGAGAAACCCGGCGTGCTGGCACGTCCCGACGACGATTCGAGCGTGATAGCCCGCATCACCCGGCAGGACTTTGAACGCTATAAGGCCGACGGCACGATCTCGGGCGGCATGCTGCCGAAGATTGAGAATGCGTTGGGGGCCGTGGAGGCCGGCGTGGGACGAGTGATCATCACCTTGGCAACGGCCATCGACGGGCGGCACGGCACGGTCATCGGTTAATTTGCGACTACGATATGCTGAGTTCCTTTGCCGCTACCATAGGCTTCTTCGACGGTGTTCACTTAGGGCACCAGTTCCTCATTGACTGTCTGAAACGCGAGGCGCAACAGCGCGGACTGCAATCGATGGTGGTCACCTTCGGGGAGCATCCCCGCAAGGTGCTCTGCCCCAACTGGCACCCGCAACTGCTCTCTACCCCGGAGGAGAAGGTGGCACTGCTTCGCGCCATGGGCGTAGACGAGGTGGTGGTGCTGCCGTTTAGTGCGGAGATGGCTCGTCTCTCGGCTCGCGCGTTCATGCAGCAGGTGTTAAAGGAACAGCTGGGCGTGACGTTGTTGCTCACGGGCTATGACAACCGCTTCGGCCATAACCGCGAAGAGGGCTTTGACGACTATGTGGCCTACGGGCGAGAGATGGGTATGGAGGTGCTGGCCGCAAAGCCGCTGAAGCAGGGCGATGGTTGCTACAGCTCGTCGATGGTGCGGCGACTGCTCACTGAAGGCGACGTGGTGGGGGCATGCCAGTGCTTGGGCCGACCCTACAGCCTCAGCGGACACGTGGAGCATGGCGAGCAGATAGGGAGGCAGTTAGGCTTCCCCACAGCGAACATTGTATTGGACAATCAGGAAAAACTCATCCCCTGTAAAGGTGTCTATGCCGTTGGGATTAAGAGCGTGAACCTCACGTCTCCGGGGGGGATGAATCCTCTACTTGGCGGGATGATGAATATTGGACAGCGACCTACCTTCGGCGGTCATCGGACGACGCTCGAAGTACACATCCTCGGGTATCGGGGCGACCTCTACGGGAAGAGCATCGACATTGAGTTCGTGGAGCGGCTGCGCGACGAACAGTACTTCGAATCGGCTGAGGCTCTGGTGAAGCAGATGGAAGAGGACGCCCGTCGGACACGAATAATTCTCGACCACGAATTACGCGAATTACACGAATGATTTACGACAACGGATTACACGGATTATACGGATTACGCAAATTACACGAATGATTAATGCTATACTTTATACCCTGGCCTTTGCGGTGATACAGATTTTTACGCAACTGGCCTTTGTCTGGGTGAATAAACTGATGGGGGGCGATGAAAGCCTGAGTACGGACATGCAGATGGCCTCGATGGCGACGGCCTCGGTGCTGACGATTGCCGTGTCCTGCATCTTCCGCTGGGCCACGCCGACGCGGCAGTATATAGAGTCGCGGCCCTGGGGCGTGTTGCTGTGGAGCATGGTGGCCGCATTAGGTTGTGTGGTGCCCTCGATGTGGGTGCAGGAGCAGTTGCCTGAACTGCCCAACTACGTGGAGCAGCTGATGGTCGACATGATGAGGCACCGAGGAGGGTACTTCGTTGTCTGCCTGTTGGCACCGCTGGCCGAGGAACTGGTGTTCCGTGGAGCGGTGCTGCGCGCGCTGATAGCGTGGAGACCAGAGCGGACGTGGGTGATGATTGCCGTCTCGGCACTGTTCTTTGCCCTCGCTCACGTCAACCCGGCACAGATGCCCCACGCCTTCGTCATCGGTCTGCTGTTAGGATGGATGTACCAGCGCACGGGAAGCATAGTTCCTGGCATGGCCTTGCACTGGGTCAACAACACCGTGGCCTACCTCCTGTTCCGCGCCTATCCCGACTCGTCGATAAAACTGGTGGACATACTCAGCGGACAGCAACGTGCCGTCGGAGCGGCAGTCATCTTCTCGCTGTTTATCCTCCTGCCGGCCCTGTATCAGCTGCACCTCAGAATGTCGCGGCCTCGTGGCTAAGACAATTAAACGTCGAGTAACTGGCGGAGCTGGGCAATGGTAGACGTGATTTTCTCACTGCGGTCGAGCAGCGAGACATCGAAGTGGTAACGGGCGCGTTGGTAGAAAGGTTCGCGAAGGGAGAGCTGTTCGGTGATGAAGTCGTTGAGCTGTTCCGGGGTCTTTCCCTTGAGCAAGGGGCGCTCGTTGTGGCTCATGGCCAGGTGTTTACAGAGCACATCGGGCGTACAACGCAGGTAGACCACCTGGCCCTGCCCGTTCAGATAGTCGATGTTGTCGAAGAAACAAGGCGTGCCGCCTCCACAGCTGATGATGACGTCTTCGAACTCGGCCACCTCGTGCAGCATGTTATACTCAATCTTGCGGAAGCCCTCCTCGCCCTGTTCGGCGAAAATCTGAGCCACCGTCTTGCGACGGCGGCTCTCGATGTACCAGTCAAGGTCGTAGAAGGGAAGGCCCAGCTCGTGGGCAAGAGCCTTGCCCACGGTGGTCTTGCCGGCCCCCATGTAGCCAATTAATATAATGCGGGTCATTTGTTTACAATATTCATGCACTCCTCGTAAGTAAGCTGCCGTGCCCGCTCGTGCATGGACTTGGGCATGCGGTAGTTCTTTCCGTCGTAGCAGATGTAAGGGCCGTAGCGGCCGTTCTTCACTTCAAGTTTCTCGTCCTCGGGGAAGGTCTTCAGGTGTTTCTGCGTCTCCGTCTTGCGTTTGTCCTCGATAAGGCGCACCGCATCGGCGATGGTAATGGTGAGCGGATTCATGTCCTTGTCGAGCGACGTGTACTGCTTGTTGTGCAGCACGTAGGGGCCGTAGCGTCCGGCACCCACGGTGACGGGCTCCCCTTCGTACTCGCCCAGCATGCGGGGCAGCTTGAAGAGGGCGAGGGCCTCTTCGAGCGTCACCGTCTCCATGCCTAACTCCTTGGGCAGGTGGGCGAAGAGAGGCTTGTCCTTGTCCTCGGCAGAGCCTATCTGGACGACGGGGCCGAAGCGCCCGATCTTGGCGTATACAGGACGCTTGGTCTTCGGGTCGATGCCCAAGAGGCGTTCGCCGGCCTTGTGTTCCGAACGGGCGTTGAGCGTCTTGTCCACCACGGGGCTGAACTGGTTGTAGAAGTCGTGCAGCATCGTGCCCCACTGCTCCTTGCCCTCGGCTATCTGGTCGAAGTCCTGCTCCACCTTGGCCGTGAAGTTATAGTCCATGATGCCCGGGAAGTTGTCCAACAGGAAGTCGTTGACCACAATACCTATGTCGGTGGGGATGAGCTTGCCCTTGTCGGAGCCGGTCATCTCGACCCGGCTCTTCTGCGAGATGAGCTTGCCCTTGAGCGAGATGACGGCATAGTGGCGCTCCTCGCCTTTCTTGTCGCCCTTCACCACATACTCGCGCTGCTGGATGGTGCTGATGGTGGGGGCGTAGGTGCTCGGGCGGCCAATGCCCAGTTCCTCGAGCTTGTGTACAAGCGATGCCTCGCTGTAGCGTTGCGGCCCCTGGGTGAAGCGTTCGGTGGCGATAATTTCGCGGCGCGTGAGCTCCTGACCCTCGGTGAGCGGGGGCAGGATGGACGTAAAGTTGTCCTGGTTGTTCTCCTCCTCCTCGTCCGACTCGTGGTAGATTTTCAGGAAACCGTCGAACTTGATGACCTCGCCGGTAGCGATGAAGTTGGAGACTCCGCCAATCATCTCCGTCGGAGAGTCAATAAGGATGTCGACCGTAGTCTTTTCAATCTCGGCATCGGCCATCTGGCAGGCAATGGTGCGCTTCCAGATAAGCTCGTAGAGGCGGCGTTCCTGTATCGTGCCCTCGACCGTCTTCTGACTCATGTCGGTGGGACGGATGGCCTCGTGGGCCTCCTGCGCGCCCTTCGAACTGGTGTGGTAGTGGCGCACCTTGGAGTATTCGGCACCGTAGAGGCGCGTGGTCTCCTCCTTCGTGGCGTTGATGCAGAGGTCGGAAAGGTTCACGGAGTCGGTACGCATGTAGGTGATGCGTCCGTTCTCGTAGAGGTGCTGAGCCACCATCATGGTCTGGCTCACGGTGTAGCCCAGTTTGCGGGCGGCCTCCTGTTGCAAGGTACTGGTGGTGAAGGGTGGGGCAGGCGTGCGCTTCATGGGCTTCTTCTGTATCGTCCCCACGGTGAAGGTGGCCTCCTTACATTGTTCGAGGAACTTCTCCACCTCGTCGACGGTCTTGAAGCGGGTGGCCAGTGCCGAGCGTACCTCGCTCTGCGAGCCGTCGGCGTTCTGGACGGCGAAGATGCCGCTCACGTTGTAGTAGGTCTCGCTCTTGAAGGCCTGCAGCTCGCGCTCACGCTCAACGATGAGACGCACGGCCACGCTCTGCACGCGACCGGCAGAGAGGGCAGGCTTAACCTTGCGCCACAGCACGGGCGACAACTTGAAGCCCACCAGGCGGTCGAGCACGCGGCGTGCCTGCTGGGCATTCACTAAGTTCATATCGATGTGTCGGGGGTGCTTGATGGCATCGACGATGGCGGGCTTGGTAATCTCGTGGAACACGATGCGGCTGGTCTTCGACTCGTCAAGTCCCAGCACCTCGCACAGGTGCCAGGAGATGGCTTCTCCCTCGCGGTCCTCATCACTTGCTAACCAGACCTTTTCGGCCTTGTTGGCTTGCTCTTTCAGCTCGCCCACCAGTTTCTTCTTCTCCTCAGGAATCTCGTATTCAGGTTCCAGCGTCTTGTCATCTATGCTCAGTTCTTTCTTCTTCAGATCGCGGATGTGGCCGTAGCTCGACATCACCTTGAAGTCCGATCCTAAGAACTTCTCTATAGTCTTCGCCTTGGCAGGCGACTCGACGATAACGAGGTTTTTTTGCATGATTCTTGCCTTTTGATGATTATTTGGCTGCAAAAGTAAGCAAAAAGTTTTCTTCCACCTTATATATATATCACATTTTTACGTTTTTTATGAATTAGAGATTGGTTTCCAGTGTCAGTCGTGGAGTATGAGGGCCGACTGCGGGCTGACAGTGACCTGCGAACCGCTGACGGTGCCAAGGCCCTGCTCGTTGATTTGACCGTCGCGGCAGACCACCGTGTAGTGGCCGTCTGGGATGGTGACCTCGGCGGGTTTCTTGCGGGCATTCAGGATGACGATGATGTTGCGCCAGTCGTCGCGTCCGGCGTAGTTCTTCAGGCGGTAGGCCACGAGGCACTGCCCTTTCACCGGCAGGAACTCTAAATGGCGGCGCACCAGGTCGGCCGAACCAAGGCGGAAGGCGGGGTGGTGTTTGCGCAGGGCAATCAGGTTCTTGTAGTACTCGAACACCTGCGGATAGCGGATCTTGTTCGTCCAGTCGAGCTGGTTGATGCTGTCGGGCGATTCAAAGGAGTTGTGTACGCCCTTCTTGGTGCGCAGCAGCTCCTCGCCGCAGAGCATAAAAGGAATGCCCTGGGAGGTGAAGACGGCGGTCTGGGCAAGCAGGTCTGCCTTTACGACCCACGAGGGCGTTTCGTCATACTGGCCGTCGGCAGCATTCTGGGGGGCTTTCATGCTGGCTTTCAGACGGTCGACAAGACACATGTCGTCGTGGCAGGATACGTAGCTAATCATCTGCGTGGGCTGCAGGGCGTATGGTTCCTTGGAGTAGTTCACCTTCGAATAGTCAATCTGCGGATGGGCTATCATGCCTGCTATGCCGGCCTTCAGACTCTCCTCCTCGCCCGCAATGCCAGCGAGGAAAGCCCCCTTGGTATCGTCGCTGAAGGGGCCGCGCAGCGCGTCGCGGATGTCGTCGCTGAAGGCGGCAATGCCTGGCATCTGCGGGATGTTGGCTTTTACGCCAAGCAGCTTCGTGGGCAGGGCGCATGCGCCTGCGCTCCAGCCCTCGCCGTAGATAAAGATGGTGGGGTCGATGGCATTGAGTTCCTGGCGTATCTGGTTCATCGTCTCGATGTCGTGGCAGCCCATGAGGTCGAAGCGGAAGCCGTCGATGTGGTACTCGCGCACCCAGTGCTTCACACTCTCCACCATGAAGCGGCGCATCATGGGACGCTCCGAGGCGGTCTCGTTGCCACAGCCGGAGCCGTTGGAATACGCTCCCTTCTCTCCTCTATAATAATAGTCAGGGTACGTGCGCTGGAAGTTCGAGTGTTCGATGTCGTAGGTATGGTTATAGACCACGTCGAGGATGACGGCAATACCGGCCTGATGCAGGGCGGCCACCATCTGCTTGAACTCACGGATGCGGCAGGCCGGGTCGTAGGGATTGGTGGAGTAGGAACCTTCGGGCACGTTGTAGTTCACGGGGTCGTAGCCCCAGTTGTATTGCGGCAGGTCGAGCCTGGTCTCGTCTACCGAGCCATAGTCGTAGCTGGGCAGGATGTGGATGGCATTGATGCCGAGCGACTTCAGGTGGTCAATGGCCCAAGGTTCGGTCAGGGCGAGGTATTTGCCGGGGTATTTGGCATCCTTCCGGGCAATGGAGAAGTCGCGGTGGTGCAGTTCGTAGATGACGAGGTCGGCAGGCGACTTGACGACGGGCCGCTGGGAATCCCAGTCCGACTGTAATGGAAGTTCGCCAAGGATGGCACCGCGCTTGCCGTTGACGCCTACGGCCTTGGCAAAGACGCCTGGTGTCTCGCCGCGTCCGATGTCGAAGGTATAGAAACGGCCACGGAGGTCGCCCTGCACCGTCGTGGTCCATAGGTCGTCGCCCGCACACTGCATGTTGACGGTCTTCTGGGCCTTGCCGCCCTGTCCGTCCTTGTACAGCCGCACCACTACCTTCTTGGCATCCTTGGGGGCAAACAGCTTGAAGGTGGTCTGGGCAGGTGAATAACTCATCTCGTCGAAATAAAAGTCCTGGGCCGACGCCACGTTGGGTGTCAGCATGGAAAGCAAACCAGCAAATAACAAGTTCTTCATGAGGTTTTCAGTTTTTGTTTATGGGAGGCAAAGATAGTCATTCTACCCCAAAAAGACACGTTTTCATGGCCAAGGAATCATTCCCTGACCATGAAAACGATTGCACGATGCGGAAAGGACGGCTTATTTCGCGATGAATATCCGGCCGTTCTTCAGATAAATTCCCTTTTCGGGATGGTCAACCCTTCGGCCTTCCAGGTCGTAAACAGCAGAGGATGTATTGTCAGAGGAAGTTGATACGCTCTCAATGCCGAGTGTAGGGTCGTCGTAGTCAATGCTCTTGAGTGCCACCGAGGCTACGGGACCTACGGTGAGGTGGAAGATGAAGGTGGCCGTGGCCTGCGTCGAGGCACTCCTGCGATAGCGCAGGGCCTGGCTGATGGTATAGGTCTGTCCCTCGGTGCATCGGCCCGGGAATTGTCCGACAGTAAACTGCAAGGCAGATGGTGTCAACTCGGAGAACACATAGCCCGACGCATAGTCGCACACCATGCCCGAGGCGTTGAACCAGTGGCCGTAGCCATTGGCCGTGGAGCCACGGGAGGCCAGGCTGCCGTCGGGGTTCACCGCGTAGAACATGATGCGGTTGTTGGCAGGTCCTTGTGCCGACCATGTCTGCAACTTCGAACCGATGGCCGAAGGCTCCAGCTGGAATGCCGTGCCCAGCGTGGCGGCGGCCAGTCCTGAGACGTTCACCACCGTGCCGCTATAGCCTTGGGCATCGAACGGGAAGGTGACATCGTAGGTCAGCGTCACGTCGCCGATGGTGCGGCCATCGAGCGTGGGGGCGGCATAGACCAGGGCGCGTGTTCCAATGTCGGTACCCTCGAACTTCACCTTATAGGGCCACATATCGTCGTTCTCGAACTTCTCGTCCCACTTGTGCTGCACGTAGCTCTTCAATGCTGGCGAGACAATCAGCCACAGACGGCTCACGCCCTCGGGTACGGTGAAGGCATAGTCTTCGGTGACCACGCTGGTGCCCTTGCAGTAGACGCTGTCCTCAGAGAAATACTGGCGCGAGCCGTCCTGCATCAAGGCCACGTAGCCCATGCGGAAACCACGGTTGGAGCGCTGGCTGTTGGTGATGTAGCGGCGGTTGGTGACCTTGGCCCACTGGGAATCGCCATTGAGATACTCGCCGGGGTCGTTGTCGTGCAGCGGGGCACCCACGGAGAGACCCGTGAGATGGGTCGTTACCCGCGTGCCGGCGGCGGGCACCTGCAGCGGGATGACATTGAAGCCCGTGCCCTGCGGACAGCTGGCCAAGGCCACCTGATAGGCCGTATCCTCGGTGAGCACGCAGCGATAGTCGAAGTCGCCAATGTACGGGTCGCGATAGGGGCGGCATGCCTCCATGTCCCAGGTGGCACAGCGGCAGGCATAGTCGAAGTAGAGCTTGTAGAGTTCCTGTGCCGACAGCCCTTTAAGCGACATGAGCGACTGGTTGAAGTCTACGGCTCCCGTCATGGGCTGGTTCCACACCTTGGCCACGGTTTGGATGTCGTCGTAGTACTGGCAGAGGAAGTAGTGGAACCAGTAGGACTGGTAGCGGTGCCACTCGTGCGAGAAGGCGTAGTTATGGGTGTTGCGGAACATGCCGATGCTCTGGTCGTACATCAGTCCGGGGTACGACTGGTTGGCCTGCCACTGGGCGGTCTGCTCCCAGATGGCCTGTCCGTTGCCTACAGGCAGATGGAAGCCCGTTCCGTCGGTCTGCGAGTCGCGATGACCGCTATGTTCGGCAAAGCACATGTAGTGGAACGAGTGGCCCACCTCATGGGCCACGCTGTGCCCTACGGGCTTGCAGGCACTGGGACCCAACCACAGCGCACTCACCATGAAGTCGTAGCCGCCGCCATAGCACACCCAGTCGGTGGTGTGGTTCAGCAGCACCATCACCTTGTACTTGCCCAGGTTGGAACTGACGGGATCAACGAATCCTAACTGATTAATCTCCAAGTCGAAGAACTCCTCACATTTCTGTAGCAGGTCCTGCTCGTCAACGCGATAGGCCGATGGCGAGGCCGACGGGCGTGTGGAGCCATAGCCCTTGTCCCAGAAAACGATGACATTGTCCGACTCGACCGAACGGGACTTCGACCACGTGTACTTGTTGTCCGGGTCGCTTTCCTTGTAGAGCAGCGAATCGCTTGGCCACGGGTTGCGCCACTCGTTGGGAATGTAGACGGTCTTCTGTGCCCATGCCGCAGCGGCTATGACCGTCAGCATGAATGCAATGTTAAAAAATCTCTTCATAGTTTTTGAATAGTGATTTGTCATACCAAACTAAAGTTGGTTTCGGATTAGTTTTTTGTAATTCGGGTGCAAAGTAAACAAAAAAATTCCAATTATCTTCTCTCTTTATGCATTATTTTTTGACAGGAAGAAAAAAATGTGTACCTTTGCACATAATTAGACAAACGAAAAGCCTTATGCAAAAAAGCAAACTCTATTTCTGCTTCATCCAGATGCTGATCGTCTGGTCAGGCATGGGCGAATGTTTTGCGGCCAACTATACCGTGAAGTCGCCCAACGGCAGGATTGTCGTTAACTTGGGTGAAAATTCGCAACTCTTTTTCTCTGTAAAAATGGATGGGCGTACCATCGTTGAGGTGCCCACACTATCCTTGGATGCCAAGACCTACGGCATTTCTTCTGTGCAACAGTCCACCGTGAAGGATGATATCGAGGCTCCCCTTTATCGGCAGAAGTCCTTCACCGTCAGGGCCAACCAGCTCGACGTGAAGCTGCACTACGGCTTCGGACTACAACTGCGTGTCTATAACGATGGCGTGGCTTACCGGTTCTATACGACCAACCGGGGCACCACCGTCATCAATGGCGAGGTGGCCACCTTCCAGTTCCCCGGCGATGCCAAGGCCTGGCTGGCCTACAGTACCAACGACCAGCAACCATACGCCATGGCGTTTCAGAACGTCTACCACGAGACGAAGCTCTCGGAAGCCAGGAACAAGATGATCTTTCTGCCTGCCACGATTGAGGTGGATGACGTGAAAGTCACTATCTTAGAGAGCGACCTGCGCAGCTATCCCGGTATGTTTCTCAAGGCCGAGGGGGCTCTCTCGGCTGGCAACCGGGGCATGCTGACTGCCCGCTTTGCCCACTATCCCAAGGAGATGGACTACTACAAGTGGCGTGGCATGTCGTATGTCAAGAAGTCTGAGTTCTTCATTGCCAAGTCGGAAGGTGTACGCACCTACCCTTGGCGCGTGTTGGCCATCAGCACCCGCGATGCCGACATGCCCGTGAACAACCTGGTCTATGCGCTGGCCGAACCGAACAAGATTGGCGACACCTCATGGATAAAGCCCGGCAAGGCGGCCTGGGACTGGTGGCACGACTGGAACCTGCGGGGCGTGCCCTTTGTGGCAGGCATCAACACCGACACCTATTTATATTATATAGACTTCGCAGCTCGCTACGGACTGGAGTACATCGTCATCGACGAGGGATGGTACAACTCTGAAAAAGGCGACTTGATGAACCCCATCCCGGAGATGGACTTGAGGAGAATCATCAGATATGCACGCCAGAAAGGGATTGGCGTTGTACTTTGGACGGTGTTCAACGTACTCGACGAACATCTGAGAGAGGCTTGCATCAAGTATGGCACCATGGGCATAGCGGGCTTTAAGGTCGATTTCCTTGACCGTAACGACCAGACGGCGGTAGAGATGGCCGAGCGTATCGCTGCCCAGTGTGCCAAGTACCACCTCATCCTTGATTATCATGGGTTCTATGCCCCCACGGGAATGAGCCGCACCTATCCTAACATTGTCAACTACGAGGGTGTCTTCGGCATGGAGGAATGCCGGTGGGCCCAGAAAACCACCGACATGCCGCGCTATGACGTCACGTTCCCCTTCATACGCATGATGGCCGGACAGGTGGACTTCACGCCGGGAGCCATGCGCAACGGCACGCGCGACAACTGGGTGGAGTGCTATCAGAACCCCGTGTCGATGGGCACGCGCTGCCATCAGGCCGCCTGCTATGTCGTACACGACTCGCCTTTCACCATGCTCTGCGACGCACCGACTTCCTACGAGCGCGAGCCGGAATTTACGCAGATGATAGCCCAGATTCCTACCGTATGGGACGAGACGCGGGTGCTGAAAGGGAAGATTGGCGAGTATATCATCACGGCTCGTCGCAAGGGCGATGTCTGGTACGTCGGCGGACAGACCGACTGGATTTCTCGCGCGGTGACCATGTCGCTGAGCTTCCTCGGCAACGGTTCCTACAAGACGACGCTCCTCGTCGACGGCATCAATGCCAACCATAATGCGGAGGACTTTAGGATTGTGCAGGAAATGCACAAGTCGTCCGACTTCCTGACCATCAAGATGGCTTCGGGAGGCGGTTTTGTTATCCGACTGCAGAAAGAATGACTATCAACAAACAAACATTAATCTCTAAAACAAATCATCTATGAAACGATTAGTACTGAGCAGTGTGCTGCTCATTTCTCCGTTTTTCATGACAGGCGCAGCCGCGCAAAAGGGCTACCCCATCACGCCTGTTCCGTTTACACAAGTCAAAGTGGCCCAGCAGTCGTTCTGGGGGCAGCGGTTGGAGGCCAGCCGCAACGTCACCATCCCTCTGGCCTTCTCGAAATGCGAGAGCGAGGGTCGTTACAAGAACTTTGAGAACGCTGCCGCCCACCTGAAAGACCCCTCGAAGGTGTTCAAGGTGAACGGCGTGGGCTACTCGTTCGACGATACCGACCCCTACAAGACCATCGAGGGTGCCAGTTACATCCTGCAGACCTATCCCGACAAGAAGTTGGCCCATTATGTAGACAGCGTTATCGACATCATTGCCACCGCCCAGGAGCCTGACGGCTATCTCTACACCGCCCGCACACAGAACCCTGCCGACCCGCACCACTGGGCTGGCGACAAGCGCTGGGTGAAGGAGGAAGACCTCTCGCACGAGCTGTATAACCTGGGTCACATGGTTGAGGGTGCCGTGGCCCACTGGCAGGCCACGGGCTCGCGCAAGTTCCTCGACATTGCCAAGCGCTATGCCGACTGCGTCATCCGCGAGGTGGGACCTAACCCGGGGCAAGCCTGTGTGGTGCCCGGACACCAGATTGCCGAGATGGCACTGGCACGGCTCTATTTGGCCACCGGCGAGAAGAAGTATCTTGATGAGGCCAAGTTCCTCTTGGACTATCGCGGAAAGACCACCATCGTACATGAATACTCACAGGCCCACAAGCCCGTGGTGGAACAGGACGAGGCCGTGGGACACGCCGTCCGTGCTGCCTATATGTATGCCGGTATGGCCGACGTGGCGGCCCTCACCGGCGACGAGGCCTACATCAAGGCCATCGACCGCATCTGGGACAATATCGTCACCAAGAAACTCTACATCACGGGCGGCATTGGTGCCACCTCAAGCGGCGAGGCCTTCGGCCCCAACTACTACTTGCCTAACATGAGTGCCTACTGTGAGACCTGTGCCGCCATCGGCAATGTCTACGTGAACTATCGTCTGTTCCTGCTCCACGGAGAGTCCAAGTACTTCGACGTGCTGGAGCGCACGCTCTATAACGGCCTTATCTCGGGTGTCTCGCTCGACGGCGGCGGTTTCTTCTATCCCAATCCGCTGGAGTCGATGGGGCAGCATCAGCGTCAGGCATGGTTTGGCTGTGCCTGCTGTCCCAGCAACATCTGCCGCTTCATCCCCTCGCTGCCGGGGTATGTCTATGCTGTCAAGGATAAGAATGTCTACGTCAATCTCTTCTTAGCCAACCAGACCACGCTCAACGTGGGCGGCAAGAAGGTGAGTCTCTCGCAGCAGACGCAGTATCCATGGGACGGCGACATCGCCGTTACCGTCGACAAGAACGCCGCTGGCCAGTTTGCCCTGAAGATCCGCATCCCCGGATGGGTGCGCGGCAAGGTAGTGCCCACCGACCTCTACAGCTATAGCGATAACAAGCGCCTTTCTGCCTCCTGTTCTGTAAACGGCAATGTCGTGGCCGTCGCTCCCGCCGCTGACGGCTACCTCACCATCGAGCGCAAGTGGAAGAAGGGCGACGTGGTGCAGTTGCACTTCGACATGGAGCCGCGCACTGTGAGAGCTAATGAGAACGTGGAGGCCGACCGTGGTATGGTGGCCATAGAGCGCGGCCCGCTGGTCTACTGTGCCGAGGCTGTCGACAACGACTTCGACATCATGGGTGCCCTGCTTAACCAGGAGCCTAAGTTCGAGGTACAGCCCAACCAGGATTTCGTCATCAAGGCTGCCGGCTCTTCTCCCACCTCCGCCGCGGTAGGCGGTTCCCCCGCCTACAAGCTGACCACGCTCACCACCGATGCCCAGACACTCACCTTCGACAAGCAAGGCCGTCTCACGGCCAAGGATGTACGGCTGAAACTTATTCCCTATTATGCCTGGTGCCATCGTGGCAGCGGTAACATGAAAGTGTGGATGGCTCAGGACCTCAAGGCCACGCGCCCCGCAGCTCCCGCCACACTGGCCTCGCTGAGCAAGGTGGAATCATCTGCGAAGATTCCTGCTCTGAGCAGTCTCAATGACCGGCTCGTGCCGAAGAACGGCGACGACCGTTCCATCCCCTACGCCCACTGGTGGCCCAAGCAGGGCACTACGGAGTGGCTGAGCTATACCTTCCCCGAGGCTTCGACCGTGCAGTCAAGCACCGTCTATTGGTACGATGACCAGCCCTGGCAGGGCTGTAAGGTGCCCGACAGTTGGTGTCTCTATTATAAGGACGACAGCGGCCAGTGGCAGCCCGTCCAGCATCCCGATGCCTACCCTGTGCAGAAGGGAGCCCCCTGCACCGTGAACTTCGACCCCGTGAAGACCACGGCCCTGAAACTCGAAGTGAAGATTAATAAGGAAAAGTCGGCTGGTATCTTCGAATGGTCGGTTAGATAGCAGTCAGCATATCTTCGGCCATTCACCCTCCTATCGAGGCTGCATAACCATGCGATGCCAACTGCGCTATGCATCGGTTTTGCACCTCGTCGGAAGGAACGGCTAACTGGATGTTGTCGGGATTATAGGTCGACCAGAGCCGAGCGTGCTTGTCGCGTCCCACATCATGATAAGGCAGCAGGTTGATGCCTTGTAGCGACCCGTTCTGGGGCAAAGAGTCCAAGAACGTTGCCGTCAACTCGATGTTCCTTTCGTCGGCATTCACTCCCTCAATAAGGGGAATGCGGATATAGAAAGGAACATCGAGTTCGGCTAATAGCCGGATGTTCTGGAGAATCAGTTCGTTGCTGACGCCTGTGAGACGCCGGTGAATGTCGGCATCCATGATTTTCAGGTCGACGAGGAACAGCTCGCAGTGGGCAGCCGCCTCTCGGATGAGTCCGGGTGCGGCATAGAGCGTGGTGTCTACCGTGCGGTGGAATCCTCGCTCTCCCAGAGCTTGCAGCAGGGACAGGGCGGCCTCTGGCTGGAAGAGCGGCTCGCCGCCGCAGAGCGTCACGCCGCCCCCGCTGTCGGTCATCATGTCGCGCTCTTTTTCTATCTCGGCCAACAGCGCGTCTATGGTCCAGGGTCGCCCGCACATCTCCATGGCTAAGGTGGGGCATTCCTCAGCACAGCGGCCACAGCGCAGGCATGCCCTGCCTTCAACGGGGCGTATGCCGTCCTTCGTCAGCGCGATGACTCCCTGCGGACAGGCCGACACACAGCTTTGGCACCCGATGCACTTGCTTTTCTTGTAGATTTTGTGCGGATGTGGATCCCACGACTCTGGGTTGTGGCACCATACACAACGGAGCGGGCATCCGCTGAAGAAGATGGTGGTGCGGATGCCCGGCCCGTCGTTGATGGCGTATCGCTTGATGTCGAAGATGTTACACTTCATCATTCTCCGTGCGTGCAATAATTTCGTTCTGCAGTTGCTCGGTCATGTCGTTGAAGTAGTCTGAGTAGCCAGCCACGCGCACCAGCAGGTCGCGGTAGTTCTCAGGGTGCTTCTGGGCATCGAGCAGGGTCTCGGTGTCAACGATATTGAACTGGATGTGATGGCCGCCGAGCTTGAAATAGGTACGGATGAGGCTGGCGCACTTGTTCACGTCCGCGTCGCGACGTAGCAGCTGCGGCGTGAAGCGCACGTTGAGCAGGGTGCCGCCGCTCTTGGTCTGGTCGAGTTTGCCCAATGACTTGATGACCGCCGTGGGGCCATGCGAGTCGCTGCCGTGAGCGGGCGACGTGCCGTCGCTGATGGCGAAGTGAGCCAGACGACCGTTGGGCGTGGCTCCGCACACGCTGCCGAAATAGTTGTGGCAGGTGGTCGAGAGCATGTTCAGGTGGGTCTCGCCGCCTCGGGTGTTGGGTCGTCCCTCAATGGCCTTCACCAAGTCCTCATAAACGCGCACGGCAATCTCGTCGGCGTAGGCATCGTCGTTGCCGAAGAAGGGCGTGTGGTTGCGGATGTACAGGCGCATAATAGACCACGAAGCCCAAGCCCCCCCTACGGCCCCCGAGGGGGCTTCGGGAGTTTGGCTGTCTATAGTAGCCCCCTCGGGGGCTGAATGGGGGGCTTCTCCCCAGTTGTTCTTGCAGGCCTCCAGTATCCTGTCCATCGTGTAGCGCTTGTCCTCAAACACGTGCTTCTTCAGTGTGGTAAAGCAGTCGGTAATGGTGCCCAAGCCTGTACACTGTATGTAGGTAGTATTATAGCGGGCACCGCCGCTGTAGTAGTCGCGCCCTTTCTCTATGCAGTCGTCAATGTAGAGGCTGAGGAACGTGGCAGGCGCATAGAGCGAGAACATGCGCTCGATGTAGTTGTTTACCGAGAGTTTCAGGTTGACGAAGTACACCATCTGCCTGTGCCAGGCATTGTATAGTTCTTCGAAGGTCTGGAATGTCCTTGGGTCGCCCGTCTCAATGCCGAGCTTCTTGCCCGTCTCGGGGTCTACGCCGTTGTTCAGCGTAATCTCTAAGATTTTCGGCGTGTTCAGATAGCCCGTCAGCAGATAGGCTTCCTTGCCGAAGGCTCCCACCTCGATACAGCCTGAGCAGCCGCCATCGCGGGCATCTTCCAGCGACTTGCCGGCGCGTACCATCTCCTTGACGTAGGTGTCGGGATTGAAGATGCTGGGATAGCCGTGGCCTTGGCGGATGACGCGCAGGCCAGCCTGCAGGAATTCATCGGGTGTGTTCTTGGCGATATGGATGCTCAGCCCTGGCTGCAACTGGTGCAGCTCCTCCTGAATCTCTAAGATCATGTAGGAAATCTCGTTCACCCCGCTGCGGCCCTCGCGGTCTACGCCACCTATATTAATATTGGTGAAGTCGTTGTAGGTGCCCGACTCCAAGGCGGTGACGCCCACCTTGGGCGGTGCAGGCTGGTTGTTGAACTTGATCCAGAGGCACGACAGCAGTTCCTTGGCTGCATCGCGTGTCAGCGTACCGTCGGCAATGCCTTGCTGGTAGAAGGGCCAGAGGTGCTGGTCTATGTGGCCGGGATTCATCGAGTCCCACCCGTTCAGTTCGGTCACTGTGCCTAAGTGTACGAACCAGTACATCTGAATGGCTTCCCACAGGTCGCGAGGGGCATGGGCAGGCACCCAGCGGCAGACATCTGCAATTTTCTCCAGCTCGCGAATGCGAGTCTGAAATAATTCTTCACTCTTCACTCTTAACTCTTCACTCTGCTGGGTGGCGAGCTCCGCATGACGCTCAGCGAAGAGGATGGCGGCATCGCACGAGATGGCCATAGCCTCCAACTCCTGTTGCTTGTCGGTGGCCTCGGGGTCGTTGATGTAGTCGAGCGACTTGATTTTCTCCTCAATACGGGCCTTTACGTCCAAGAGTCCTGTGTGGTACATCTTGCTGTCCATGGCCGTATGTCCGGCGGCCCGCTGTTCCATGAACTCGGTAAAGACACCGGCATGATAGGCCTCTTCCCACTCCTTCGACACGTGGTTGAAGATGCGCTCGCGCTGTGTCTTGCCAGCCCAGTAGGGGATGACCTCTCGCTCGTAGGTGTCAATGTCCTCTTGCGAGATGTGGTAGCTCTGCAGCTCGCGGGTGTCCAGCGTGTGCAGGTCTTCCACTGAGTGGCAGGTCAGCTCGGGGAAGGTAGGAACGGCCTTGGGCACGGGGCCACGCTCACCTACAATAAGCTCGTCAGGGCCTATGTAGATAGTCTTCTTCTTACAGATCTCGTAGAAGTTCCTGGCACGCAGCACGGGCGTGGACATGGTGCCATAGTGTTCCTTGTAGAATGCGGTTTCGATGAGGGCACGCTCGATGCTCAGTGTGGTGGGCGTGTCGAAGTTCTGCTGGCGCAGACGACGAATGCGGGCGTTTATGCCGCCTTCGTTCTCGGGGTTCTTTATCTGAAAGTTCATGTTGATAGTCTTATAAACAGTCCTACAGTTCGGGCCACCCGTCGGCAGTCCACTTCACGGGTCGCTGGATGAGCAGGGCTGCACCGTTCATGGTGGTACTGTAGCCGTGGCAGACGAAGATGGTCTGTCCGTCCATGTCGTAGGCGGCGCAGTGTCCGGCTGCTTCGTATTCCTGCTTGTCGCCCTCAAGGAAGAGCGTGCCGCCCCCTTCGGCCATCGGTTTGCCCGAACGGTCGAGGTAGGGGCCGTCTACCGTCTTCGACCGTCCCACGGCCACGCGGTAGTTGCTCTTGGCACCACGGCAGCAGTAGTCCCACGACACAAACAGGTAGTAATAGCCGCCGTGCTTCAGGATGAACGGGGCCTCGATGGCGTTGGTTCCGGCAAATTTCGATGTGGGGTTCTCGGCGGCATTGGGGTCGCCCGGCCGATAACGACGGGCAATGGTCACGGGCTTTGAGGCTAAGTGCATTGTGGTGTCGAGGCGGGCCAGCTGGATGCCGTCCCAGAACGACCCCCACGTGAGCCAGGGCGTGTCGTTATCGTCAATGATGAAGCAGGGGTCTATGGCGTTCCAGTTGTCACGGTGTTCGCGCGAAGCCACCAGACAGCCCTCGTCTTTCCACTCGCCGCCTAACGAGTGGCTGTTCATCAGGCCAATGGCCGATGTGTTCTTGCCGAATGTGGAGCAGCTGTAGGCCAGCCACCAGCGGTTGTGCCAGCGTATCACGTCGGGCGCCCACACGTGGCTCTCGAAGCCCGGCACTGAGTCGCGTGTCCATGCGGGAATCTTCTCGATGAAGGGCGTTCCCTGCACCACCCACGTCTTGCGGTCCTTCGATGTGGCCCACTGCACGCCCATGCCTGTGGAAAGCAGGTAATACATATCGCGTTCACGAGCCATCACCGGGTCGTGGGTCATTACTGTGTCTGTTGCAAAAGCCATACGGCGTTGGCGCATGCGGCGTGGCCCGTCCTGTGCTTCGGCAGTCATGCTGCTCAGCAAAAGGAGCGTTGCCGTTAAGTTCAGAATAAGTAGTTTCATTGTGTTGTAGTAGATGTAGTAGTTGTTTTTCTTTATACATTCTCTTCCTGGAAATCCAGGTCGGCCTCGATCACGAAGCGCACTTCCTCGGTGTCCATCCCGTCCATGCCCTCGGCTTTGGCCTGTTCGCACAAGTGTTCGGCCACCTGGTCCACGTCGATTTCTATCTCCTCGTCGTCGGTATCAAGTATGCCGCTCTCTGCGTAGTAGTCCACGATGGCCTCCAGCATCCACAGAAGCTGTTCGTCGGTGTACTTCTCCTTCAGCTCCATGGGCAGCCGCTCGCGGATGAAGGCTATCTCTCTGCGGTTCTCCTCCTCGTCCATGAGGAGTTCTTCTTCTATACTCGCCATGATTCCTTAATGGGTGATGAGTGTGGGTTGATAGATGATGAGTGATGGGTGTTGGAAATCATCTGTTCCCCAACACCCATCACATACAGACTTAGGCGATAGCCTCAAACTTTTCCTCAAACTTCTGCTTCGAAGCAGCACCTACGAGCTTGTCGACCACCTCACCGTTCTTGAAGAACAGGATGGTGGGAATGTTGCGGATGCCGAACTCGGCAGCCAGGTCGTCGTTCTCCTCCACATCGCACTTGCCTACGACAACCTTGCCGTCGTATTTCTCGGCCAGTTCGCTGATGATGGGAGCCACCATGCGGCAGGGGCCGCACCAGGTTGCCCAGAAATCCACTACTAAGGGCAGGTTGCCCGACTTCAGGTTCTCAAAGTTCTCTTTTGTGACTTGTACTTCCATTGTTTTGTCTCCTTATTTTTATAAATGAAACTTTATGATGGTGCAAATATACGAAATAAGTTGCTTATGAACGAATATTTTATAAAATAATCACACATCTTTAGTTAATCTTATAGTCTATGGCCTCATGCTGGTTGATGTAGTCGATGAGTTGGTGGCGCACGTCGATCATCGATTTCTTCGACCTCAGCAGCACGTGGTGCCGTCCCTGCGAGTCGCGCAGCTGGAAGAACAGCTTCGTCTTTCCCGGGCATTCCGCCACCAGCTCGCTCAGTTCGGCCACGATCTGCTCGTTGAGCAGGTCGGTGGTCAGCGAGATGGTGATGCGGTCGATGGCCTTGTCCTTCACCGTCTGCAGATACTCTATGTTCGTCACCCGAAGGTCTAAGAGTGCGCTGTTCTGGAACCGGGGGCGCACCTTGGCCGTGATATACACCGATGCGCCCTCGGTGAACATGCCGTTCCACCGTCCCCAGTCCTCCCCGAAGAAAGCCAGCTCGCCCGACCCGTCGAAATCCTCAATGGTGACAAACCCGCAGGGATTGCCGCGCTTGTCGAAGCGTGTGCGCACGGCGGTCACGATGCCTCCCACCACCACGTCCTCACGGTTGGCCAGCGAGTCTAAGTCGGCCAGGTCCTGGCACTTCGCGTTGCACAGGTTGTCGAGAACGATGCGGTACTCGTCTAATGGATGGGCCGAGAGGTAGATGCCCACCAGGTCGCGCTCCTTGTTCAGCCGTTCTATGTCGCTCCAGCGTTCGTCGGTCTTGGGTATAGGCGGCGTCGCTATCTCGATGCTGTCGAATCCGCCGAAGAGCGAGTTCTGCGCCTCGGCCTTCGACTGCTGGTACATCTGTCCGTAGCGCACCAGCGTGTCGAGAAACACCTCGCCCTTCGCGTTTGGGGCGAAGAACACCTCGCGGCGTATGCCGAACGAGTCGAAGCCGCCACTCAGTGCCAACGACTCGAAGGCCTTGCGGTTCACGTTGTTCAGGCTCACCCGCTCGGCAAAGTCGAAGATGGTCTTATACACCCCGTTCTCCTCGCGCTCGCGGATGATGGCCTCGGCGGCGGCGTCGCCCATGCCCTTGATGGCGGCCAGTCCGAAGCGTATCTCGCCCTTCTTGTTCACGCCGAACTTCAGGTACGACTCGTTGATGTCGGGCCCCAGCGTGGCAATGCCCATCTGCCGGCACTCGTCCATGAGCTTCGTAATCTCCGTAATCTGGTCGCGGCGGCGCGTCATAATGGCGGCCATGAACTCGGCGGGGTAGTTGGCCTTCAGGTAAGCCGTCTGGTAGGCCACCCACGAGTAGCAGGCGGCGTGACTCTTGTTGAAGGCGTAGGAGGCGAACTTTTCCCAGTCGGCCCAGATTTTCTCTAAGACGGCGGGATCGTGGCCGTTGGCCTTGCCGCCGTTGATGAACTTTGGCTTCATCTGGTCTACGATGTCCTTCTTCTTCTTACCCATTGCCTTTCTCAGGGCGTCGCTCTCGCCACGGGTGAAGTCGGCCAGCTGGCGGCTCAAGAGCATCACCTGCTCTTGGTAGACGGTGATGCCGTAGGTGTCCTTCAGGTACTTCTCCATGCAGGGGATGTCGTACTTGATTTCCTCGCGGCCGTTCTTGCGGGCAATGAACGAGGGGATGTAGTCCATAGGGCCCGGGCGGTAGAGGGCGTTCATGGCGATAAGGTCCTCGAACACCGTGGGATGCAGCTCGCGCAGGTATTTCTGCATGCCGCTCGACTCAAACTGGAACGTGCCGATGGTGCGGCCTTGCTGGTACAGCTCGTAGGTCTTCGGGTCGTCGATGGGGATATGGTCGAGGTCGACCTCTATGCCGAGCGTCTGCTTGATGTTGGCGCAGGCCTCCTTCAACTCCGAAAGCGTTTTCAGGCCGAGGAAGTCCATCTTGATGAGTCCTGTCGACTCGATGACGTGTCCGTCGTACTGCGTGCAGTTGGTCTTCGTGTCCTTGAAGTCCGGGTCGTCGGCGGTACTCACGGGCACCCAGTCCGAGATAGGGTCGCGGCAGATGATGAAGCCGCAGGCATGGATGCCCGTGCCGCGCACGGTGCCCTCCAGCATCTTGGCATACTTGATGGTATTAGCCAGGGCCTGGTCGTTCGAGGCTTCGGCCTCCTGTAGCTCGCGCGTACATTTAATAGCATTGGGCAGGTTCATCTTCATGCCGTCGGGCAGACGGTCGGGGATGGCCTTGCACAGCGCATTCGAGATGGGCAGGGGCACCTTCTCCACGCGGGCCACGTCCTTGATGCTGTTCTTTGTGGCCATCGAGGCGTAGGTGATGATGTGGGCGCAGTTCTCGTGTCCGTACTTGTCCTCCACCCACTTCAGCACGCGGCCACGGCCGTCGTCGTCGAAGTCGGTGTCTATATCGGGCAGGGAGATACGGTCGGGGTTCAGGAATCGCTCGAACAGCAGGTCATACTTCAGCGGGTCTATCTTCGTGATACCTAAGCAGTAGGCCACCACGCTGCCCGCAGCCGAGCCACGTCCAGGCCCTACCATCACGTCCAGCTCGTCGCGGGCCGAGTTGATGAAGTCCTGCACAATGAGGAAGTAGCCTGGAAATCCCATCGTCTTCATAATATGCAGCTCGAAGCGGATGCGGTCCAAAACTTCGGTAGGCAGGGCCTCCCCAAGCCCCTCCAAAGGAGGGGGTGTTTGATTAGAAGAATCAGCTGACTTCATGGTAGCATTATCTATCCAGACATCCCCTCCTTTGGAGGGGCTTGGGGAGGCTTTTACGTATCTCTTATATGCTCCTTCATACGCCAGCTTCGCCAAGTAGTCGGCCTCGAACTTGATGCGGTAGAGCTTGTCGTAGCCGCCTAACTTCTTGATTTTCTTCTCGGCCTCTTCGGGCGGGAGGGGGTTCTCGCCGTTCTCGTCGGTAGTGAACTCGCGGTACAGGTCTTCTTCTGTGAACTTCTGCCGCCATTCTTCCTCCGTGCCAAACGATTCGGGGATGGGGAAGAAAGGCATGATGGGGTCGTGGTCGAGGCTATAGATCTCCACCTTGTCCAGAATCTCCAAGGTGTTGCTCAGTGCTTCGGGCACGTCGGCAAAGATTTCGTTCATCTCGGCCTTGGTCTTAAACCACTCCTGCTTGGAGTAGAGCATGCGGGTGGGGTCGTCGAGGTCCTTGCCCGTCGACAGGCATAGCAGGTGGTCGTGAGCCTCGGCATTCTCCTTCTCCACGAAGTGTACGTCGTTGGTACACACGAGCTTGATGCCATACTCCCGTGCCAGCTCTATCAGCACCTTGTTGGCCTGCTGCTGCAAGGGGAAGGTGTCGCGGTTGGCTCGTATCATCGGGTCGCGCACCTCATGGCGTTGCAGCTCCAAGTAGTAGTCGTCGCCAAACACGCGGTGATACCATTCCACGGCCTCGCGTGCTCCGGCCATGTCGCCGTTCAGTATCTTCTTGGGCACCTCGCCGGCAATGCAGGCCGAGCACACGATGAGTCCCTCGTGATAGTGCTCCAGGTCTTCGCGGTCGGTACGCGGTCGCATGTAGTAGCCGTCCACCCATGAGCGGCTCACTAACTTGATCAGGTTCTTATAGCCTGTGTAGTTCTTGGCCAGCACGATGAGGTGGTAGCCGCTCTGGTCTTCCTTGCCTCGGCGCAGCGACTTCGAGCCGTGGCGCGACACGTACATCTCGCAGCCGAAGATGGGCTTGAAGGGTTCCAGCCCCTCCTTCTTGCGTCCTTTGTTCACGCCTATCACGATGTCGTGAAACTCTTTGATGCCGAACATGTCGCCGTGGTCGGTGATGGCCATGCCGTGCATGCCGTCCTTCAGCGCCTTATCCACTAAGTGCTTGATTTTCGACTGTCCGTCTAAGATGGAATAGTAGGTGTGTACATGCAGGTGTATGAAGTCTTCCATTTTGTTATTGGGTCCTTGTCCTTGGTTCGTTGTGCAAAGGTAATTGATTTCTCCGACGTGGCCAAATTTTCGCCCCTTTTATCCCCTGCATTCGCGCAATTCAGAGAAAAAATGTCTTGAAAAAGAAAAAAAAGACCCGTTTAATAATGTTTTCCATTTAAATCTGACGTTATTTCATAGCTTTTATATATCTTTGCACTCTAATGGACTGCTTTGTAAATAACAATTAGAATCCTTTGCCAGAAATGATAGCTTACGGCACATACATCACACGCTTCAGGCTGCAGGCTGTGAAGATTCGGTGTCAGCACCCGGCCTCTCTTCGTTGGGTGTTCGTGCCATTGCTTTTTCTCCTTCTGGCAACCGACCTGCATGCCCAGCTCATTTCCGACACGCTGAACATCCGTTTCCGCCGCGACAGCGTCATCATCGACATGGACTTCGACGGCAACCGTCAGCGTTGGGAGGCTTTCGAGCGCGAGTATCGCGAGCGTTACAGCGGCCTGCCGCCAGGCAGTCTTCGTCTCGACATCTACGCCGGTGCATCCCCCGAAGGGCCTGCCTCGCGCAACAGCTGGCTGGGTCGCCATCGTGGCAACGCCGTCAGGAATCTGGTGCGGAAGCACTTAGGCAGCAGTCTCGGCGACATCGTGGTGCATAACGAGGGGGCACGATGGGCTGCCTTCCGCCAGAGCGTGGCGGCCTGCAACGAGCCTTGGCGCGACCAGGTGCTGCGCATCATCGACATGAAGACCAACGACGACCCTAACTCGCGCGACACCCGCGAGAAACTGCTTCGCAAACTGCAGGACGGCAAGATATGGCCCATATTGCTCACCGACCACCTCGCGCCCCTGCGCAGCGGTGCCAGTGCCATCCTGAGCTGGAAGGACCCGGAGAAGCATCCCGAACCCATCGTCGTGCCGCCCAAGCGTGACACCGTGGTGGTGAAGGAGCCGGTGAAGCCCGACACCGTAGTGGTGCGCGATACGGTGGTGGTCAAGCAGACCGTCATCGCGCCGGCACCCATCGTGGCCCCCGTGGTGCCGCTTCCCGTAGCCCCTGCTCGCCGCGACACCATCGTGGTGATGATGAAGCCCGAGCCGCCCAAGCGCGACACGCTCATCATTCGCGACACCGTCGTGGTCATGATGATGATGCAGGGCTCGGGCAGTTACCACTACATGAGTCATCGCGACTCCCTCCGTGCCGAGCGCAAGGCACGCCGCGACAGCCTGCTGCGCGAGCGACTGCCTTATCCCGCCTGGAACGTGAAGACCAACTTCCTGCTCTGGGGCGTCGTGGCTCCTAACCTTCAGGTCGAGATTCCGCTGTGGCGCAGAAACCAGTGGAGCCTTGAAGTGGAGTACTTCATCCCCTGGTTCATCTGGGCGCACAACGCGCAGGCCTCTCAGTTCAACAACCTCGGCATCGAACTGCGACGCTACTTGGGCAACAGGAAGCACCACCGCTGGCTGCAGGGCTGGCATGTGGGTCTCGCCGTGGCCGCTGGCTACTACGACTGGGAGTGGAAGAAGCACGAGGGCTATCAGGGTGAGTATATCAATACCTATATTAATATAGGCTACCAGCACCGTTGGGGTCGCCACTGGGCACTCGATTGCGGTCTGGGCCTCGGGGCCATGATTACCAAGTACCGCCACTACTACGGCGGCTCCGTCTACCCCGACAACCACCTGGAACCCTGGGACCAGCACCTCATCTGGCACGACTCGGGTCGTTACCTCTGGCCCGGCCCTTGCCACGCTAACGTCTCCCTGGCCTACATGTTCAATGCGTGGCCGTTCCATGTGAAGAGTAAGAAAATTAAAATCGACAAGAAGTAATACAACCCAATAGTATGCAGAAAGGCTGGTTGGCACGGTTTCTAAGGCACCAAGGTGCGGTTTGCGGGGATAAGTCTATCCTCGTACCCCCGTACCTTCGTACCCTCGTACCCCCGATTATCCTTTTCGCATTGTTTTTCCTCTCCTCCTGCCGTCGCGACCTCTGGGTCTATACCGACGAACTGCGTCAGGTGGAGCTGATTACCGACTGGAGCGAGGCCACCGAGGTGCCCGACGGCATGACCTGGTGGTTCATGAACGACAACCTGAGCGGCCAGAACCGCCACAACAAGACCAGCGACGTCACCCATACCTGGCTCGCCCTTCCACGCGGCACCTTCACGGGCATCATCTTCGACTACTCCCCTGAAGAGTACGCCCATATCGAGTTCCTGGGCATGACGCGCCCCGACAAGGCACTGGCCCATCTGCCCGCCGCAGCCGACCAGCCCTTGCCCGACGACGAGCTGTATGGCCCCAAGTCCGTTCCCTATTATCTGCACGGCGTGCCCCTGAACCCCGAGGGCAACGGCATGTACCTCATCTCCTCCGAGCCTGAGCTGATGAATGCCGACACCCTCTTCAACGTGGTCATCAAGACAGGTGTGGAGGACGACCTCATTCTCTGGGACGAGCGCGAGAAGTACGAGACCACCCTCGAGACGCAGACCATCGAGGCGCAGCCGCACCCCATCGTGTGGCAGCTCCACGTCAAGGTGGCCGTCAAGGGTCTGCAATATATGTACAGTGTCAGGGCAAGCGTCGCCGGATTGGCCGACGGCTGCTGGCTCTCCACGCTCCGGCACACCAGTACGCCGTGCTTGCAGGCACTCGACAACTGGCAGACGCAGAATGCCTGGACCGACAGGGTGGGGTATATCACCACAAGTGTCCATACCTTCGGCCTCATCGACACCGACATGCCCCCGTCGTCGGAGAGTACGTTCCTCTCCCGCTCCGGCGAGGTGGTACACTACGATGAGCACCTGCGGCTCAACCTGCAGTTCATGCTCCGTGACCGCCAGACAGTCCTGAACTATCACTTCGACCTCGGCAGCGACTGCATCACCGTGGAAGAAGACCAACTGATAGTCAACATCGACATTCCCATTGACTACCCCGAGGGAATCCCTGATCTCCCCTACGTCGATGAGGTCGATGCCTCCGGCTTCGATGCCACCGTCACCCCCTGGGCCGATGGCGGCACCGCCGACACCACCATGTAGCGGCGACGTGCAGATGTTCTCCGTAGGTCGCGCATCCGTCGCGACATCCCGGCCTCCCGCCGCCCTCATCGCTCTTTGACTTATTGGCACAACCTCATTAGATATATAGTCGCATATTTCCTTTATTATTAACTTGATATTCATCTTAAAAAACAGTTTCAAAGCAAGACATTCATTCATTTTCCCCAACGACAACACATTGGTGTTTATTCCCTCTCAGCCCCTCGGCACTTTGCCCGAGGCCGCTGACTCTTAACGCATTACGTAAAAAAACTTTCTACAAACATTTTTCCTTTTTTATTAACAATTTAAATTTTTGAGATTATGAAACAGAAAAAGTATTTCATCCTCGCTGCTGCCGCCCTCCTCATGGCCGCATGCTCCGAGAACGACGTCGCTGAAAAGCAGAGTCCGCAGGTGACTGGCGAAGGCGATCCCGTCAACTTCAGTGCTTACATGAACCGCAGCACGACTCGTGCAGGACAGATGGGCACTTTGACAACTGCTACTTTGCAAAGTGGGTCTGAAGAAAGCAAAGATGAGACTGGTGGTTTCGGCGTGTTTGGCTATTACACAAACGATGAACTGTACAGTCAGAACTCAAAACCTGAATTCTTCTACAACCAGAAGGTGTACTACAATGCCGGTTCATGGACCTACAGTCCTATCAAGTATTGGCCAAATGAATTTGGCTCTTCAGCAGAAAGTCAGGCTGAAGATAGGCTAACTTTCTTTGCTTATGCACCTTATGTGCCTGTAGACGTTTCGACAGGTATTGCTAAAACCACAGGTTCTCCTGCAGAAGACAAATTAGAGACAGGTATCATCTCTGTAACCCGTAATACTACATTAGGTGATCCATACGTAAAATATTATGTCTCTTTTGATCCTGAGGAGTGTGTAGACCTCTGCTTTGGAGTAGCAAAAAATGAGTTTAAGAGTTCTGTTGATGGACTGAACAACAATGTACTTGCAGGTGCACCATATGTTGATGTGAAGAAGCCTACTCTGAGTCCACTTTAGAAAGTGGCATTTTTGAAATAACGTGTGACAATCATGGTCATTTGGGGTGATTCGCAGCAAAAGACTCTGGCAGGGAAAATATTTG
>ONMA01000028.1 GCA_900318815.1 uncultured Prevotellaceae bacterium
CCGCTCGGCGACGAAAGGAGACGCTTGCCAAAGCAAGAAGGCAAGAAAGCCGAGTCCAGAGCAAGAACTTCTATGTCTTGAGCGTTAAGGACAACAAAAATGGACACCCTACTTGCGGAACTTGAATAAATGATATGGCCGAGCTTCACAGCCCAGCCATACCTTTTTCCTTTTTTAAAAACAATTGATGAGATACACAGAAACAGTGCATTCATCCTCTATAAAATTAACTTGCGCATCACTGCGGAAGATTCCTCTGTATCTTGAAGGACAGGCGGCAGAACGATGCTGCCGCCTGTTCCTCTTTATCAGTCGAATATTCAATTCGCTCGGCCGTTCGGTCAGCCGTTCAGCCGTTCGTTCAGCTGTTCAACCTTTCGTTCAGTTGTTCAGCCTTCGTTCAGCTGTTCAGCTTTAGTTCAGCCGGATTTCTTGGACAAGCCAAGCGAACAAGTTCGTAACCAAATCCGGCTGCCCTGAGTATTAGGATTTCCTAATCCGCCACCGCGAATCCTCGCTAACGTTTGTCGGATTACAAATCCTCATATTCGAAGCGGGCGGATTTGGAAATCCGCCCGAACGGAGATTACTGTAATGTAACTATTATAGTATAAGTATCTTCGGTGATATCATAATCTGCATTGGTATTAGTGGCACCTACTGAGGCTTTTACTAATATCTTATAGACACCATCTGGAGTAAATTTATTAATATTCTTCAATATACCATCTGTTACACTAAAACTCGATTTGTTAGGGTGATTATCATCATCGTTAACACTTACAATATCGTAATTTATTGTTCCAGTATCAGAGCCTGGCGTTAATTCATGTCCTTTGCTGTTAGTTAGCTTAGCTTCATTTTTATAGATCTCCACATTATTTCCTTTAGTCTTTGTTTGCGCAGGAGGTTCTTTCGTTTCGAACTTGATTTTTCCAGCTGCTTTTTTCACTTCTACTTCATACGTCTTATCACTTGTGTCATACACCCAGCCATCTGCAGGAGCTATAGCGGTGGTTTTAAGTGTAATTGTAGCATTACCAGGAGCAACCGTTGAAACTACGCCAGATGTAGTATTTATAGTAGCGTATGTTTCGGCGTCTATCGCCCATTCGTAATGAGGTGTTTCCAGTCCATAGAACACAGGCTCACGCAGATAAGTCTCACCATATTCGATTTCTTGCTTTACAGATGAGAGTGCGGGACCACCCACATGGAAAGTCACTGTTTCACCTTCTGCATCACCAGCCTTCACATAGATAGTATAGGTCTCACCAGGTACAAGATTTGATTTAAGTCTAATTTTGTCAGGTGTACCAGCATATGTAAACTCTCCATCATTACTAGCATTGTCTGTGAATAATAAGCGAGAACCATTTCTCCACACTTTGATAGCATCATTATCTCCGTTTGTTAAAGTTGCTACAGCAATATCAGCAGACCAATTTATGCCTGTTGCTCCAGCATCAAGTGTAATAATATTATCTTCAACACTCTTAATCTTTAGTTCAAGAGCGTGTGCCTTTTGTACGAAACTCATTCTGGCTTCTTTTCTACTTGACTTTCCTGTCCATGTCATCGGTACGGCAGTCTTATCTTTAGGTGTCATATTACGATTGATTTTGACGCTCTCAATGGCAACACCGCTTGAATTGGCTGCTTTTGCAGTAGCATTAGTAAATGGAGCTACATCGTCAGGTGCATCTATTGCTTCACCACCATTCAGGCCAGTGATGGCAAATGTATATAATTCAGTAGTAGCAGGTAACTCAACAGTATACACATCAGAACCACTTGCCATAGCCTCAAATTGTGGTACATTGGCAGGTACATCCACATCAGGTGTCGTTTCGGCCTCAACCCAATCTGAAACAGCAGCATCGAACTTCACACTATTCATTCCGAGGTGGAGATTTATGACGTATGATTTTCCGTTCTCCAAAGCTGTTAAATCAGAACTGCCAAAGTTGATATCCTTAGAGATGACATTCTCAATGCTGCTGCCATGAGTGTTAACGTCAGAGACGTATGTAGACAGTTTGTCGTCTGCGGTTTCAATGTCATAAGTGATAGTTACCCTTACGTTGTCACCAGTGGGGATAACATAGATGGGTTTATCGGCAGCTACGTAAGCTCCTTCAGTTCCTGCTGTAGGATCCCATTTGCGGAACAAGCTCTTTAAATTATTGGTCACACCTTCTGCTGAAGAAGCCCATCCCTCAGACTGGACAAGAGCAGGGTTAAGACCCAATGTCTTCTCGTTGGTGGCCTCACCGCTTGGTGTGCCTTCCTTACCGTCCTTACGTCCGTCATAGATAGTTACCGACTCGCCAGTAACGATGTCGTTGCTGCCAGTCCAGTCCATCCAGTAGGCTTTATTGGCGCCAGTCTCCGTATTGTTCAGGTTCAGAGCACCTTTCGTGGCAAAACCTTCAAAAGTAACAGAACGCACATAAACTTTCGTGTTTTCAGCAATAGAATTGGTATTATCAGTACCATCGACAAAGGCATTGATTTTTACCATCAGCTGTGCTGTAGCATGCTTGAATGTGAACTTCACTCTCTGATTTGCCAAAGCCTGTGTCTTTGCTTCGGCTGGACGCAGGACATCAATCCAAGGGAAGCCGGAGTTGAGCGTTTGGATAGGACTAGAACCGGTCTCTACGGTGTTCCATTGGGTGTCAGCTCCTTCACAAACACCCCAGCAAAGATCAACGCTCTTGTCTTGGTCGAACGAGACAAGATACTTCACCAGCGGGTCGCCTGTAGCAGAGTTATTGCTTAAAGTGGTAATACCCCACTTTTGCAATTTTGCAGATGCTTCTTGGTCAATCTTGTCTGGGTCAGATGAATTTGCCTTAGCCTCCAACTGAATCACTTTACCAGTAGATGGCGACACAAGTACGTATGGAGCGTATGCAAAGAATGAAACTTTGTCATTGTCTTCCGATTGTGCCGTCTTACCATATTCGTTAGGCCAGTACTTGATGGGGGCGTACGTGAAATAACTACCATTCCACGAGATTTTTTCGTTGTAGAAGAAGTTAGGAAGTGCCTGCTGGTCATAAGTAGCGTTGTTGGTGTAGTAACCAAACACACCGAAGCAACCGCCATCTTCTTGAGACTTCTTTAAGTTTTCAAGATTCATGACGTCTGCCAGACCAGCTCGGGTTGTACCTCGACTCATGTAGGCACTGAACTGCACAGCTCCCTCTTCGGCATTCTGCTGTACGGCAGTATCCTTCGTGAGGTCGTCGCTGGAGCAGGAGGCCAGCATAGCGGCCATCGCTGCAAATAAATAGAGTTTTCTCATAATAAAGGAAAAAATTAAATTGTAAATTAAAGTAATACTTTTCTTAAGCGCTTCTTAATGGTTTCGTATAGAGAAAGCCTTTCAGTTGTGCGCAAAGATACGCACTTTCCTCTTAACGTTCAAAAAAAAAAAAACAAAAGATGTTAAAGAGGTAAATATTTATCCTTTTCCGTTTCTTTTTGACTAAAATCAACCCACTTTTTCTCTATAGGACGCTCAAAACGACATCATGAGGCGCAGGAAATCGAAATTCCGGTTTATCCTATATTATTCATGAAAATTGACCTCATATTCGTATCTTATTCTTTAACATATAATTACCATGTAATTTCTCATATAATTTTCTCCGCATAGAATTAAAAATACTTAGCTGATTGTATCCAATTTCCATGAATAATTCAAGTTATACCCAAATTTGTTGATTAAAGATATTTTTTAGAAACGAATTTTATTCGCTCTGGTCGCTTGGTATCTTTTTAGAAACGAATTTTCTTAATAAATTTTAATTTGAATCACGAATTTTCTTAATTTTAGCTAAAGTTTACAACCCTAAGACCGAAGGCCTGAAAGACTACAGGCAGTTTCGTATGATGGCAACTTCAGTTAAAATTAAGAAAATTTGTGGATAAAATTAAGGGTAATTAAGGAAATTCGTTTCTAAAACATATCGACAAATTCGTTTCGCCGAATAGAATGTTCCGTCTCACCCTGACGGAGCATTCGTTACACCTCGACGGAGCATTGATCACACCTCGACGGAGCATTCATCACACCGTGATTTGGCATACATCAAAGTGAGATGAATGCCGCATCAGGGTGTAACGAATGCTGCACCCGGGTGTGACGGAATATCAACGGGAAAAGGGGGCTATACCCTACGGTAGAGAGCAATGAAATTGTGGCCGAAATGCTGGGTGGAGACCACCTGCAACTGCGGGGGCAACTGCGGGGCACGGGTGCCGCGGGCCACGGTGAGGGCGTAGTTGGTCTCCACGCGAACCTCGTCCCAGAGGCCCTGGTCGATGAACGACTGGAGCGTCTTGGCTCCGCCCTCGACGATGAGCGACTGCACGTTGTGGGCATAGAGGCTCTGCATGTTGAGCGGGTGCTGGCGGTCGATGACCAGTCGGCGGGGCGATGGTCCGCACCAGTGGCGCACGTTGAGCTGCGGATGCTCGCGGTTGTCGGTGACGCGCCCCACGAGGATGGCGTCGGCCTCGGTGCGCAGCTTGTGGGTGAGCATCTGGGTGTAGGGGGTGGAGATGGCGAGGGGCTGTCCGTCGTCGTCGATGAAGCCGTTGGCCGTCTGCGCCCACTTCAGGATGATGTAGGGCCGCTGTTCGCGGTGGAAGGTGAGGAAGCGGCGGTTCAGCTCGCGGCACTCAGCCTCGAGCACGCCCACGGTGACGTCGATGCCTGCCTCGCGCATGCGCCGGATGCCCCGGCCCTGCACCTGGGCAAAGTCATCCTCGCAGCCCACCACCACGCGCCTTACACCTTTCTTTATTATAAGGTCGGCGCAGGGGGGCGTCTTGCCGTAGTGCGCACAAGGCTCCAAGGAGACGTAGAGGGTCGACTCGGGCAGCAGCGGCTCGTCGGCTGGCTGCACCGAGGCAAAGGCATTCACCTCGGCATGAGCCTCGCCGCAGCGAATGTGGTAGCCCTCACCAATGATTCGTCCGTGGTTCACTATCACGGCCCCCACCATCGGGTTGGGGCGTGCGTTCTGCTGTCCGTTGCGTGCCAGTTGCAGGCATCGCCTCATGTATCTCTCGTCGTCGGTCATCGTCGTTATGATTGTTGTGCGGTGCAAAGTTACACAATTCTTTCGGTTTTCTCAATAATTTTGCTTACCTTTGCAAGCAAAAAGACAAAAAAACATGCTGAAAGAGATAAAAGTCATTGCCTTCGACGCCGACGACACGCTGTGGGACTGTCAGGGCCACTTCGAAGAGGTGATGGAACAGCTCTACACCGAGCTGGAGCCGTGGACCGACCGCGAGCGGGCGGCCACCGAACTGTATGCCACGGAGCGCAAGAACATGCCGCTGTTAGGCTACGGCACCAAGGCGTTCACCCTGTCGGTCTTAGAGACGGCCATGCGGGTGTCGGGCGACACCATGCCGGTCGAACGGCTGCGCTACCTGCTGGAAAGGTGCTACGGTCTGCTGCAGTTTCCCACCACCCCACTGCCCGAGGTTCTGGAGACGCTCATCGCCCTGCAGCAACGGCAACGGCGCATGGTGGTCTTCACCAAGGGCGAACTGCTCGACCAGGAGAACAAGCTGAAGCGGTCGGGACTGGCCGGGTTCTTCGACTACGTGGAGATAACGAGCGACAAGACGGAGCGGGAGTTCAGCGAGCTGTGCCGAAAGTTAGGCATCAAGCCCGGGGAACTGCTCATGGTGGGCAACTCGCTGAAGAGCGACGTGGCTCCCGCACTGGCCATCGGGGCCTGGGCGGTGCATATCCCCTTCCACGTCACGTGGGAACTGGAACACGCCGAGAGCTTCAGCCACGAACGACTGTTCAGCATCGAACACTTCGGCGAACTACTGGAAATACTGTGACGACAAGACGTTATTTCGGGGGTACGAGGGTACGGAGGTACGGGGGTGCGAGGATAGACTCTTCGCGGAAAATTGGACGTGCAAACTATTCTCGTACCCCCGTACCCCCGTACCTCCGTACCCCCGAATATTAATTATTCATACATGCAAAGACAATGAATATAGGATATGACGCTAAGCGCATTGTGCGCAACGGAACAGGACTGGGTGCCTACGGACGCACCTTAGTGAATGACATCGGTCGGCAGGCAGAGACGGTCGGGCTGCACCTGCTGCTCTATGCCCCCGACGCGGGACGCGACGAGCTGCGCAACCAGATTGCGACGGGTCGGCACGTGCAGTTCGTCTATCCGCGTAAGGCACTGCTCAAGGCCTACTGGCGGTCGCACGCCATCGTCGGCGACCTGCGGCGCGACGGCGTGGAGCTGTTCCACGGGCTCTCGGGCGAGCTGCCCGTGGGCCTGCGACGGGCGGGCATCCCCGGGGTGGTCACCATCCACGACCTCATCTTCATGCGCCACCCGGAGTACTACCACTGGCTCGATGCCGCCATCTATCGGTGGAAGTTCCGCGCCACCTGCCGCGAGGCCACCCGCATCATCGCCATCAGCGAGCGCACCAAGCACGACATCGTGGAGTTAGGGGGTGTCGACCCCGACCGCATCGAGGTCGTCTACCAGAGCTGCAACCCGCGCTTCGGCGAACCGCTCAGCGACGAGGCCATCGAAGAGACGCGCCGCAGGCTGCACCTTCCCGCCCGCTACATCCTCAACGTGGGGTCTGTGGAGGAACGGAAGAACGTGCTGCTCGTGGTGAAGGCCCTGCCGCTGTTGCCCGACGACGTACACCTCGTGGTCGTGGGCAAGCACACACCCTACACCGACCGCGTCACGGCCTATGCCGAGGCCAACGCGCTGAGCCACCGGCTGCACATCCTGCACGGCGTGGACGACCACGACCTGCAAGCCATCTACCAGCAGGCCGAGGTCTTCGCCTATCCCTCACGCTACGAGGGCTTCGGCATACCCATCATCGAGGCCGCCTTCAGCCGTCTGCCCGTGGTGGCCTGCACGGGTTCCTGCTTAGAGGAAGCGGGCGGCCCCGACAGCCTCTACGTGGATCCCGACGACGCGAAGGGCATGGCCGCCGCCCTGCGCCTGCTGATCACGAAGGGTACGGAGCGCGACAACCGCATCCAACGAACGCTGCAGTACGTAGAACGCTTCCGTGGGCGCGACGTGGCCTCGCAGGTCATCGACCTCTACCGCCGAACGAGGAAATAAATTGACCTCAGAATCTTTTTTGAAACAAATTTCCGTAATGACCGTAATTTACCCGTAATTGAAATAAATTCTGAACTGTCACGCTGAGTTTTAGAAACGAATTATCCTAATTTTTACTTAATTTTTTTCACGAATTATCTTTAATTATCTCTATCTTAGCTAAAGAAAAATTAAGAAAAATTCGTGATTAAAATTAGGGTCAATTAGGATAATTCGTTTCCGTAAAATTAAAGCCAATTAGGATAATTCGTTTCCGAAAAAAGTAAAAAAAATTACGGTATAATTACGGGCATTACGGCAATTTGTTCCCTGAAAAAGCGATGTAGTGGAAACGAATTTCCGTAATGACCGTAATTTACCCGTAATTGAAATAAATTCTGAACTGTCACGCTGAGTTTTAGAAACGAATTTTCTTAATTTTATCTTAATTTTATCCACAAATTTTCTTTAATTTTTCTCAGGACAAAACGTAAAAAATTAAGAAAAATTCGTGATTAAAATTAGGGCCAATTAGGACAATTCGTTTCTGAAAAATTAGAGTCAATTAGGATAATTCGTTTCCGAAAAAATAGGGCCAATTAGGAAAATTCGTTTCCGAAAAGAACATTTCGTTTCTAAAAAAGAAAAGCTATTTGTTTCTAAAAAAAAACAAAATTGGGGATAGTAGGCCGTTCAATTAAAAAAATATCTGTACTTTTGCACGCAAATGAAACGAGCAACAAGCATCCTGTTACTGATCCTGGCTGGCCTGACACAGGCACTGGCACAGGCGGTGGACGACCCGGCATTCGTGCCCACGGTGAAGGTGGGAAAGACGCTGGTCGACGGCGACTCCATACAGTATATGGAGATGTCGGTCGTGTACGTCTACCCCGAACCTACGTTCAAGAACAAGCGGCAGCAACAGGCCTACATGCGATTAGTGAAGAACGTGAAACGGGTGCTGCCCTTAGCCAAGCAGGTGCGCCAGATGCTCATCGAGACCGCCGAGTACTTGGAGACCCTGCCCCCCGACGAACGTGCCGAACACATGAAGCGCGTGGAGGAGTCGATTGTCAGGGAGTACAAGCCGCAGATGAAGAAGCTCACCTACTCGCAGGGCAAACTGCTCATCAAGCTCGTTGACCGCGAATGCCACAGCACGGCCTACGAGGCCATGCAAGCCTTCATTGGTCCCCTGCGCTCAGGCATGTGGCAGGCCTTTGCCTGGGTCTTCGGCGTTTCGCTGAAGAAAGGGTACGACCCCGAGGGCGTCGACCGGCTCACCGAGCGCGTGGTACTCATGGTCGAGGCCGGACAACTATAGACAGCCCCTATTTACGACCACGAATTTCACTTAACTTTACCACCCTTTTAAAACCACGAATTTCACGAATTTCACTAATAAATAATAGCGTACTGCGATTGAAAGACGCTGAAAGCGTCACCTCTCAATAACCGTGGGTCGGTACGACCTGCGGATAGAACATGAGAAGGTACATCGACCCTGAAGGGGTCGCCCATTGCACTGTTGGGGCACGCTCATTCCCGAGCTACGCTCGCCTACCCGTAGCCTTTCAGCGTGCTTTTCTCTCTTTTTTTTTCCGTTATCCGTAGGTCCTTCGGACACTACGGCTATTGAGAGGTGACGCTTTCAGCGTCTTTCAATCGCAGCACGAAAACAATGATGGTTTTATTTTGTTTTGTATGTTTTATTTTGTTTTTCTTCAAGGCGCGAAGCGCAAAATAGCGGGGTAAAGTGCTGGGGAGGTATTAAAAAACGTGAATCGTGCCTGTATTCCGATTGTTTTGGCTAATTTTGCACCATCATTATAATAATTAGTCATGAGTCTGACTCGAATAGTAAGGAATTTCTTTGCCCCACGCTGGCACGAACTGGAACGCCACCAACGGGAAGGAGAAACACTGCAGAGGGAGGTCTTGGCCAGCCTGATAGCTCGTGCCAAGGATACGGAATTTGGGCGGCGCCATACGTTTGGTGCCATCAAGGGATATGATGATTTCGTGAAAAACGTGCCCGTCGCGACCTACGAGGACGTGAAGGACGACATAGACCGCATGCGTCATGGCGAGCGCGACGTACTCTGGCCCGGTCGCGTGAAGTGGTATGCCAAGTCGAGCGGAACCACCAACGACAAGTCGAAGTTCATCCCCGTGACGCCCGACGGCCTGAAGCGCCTGCACTACAAGGGCGGGACAGATGCCGTGGCGATGTACCTGCAGAACAACCCCGACAGCCGCATGTTCGACGGACGGGGCCTGATACTGGGCGGCAGCCACGCCCCCAACTACAACCTGCCCGGCTCGTTAGTGGGCGACCTGAGTGCCATCCTGATAGAGAACATCAACCCCATAGTGAACCTGGTGCGCGTGCCCAAGAAGAAGACGGCCCTGCTGAGCGACTTCGAGGTGAAGCGCGACCGCATTGCCCACGAGGCAATGACAAAGAACGTGACCAACCTCTCGGGCGTGCCCTCGTGGATGCTCTCGGTGCTGAACCGCGTCATGGAGCTTTCGGGCAAGCAGCACTTGGAGGAGGTGTGGCCCAACATAGAAGTGTTCTTCCACGGCGGCGTGGCCTTCACGCCCTATCGCGGGCAGTACGAACAGCTCATCACCTCGCCCCGCATGCACTACATGGAGACCTACAACGCCAGTGAGGGCTTCTTCGGCCTGCAGAACGACCCGACCGACAAGTCGATGCTGCTGATGCTGGACTACGACGTGTTCTATGAGTTCATTGACTGTGAAGAGTTAAGAGTGAAGAGTGAAGAGTTAAGAGTGAAGAGTGAAGAGTTTAGAGTGAAGAATGAAGAATCTGCACTCCACCCCATCCCCCTCTGGGCCGTGGAGCCGGGCAAGAACTACGCGATGGTCATCTCGACCTCGTGCGGACTGTGGCGCTACATGATAGGCGACACCATACAGTTTACCTCGGTCAACCCCTACAAGTTCATCATCTCCGGACGCACGAAGAGCTTCATCAACGCCTTCGGCGAAGAGCTTATCGTGGACAATGCGGAGAAGGGCCTGGCCTACGCCTGCCAGAAGACGGGAGCCGAGGTGTCGGAGTACACCGCCGCCCCGGTGTTCATGGATGCCAAGGCGAAGTGCCGCCACCAGTGGCTCGTAGAGTTTGCCAAGCGTCCTGCCGACGTGCAGGAGTTCGGCCAGATTCTCGACCGTAAGCTGCAGGAGCTGAACAGCGACTACGAAGCCAAGCGCTACAAGGACATCACCCTGCAGCCACTCGAAATCATCGAGGCACGCCCGGGCCTCTTCAACGACTGGCTGCGCCTGCACGGCAAGCTGGGCGGGCAGCACAAGGTGCCGCGACTGAGCAACAGCCGCGAACACATCGAGCAACTGTTGAGGTTGAATTAAAAAAATAAGAGCCGCACCAAGCCATTCAAGGCCTCCCCAAGCCCCTCCAAGGGAGGGGATGTTTAGATAGATAATAATTATGAAGGAAAGAAAAACGATAGATTATGTAACCAAACATCCCCTCCCTTGGAGGGGCTTGGGGAGGCTTGTCTTTTGCAGGGGCTTTATTGCTCTTTCCCTCCTCCTTGCCTCCTGCGCCCGCATGGGCAACCCCGACGGCGGCTGGTTTGACGACACGCCGCCCTACGTGGTGAGTGCCTCGCCTGCCGACAAGGGGGTAAAGGTGAAGAACCGGAAGATAAGCATCAACTTCTGCGAGTATATCAAGATAGAAGACGCGCAGTCGAAGGTCATCGTGTCGCCCCCGCAGATAGAGCAGGCCGACATACGCGCCGCCGGCAAGCGAATACTCATCGAACTGAAAGACTCGCTCAAGGAGAACACCACCTACACCATCGACTTCAGCGACGCTATCAGCGACAACAACGAGAACAACCCCATGGGCAACTATACCTACAGCTTCTCCACAGGCGACCGCATCGACACGCTGGAGGTGTCGGGCTACTGCCTTAACGCCGAGAACCTGGAACCCATCAAGGGGATATTGGTGGGGTTGTATGAAGTTCCCACTTCCGTGCAGGATTCTACTGCCCATAGCCTTTCGGGGGCCGTAGGGGGAGCTTCTGACTCCCTTTTCCACAAACAGCCCTTCCTGCGCGTCTCGCGCACCAACGGCAGCGGACAGTTCACCATCAAGGGCGTGGCACCGGGCAAGTATAACGTCTATGCCCTGCAGGATGCCGACGGCGACTTCCTCTTCAACCAGAAGAGCGAGGTGGTGGGCTTCTCGCATGAGGTCGTGGAACCGACGTGGAAACCCGACACACGACAGGACACCATCTGGACCGACTCGCTGCACATTGCCGACATCCTGCGCGTGCCCTACACCCACTTCCTGCCCGACGACGTGACCCTGCTCTGCTTCCAGGAGCCGCAGACCGACCGCTTCCTGCTGAAGGCAGAACGCAAGGACCCGGAGAAGATAACGCTCTACTTCACCTACGGCAGCGACTCACTTCCCCGCATTCGCGGCCTGAACTTCAGTGCCGACTCGGCCTTCGTGCTCGAAGCCTCGGAACACCGCGACACCCTGGACTACTGGCTGCGCGACACCCTGCTCATCAACCAGGACTCGCTCGAAATGGAGCTGACCTACCTGATGACCGACACCACGGGCCTGCTCGTAGAGAAGACGGACACGATGCTGATGATTCCGAAGGTGGGCTACGAGAAGCGCAAGAAGCAGGAAAACAAGGAGATGGAGAAATGGCTGAAGGAGCAGGAGAAGAAAAAGAAGCGCGGCGAGCCTTACGACTCGGTGAGGGCGCTGCCGCCCCTCACCCCCCGGCTGAGTGCCACGGGACAGATAGACCCGCTGCAGATTATCCACATCGAGATGCCTGCGCCACTGGCACGGTGCGACACCGCCGCCATACACCTCTACTCCAAAATCGACTCGCTCTGGTATAACGCGCCTTTCGTGTTCAGACAGACCGGCACGCGCCACTACGAGCTGCAAGGCGAATGGCGCGAAGGCGTGGAGTACAGTCTTGAGGTGGACTCGGCGGCCTTCGAGAGCATCTATGGTCTAGTGTCGAACTCGATAAAACAGGGACTGAAGGTGAAGACCACCGACGACTACAGCATGCTCAGCGTGAGCATCAGCGGCATTGCCGACAGCGTGGACGTCATCATGGAGCTACTGGACCAGAGCGACAAGGTGGTGAGGCGCGAGAAGGTGGGCGACAACCGCCAGGCCGACTTCTTCTACCTGAAGCCCGGCACCTATTACATCAGGGCCTTCGAGGACTGGAACCGCAACGGACGCTGGGACACCGGCTGCTACGACGACGACCTGCAGGCAGAACCCGTGTACTACCACCACGAGGAGATAGAGTGCAAGCAGAAGTGGGACGTGAGCCGGTCGTGGAACGTCGCTGCCATGCCCCGCTACAAGCAGAAGCCCGGCAAGATTACCAAGCAAAAGCCCGACAAGGCCAAGCAGCTGAAGAACCGCAACCTGGAGCGGGCCAAGGAGAAGGGCATACAATATCTGAAGGACCAGGGAGTGAGACTGTAGTACTCACGACCACGAATGAAGGATGAAAGAATTAAGTAACATGCAAAAAATAAAATGGTATAGTTTCGGAGGTACGAAGGTACGGGGGTACGGAGGTACGAGGATAGACTCTTCGCTGAAGATTGGGCGTGCAAACTATTTTCGGATGTGGGTGATAGGCTTGTCGCTCATCATCTGTCAGTTAGCATTCAGCCCCGCCAGGGCACAGCAGTCGCAGTGCGGCATAGAGAACACGGCGTTCCAGGGCGGGGAGTTCCTCACCTACGACCTCTACTTCAACTGGAAGTTCATCTGGGTCAAGGTGGGGTCGGCCACGATGTCGACCGTGAAGTCGAAATACAACGGCCAGGAGGCCTTCCGCACCAGCCTCATCACGCGGGGCAACGAGAAACTCGACGGCGTGTTCGTCATGCGCGACACCCTGCTCAGCTACTGTAACGCCACCGACCTCTCGCCCCTGTACCACCGCAAGGGGGCCCTCGAAGGCAAGCGCTACTACGTGGACGAGCTGTGGTACAGCTATCCCAACCAGAACTGCCACATCAAGAAGCACGCCATCAAGGCCAGCGGCGAGCACCGCTGGGACGAGGTAACCTACAAGGACTGCGTCTACGACATGATGAGCATCTTCCTGCGGGCCCGCAACTTCGACGCCTCGACCATGAAGGAGGGCGACAACATCCCCATGCCCATCACCGACGCATCGAGCCTGAAGAACTCGTGGCTGAAGTATCGCGGCAAGGAGCACTTCAAGATAGAAGGCACCGGCGAGAAGTTCCGCTGCCTGGTGTTCTCGTTCATTGAGCGCGAGGACGGCAAGAACCACGAGCTGATTCGCTTCTACGTCACCGACGACCAGAATCATATCCCCGTCCGACTCGACATGTTCCTCTCCTTCGGCTCGGCCAAGGCCTTCCTCAAAGGCTACAAGGGCGTGCGGTCGGCCATGACATCAAAACACAAGTAATCACCAACACCCAAACACGTATGAACATAGAAATCTGCCGCGTCACCGACCGCAAGGGTCTCGACACCTTCATACAGCTGCACTACGACCTCTACCGAGGCAGCGAGTATGATGCCCCCAACCTGTACAGCGACGAACTGAACACGCTGAGCCGCGACAAGAACCCGGCCTTCGACTTCTGCGAGGCCGAATACTTCCTGGCCTACAAGGACGGAAAGGTGGTGGGCCGCGTGGCCGCCATCATCAACCACCGCTACAACAAACAGTGGAACCGGCCCTGCGTGCGCTTCGGGTGGCTCGACCTCATCGACGACGAGGACGTGATGCGCGCCCTGCTCAACGCCGTGGAGAACTATGGCCGAAAGAAGGGCATGAAGGAAATCATCGGCCCACTGGGCTTCACCGACATGGATCCCGAGGGCATGCTCACCGAGGGCTTCGACCAGTTGGGCACCATGGCCACCCTGTACAACTACGACTACTACCCCCGCCTGATGGAGCGCATGCAGGGCTATGAGAAGGACAACGACTACGTGGAGTACAAGCTCTTCGTGCCCAAGGAAGGCATGCCCGAGAAGTTCTCGAAGATTGCCCAGCTGGTGGAGAAACGCTACAACCTGCACTGCCCGGCCATCAAGAGCAACCAGATCTTCGGCCCCGATGGCTACGGACAGAAGGTGCTCGACGTGGTGAACCGCACCTTCGGCCACCTGTATGGCTACAGCATCATGTCGCAGAAGCAGATCGACGCTTACGTTCAGCAGTACTTCAAGTTCTTCTCCTTGGACATGATCTGCGTCATCGAGGACTGGAACACGCCCGGACACGACGTCGTGGGCGTGGGCATCACCATCCCCTCGCTCAGCCGCGCCCTGCAGAAGTGCCGGAACGGACGCCTGCTGCCCTTCGGCTGGTGGCACCTCCTACGCGCACTGAAGTTCAAGAAGACCGACATCGTAGACCTGCTGCTCGTAGGCATCCTGCCCGAGTACCGCTCCAAGGGTGCCAATGCCCTGCTCTTCTACCACCTCATACCCGTCTACCAGAAGTACGGCTTCAAGTGGGGCGAGACCCATGTGGAGATGGAGAGCAACGAGAAGGTGCAGAACCAGTGGCAGTACTTGGAGCACGAACTGCACAAGCGCCGCCGCTGCTACAAAAAGGCGCTCTGACACGCCTTGCGAGCTGATGCGGCAACATACGAAAGAAAACTAACCTAAAGCATCATGATGGAAGAAGAAATAAGAAACCTGAACGAGGAATCCGACCTCCAGCCCACCGACACAGCGAACGTGGAGTATGGGGATGACAACATCCGCACGCTGACCGGCACGGAACACATACGGCTGCGCCCCGGCATGTACATCGGTCGTCTGGGCGACGGCTCACTGCCCGAGGACGGCATCTACGTGCTGCTGAAAGAGGTCATTGACAACAGCATCGACGAGTTCAAGATGAAGGCGGGCGACCGCATAGAAATCAACGTGGAGGAGAACCTGCGTATCTCCGTGCGCGACTACGGCCGCGGCATTCCGCAGGGCAAGATGATTGAAGCCGTCTCGGTGCTTAACACGGGCGGCAAATACGACTCGAAGGCGTTCAAGAAGTCCATCGGACTCAACGGCGTGGGCGTGAAAGCCGTCAACGCCCTGAGCAAGCACTTCGAGGTGGCCTCCTTCCGCGACGGCAAGGTGAGGCGTGCCACCTTCGCGCAGGGTAAGCTCACGAGCGATACCACCGAGGACACGCAGGACGAGAACGGCACCTACATCTTCTTTGAGCCAGACCCCACGCTGTTCCTGCACTACCAGTTCCACGACGACATCGTGGAGACCATGCTGCGCAACTACACCTATCTTAATACTGGGCTGGCCATCATGTATAATGGCCGACGCATCCTCTCCCGCCGAGGACTGGAGGACCTGCTGAAGGACCGTATGACCAGCGACGCCCTCTACCCCATCATCCACTTGCAGGGCGAGGACATCGAGATTGCCTTCACTCATGCCAACCAGTACGGCGAGGAGTACTACAGCTTCGTCAACGGACAGCACACCACGCAGGGAGGCACCCATCAGAGTGCCTTCAAGGAGCATATAGCCAAGACCATCAAGGAGTTCTTCCAGAAGAACTTCGAGTATGGCGACATACGCACCGGCCTGGTGGCCGCCATCGCCCTGAACGTGGAGGAACCCATGTTCGAGAGCCAGACGAAGATCAAATTAGGCTCGCTCACCATGGCCCCCATGCCTGCCAAGGTCGACGCAAGCCACCCGGCACCACCTTCTATTAATAAATATGTGGGCGACTTCATCAAGCAGGAGGTGGACAACTACCTGCACAGGAACCCCGACACCGCCGAGGTGATGCTCTCGAAGATACAGGAGAGCGAAAAGGAGCGCAAGGCCATGGCGGGCGTGACCAAGCTGGCCCGCGAGCGCGCCAAGAAGGCCAACCTGCACAACCGCAAACTGCGCGACTGCCGCATTCACTTCAGCGACGCGAAGAACGACCGCAAGGAGGAGTCGTGCATCTTCATCACCGAGGGCGACTCGGCCAGCGGCTCCATCACCAAGAGCCGCGACGTGAATACGCAGGCCGTGTTCTCCCTGCGCGGCAAGCCGCTCAACTCGTTCGGACTCACCAAGAAGGTGGTCTATGAAAACGAGGAGTTCAACCTGCTACAGGCCGCCCTCGACATTGAGGACGGACTGGACACCCTGCGCTACAACAAGGTCATCGTGGCCACCGATGCCGATGTCGACGGCATGCACATCCGCCTGCTGATCATCACCTTCTTCCTGCAGTTCTTCCCCGAACTCATCCGCAAGGGCCACGTCTATGTGCTACAGACACCGCTGTTCAGGGTAAGGAACAAGCGGTCGAAAATCAAGAAAAAAGCCCCCCTTTCGTCCCCCGAGGGGGACACGATAGTTCCGAAAAGCAAAACTAAAGAAGCCCCCTCGGGGGCAGTAGGGGGGGCCAAGTCCGACTACATCGTCCGCTACTGCTACAGCGAGGAGGAGCGTCTGCAGGCCATCAACGACCTGGGCCCAGACCCCGAGATTACCCGCTTCAAGGGTCTCGGCGAAATCTCTCCCGAGGAGTTCGCCGGCTTCATCGGGCCCGACATCCGCTTAGAGCAAGTCACCCTCCACAAGACCGACCAGGTGCAGAAGCTCTTGGAGTACTACATGGGCAAGAACACCATGGAGCGCCAAAACTTCATCATCGACAACCTTGTCATCGAGGAAGACCGACCAGAAGAGGATGTTCCGGATGCCTGAACACTCCACATAGTAATATGCAAAAAATGCTTACTATGTTGAAAGACGCTGAAAGCGTCACCTCTCAATAGCCGTAGGTCGGTACGACCTGCGGATAGTAGACAAGGGAGGGCAAAGCACCCTAAAGGGGAGGGCAACCGTGAGTACGGATTGCCCCAACACCGCGTATTGGGCGACCCCCTTGGGGTCGATGTACCTTCTCACGTTCTATCCGCAGGTCGTACCGACCTACGGCTATTGAGAGGTGACGCTTTCAGCGTCTTTCAATCGTACTGCGCGAAATAATTCGTGTAATTCGTGAAATTCGTGGTTAGGTAACCATTAAAGAATAACTTCTTGCTTTGGCAAGCGACCAGAGGGACGCTTGCCAAAGCAAGAAGGCAAGAAGTTATTTTTTGATTATCACTAAAAAGAAAAGGTGGGAATGATTACTTCCTCATGTCGAAGCCGATGCGCACGCCGTCGTACTTCTTGCTCAGCTCGCCGATGGCCTGCATGTTGGTGTTGCCGCTCAGGGCCGAAGCCACCTGTAGCACGTTGAGAAGCTTCGAGGCCTCGAAGAGCAGGGAGATGCCGCTCACACTGCGCTTGGTGTAGCAGGTCATGGAAAGGATCAGTCCCTTCATCACTAATTTGTCGTTGGCCTCATCGTAGGTGTAGGTGCCATTGATGGCCTTGCCGTTCAGGGTGATGGTGAACTTGCCGTCCTCGGTAAACGTGGCCGAAGTGTTGCCGCTCGTAATGCCTAATGTGGCGTAGGGCGACTGCAGCTTCTGCTTGATTTCAGCGGCTACCACCTCACCGCCGGCCTTGGCCAGCAAGTCCTTCGAGGTGAAGGCACAGCCAGGGCTGGTGTAAGTCCAGGTGCCTATGAGCTGCGCCTTCGTCAGTTTGTCGAAGCCCAGCACACTGGTAAGCACGTTAGTTACCGTCCCGCCGTTGAGCACGCCGCCCAGGGCGCTCGTACCATTACTCAGCGAGTTCATGTTGCAGCCCGTCAGCATCAGAAGCAGGGCTGCCATTGCAGCGAAATAAATTCTTTTCATCTTAGCTTGTTATTTAAAAGGTTGACTTTTTCCTTCAGATAGGTCTTGAACCCGTCGTCGCCCAGCACGTCGATATGCTCGAACAGTCCCAGCACGAACCGGCCAATGCCGATATAGCTGCACACGGGCATCACCACCCGCCAGTGGTCCTCGCCGTCGGGCTCCACGAACCGCTCAGCCTGCGGGTATTCCTCGCAGAGCACCTGCATGGCCAACCGCCGCAGACGCAGGGTGACGGTCATCTGCTGCTCGCCAGAGAACATGAACACATCTGTGAACATCTGCTTGTGCTTGCCCTCGTTGGCCCACACCAAGTCCAGCAGTTCCACCTCGCCGATACGCGAGAGCTTGAACGTCTTGTTCATCTTGCTCTCCAGCTCATAGCAACGAATCTCACGGTTGCCGTCCATGAAGAGGAAAGGCTCCACCACGCGATCCTTCACCGTGTTGCTGTGGGGCGAGGAGTAGTTCTTCAGCACCACGGTAAGCTTCGACTTCACCGCCGTATAGAGCGTGCTGACGTTGCGCCCCAACTGCTCGCGCAACTGCACATCGTTCAGTATCTCTAAGTCGTAGAGCTTGTCCAGCTTCTGCTTCAGCCTGTTCACCTGCAGACTCTGGTCGCCCGTCTGCTCCAGTATCTGACGCATGGCAATGGCCTCGTCCTCAGTGAAGTGGACGGTGGCATCGAGCTTGCGGAAGAAGGGAGAGTCCTTGGATATGCGGTAGTAGGGCTTGACGTGCTCCACGATGAACCCCGCATCGCGGAAGAACTCCAGGTAATAGTACAAGTTGCGACGCGACAGCTCCATGCGTTTGCAGATGTCCTGTATCGTGTAGCTGTGGTTCTCTATGAGGAGCAACATCAGTTGCAATTGCAGTTCCAGCTTGTCGTGTCGCATATCGGGATTAATCTTTGAAGTCTAATGACAGTTCGGTGGTGCCTAACAGGTTGTAGCTCATGCGGTGGTAGGGCGTCGTGCCGTACTGGCGTATGGCCTCGCGGTGCTTCTTCGTGGGATAGCCCTTGTTCCGCTGCCAGTCGTATTGCGGATACTCCTGAGCCAGCCGGTTCATGTAGTCGTCACGATAGGTCTTGGCCAGGATGCTGGCAGCGGCTATCGAGAGGTACTTGCCGTCGCCTTTCACGATGGTGGTGTGAGGAAGGGGCGTAGGGGATGAGGGGAGATAGTAAGGCTTGAAGCGATTGCCGTCGACGATGACGGCCTGGGGTCTCAGCGTGAGCTGGTCTAAGGCACGGTGCATGGCCAGGATGGAGGCATTCAGGATGTTGATGCGGTCTATCTCCTCCGGCCCCACAATGCCGACAGCCCAGGCCAGCGCGTCGCGCTCAATCTCGGTGCGCAACTCGTAGCGACGGTACTCGGTGAGCTGCTTCGAGTCGTTGAGTAGCGGATTCTGGTAGTCGGGTGGCAGTATCACGGCGGCAGCATAGACGGCTCCGGCCAGACAGCCGCGCCCCGCTTCGTCGCACCCAGCCTCGACAAGACCCTCATAAAAATGGCTTTTCAGCATGGCGAAAGTGGTTTAACGGGTACAAAAGTACAAAAAAAACTTAAATTCTCGCGTTTTTAACACAAAAAGTTTCGTTTGTGAACTTATTGTGCACTCTAAACTCTTTATTTTGCACCCAGAAACCATTTAAAATAAATAAGACAATGAACAACGAAATGACTTTGAATGCCCGCGAGATGAAGAACCAGTTAGTGATGAACCAGGTGATGGCCGCTGCCCTGCGCCCGTTACAGGCCATAGCCCACTACTACAGCCGTATGCTGGAGCAGCCCGTCAGCGTGCGCCAGACGCTCCACCTGATGAATGCTCAGATGGCCTTCGTCTTGACGGTCTTCGTCGACAGTCCCATCCTTTTCCGCGTGCTCTGCGCCGCCTGGCTGGTTGTTGCCCTGCTAAAGTGCAAGAGCGTCCTGGGCAAATGATAGGGGAATCAGAACATCTGGCTGACACGACGGATGCCTTCTACCAATCGGTCGACCTCCTCCTTGGTATTGTATAGGGCGAACGAGGCGCGAACAGTGCCAGTGACACCTAAGCGGGTCATAAGCGGGTGGGCACAGTGATGCCCCGTGCGCACGGCAATACCAAGGCGGTCGAGCAAGGTTCCCATGTCCAGATGATGGATGTCGCCTACTAAGAAGCTCACCACGGCATCGCGGCGGTGGCCAAGGGGGCCGAAGATGCGCATGCCGGGAATCTGCTGCATCTGCTCAAGGCAGTAGCGTGTCAGTTCCTTCTCATGGGCTTCGATCTGGTCGAGACCGATACCCTCCAAGTAGTCGATGGCGGTGGCCAGGCCGTGGGTGGCCACATAGTCGGGCGTGCCGGCCTCGAACTTCAGGGGCGGCTGCTCGAAGGTGGTCTTCTCCCACGACACCTTGTCAATCATCTCGCCCCCACCCTGATACGGGGGCAGTTTCTCCAACCATTCTTCTTTGCCATAAAGCACGCCAATGCCCGTGGGGCCATACATCTTGTGACCGCTGAAGGCAAAGAAGTCACAATCCAAGTCCTGTACGTCAATCTTGATGTGAGGGGCACTCTGCGCTCCGTCGACCAGCACGGGGATGCCGCGCTCATGAGCCAGTCGGACGATGTCCTTGATGGGGTTCACCGTGCCCAGCACGTTGCTCACGTGACAGAGGCTCACCAGCTTGGTGCGCTCCGTCAGGTAGGTGGCAAAAGAGTTGCAACCCGCACCGCCGTCATCGAGGACAATCGTTCCCTCGTCGGTGATGGGCAGGTGCTTCAGCACGATGCCGTGCTTCTGGGCCAGCAGCTGCCAGGGCACAATGTTGGAGTGATGCTCCATATCAGTGACCAGCACCTCGTCGCCGGGCTGCATCTGGCTCTCGCAGAAGGTCTGCGCCAAGAGGTTGATACTCTCGGTGGTGCCACGGGTGAAGATGACCTCATTGACGGAACGGGCATTGATAAACGACCGCACCCGTTCACGGGCGGCCTCATGCAGGTCGGTGGCCTGCTGCGAGAGGTAATGAACGCCACGGTGTACATTGGCATTCACGTTCAGGTACTCCTCGCGCATGGCGTCGAGCACGCAAAGCGGCTTCTGTGTGGTGGCACCGTTGTCCAAATAGACCAACGGACGGCCATATATTTCCCTCTGAAGAATGGGAAAATCTTCTCTGATTTTGTTTACGTCGTACATATTTTTTATAAAAGCGGGGTCTGTATCTTGATAAATCAACGCAATATGGGGTGCAAAGTTAAGAAAAACTTAAGAATTATGCAAACTATGCTATTTTTTTTGTAATTTTGCAGGCAAAATGCAATTCTTTAACGCTCATGAAGATACCATTCTCACCGCCTTACATTGACGATAGCGTCATTGCCGAAGTAACCGATGCCCTGCGTTCGGGCTGGATTACCACGGGTCCGAAGACCAAGGCACTGGAAGAAGAGATACGCCAGATGACGGGTTCGCGCCAAGTACTCTGTGTCAATTCCTGGACTACCGGTGCCATTATGACACTACGCTGGTTGGGCGTAGGTCCTGGCGACGAGGTCATCATCCCGGCCTACACCTACTGCGCCACGGCACTGGCCGTGATCTGGGCCGGAGCCAAGCCCGTGATGGTGGACTCCGGCGAAGACCTGAACATCTCGGTCGATGCCATCCGACGCGCCATCACGCCCCGGACGAAGGCCATCATCCCCGTTGACATTGCGGGATGGCCGTGCGACTACGATGCCATCATGCAATTAGTGAGCGAGCCTGAGGTGAAGGCACTGTTCCTGCCCACTTCGCCCGTCATGGAACAGCTGGGCCGCATCATCGTCATCAACGACTCGGCCCACAGCATCGGCTCCCACTACGGCGACAAGTTCTCGGGCACGCAGACCGACATTGCCATCTTCTCGCTGCATGCCGTGAAGAACGTGACCACGGCCGAGGGCGGTGCTATCTGCCTGAACCTGCCGGCACCCTTCGACAACGAGCTGCTCTACAAAGAGCTGCGCATGAAGGCGCTGAACTGCCAGACCAAGGATGCCTTCACCAAGAGCAAGGCCGGCGGCTGGCGCTACGACATCGTGGGCATGGGCATGAAGGCCAACATGGCCGACGTGAATGCCGCCATCGGACTGGCCCAGATACGCCAATACCCGAAGATGCTGGCCGAGCGCAAGCGCGTGTTCCAGACCTACAGCGAGGCGTTTGCCCGCGAGCCTTGGGCCATCCTGCCGCCCATGCAACAGGACGGGCGCGAAAGCAGCTACCACGTCTACACCCTGCGCATCAGGGACATCGGCGAGCAGCAGCGCGACGACATCATCAGCGAAATATCAAAGAGAGAGGTGGCCGTCAACGTACACTTCATCCCCCTGCCCATGCTCACCCTGTTCCGCAACCTGGGCTATCGCATCGACGACTATCCGCAGGCTTTCCGCAACTACAGCCACGAGATTTCGCTGCCCTGCTACCCACAGCTCAGCGACGAGCAGGTGCAGTTTGTCATCAAGAGCGTCATTGAGGCCTATCACAAAGTAATCAATTAATCCAGCAATACATGAATTATCTCGATAGAAACGAGTTTAACTTTGAGCCCAGCCCGAAAGTGGTCGAGGCTATCAAGAACTTCGACCCCAAGGAGCTGTGCTTCTACACGCGCATCTACGACCAAGGCAAGAAAAGCGTGGTGTCCGTGCGCCTGAGCGAAATCTACAACGTGCCTGAGCAGCAGGTGCTGCTGGCCTACGGCGGCGAGGACATCCTGAAGAACGCCATACACTATTACCTGACAAAGGGCGACAACAAGAAAATCCTGATTCCCGAGTTTTCCTGGTGGTACTACAACCGCGTGGCCAGCGAGTGCGACGGCGAGTTCGAGATGTACCCCCTGTACGAGCAGGACGACACGTTTGCCTACGACGTCGACGAGATCATTGCCTACACCAACCGCACACATCCCCGCATGCTGCTCTTGGCATCGCCCAACAATCCTACGGGCAACAGCCTCACCTCGGAGGAGATAGGACGCATCATGGAGAATATTCCCGACGACACCATCGTACTCGTCGACGAGGCCTACGCCAGCTTCATCACCAGCGACGTGGACTACATTGCCCCGCTCGTGAACAAATACAACAACCTGATTATCTCGCGCACCCTCTCCAAGTTCTATGGCCTGCCCGGCCTGCGCTGCGGCTTCGGCTTCATAGGCAAAGGCCACGACCAGTTCCTGAGCTGGGTGAACAAGTACTTAGGCTACAACCGCTTCTCGGAGGCGGTGGCACTGGCCGCACTCGACAGCGACGAGCACTACCGCCATGCCGCCGACGACATGGAATGGGGTCGCCAGCTCTACAAGAAGCAACTGGGCCATCTGCCCGGATTCAAGGTCTACAAGTCGGTGGCCAACTTCATCCTCATCAAGTACCCCGTTGAGAAGAAGGAAGCCCTGCAGAAGGCACTGGCCGACCAGGACTATAAGATTAAGTTTATGACCGACAAGGGACTGGAGTCCTGCGTGCGCATTACCCTGGGACGCAGGGAACAGACGCAGACCGTGTGCGACACCATACTCAAGGTTGTTCATAGTGCATAGTTTTCACGATATGATTGGAGTCATTCTTGCAGCAGGCATGGCCAAGCGCCTGCGCCCACTGACCGACGAACGGCCCAAGTGTCTGCTGAAAGTGGGCGGACGGACGCTCTTGGAGCGCACGGTAGATGCCATGCATCAGGCGGGTATCAGCGAGTTTGTGGTGGTGACGGGCTACCGCGCCGAAATGATCCGCGAGTTTCTTGACAGCTACAATCCACAGCTCAGCTTCACCTATCTGCACAACGCCGACTACGAGCACAACAACAACATCTACTCGCTCTGGATGGCCATGCAGGAGGTGCGCGGACAGGAGATACTGCTCATGGACAGCGACATCCTCTGTGACCCAAAAGCCGTGGCCGAAGTAGCAGCCCAGCCGGTATCGGTACTGGCCGTGAACCGCCATGAACTGGGCGAGGAGGAAATGAAGGTGGTCGTGGACAGCGAGATGCACATCACCGAAATCAGCAAGACCTGCCGCCCCGAGGAAGCCATGGGCGAGTCGGTAGGCATAGAGAAAATCATGGCTGACTATAGCAAGGCACTGGCCCGCGAGCTCGACCAGATGATTCTGGAGGAAGAACTCATCGACATCTTCTATGAGCGGGCCTTCGAACGGCTCATACCGCAGGGACATACCTTCCAGGTGGTCGACACCACCCGCTTCTTCAGCTATGAACTCGACACCCCCGAGGACTTCGAGCAGGCTACGAAGCTTTGGCCCCATTAAGTAACATGCAAAAATTTAAATGATACGATTTCGGAGGTACGAAGGTACGGAGGTACGGGGGTACGAGGATAGACTCTTCGCGGAAAATTGAACGTGCAAACTATTCTCGCACCCTCGTACCTCCGTATCTTCGTACCTCCGAATTATCCCAAACAAATTTTTAACAATTACTTCCCTTAAAAATGGAAAAGATTTCGGTAGTCATCAATACCTATAACGCCCGGCAGCATCTGCGGAAGTGCCTCGATGCTGTCAAGGACTTCGACGAGATAGTGGTGTGCGACATGGAGAGCACCGACGACACCGTGGCCATCGCCCGGGAGTACGGCTGCAAGATCGTCACCTTTCCCAAGGCCAACCACACCTGTTGCGAGCCTGCCCGCACGTTTGCCATACAGAGTGCCTCGAACAAATGGGTGCTGGTGGTCGATGCCGACGAGATTGTCACGCCAGAACTGCGCTCGGCGCTCTACGAGATGACCACCCATCCCGACTGCCCTGCCGGCCTGTTCATTCCGCGCCAGAACATGTTCATGAATATGTTCGTGCGCGACTTCCACTACGACTACCAGCTGCGGTTCATGGTGCGCGAGGGAACGGAGTGGCCCCCGCTCATCCATTCGCTCCCCCACATTCCCGGGCGCGTAGAAAAGCTGAAGGCAGGCCGTCAGGCCCGCCTGCTGCACCTCATGGACGAGACCATGACGGAGTATATCGACAAGATGAACCTCTATACCAACAACGAGGTAGAGAGAAAGCTCAACAAGGGCTATGGCGTCGGAGCCTTACTGTGGCGTCCCTGCTGGCGGTTCTTCAAGAACTACGTGCTCGACGGCAGTTTCCGCATGGGCACCCGTGGCCTCATCCGTTCGCTCTTCGCCGCCTACTACCAGTTTGTACTGGTGTCGAAGATTATTGAGAAGCGTTATCGCGACTGACGAACGCACGTTGGTCGTGATACTGCCTGTAAGGAAGATGATAGTCTAAATAGAAGAAATTGTGCTGCCGCTGGTTGTCGTGCGGAGGAATGGTCATGTAGTCGCCATACTTCGTGCGTAGGTACTCGTCGGCATGCTCCACGCCCATCACCTCATGCCCCTCGAACAGCACGGGCTTCGGCGTACCTAAGACGCGCTTGAGCATCACGCCCCTCACGCCGTCGTCGTAATCGAGTACATAATCCGACTTCTCGTAGTCGTAGGCCAGATAGGCGGCACGCAGCTTGCGGCGAGCCCACGCATGGGTGAACAGCCGCTGAATAATCAGCACTGGCCACGAACTGGGGCCGTGGCCATGCTTGTAAGGATTGCGGTGCAGGAAGTAGAGCAGCTTGTCGAGTGCCTTATAGCGTGCCACAGCCAGTCGCTGTCCTAACTTGTTGCCCGTCATGCCGTCAATGGGAAACACGTCGATATAAATGCCGGCCACGTAGTCGCTATGCTCGCGCTCGATGAGCGTGGTGCTGGCATCCACTATCTTGCCGAAGCCGCCGGGGAAAGTAGCACTCGTCTCTATGCTCAGGGCCTCAAGCGGCTCGGGCAGCCATTCGCGGGCATGCGCCATCAGGCGGTCGTAGTCGGGTCGGGGCATGCAGATGTCCATGTCGTCGTCCCAGGGAATGAAACCCTTGTGGCGCACGGCACCCAGCATGGTGCCTGCCCAGCAATAATAGGTCAGCTTGTGTTCGCGGCAAACGCGGTCTACCTGTAGCAGAATCTGCAGGATGTGCTCGTGCAATGTGTCTATGTCGTAAGATGCCATAACCGTAGAAATATGTTGAATAACCTGCCAAAGTTAGCCTAAAAATACGAAATGGCAAAATATATTGCTATTAATTTGCAGAATTGGTTATATTTTGTTACTTTTGCAATCAGTCATGAAGAAAAAGGTTTTTCATATCGTCTCCAATAAGGAGTGGGGAGGCGGCGAGCAGTATGTCTACGACCTCTGCCAGCGGCAGCGTGCCGACGGTATCGACGTGGTTATTTTTTCCAAGCCCGTTGATAGTATCGTAAGCAAATATGAAGAGGCCGGCCTCAAGGTCTACCCATTGCCATTAGGCGGTGCGCTCGACCTGAGAAGTGCCTGGCGCATGGCCTCGGTAGTGAAGGGGGCGGGCGTGTGCCGCATACATGCCCACAACTTCAAGGATGCCTTCACGGCCTGCTATGCCCGCAGGCTGTTCGGAGCCAAGGAGGCGGGCGTAGTGATGTGCCGTCATCTTACCCGCAAGGGCAAGGACACACGGCTCTACCGCTGGCTGTACCGGCAGCTGGACTGCCTCTGCTTCGACTCCCATCTCTCCAAGTCAGCTTTTCTTAGTACGCACCCCGCCATCGACGAGAGCAAACTGCGCATCGTGCATACAAGCATCGTGGTTCCCGAAGGCGTTCGTCCTGCGCCGTTGCGCAAAGAGCTGTCGATACCCGACAATGCCGTGATGGCCATGTACCACGGTCGCTTGGATCCCGAGAAAGGACTCGACACGCTCATCGAGGCAGCAGCCATGCTGAAAGGAAAGAATTTCAGGCTGGTACTCGTAGGACGTGGCAGCGATGAGTACACCGCCCACCTGCTACAGCTGATAACCGAGAGAGGACTGGGCCAGCAGGTGCTGCTGGCTGGGTTCCGCCATCCCGTGCTGCCCAATGTGGCTGCCGCCGACTTTGGCATACTGGCCTCCACGGTGCAGGAGGGTTGCCCGCTGTCGCCCCAAGAGTATATGTCGCAAGGGCTGCCCGTGGTGGTGACCGACAACGGAGGACAGCGCGAATACGTGGTCGACGGGCAGAACGGACTGCTTGTCCCGCCGGGCGACGCACGCAGGCTGGCAGAAGCCATGGGCCGAATGATTGACGACGACGAGCTGCGACGGAAGTTAGGCAGGCAGGCCAAGGCCGACTTCGACGATCACCTGAACTATGAGCATTTCTACGCCGAGATACGCAAGATTTACGACTGGCAATAAAATTCCCCGCTTAACCTATTGTATGAAACTGCTGTATTATCTTGTCTATTCCCTCTGGTACGTCGTCTCGCTGCTGCCGCTGCGCGCGCTCTACCTCCTGAGCGACCTGCTGTTCCACCTTCTCTTCCATGTGCTGCGCTATCGCCGGCGCACGGTGTGGGTCAACCTGGTCACAGCATTCCCCGAGCGTGAACCCGACGAGTTCAAGCAGATTGAGCGCAGCTTCTATCACTGGTTCTGCGACTACGTGATAGAAAGCATCAAGATAATGACCATGAAGCCCGACGAGATCAAGCGCAGGATAGTCTTCAAGAACACCGAGGAGGTAAACCAATGCGTGGCCGAGGGGCAGTCGTGCGCCGTCTACTTAGGGCACTTCTGCAACTGGGAGTGGATTACGTCGCTGCCCTTCTGGGTGTCGGACAAGGCACAATGCGGACAGCTTTATCATCCTTTGGAGAATGAGCAGTTCGACCGTCTGTTCCTGCATGTTCGCCAGCGCTTCGGCGCGGTGTGCATCTCGATGAACGAGTCGCTGCGCAAAATCTTAGAATACAAGAAACAGGGCCGCCCGGTGGTCATCGGCTACATTGCCGACCAGGCTCCTTTCTGGTGGAACATTCACCACTGGACAACATTCCTCCACCACGACACAGCCGTGCTCTCGGGCACCGAGCGCATAGCCCGCAAGCTGGGGCACGCCGTCTTCTACTTAGATGTCAGGCGCGTGCGTCGCGGCTACTACGAGGCCGAGTTCAAGCTCATCACCCGCGAACCGCAGAAAATGGCTGAGTTTGAGCTGACCGACCTGTATTTCCAGTCACTCGAACACAGCATTCGCCGTCAGCCGGAATGCTATCTCTGGACTCATGACCGCTGGAAGCGCACCCGCGAACGCTTCAACCGCCGCTTCGAGGTCATCGACGGCAAGGTACACGAAAAGGACGTGCCCGACCCTCTTCCCGAATAGTAACTTGGCAGCGGAGAAAGACAATAAGTAATGATGATGAGACAGACAAGGCACGGGGTGTTGTGCGCAGTATTCTTCATTGTGCAGGCTTCAATGGCAGGTCTTTACGCCCAAAACCGCGACCAGCAGATACGGGAGCGGGTAGACAGCGTACTCACCGCCCGATACTACCGTACACCATACGATACGAACTACGTTGTACGCCCAGAGGGACGGCTGACGCTGAAATTAAGACTGAACCAGTCGGGTAATGACTTGCTTGCCCGGGGCACGGTGAACGGTCTATCCTCAAAGGCCGACCTCAGAACCAGCCACAAGACCACCTTCTCCGTGGCCGCCACCTATCGTGGTCTGTCGGCGGGACTGGCCATCAACCCCGCCAAGCTCGGCGGCTTCTACAAGGACTACGAAATGAACCTTAACTATTACAGTAGTCGGCTTAACCTCGATGCCAGTTATCAGCGTTCCACCACACTCTCGGGCGACATCAAGCTTGGCGAACGCCTCTCCCGCTTAGAGTCGGGCGACATCACCATGAAAGTACTCAACGTGGTGGGCTACTACGTCTTCAACAACCGCCGCTTTTCCTATCCCGCCGCCTTCACACAGAGCTACATACAGCGCCGTTCGGCGGGTTCCTGGCTCGCAGGCTTCAGCTATCAGGGCGGAAGCTTAGAGACTACCAACGAACTGCGGCAGAGGGTCACCAATGCCCCCGATACACGCATCTACATCGGCCACGTCGGCATAGGCGGTGGCTATGCCTATAACTGGGTCATCGGGGAGAAGTGGCTGCTGCATTTCTCCATGCTCCCCACCTTCGTGCTCTACAACCGCAACAACATCACCATCAACGGCGAGCGCAGGCAGGCACAGCACACGCGCATGAACATGATATTCAACGAGCGTGCCGCCATCATCCGCAACTTCTCTTCCCGCTATTTTGCCGGCATTACGCTCACCATGAACAACTCTTTCTTCGATGACAACAATGTGGTGATTAACCAGAACAAATGGCGGCTGCGCGGCTTCTTTGGCATGCGCCTGTAATCTATGTACTATTCTGCGCATGGGGTCAGCCGGTCTTCGGTCATTCGCTCCATGTACTGCTGAATGATGGCCTTCAGTTCGCGCTCCATTGCGGCCTGCTGAGGCACCCGCCCCATGAGGTTGTGCTTCATCAGGCGGTCGTCCAATGAATAGACGGCACGGGTCTCATGCCCGTCGAACTGAAGCACATGCCCATACTTCACATATTGATAGATGCCATCTAAATAATTCACGGCCCAGGTGCTGTCGGCAGGGGTCGAAAGGAGGTCTATGCCGAAGCTCAGATAAGGCTGGTCGTAGTTCAGGTGTTCCAGGATGGTGGGCATGATGTCGGTCTGCTGGGCAATGGCATCCTGCATGCCGCTACCCATCTGGCCGCTCGGGTCGTAGAAGATGACGGGCGAGCAGAAGCCGCCCAGGTCGGTGGCATACTCAGGCAGGCGGAACATGTTGGTGTGGTCGCTGGTAATGGCGAAGATAGTGTTCTGAAACCACGGCTGCCTACGGGCCGAGGCAAAGAAATGCTGCAAGGCCATGTCGGCGTAGCGTATCACGGGGTAGATGGGCATGTTGGGGTCTTCCTCCTTGAACACCTCCTTATAAGGCCCGGGCACGCGGAACGGATGATGGCTCGACAGCGTGAACAGGGCCGTCATAAAAGGCTCTTTCATGGCAGACATCTTCTTACAGTAGTACTGCATGAAAGGCTCGTCGCTAATGCCCCACCAGCCATCGAAGTCATCGTCGCCACCAGTTTGCCCGTCGGCCACGTAGTCCTCTCGACCGTAATACTGCTGGAACTTCGTGGCTCGGGCAAAGGCCATGAAGCCCATAGAGCCGCGTTCGGCCCCGTGGAAGAAGGCCGTCTCATAGCCCTTCCCGTTCAGGCAGTCGGCCAGTCCCGACACCGTGTTCACCGAATAAGGCGAGAGGAAGAAAGGCTCCACGAACATGGGTATCGACGAGAGTATCGAGGGCATGCCGTCGATGCTCTTGCGCCCGTTGCAATAGGAGTATTTATAGGTCAGGGCACCGCCGCGCTCGATGAGCGAGTCGGTGAACGGCGTATATCCCTGATAGCCCGCCTGATCACGGTTGTAGGCCCCGATGTATTCGCGACCAAAACTCTCAATGATAATCACCACCACGTTCTTCTTCACAAAAGTGCTGTCGGGCTGGGGCGTGTGAATGGGATTATAGACCGACTCCAGCTCCTTCGGGTCGCTGAAATAGGTGATGATCTCGAAGTTGTTCTTGCCGATGGTGCGGATGAGCGAAAAGGGCGTGTTGAGCACTAAGGCCGCCTCGACGGGACGGTCGCAGTAGTTGTTGGCATTGGAGATGGTGATGGGGCGGATGTCGCGCGTCCAGCCGCCTCGCATGCCAGCCACACAGAAGGGCACGAAGGCCAGCAGCGAGAGCGTCATCACGGAGTAATAGACAAGGGAGGGACGGGGACGCCTCTGTACCTCCGTGTTCCCTTTCTCCCGAACAAGATCATATCCCGGCTCAACATACAGTTTCCAAAGCACCCAGCCCGCCAGCGCGGCCAACACGAAAAAATACCAATGGCTGAGGGCTTCGGTAAGGAAGATGCCGCCCAGGTTGTTCTCGTTCTCAAACTCCTGGAAGATGGTGGTCGTGGTGCGTCGCATGCTGAAGCGGTAATACACGGCATCGCACAGGTTCAGCGCCAATGACAGCACATTGACCACCACAAAGAGCCAGCGACAGAAACGATGATAGCCGGGACGCTCCTTCTTGTGCAGGGGAAAGAGTACCAGGAGTACCCAGAGGGCGTTGGTGTAGAGGATGGCCGACGTGTCGAAGGTGAGTCCGCCGCGCAGCAGTTCCACGAAATGCCTCCACCCTATCTGTCCATACAGCTGATAGTTCTCAGCATAGAAGGCCATACGGGCCAGGAAGTAGACCACGTATGCCAGCAACAGATTGAGCATCACGGCCATGATAGGCCGCAGGCATGACAGAATGATTATCTTCTTTTTCATCAATTCAAGTTTTTCAGATTCTCGGCAGCCGTCTGCAGGATAGCCTTGCCCGTCTGTATCAGCCGGGGGGCATCACTACTCTGGTCTACCACTATCTTATTGGCATTCAGGTCGAAGACGGCAAAGCCCGTGCTGTCTCTCATCGTAATGCCGTTGTTATAGGTATGCACGGCAAAGGGCCGCAGGTAGTTGCGGCTCATGACGTCGCGACTGAAAAGGAAGTCGGCATGGCCGATACCCATCTGTCCCAAAAGCGTGGCGGGCAGGTCGGTCTGGTTGCACAGAAGCTCCACACGCCGGGGTTCCTTGACGGCTCCTCCTATCCAGAGCATGGGCACATGATCGTGCATGGGATGCTCCTCGCCCACGTCGCCGTAGCTGAAACCGTGGTCGGGCAGTAGGATGACCAGCAGATTGTCCCAGGCGGGTGTCTGCCGCACTTGGGCGATGAAGTGACCGATGCACTCGTCCAGGTAGTTGAAGGCATTAAGCACCTCGTCGGCCAACCGGTGCGTGGGCACGTCCCACGGCTCATGGCTCGACAGCGTGCTGTAGCCTATGAGGAAGGGGGAGGCCTCCGTCGACTGCTTTTCTATCAGTTCGCCCAGCGTACCAAAGGTGATGTCGTCGCGCACGCCCCATTGGGCCGACCGCTGTTCCTCTGCCGAATAGTCGGCTTGCCAGTAGAGGCGTTCGAAGCCCGTACCGATGAGGTAGCTACGCATATTGGTGAAGTTGATGTCGCCGCCATACAAGTAGGTGGTGCTGTAGCCCTCCTTCCGTAGCGAGGCAGCAATGCCTGGCAGCAGGCGGGTCTTGGCCGGCATCTTCATCACCGACGAACGCGGAAACGACGGGTAGCCGCTCCAGGTACACAGCGTGCCGCGGTCGGTACGGTAGGAGTTGGCGTAGAAGTTGGCGAAGTAGACACCCTCCTGCGTCAGCTGGTGCAGGTGGGGCATCACGTCGGCCCTGCCTCCGATGTCCTGCGTAAACACGCCCCCGCAGCTCTCTAACAGGATGATGACGACGTTGGGGCGGTCGGTGAGCAACAACGTGTCGGGCTGCACGCTCTCCGTGGGATAGAGGTCGCGCATGATGGCGGCACGCTCTTTCTCGTCCATAAACTGATAGTCGGGCACGTAGTTGGCCGATTTCTCCAAGGACGACAGGAAACTAAACACGGGATTGACGGCGGCGTGGTTCAGGAACTGCTGCTGCGAGTAATACACCTGTCCGATGTTGGTGGTCGACTCGCCCACCCCGCCGCGTATGCCGATAATGATAAGGGGAATGAACAACAGGCCGAAAGCGGTCTGTCCTAACCGGGCACGGAGGGTAGATGCAGGAAGCATCTGAGGCATTTGCAGGGAGTAAACGATATAGATACCGATGGTAACCAGCAGAAAGGCCAGCAGACGCATGAGGAGATAGCCCGTCGTGACCGAAGCCATCGCCTCGGTAGGGGTCTCTAAATAGGCCAGGCAGGAAGCATCGAGCTTGAAGTTCCAGAAGGCGTACAGGCTGGTGTCGGCCACGAAGGCCAGGGCGAAGGCAATTGCCGTCAGGGCGTAGTAGGTCTTCAGCAGCCAGGCCGGGACTTTCGCCCAAATGCCGGCGAGTACGGCAAGGAAGGGAACAAGCAGGAAATAAAGAGCTGTGGAGAGGTCAAGGGTAAGTCCGTGCCTGGCAACGTCAAAGACGTCGCCCACAGAGAAGGGGTGACTGGCACGGTAACAGAACATGAACACCAGCTTGGCAGCGATGAACACCAGCACCGTTGTCACATAGAACTTCACCAGATAGAGCAGCCGTTTCTTCATTCTTAATTCTTCATTCTTAATTCTTCATTCTTAATTCTTCACTCTTCATTCTTAATTCTTCACTCTTCACTCTCCACTCTTCACTCTCCACTCTTAATTCTTCACTCTCCACTCTTCACTCTCCACTCTTCACTTGCATTATCTATATAAACATCCCTCCCTTTGGGAGGGCTTGGGTAGGCTTTTATTTCTCCTACAGGCTCTGCATATCGTTCAGTTTCTTGTAGTAGCCGTCGAACGCCAGCAACTCGTCGTGAGTGCCGCGCTCCACGATGCGCCCCTCATGGAGCACGCAGATCTCGTCGGCATTCTTGATGGTAGACAAGCGGTGGGCAATGGCCACGGTGGTGCGCGTCTTCATCAGCCGCTCCAAGGCCACCTGCACCAGTCGCTCGCTCTCGGTGTCTAAAGCCGACGTAGCCTCATCGAGAATCAGGATGGGCGGGTTCTTCAGGATGGCACGCGCGATGCTGACGCGCTGGCGCTGCCCGCCCGACAGCCGACTGCCACGGTCGCCGATGTTGGTGTCGAAACCATGCTCGCTCTGTGTGATGAAGTCGTAGGCATTGGCGATGCGGGCCGCCTCGACTATCTGGTCCTGCGTAGCGTTGTCCACGCCAAAGGAGATGTTGTTGCGGAAAGAGTCGTTGAAGAGGATGGCCTCCTGGTTCACGTTGCCAATGAGCTGGCGCAGGTCGAAGATGCCTAAGTCCTTGACGTTGATGCCGTCGATGAGTACCTCGCCCTCCTGCACGTCGTAGTAGCGGGGAATAAGGTCGACGAGCGTCGACTTTCCGCTGCCGCTCTGTCCCACGATGGCAATGGTCTTTCCCTTGGGAATCACGAGGTTGATGTCGCGAAGCACCCAGTTGATCTCTGCACCATCACTCCCCCTATACCCGAACCACACATGCCGGAACTCTATCTCATGCTCAAAGGCAGCGATGTGCTTAGGCTGGGCCACTTCCTTGATGGTGTTCTCGGCCATCAGTATCTTGTCGATACGCTCCATCGAGGCCAGGCCCTTGGGAATGTTGTAGCTGGCCTTGGAGAAGTCTTTCAGCGGATTGATGATGCTGTAGAGCATCACCATATAATATATGAAGATGGGACCTGAGAGTGTCTGATAGTTCAGCACCAGCACGCCGCCGAACCACAGCACAATGACAATCATCACCGTACCAAGGAACTCGGACATAGGGTGAGCCATTGACTGCCGGATATTCACGCGCATGATGTCGTTGCGATAGGCCGAGTTGATGCCGTCGAAGCGACCGTTCATCTTATGCTCGGCGCAGAAAGCCTTGATGATGCGCAGTCCGCCCAGCGTCTCCTCCACCTGGCTCATGGTGTCGCTCCAGAGTGCCTGCGCCTTCACCGAGTCCTGCTTCAGCTTGCGGCCCACCCAGCCCATGAACCAGCCCATGACGGGCACGATGACGAGCGTGAACACGGTGAGCTGCCACGAGATAAAGAGCAGGATAAGGAAATAGCTGATAATCAGGATGGGGTTCTTGAACAGCATCTCGAGCGACGACATGATGGAGTTCTCCACCTCCTGCACGTCGCCGCTCATGCGGGCAATGATGTCGCCCTTGCGCTCCTCGCTGAAGAAGCCTAACGGCAGCGACGTGATTTTCTGGTAGAGCTGGTTGCGGATGTCGCGCACCACACCCGTGCGGATGGGGATGATGGTGGCTGCCGAGAGGAAGTAGGCACCCGTCTTCAGGGCAGTCATCAGGGCCAGGAAGATGCCGATGATGAGCAGCGTGGTGGTCTGTCCCACGGCTCCGATGAGCTGATTCACGTAGTAGTTCATGTTGTTCATCAGCACCGTCTCGGCGTTGCCCATGTCCCAAGCCATCAGTTCGGTGGCCCGGGCGGTGTCGCCCGTCTTGAAGATAATGTCGAGGATGGGAATCAGCGCGGCAAAGGAGAAGATGTTGAGAATAGCCGACAGGATGTTGAACACCACCGACAGCACCAAGTATTTCTTGTAGGGCGGGACAAACCGCTTCAGTACGTTTAAAAACTCCTTCATAATGCTTCGCCTAATAATGTAGCACTGGTAGAGCCTGTAATCTTCACCTGTACTGTTTCACCGATATGATGACGGCCCTTGTCGAAGACCACCATCTTGTTCTGCTCCGTGCGCCCGCAGAGCTGTTCGCGCGAGCGCTTCGAGAATCCTTCGACGAGCACGTCGAACACACGGTCCTCGTCCTTCTTGTTCTGCTGGGCCGAGATTTCGGTCTGCAGGGCGATGAGTTCGTTCAGTCGGCGCAGTTTCACCTCTTCGGGAACGTCGTCGGGCAGGTGTTTCGAGGCGTAGGTACCGGGACGCTCCGAGTACTTGAACATAAAGGCCGAGTCGTAGCCCACCTCGCGCATCAGCGAGAGACTGAGCTGATAGTCTTCCTCGGTCTCCGAATGATAGCCCACGAAGATGTCGGTCGACAGGGCGCAGTCGGGAATGATACGCCGAATGGCGGCCACGCGGTCCAAGTACCACTCGCGGGTGTACTTGCGGTTCATCAACTTCAGTATTCGGTCGCTGCCGCTCTGCACGGGCAGGTGGATATGCTTGCACACGTTAGGCTCCTCGGCAATCACCCGCAGCGTCTCGTCGCTCATGTCCTTGGGATGACTGGTGGTGAAGCGGATGCGCATGCCCGGAGCCTCGTGGGCAACGAGGCGAAGCAGTTCTGGAAAAAGTATCTGTTGGAGGGGATTTGAAATCCCCGACTCTCCTTTCTCCTCTCTCCTCTCTCCTCTATAAGAATTTACATTCTGCCCCAACAGCGTTACCTCCTTGAAACCACGGTCGCGCAGGTCGCGCACTTCGCGCAGGATGCTCTCCACATCGCGACTGCGCTCACGACCACGGGTATAGGGCACGATGCAATAGTGGCAGAAGTTATTGCAGCCACGCATGATGCTCACGAAGCCGCCTATGCGGTGGCCCAGCCCGATGCGCTGCGGCACCACGTCGCGATAGGTCTCAGTAGTCGACAGTTCAATATTAATAGCCTTGTGGCCTGTCTCTACCTGTGCAAAAAGATCGGGCAACGACAAGTAGGCATCGGGACCGGCCACCAGGTCGACGCCGTACTTCTCCAACAGCTCATCCTTCACGCGCTCGGCCATGCAGCCCAGAATGCCGATGATGGGTTTCTTGGAAGTCAGAGGGGTTTTACTATCTGACATCCCTCCCTTTTGGGAGGGCTTGGGTAGGCTCTTCAGCGCCTCTATGCGATGATAGATCTTCTGCTCGGCATTGTCGCGCACCGAACAGGTATTCAGCAGCACGGCATCAGCCTCGTCAATCAACTCGGTGGTCTCGTAGCCAGCCATCTTCATCACGCTGGCCACCACCTCCGAGTCGGCCACGTTCATCTGGCAACCGTAGGTCTCAATATACAGTTTTTTCATTCTCCACTCTCTACTTTAGAACAGATATGAAATGAGAATCTGAACAGCACCTATCTTACCCGAGCCTAACCGCGTTGATTCGCCCGTCTCCAGATCCCATTGCTCAAACACACCCGACTTCGTCAACGGCATGTTATAGCACAGCCTGACCAGTACGGTTTCCATAGCGCGGACGCCGATACCAAAGTTCATGCTGAAGACAGGTTTCTTCTCGTTGATCCACTTACGCATCATCTGGTGTCCCGTGGTGCTGCCTATACCGAAAGCCATTGTGTGCTCCACCGTTCCCACGTTGATACCCATCTGCGGACCCACAAAGATGAAGGGCATGGCCACATCGCTGGTTTTAAGACTATAGCTCAAGTTCAGGGGAAACTGCATGCTCACCGACTTGACAGGCTCGCTGCCACCCGACTTCGATGCGGCTGAGCGATAGTCTAATAGAGCCGACAAGTCGCCGCCAAACCCACCTACCGGGGAGAACAGACTCAGCGTGGGCCCCACCGCGAAGCCTGCCCTGGTCCTCTCAGTGTAGGGCCTCACGGTGGAGCGCGTCACCGTCATCGTCGTCATGTTCAACCCTGCGGTCACACCAAATTTCAGCTTCGGTGTCCGGTCCACATACAGCTGCCCCCATGCCGTTGGTGCAACAGCCAACAGGGCCAACATCATTATTACAATCTTCTTCTTCATCGTCATATCATATTAATCAGCGTGCAAAGTTACGGAAAGAATTTGTAAAAGCAAAGCGATTTTGGAAGATTAACGCAATTCGGCCTAAAATAAAGATTAGGCATATCAAGAGAAAAGACTCCCCTTTTTCTCAAATTATGTTCACAATTTATTATATCCTCCATAATATTTCTGAGTTGCGAACATGGAGTTCGTAAAAAATGATTATCTTTGCACCAAAATTGCGAGAAGGATATGGCAACAAACAAGAACGCACTCATACGATACAAGCATTTGGACATGCTCCTGTCTGACCGTCATCACTATTATGACATCAATGATCTGACAGAGAAAGTGAACGAACTGCTTCAAGACGAAGGATTCCAGACCGTCACCCGCCGCTGTATAGAGAAGGACCTGGTCTATCTGACGGAACGTCCTTTCTGTGCCCCTATCAAGCGCTTCAAGCACAACGGCAAGAACTGCGTAACCTACAAGAACCCTTCCTTCTCCATCTTCATGCAGGAGATGAGCCGCGAGGAGCGTCATCTTCTTCGTGAGGTGCTGAACACCCTCGGTCAGTTCGACGGACTCGACAACTTTGGGTGGCTTGACAAGTTCAAGTCAGGTCTGGGCAATACCCGTCGCCGCCAGATAATCAGTTTCAGCAACAATCCCTACCTGAAAAACTCCAACCTGCTGGGCACACTCTTCGACCTCATTTCTAACGAGGTGGTCATCCGTCTGTCCTACCACACCTTCGCAGACCCCACCGTCTGCAGCATCGCTTTCCACCCTTACCTCCTGAAGCAGTACAACGACCGTTGGTTTCTCCTCGGTGCCGCCGACGATGACGGGAAAAACCTCACCTTCGCCCTTGACCGCATCGACGAGGTAGCCCCGTTGCCCGAAAAGAAATATGCCACCTGCCCCGGCAACCTCTCCGACCGTTTCGAGGATATTGTGGGCGTGACCCTCTACGAAGACCGCCCCATAGAGCACATCGTGTTTTGGGCAAGCGATGCCTCCAAGGATTACATCACGACAAAGCCTATCCACGAATCACAGACATCCATAAAGGGTGAGGCAGAAAACAAACTGCGTGGGAAATACCCCCAGCTTGATGGCGGCGCATTCTTCTCCATCGACTGCATACAAAATTATGAACTAATCCGCGAACTCTGCTCGTTTGGAAAAGAACTGATAGTGCTGGAACCATCAAGTATCAGAGACGAGGCTTTCAAACGTATTTCGATGATGGTAGATAAATATTTGAGAATACGAACATAGTGTTCGCGATTTGTATCTAAATTTGCATCGTAAAAATATTGAAGTTATGACAGACAAAGACTTACAAAGAGGTGTATTAGCAGCAAACTGGGCTCAATTAGTTGAGGACAATGCATATTTCATTGTTCCTCCACAAAAATATAATGTTCGAAATGACGAACGTCTTCTTATTCCCATAATACGAAATCATAAGATAGGTTTTGTTAATCAACTGGCTATTCCTGTGGTAGAGCCAAAATATGACATCTTCAATGGAAATGTGATGGCCGAAACTGACTTTGTGAAAGTTGGAATGAGATATTCGTATGGTTATTCACGAGCAAATGGTGAGGTTCAGACGTATGACAGGTATAAATGGGGACTATTAGATTCAAAAGGTAAAACTGTTTTAGAATGCAATTTTGCCAGCATATCAATATCTGATGACAAGGAACTTTTTTCATTGAAAAGCTATGATAATGGTTATTGTGTCGTAAATCATAATGGAAACATTGTTATTCCTTATGGTGAATACGCCATAATTGATGGTTTTACAAATGGATATGCACGAGTTAAAAAGAATAGAAAATATGGAATTGTAAACACCAAGGGACAGATTGTACTTCCAGTAGAGTATGACAATATTTGGAGTTTCTACCAAAGAACCGAACTTAGATCAACTCGAATAATTATGAAAGGCATGGATAACCTTAGATTTAATTTCGCTACTGGAAAATTGAATGAGCCTAATATAAACCATATTCGCCAATATAATACAAATGATGACTATGGCAGGCATTATGGTGAATACGCTGGCACTTATGCCCAAGATGTGGCGGGTTATAGCGATGATGTTATTAACGACGCTTTCGACGGTGAACCAGATGCGTATTGGAACATTGATTAAAAAAAGTTTCACTTGCGAACATAGGTTTCGAAAATAAATTGTACCTTTGCATCGAAAAAAGAAAACAGGCGGTCTTTGAGGTTGTTGCACATAACAAATTTTGACTCTGGTCCGACGTGTGTCGGATGTCATTCTTCTAAAAAAAGAATTGATAACCCAACGTTATATTTTATTACAGTCATAGACTGATTTATACGTATATCGTTTACGCTTACGCTATATTTATAAAAACAAAGAAAAACGTTTGTGCATGACTGAGAAGACCGCCGTTTATATTTGAAATGGAGAAACAAGATATATATACAAGGGCACAATCATTAAAAACGGTTGAGGATTTGGCCAAACTCCTTAATGAAATCAAACTTGATGAGTTTGGTTCGGCTAAATATAAGATAACGGACGAGCAACTTCTCCATTTTGCGAATGTGAAAATCCCTAAGCGATACAAGACATTCCAGATAAGGAAGAAGAGCGGTGGATTGAGAGAGATTAATGCCCCTTGCTATCAACTGGGAATACTTCTATATATTATTAATATTGTCTTAAAGGCCATCTATGTCCCCAGCCCTTCTGTGATGGGGTTCACTGAGGGCCGTTCGGTGGTGGACAATGCTAAAATGCACGTCGGTCATCATTACGTCTTTAATATTGACCTGAAAAACTTCTTCCCTTCCATCCCGCAGGCACGGGTATGGGCACGCCTTCAGCTTCCTCCTTTTAATTTCACGAAAGAGATAGCCAATGTCATTGCAGGGCTTTGCTGCCATACAGATGCAGAAAAGAACGCTTGTGTGCTTCCGCAAGGTGCAGCCACCTCCCCGCTTCTGACGAATGCGATATGCGACAAGCTGGACAGAAGAATGAGAGGCGTTGCCAAAAGATTCGGACTGCACTATAGCCGCTATGCGGACGACATGACGTTCTCCAGCATGCATAATGTGTATCAGGAAAACAGCGATTTCCGCTTAGAGATAAAGCGCATCATCGAGGAACAAGGATTTACCATGAATGATGATAAGACCCGCTTGCTGCGTGATGGCGCAAGGCAGGAAGTAACAGGATTGACTGTAAATAGCATTGTCAATGTCTCAAGGAAATACATAAGCGACCTTCGTTGGCTATTGCATCTATGGGAAACGGAAGGCTATGCCAAAGCCTACAGTAAGTTCTACCCCAAGTACAAGAAAGAAAAGGGCTATATAAAGAAAGGTGAACCGGTGATGGAAAACGTCATTGGCGGAAAACTTAATTATCTCCGTATGGTGAGAGGGACAAACAATGTCGCCTATCAGAAACTGCAAGCGAGATACGACAAGCTCCAACAGCTCATTTTTGTAGACAACGAGACTGATAGCAAGACTTCATACGTCTATGTGCAGCCGTACAAGATGGTGGATTTCATTGCAGACTTCTCAACCACGGTCACATTGGAAATCACTCCCAAAAAGAAACTTGTCGGTAAGTGCGTCCTTGCTGGTATGGACAAAATCATCCCGGTTAGCAAATCTACGCAAAAAGCTCTTTGCCCTGATATTGAGTCGAAAGAGCCTGGGCAGGTTGTCGTATCGGAGAAACTAAGCAATTGTTTTGTGACGCTGTGCCGGTCAAAGGGGAAAAACTTCTGGCTGATTACTGAGTTCGAACCTAAGCGCTCAAAGTGCTTAAGCATCCAAAATGCTAATGTAGACATAGACAAACTGCTTGAAATATGGGATAAGCAGGGAATGGAAGAAGCTGTTAGTGCTTTCCAGTCTTGTTTAGCTGGGGATAACCCTTTTGTGGATGTCATGATCAATGAGGAAAAGAAAAACGACTCGCAGAGTAAAAAGGCAAAGATAATCTCAGATGCAAAAGGAGGGAAGCGATTGTTCGGTCAGTCTAAGGAACTATTGGTGGCTGCCGACTTTTTCAGTAGCTTGGAAGACATAGATGGAGAAGCTATACCCGTCGAATTTGAACTTTAAATATGAGGAAAGGTGTGAAATGGAACAGAAACAACTGCAAGAATTTATATATTTCTTTACTCATAACAAGAGTTTGACAAGGGCACAACAAAAAATGCGGGATGCGCTCTTGGCAAGGGACTTAGATAAAAAGGGAGATGTAACGCTTCCGTCTGTAAATCCACCTTCAACCACAATACATGCTCCAAAAGAAACTGCTACTTTTCTGTCTTTATTCAATAGAAGAGAAGGGTTCAAATATCTTACTCACAACTATGACAATAACAGCATGAAACTAACTGACATGCTGCAACAAGTCAAGGATGTATATGTAGAAGGTAAAAGAGGAAAAAATCTACCTCTTTCATTAAAAGCATTACTCAACAATTTTATCACTGGTGGAGCTTGGTTTGATGCTGAAGGGAAAAAATGCACTGATGGTTATGGTAATCCAAAGTGGATTAGTTGGTCATCGAATAATGAAGGAAGACATCCTATTACCGATTTGGGGGGTATGGAAAAAACTATTCAACGATTCCGGCATACAGTCCGGGTCGTTGCACCGGATTTGGAAGATATTATAAAGAAAATTACAGAAAGATTCCCATCATTGAACTTCACTCTCAAGAATTTGGATAAGGCAGATTTTTATACTAATGTCTTTGTCCTTAACTCAAGACTTGCAGAGATTGTCAAGGATTTACATGACCACGAAAATCAAGAGCATCATGACATACAAGTAGAATATTCTCTCGATATTTCAGAAGACTTCTTTATGATGCATTCTATACGCATTTCCCATATAGACTCATACTCTCCTAAATCAATCGAAGATGTCATACGAAAATTTGACTCTACGGGGGGATTCTTTTATGAGAATGCAGAGAAGCTGAAAGGCTATTGTAATTGGTCTGTAGAATCATTGTGGGATGGGAAACCATTTCGTTGGAACATTTTAGATGATACCGGGCGTGATAGAATTGAAGTGATAGAAGCTGCAAACTTAACAGGCTTTACACATATCTTAACATATTATCAAAAAGACTGATGAACAAGATATACTTAATTGACGATAACGTAGACGGGAATCGCCAAAAATATGGTGGTGGCTTTGTAGATGATGGCATGTGTCAAGACGTTCTAACTGCTATTGATAAATTGTCACCGTCTGATGATTTGAGTTTTGTGAACAATGCCTCTTGTGTCTTGCTTCATAAATCGTTGGAAGACTATGTTGACGGGCAATTTCACGATGACAGCCACAAAGTTGTTTCTATATTAAGGCAAATTCCTGAACTGGGTAAAGACATACCTTTGGTATGGTTTAGCGATGGTGATACTTTAGACATTGGAGACTACAGAGGTAATACGATTTACAGTTTAAGTAAACGCGTTTTTTATGGTCGCTTGGAGCCGTTTGTCATTCATTATCAGAAAACAGGGGAAATAGAACTCAAAATATTAGCATACGGAAAAAATTACACGATATATCTTGTTGATAGGGCAGCAACAATTCTTTTTACCCGGTTGCAAGAATTAGCGAATGATGAAAAATTGTTAGCGTCAAAGGTCCTTTGTGAAGAAATGGAACAAATTGTTTCTATGTCACAGCCTGCGATTGGTAAAAGCTATAAAGAACTGGTCATTGATTTACAAATGCATCCCATCACAGTACGGGAGTTTAAACAACAAATAAATAACATATTAGACAGTTTCCAAGACTATGGCAAAAACTATTATACTTGGAAGTAGGGGTACGTCAGACCTTGCTTTGAGAATTGGTGCAACACTAATAGAGGTACCAGATATGCATGAGAACGATTTGGGCGTGGTGAATGATTTCGTGATAGCCAAACTAAAGCATAAATTCGATGTTCTCGTAATTGATGCTGATAATATTCAAAGAAATGAAGTCGTGTTGGCAATAGGAATGTATCTCCGTTTGTCTATTACTGAAGTCGGAATCAATGCGTTAGTTCCCATAATTATCGTTTCTGATAAAACAATAAAGTCTTTTCTTCATTATAATCAGTTTTCCCAGCTATTACTGACTAAGAATGTATATTTTGAGTCACGTGAGGGGATGAAAATTGATGCAGTTCAACCCTTAGATGCGACAAAATACGAAGATGATTTCCTTGCTTTTATCAATGTGCAGCCAAGACAGGGAAGACACTCGTTGGCTAACCAATGGGGTGCAAGTGTGCTTGACCGATTGCTGAATAATGGTGTGCCCTCTGGTAATGATGTCTTAAATACTGCCGCAAAGTCTTTGTATTTCAAGTACGTGCTTGTGCAGACATTCAATGTCGCAGACTATCTCTCAGGTAAGGAGCAACCCCGTTATGCTATGTTGAACCGTACAAAAATACATGCGAATGGAAAGCGAATACTCCTGATTGACGATGAGGCAGACAAAGGATGGGAGTATGTACTCAAACGAATGATTGTCACTAATGAAGGCGACTTTGATGTTATAAAACGAAAGGTAGCTAGCTTTGATGCTTTTACAAAGGAAGAGAAAAAACAAATAAAGGAAGGCAACTATGATTTGATTTTCCTCGACCTCAGAATGAATGGCGTTGCGGAGGAAAATATATATAAGCCCGATGATTTCTCTGGAATGAAGATTCTGAAACAGATAAAGAAAGATAGCCAAGGAACACAGGTCATTATGTTCACTGCCTCTAACAAGGCATGGAACCTGAAAGCCTTGCTGGATGCCGGTGCTGATGGGTATTATATCAAGGAATCACCCGAATACAAATTCTCCAACAATTTCTCAATCGCCAACTATGATGCACTTAGGGAGAACGTGCAGAATTGCCTGAAGCGGTCATACCTACGGGACATTGACACAAGAATGAAGAATATACGGCGGCTTTTCAATATTAACATTACAGACTTAAAGAAAAGCATACTCAATCAATTGGATGTATCGTATGAACTACTAAAAGATGGGCATTTCGCATTTGCTTACATATCGCTTTATCAGACCATAGAAATGATTAACAACGAGTATCTCGACAGGGACGATAATGGTGTCTGGTATATTGTTGAAACTAACGAGGATGCTAAAAGCTGGACCATCGGGAAATTCCACCATGAATGTGTGGAAGCAAAAACCAAAGAAAAGGATCATGTGAAATATCCCGAATGGCAAAAAATGGCATCCCTGTACTATCAATTGTGGAAGCAAACGGACAAGTCTTTCGGCTATCAGATACAGACGCTCATCAATGAGAGAAACAAATTCATGCACAATGATTGCAATAGCAAGTCGGACATACGCAATGAAAAAGGTTATCTAACTCTTTTTGATGCAATAGAAAAGATATGCGCTTTGGTATAGTTGTGTGCAGATATAAAGAGGTACGCGGGAAAACCGACAAGTAAGAAGAAATGATTACAATGATTGCAGCCGTGGCGAAAAACAATGCCATTGGCTTTAAGAACAAACTGATTTACTGGCTGCCAAGGGATTTGAAGCGATTCAAGCAGCTGACAACGGGACACACCATCCTGATGGGACGACGTACATTTGAGAGTCTGCCCAAGGAGGCACTGCCCAACCGGCGCAACTGCGTGCTTACAACCTCGGTGAGCGAGTTGCCTGGTTGTGAATGCTTTGGTTCGTGGGACGAGTTCCTGTGCACCTGCAAGCCCGATGAGGAGATCTTCATCATCGGGGGCGCCAGTCTTTATGGCTCGCTGACATCAGGCGCGAGTCAACTGAAGAAAAGCAGCGTCTCGATGATGAGTACGACGAGAAGAAAAAGGCTCTTGATGATGAGCTTACTGAGAAGAGAAACGAGTCATCGCTTTTGTCAGCAAACATCCAGAGAAAGAAGAATGAGGGTGTGACTCTCGATAAACAGAACGAGACCAAGAGAAAGACTTCGACAAACCTTGATGCAGAAATCGAGGAGAAGAGAGAGCAGGCGAAAAAACTCAAGACGCAAGTTGAACAGAGTCTAAAGGACAATTACGCCATCAAGCAGCGTGAGGACTGGCAGAGTCCGATGTTCACAGGCATGGCGAGATACCTCTATGCCACTGACGAGAAGATGCGCTATTGTGTGGATGCCATTGCTGACTTTGCTCGCTCAGGCTCAGGCTGTAGCGGTGGCAATCATGGCTCCATCTTCTTTGACGAAGAGGCATCAGCCATCAAGAACTTCATAGCGAGTCTCGCAGAAATTGCCGCAACTACAGTCAAGAATGTGGCGCAGTGGCTCGTCTGGGTTGCCAAGGAGATAGGTAAACTCACTGACATGGAGCTGCATCGCGCAGACAGTGAGGTGGGTGACATCATGGATGGCAAATATGACTGGCGGATAGAGAAGTTGGAGAATCATAATGGGCTGACGAGGTAATCGACAGTCCATTGGATATAGAAGAACTTTATGCTGGCACACTAATGATTGGCTCGCCAAGGGCCAGCGATATGCCAGCAAGCGTTTTGGTCGTGAAATTATGACGACCTGTGAGCCATTTAGATATTTCCGACTCCCGTTTACCCATCTTTGCGGCCAATTCTTTCTGTGTGATGCCTTTCTTCTTAAGCAAGGCATCAATGCGGTCAGCAATCTCAAACGAGAGATTGAACTCGGCACGGGTCTCATCTGAGACGTTTGCCAGACACTCGCGAAATAACGGATT
>ONMA01000023.1 GCA_900318815.1 uncultured Prevotellaceae bacterium
TCATAGCCTCTTCGTCACCAAGGGCTTCACGGCAGATGGCATCCCATTCGTCGATAATCATGATGAACTTCTCGTTATAGTGGAGGGATACCTTGACCAAAACATCCATCAGGTCATCGTCATCTTCTCTTTGGATACCAGGATATGCTGATAACACTTCAGACATCACCTTCTCTTGCAAAGTAGACACGATGTCAATAGTCTTTAAGTTATCCCTTGTGGTAAAGTCGGTGATGTCCAAATAAATGACGGGATATTTGTTCAGATGTTGCACAAACGAGGGATGGCGGGCAATCTCCAAATCGGCAAAAAGGCTGCTCGAATCACAAGACTTGTCGTAGTATGCAAGCAGCATCTCTGCAGCCATCGTCTTACCAAAACGTCGACTACGGGTGACGCAACTAAAGCAAAACCGAGTAAACAGCGTGGAGTTAACAATGGCTATTAACCCCGACTTGTCAACATATTCACTGTTGCGAATTCGTTTGAATCCTTCGTTTCCTTTATTAATATATATTCCCATTGAGATATTGCTGTGTTATAGATATGGTTTTAACATTTATTTCTTGATGAACATATCATCAGACAATGAGAGCAACTTCTTTTTCTTATCTTTATATAAAACTTCGACTGCATCCCCTTCACCAGTCATCTCCTTCGCCTCCATCACACGATTCTCGTCGCGATGGACTATCGTTTCAATATCCTGTATAGTCAATTCTTTCAAGTTAAAAAAATTGTTTGGTGGAGAGCCATTTTTCATTTACATCTGCCCAGCATTTGCTTATGGAGAGTATGTTCCATATCTTGGAGTCGCCCGACATCAGAAGAGACTCATCAGAAATATCATTCCCATTCAGGATGGCATCAAGAGTATCCATGATTACAGCAAAAGACAAGGCAGAATTACCTTTGAAACCGCTATAGTACCCCTCCTCGTAGATGTCAGCATTCCACTTTTTTATGTAATAGTTGTACATGTCCTCCAAATCAACATCTTCAGCCTTATCCACTGTCCTAAAATAGTCAGAGATGATATGAGCCTGTGTGGAATTATGGCTGTTGTCTGCTCCAGGAAACTCTCGACTAATTCCAAGTTTGCCTTTGTAAGCGACAAAAGGCATAGACTTATTCATGACATGATTGTAGGGCTTAAAGAATTGTTCCAGATGCACGAAATCCTTTGCCGAGAGCCAGTAGCACATCATGTCGGAACGGCTGATTGTGGACAACTTGGCCCCAAATGTTTTGCTTGCATTTTGCAAAAGATACCTGAGGCTATCAACGAATACTTGCTGGACGTCAACATCTTTCAGGCAAGCGTAGGCTTTTATGTTTGCCGCTTTTCCGGGCGAGCTGCATCTTTCATCGTTTAGGCTGGTGTATTGAACTTGTACCCAGCAACTCCAACAATTTGTCGAACCCTTCTCTTTCCACTTGTGATTACCCGCAGGAAGTTGTTCAAGGAGAATTTCAAGTTCATCTGTTTTGCTGACGATTTTCTTTCCTTCGTTAAACTTCTGGAAATACCTGTAAATATCATCAGCCTTGAAATCAGGACAAAACTTTGTATAAATATCTCGGAGCAAAGTGTTTTGCCTGACGTATTGAGGTGAAGTCTTGTCAAGTGCCTTAGTCCGTATACCCATATTGGGAGACCATAAGGGAACCTCGGATGACAGCTTCTCGGCATATCTGTTTTTCTCCCATCGAATATACTCTTGCCGTTCTCGTTTCTCTTTGTCTTTGGCTCTCTGAACTATTTTGCGTCCTTCTGCGATGTATGAAATCCAATCTGTCTTATCAACAAATGGAAGGATCGTATCAAAATAACACTGCTTTTCCTTTTCAACAATTACATCCCCATGCTGCCATCTGATGTCGAATGGAGAAACATTGAAATAGCTATGAACTAAATAGCGGTCTATGTATCCCCATGGGTCTTTATCCTCTTTAACGTCGCTCACCTGCAAGAACAGGTCGCAGTATTTATAGACATCTTGGACTACATAATCCTTAAGGAATGTGTTCATCTGGTCGGAATAACCTTTTTCGGATGCAATGGTTTCCAAACGAGCCATATTGTCAATCAGTACTGCCAGCTTACTGCCTTTTTTATGACTTTCATATCCACGAAGCTGTATCAGAAGCGTTTTCAAAGAACCTTGTAACACCTTGGTAGAAGCTATTCCCTCAATGATGTCCAGTGCCGAATCGTATGTATCTGGATAAAAGAAGCCACCTCCATCTGGCTCGAAATTCTTGTGATAGTATTTGTAGAGGTCTGACATCTTTACTTTCATATATGCCATCGCATCTTCGAAGTTGTCTGCTTCAAAATCTGCGAGGTCCAGAAACACGACCCGATAGGAATTGATTTCCTTCAAGAAAAATTCGCTCTTACCAATCTTTAGATTTTGAAATACTAACTTTGTGTCTAAAGCCTCGTCAAGGAAACAAGCGAGCGTTTTAAGGAACAGTGAAGAGCCCGTTTCCAAACAACCTGTCAAGGAACTGTAACGCCGCCAAATGAATGACCCAAAACAATCTGTTCTGTCAGCATAGTGGTCCGACTTCAGAAGATTGATAATGGATGTGTAATCTTTCATACTTTTGCGAATAAATTAATACAATAGTCTAACTATATGTATGCGCAAAGTGAAATTGTTACCCACTTAGTACCACGGGGTTAGCATATACGGCAATATAGCCATCGGTCAACTGAGAATTTGTTGACCGTTTTTTCCATTATCTGTCACTTTTAGTGCTAACACATTTATTGTCAGATAGTTATTTGAAGTGACACTTCTTTTTTACCTGTCACTACTATCACTCATAGCAAAACAACTTGTTTTGCTTTCCAAAATGCCGTCTTTTGCCTTTGCAAACACCATCTTTGCGATAGTAAAACAACTTGTTTTGCGAAGGCAATACCTTGGGGTCACCACAAAATCTGAATAATGCGGTGAACAATAGTAATATCGTGCTGATTCGTCTCTCATGTACTTGTTTTGAAGCGACATGGAAGATGAATGTCCTTCCTCCCCAACGTTGGCATAGGAGGTACAACAACAACCCTCTTTGCTTAGCGGGTACAAAGGTAACAATAATTTTCGACACAATGGGCAATTGCCATCAGTTATTTGGGCAAGAAGGCTGAAAAACATGCTTTATCACGATGCGATAGATGTTTAATTGCTGTAAAAGGCACGATTGGTTACAGTAAGGAAGATTAGTCGATGACAGGAACGCAACGGCGAATCGTGACGGGAATGGTTTGAAACTCGGTCTGCGTGGCAGTGACGAGGACTTTGACGAGACATGCCTGGGTGTTGACGGGTGCCTGCTGGTCGAAGATAAAGTTTCCGATACTATAGTAGATGGGATGGCCATGATACTGCTCGATGGTCTGGAGCGTGTGGGTGTGATGGCAGATGAGCGCGTCGGCACCGGCATCGATCAGGCGGTGGGCCTCTAACCGCTGGCGGGGCACAGGGCGCAAGGTGTGTTCGCCTCCCCAGTGAAGCGAGACAATGATGACGGCATTGGGGTCGCTATGACGAAGTCGCTGTATGCGGGACACCAAGGTATCGATGGGTTCCTGACTGACACAGGGCTGCTGCGGCAGGTAGGCATAGTTCTCAAGAGCCAGCCGCAACGAAGAGAACAGCCACACGCGGCGGGGACTGCTGGTGATGAGGACGGGCCGGGACGCTTCCTGCATGTTGCACCCTGCCCCGAAGGGGATCATGCCAGCCTTGGCAACGTTGCGGCGTGTATCCATCAGTCCCTCGCGTCCCTGGTCAATGGAATGGTTGTTGCAGAGATTCAGATGAGTAATGCCATGCCGACGCAGCACAGGCAGCACTTCGGGGTCGGCACGGAAAATGAAGCGCTTCTGAACGGGTCGCTGCAAACAGGTGACAGGACACTCCAAGTTGCCCACCACGACATCGCTGGCCCCGAAGAGCGAGTCGATACTTGGTGAGAAGAGCGCATCGGCACCACGCTGACTGATGACACGGCGCACGCCACGGTCGAGCAGGATGTCGCCCGTGAAAAGAATGGTGGCCCCCTCTACAACCGAGGAGGCCAACAGACTAACAACCAGAAGAATAGAAAACTTCCGCATTGTCAACAGGTGCTTCTTCGAGGGGCACGGTAATCTCGTCCATCCACTTAGGAACGCCCAACCGAGGCTCTTGTTCAAGCTTCTGCTGCCACTCCTCGTCGTTCATGCGCTGTTCGCTATATGGACGGGTCAGCTCGCGATAGGAAAACACACCGCCGCGCATCAGATAGAGGTAGCCTTTCACCTCGACAACCACATAGATTTCGTCGGCCTGTCCCACACCGGCATAGAGAATGCTCTTGTCGGGGTTGTTGTCGGCGTTAGCCGTATAGACATCGGCAATGAGGGCCACATTGCGCTCAGGGCCTTGCACGGCATCCCACTCATAGAGTTCTTGGTTGGGGTTGCGAATCAGTTCAAGGGACATGTTCTCAAAGGCTGCACCAATGGCCTTCAACTGGTCGAACTCCTCGTCGGTAGGCTCGTTGCCAGCCAACTCCACATTACTCATGCGCAGCAAGAACTGAGCCATATCCTTCACACGACCAGTAATGGTCTTCGAGCGTTCGGTGGCCAGACCGTAGGTGTTGAAGAGCGTCTCAGTCGACTCGAGCAGGGTAATGGCACGCTGCCAGAACTTCACGTTAGGCTCCACATAGCCCTTCACCACGGGGTCGGGAGGCCCGCCACCACCACACTCGGCCCCCATGGGCTGCTTGGCATAGAGGATGGCATCGTGCTTCAGTTCGGCCCATGAAGCTAATGCCGCATTGAGCGACTTCTTGCCCCACTGAGCAGTGAGCATGAAATAAGGTGCATCGGACTCCTGCTGATTCAGCAACTGCAGGGCCGAGAGCCAGACGTTGGCCACGTTTCCGTTCCAGTTGACGGAGTCCATCGTCTGCTTCATGCGCTGGAGCGCAGGCTTGAAGCCGTCCCATCGCTTCGCCTCGTCCTGTTCCTTCATAAGAATCTGTTCGGCCTGGCTCATACCCATAGCGGCCATCACGTCGAGTCCGCTTGGCACAGGGCGCTTGGACACCTTTGAGTCGTAGTCGACCATCTCCTGCAACACCTCGGCATCAGGCTGATAACGCTGCGGCATCAGGCGCACCTTGTTGCGACCAGTGCGCTGGAACTTGGGGCGCAAGCGCGTCTGCTTTTCGGCAATTTCATCGATTTTCTTCCCCAGTTGGTTCGGGTCTATATCGCCAGTTCCCATTTCGGCCAATAATTCGCCCATCTGCATGATGCTCACGTCGTCGGGCTTGCCCATGAGCCAGTCCAGCGGCTCCGTCAGCTTCTTATAAATCGCATGGAGTTTCTTGTCGTAGTAGACTTCGTTAGCCAGCAGACTGGCCTTGAACATGTCTAAGGGCACGTCGGTGCGGAAGGGAACGGACTGCAGCCACATCATCGTGCGGAAGTAGCGCTTCAGGGTGTCGCTGCGGGTGTAGTGGCCACGGGGTCGGAAGAGGCTGTATTCGAAGGGCACATCGGTATAGCCAAGGAAGGCCGACGTGTTGTTCTCGCTCTTCATCACCTGATTGTACTCGGTCAGGGCTACTGGATTGTCCTTCGGTGCCTGTTCATGAAGAAGGGCAATGGCCACGGTAAAATAGGTGTTGAGCCAAGTGGTGGCAGCAAGGGTGTCGAGTCTGGATGCTTCATCATACTGCCTGGCAGTGAATTTCTGACGCGCCTCCCGGCAGAACTGGCCTAACAACGGATAAAAGCACTGCTCCTCGACATCGCGCAGCATGGCATCGAAATAGAGGTGGTAGAGCTGCAAGTAGAGGTCGGTGGTGACAAAGGAAGGGAACTGATGGTAGTCGTTCTGCTCGTAGACATGGAACAACTGCTGGTGCCGGGCAGGGACAATGGCAAAGCCGTAGCGACCGAGCTGGTGCTGCAACTCAGGGTCGAAAGGCTTGAGCAAGCCTGGATTGACAATATTGCCTACGTTGACCAATCTGCCACCAATGGTCTTGAAGTTTTTTTTCAGGAGTTCTTCCTCGCGGGTCTTGATACGGTTGATGAACTCCTGCTCTTCGGGTGTGACGGTCATGGCCTCGCTCTTAATGGCATGATAATAGCGATCACGCCAGCCACCTTCGTAGTCATTCTCTACCCAGTGGAAATTCTCTTCGTTGTCGTCGAAGGCATACATCAGCGAGTCGTACCAGGTGGTCGACCCATAGACACCACGCAGATAGGAGTCCTTGAACGGATAGCCGCGAAGCGCAGCGGGAGCATTGCGCAGGATACGCAGGTCGCTCACAGAGAGTTGCGAGATGTCCATCGAGAGGTCAAGACTGTCCTTCAGCAATTCAACATTCAGTTGGCTGGGGGCAATGGTCTGGCCGTCACCCTCGGCTGGAGATGGCTTGCAAGCAGTAATAGCCAGCAGGATAATGAGTACAGGCAATAAGGTTCTTCTCATAGGTTAAAATATTTTAGTGCATTTGACTGGTCGGTTCCATGGATGAGGTATCGCTGGAAACTAAGGCCGAAGTCCTTCCACCGCCATTCGGCCACAGAGTAGCGACCGTCGGGCCAAGTCTCCAGACTGCGCACAATGCCGCCGTCGATATAGCGGAAATCATGTAGCCGGGCTGCCAGCTTCGACCCTAACCACAAAGGACGCACCTTACCGTTGACTCGCTTGAAGATGAACAGGCGGCGTCCTTTTTCCTTGTAATAACGGGTCGCCTTGATGACTCCCACCAATGCTTCTTCGTTGCCGTCGCCATCGACATCGCCCGTACAGAACTGGTAGACAGGATAGGGCAACCGCCACTCGTTCAGATAGTAAAGGCTGTCGTGGGTCTTGCGAAGGGTAAAAGGCGATGGCGAGCCTGATGGTGCCAACAGTACCATCAGCCCCGCCATAGCTATCATTCGCAACAGACTGGACATGTCACCTCTTAAAGCATGGACTTGATCTCGGCCTCCACGTCGCTTATCTGCGACGACCGCTTCTGCAAGTTGTTGTCGCGGTCGATCAGGAAGAACTCGGGCACGGTCGGCACATTATACATGGCTGCACTCTGGCCCGATGCGTCGCGCACACAAATCCAGGGCAACTGGATGGTCATCTGACGCCAGAAATGCTCGTCGGCATCGAGCGAGACCTGATAGATTTCCAGTCCGCGTGCATGATACTTGTTGTAAAGCTCGCGCAACATCAGGATGCGCTGGGGCGAATCGGGCAAGGAGAAGGTATGGAAGTCGAGCAGAACGACACGCCCCTTCAGCTCGGTCAGCGTGCGCACCTGGCCGTGATTGTCGGTCAGATTCAGTTCAAGGACACCCGAAGCCACTATCACGTCGTCGCTCAGCTGCTGCGTCTGTCGGGCAGCGGCCAGCCGGGTGTTGTTCATACCCTCGATGGCAATGTTGTGCAGGTTCTCGCCGCGAAGAGCACCAGGATGGAAGGTGTCCCACGAGGTGGCAACGGCGGCAAAGGCCTTCACGTCGTCACGGTTGTTGCGGGGATTGAAGATGAGCCACTGGCCAAGGGTCTGGAACAAGGCGAAATAGGAAGAGGCCCGCTCGGGATGCTGGTAGATGTAGCGGGTAGTCACGTCCTTCTTGTAGGCCCGGAGCATGCGGTCGAGCGAGTCGACGACTTCCTGACGGGTCATCGAGCGGTTCTGCTCCAAGGCAATGGCACGACGCTGCAAGTCCTGCTGCTTCAGCGACAGCTCTCGAATATCGGTGCAGCTCTCAGAACCTTCCACCTCGTAGCGGGCCGACATGCCTGGCCACTGGGCACGCACGGTGACGGTCTCGGTGGAATCAATGCTCAGGTTGATAATCTGGTCGGCAATGCGCAGGATGTAGAACTCGGGGGCTTCGGGACGCTCTGCACTGAAGGAGAAGGAACCGTCGGAAGAAAGCTTCACGGAATCAAGGGTCTGAAGACCTGTCAGGGAGACATTCTCAAAATAGAGCACGGAGTCTTCGGCACCTTCTACCGTACCCTTGACACAGAACTTCTGCTGCTGACACGACATCAGGCAGAACACGGACGTGGCTATCAGTACAAGCCATCGGGAATCATTTTTCATTGTACACAAATCTGTCTTTATGATTTTTCAGTTGCAAAATTACAAATTTATTCTTATTTGTAAGCTATTATTCGCAATTATTTTATACTTTTGCACGTATGAACAGCGAATCAGTCATTTTACGCGACGTAAGCATTGGTTACAAGCAGCGGCACTCACAACGGTTGGTGGCGCAACACCTTTCGGCTGCCATTCGTTCCGGACAGCTGACCTGCCTGCTGGGCGAAAACGGTGTGGGCAAGTCAACACTACTGCGCACGCTGTCGGGCTTCCAGCCGCGAATGGCCGGTGAAATCACCATCAGCGGGAGACCGCTCGACGCTTATTCCCCCCAGCATCTGGCAAGAAAAATAGGCGTGGTGCTGACCGAACGACCCGACATCCAGCAGATGACGGTGACGGAACTCGTGAGCTTAGGGCGGGCACCTTATACTGACTTCTGGGGAAGACTCAGCGAAGAGGACGAGGATATCTGCCAACAGGCTATCCAACAAGTGGGCATAGAGAAACTAAGCAGCCGGTTAGTATCGACACTGAGCGACGGCGAGCGACAGAAGGTAATGATTGCCAAAGCACTGGCCCAGCAAACACCTATCATCTACCTGGACGAACCTACGGCCTTCCTCGACTATTCCAGCAAGGTTGACATGCTGTTGCTGCTACGCAGGATTAGCCATCAAGCAAATAAGACCATTTTTCTCTCTACTCACGACCTGGAACTGGCCCTGCAGGTGGCCGACTGCATCTGGCTGATGGAAAGGGGCGGACAGCTTTCAATCGGCACACCACACGAGCTGGCCGACCAGGGCGTACTCACCCGTTTCGTGGAACGCAGCCAGGGTGTAAGCTTCAATGCAAGCACGCTGACCGTGAGCGTAAAGGCGGTGTGAACGTTACCAGTTCAAAACTGACGAAAAATTTGCAACAAAATCGCAAAATTCATACGAAATATTTGGCCGTTGGAAATATATTTACTACCTTTGCTCTACCTAACCAGACTTATCTAAATCTAATCTATAAGTGAAACACCGAAAAAACATCCAAGAAGCGTCTTGGATGTTTTTTCTTTACATAATAGGCCCCAAAGGGGTACATCGGTAGTGGGATGGCAAAACAAAAGGAATGCCCTCACCTTGCAGTGAGAGCATTCCCGATATAGACGTTTGTTATGTCCTGAAGGATTATTCTGCCTTGGGAGCCTCTTCGACCACGGCAGTTTCCTCAGCCACGGGAGCCTCGCCCTCAGCCTTAGAAGACTTGCGCGAACGACGGGTTGACTTCTTCTTGCCAGCAGTCTTTGCCATAGCCTCGTCAAAGTCAACGAGCTCAATGAAACAAATCTGTGCAGCATCGCCCTGACGGAAGCCCAGCTTAATGATGCGGGTGTAGCCACCGGGACGGTCGCCTACCTTCTGGGCCACGGGGCCAAACAGCTCCTTGATGGCTTCCTTGTTCTGCAGGTAGCTGAACACGACACGACGCGAGTTGGTGGTGTCATCCTTGGACTTCGTAATCAGGGGCTCAACATACTTCTTGAGCTCCTTTGCCTTTGCAACGGTCGTAGTGATTCTTTTGTGCATGATCAGCGAGATGGCCATGTTGGCAAGCATGGCAGCGCGATGCGATGCAGTACGACTGAGATGTTTGAATTTCTTATTATGTCTCATGTTGTTTCTTTAATTTTTTAGAGGAGCGCAGGAGTTGAGAAGTCCTTCACGACTTCTACTCCTTGTCCAGTTTATACTTTGAAATATCAGTTCCAAACGACAGATTCAGACTCTCGAGCAAATCATCAAGCTCCGTGAGCGATTTCTTACCGAAGTTGCGGAACTTCAGGAGGTCGGTCTTGTTGTACCATCGGCTGCCTTCAGACAGTTCAGCGCACGAACCGAGAGATTCATGTCGACGAGCTTTGTCTTCAGCAACTGACGCATGTGCAGCACTTCCTCATCAAATTCCTGATTACTCTCCTGATCATTGGTCTCAAGAGTAATCTTCTCGTCGGAGAAGAGCATGAAGTGATAGATGAGGATCTTCGCAGCCTCCTTCAGGGCATCCTTCGGGTGGATGGAACCATCCGTCGTCACTTCGAGCACGAGCTTGTCGTAGTCGGTCTTCTGCTCGACACGATAAGGCTCCACTGCGAACTTGACGTTACGGATTGGAGTGTAGATAGAATCGATGGGTATTACGTTGACATCAGTGCAGAACTCGCGGTTCTCGTCGGAAACAACGTAGCCACGGCCCTTATTGATAGTAAGGTCTAACTGCATCGATGCTTTCGAATCAAGATGACAAATCACCAAATCGGGATTTAACACTTCAAATCCAGTCAGGTACTTGCCGATATCACCGGCTTTGAACTCGGTAGAATTCTCGACCGTGATACTGACTTTCTCGTTCTCGAATTCTTCTACTACTTGCTTGAAGCGAACCTGCTTCAAGTTTAGGATCATGTTGGTCACGTCCTCCTTCACTCCGGGAACGGATGAGAATTCATGCTCAACACCAGCTATGCGGATGGTGTTGATAGCATAACCCTCGAGCGATGAAAGGAGAATGCGGCGCAGGGCGTTACCGATGGTTACACCGAAACCCGGCTCCAACGGACGGAACTCGAACTTGCCGAACCGGTCGTTGGCTTCCAACATTACCACTTTATCGGGTTTTTGAAATGCTAATATCGCCATTAATTTAATGATTTTTAGTTCTTAGAGTACAACTCAACGACTCGGGAATATCGGCGCGCTCAGGGCGATGCAGGAACTTGCCTGCCTTCTGCTGCTCATCCCACTCAATCCAAGGATACTTGCTGTGATTGAAACCTGCCAGAGCAGCCTCAATAACCTCAAGAGACTTCGACTTCTCGCGAACGCCAACAACCATACCTGGCTTCACAGCAAACGAAGGAATGTTTACTACCTTGCCATCCACAACAACGTGACGATGGCCGACGAGCTGACGGGCAGCTGCACGGGTAGGAGCGAGTCCCAGACGGAAGACAACATTGTCGAGCCGGCTTTCAAGGTTCTGCAGCAGCACCTCACCAGTGATGCCATCAGCCTTGGCGGCCTTCTCAAATAGGATGCGGAACTGACGCTCAAGCACTCCGTAAGTGTACTTGGCTTTCTGCTTCTCTGCCAGCATGACTGCATACTCCGACTGCTTGCGGCGACGGTTCTGGCCATGCTGTCCAGGAGGGAAGTTTCTCCTGGACAAAACTTTGTCCGGTCCGTAGATGGCTTCGCCAAAACGGCGGGCAATTTTAGATTTCGGTCCAATATACTTTGCCATAATTCTATAAATAAAATAATCTTTGTTACTATTGTCTAGTTGCTCTAGATTCTCTAGATTGCCTAGATTTTCTAGATTTTCTAGATGGTCTAGATTTTCTAGAAATTAAACTCTACGACGCTTCGGAGGACGGCAACCATTGTGCGGCAGCGGAGTGACATCGACAATCTCGATGACCTCGATACCAGCACCGTGGCAGGCACGGATAGCAGACTCACGTCCGTTACCGGGACCCTTCACGTAAGCTTTCACCTTGCGGAGACCCAGGTCGTAGGCCACCTTTGCGCAATCCTCGGCTGCCATCTGGGCAGCGTAGGGAGTGTTCTTCTTAGAGCCGCGGAAGCCCATCTTACCAGCCGACGACCAGGAAATCACCTGACCCTCATCGTTGGCAAGCGACACAATGATATTATTAAAAGAGCTATGAACGTGAAGCTGGCCAATGGCGGTAACCTTCACATTCCTTTTCTTAGAAACGACTGTTTTCTTTGCCATAATTCTCTAATTTTTTAATCTTTAGTTTTTAAATCTTAGAATTACTTCGTGGCCTTCTTCTTGTTGGCAACAGTCTTCTTCTTACCCTTACGGGTGCGAGCATTGTTCTTGGTGCTCTGACCACGAACAGGCAGACCGTTACGATGACGGACTCCACGATAGCAACCAATATCCATCAGTCGCTTGATATTCAACTGGATCTCACTGCGGAGATCACCTTCTACTTTGAATTCAGCGCGCTCCACTCGCTGACTTTCAGGTCGCGGCTCACGCCGGCCTTGTCCAATATCTTTGCTGAACTACTTCGGCCTATACCATAGATATAGGTCAATGCGATTTCGCCACGCTTATTCTGGGGCAAATCTACTCCAACAATTCTTATTGCCATTGTTAATTAATAAATGAAAATAATGTAAATAAAATTTCGAAATTTGCTAAAAGCATGCAAAGGTAAGGAAATAAATTGATATTCCCCACCTTTGTTATGCTTATTTAACAATTTTATCCTAATTAACCCTGACGAGTCTTGTACTTAGGATTCTTCTTGTTGATAACGAACAGGCGGCCCTTGCGACGAACAATCTTGCAATCAGGGGTACGCTTTTTCAATGATGCTCTTGTCTTCATATCTTTGTATATGTTTTATTTGTATCTAAATACAATTCTACCTTTGGTAAGGTCATACGGACTCATCTCGACCTTCACCTTATCACCTGGCAGGATGCGGATGTAATGCATACGCATCTTTCCAGATATATGCGCTATAATCTGTACTCCATTCTCAAGTTCTACGCGGAACATAGCATTCGAAAGGCTCTCGATGATTGTTCCGTCCTGCTCTATTGCGGATTGTTTTGCCATACTTTAGTAAAGATTACCTTCTATTGTTTCTACTTCTTTGAATGAGGATAAAATTTCGGCCTTGCCCCGACGTATCGCCACCGTGTGCTCAAAGTGAGCGGCAGGTTTCCCATCTCTGGTACAGACGCTCCAACGGTCTGGCTTGAGATAGATGTCCCGCTTTCCCATGGTGATCATCGGTTCGATGGCTATGCACATGCCCGCCTTCAACAAAGTGCCGTTTCCGCGCTTGCCATAGTTGGGCACCTGTGGGTCTTCGTGCATCTCACGACCTATACCGTGACCCGTGAGTTCGCGCACGATGCCATACCCAGCTTCTTCACAACGATCCTGCACAGCACTGCTCACATCGCCTACATGCTTGCCCGCCACTGCACTTTCGATGCCTAAGTAGAGGGCTTCCTTTGTGACGCGCAACAGGTTCTTGACTTCCTCCGTTATCTCACCCACACAGAACGTGTAGCAGGAGTCGCCGTTAAAACCGTTGAGCAATGTGCCACAGTCAATCGAAATGATGTCGCCTTCCTGCAGTATCGTCTTGTCGTCGGGCACTCCGTGGACTACCACGTCGTTGACCGAAGTACAGATACTTGCCGGAAACGGCCCTCCGTATGGATTGGGGAAACCCTTGAAGGTTGGGACGGCTCCATGGTCACGGATGAACTCGTCGGCAATCTTATCCAGATGGAGGGTCGTTACACCAGGCTTGATATGCTTTGCCAATTCGCCAAGGGTCTTACCAACAAGCTGGTTAGCCTGGCGCATCAGCTCAATTTCATCTTCAGTCTTCAGAAATATCTTCATGAATCCTTAATAAGCAGCAACACCACCACGGCCATGTATGCGGCCCGAGTCGAGCAGACCGTCATAATGACGCATAAGCAGATGGCTCTCTATCTGCTGAAGGGTGTCGAGCACAACGCCGACAAGAATCAGCAATGAAGTTCCACCGAAGAACTGCGAGAAAGCGTCCTGAACGTTCAGAAGGCTGGCAAATGCCGGCATGACGGCGATGAAAGCGATGAACAGTGAGCCAGGCAGCGTAATGCGCGACATCACATTATCAATATAGTCAGCGGTATCCTTACCAGGCTTCACGCCGGGAATGAAACCATTGTTACGCTTCATGTCTTCAGCCATCTGAGTAGGATTCAACGTAATAGCAGTGTAGAAGTACGTGAACACAATGATCAGGGCAGCAAAGATGAGATTATACAACCAGCTGTGATGATCGAGCATGGTGCGCAGCAACCAGCTTGCGTTCTCCGGGTTCGTCCACTGAGCGAGCGTCAACGGGATGAACATGATTGCCTGGGCAAAGATGATAGGCATCACGTTGGCAGCAAACAGTTTCAGCGGAATGTACTGGCGGGCACCACCCACCTGCTTATTACCGACTATACGCTTTGCATACTGTACAGGAATCTTGCGGACACCCTGTACCAAGACAATAGATGCACAAACAACTGCATAAAGGATGATAATTTCCACAAGGAACATCACCAATCCACCACCGGTGATGGCAGTGAAGCGCGAGCTGACCTCCTGGAAGAAGGCCTGAGGCAAGCGGGCGATGATACCAATCATAATAATCATGGAGATACCATTACCAATACCTTTATCTGTAATGCGCTCACCCAACCAAAGGATGAACATACTTCCTGCAGCCAGGATGACCGTGGCAGGGAACATAAACCAGAACCAGTCGACACCAGTTGCAAGGGCTGCACCAGCCTGTGCTTTCAGATTGAGCAGGTAGCTCGGTGCCTGGAACACGAGGATAGCCACGGTCAGGTACCGAGTGTACATGCTAATCTTCTTGCGGCCACTCTCACCCTCACGCTGCATCTTCTGGAAATAAGGTACAGCGACAGCAAGAAGCTGCATAACGATAGAAGCAGAGATGTAAGGCATGATTCCCAGTGCGAAGATTGACGCATTGGAAAATGCACCACCGGAGAACATGTCCAGCAGCGACATCAGGCCAGATGCCGTCTGCGACGACAATTTGTCCAACATTGCCGGGTTGATACCAGGAAGTACTACAAACGACCCGAAACGATAGATGGCCACGAACAGAATCGTAATGCCTATGCGGGTCCTCAGATCCTCGATCTTCCAAATGTTCTTCAGTGTCTCTATTAACTTCTTCATTTTACGTTTAGATTATAGTTGCGTTTCCACCTACTGCTTTGATTGCCTCTTCGGCGGTCTTCGAGAAAGCATTAGCCTCCACGTCGACCTTGGCCTTCAGCTCGCCATTGCCGAGTACCTTGACCAGCTCCTTGCCATTGGTAAGTCCGGCGGCAACGAGTTCGGCAATTCCAATCTTAGTAAGATTCTTCTCCTCAGCAAGACGCTGAAGAGTAGAGAGATTGATTGCAAAATACTCCTTGTGGTTGATGTTCTTGAAACCACCCTTTGGGAGACGACGCTGCAAAGGCATCTGACCGCCTTCAAAACCAATCTTTCTCTTATAGCCAGAGCGAGCCTTGGCACCCTTGTGGCCACGAGTAGACGTGCCACCCAGACCTGAACCGGTACCGCGACCGATTCTACGACGTGAATGTGTGGAGCCCTCTGCCGGCTTCAAATTATTCAGTTTCATAATAGGATTCGTTTTTTAATGAGTGAAAAACTATTTAATCAATGACGGCCACCAGATGATGAACCTTGCGAATCATACCGCGAATGGCAGGAGAATCTTCCTTCTCAACAACCTGGGAAATCTTGTGAAGTCCCAGTGCCTCAAGGGTACGCTTCTGGTCAACGGGATAACCGATCTTACTCTTAATCTGCTTAATCTTTATTGTTGCCATAGTCTGTTTCTCCTACAATTTAGCCTCTGAATACTTTTTCCATACTGATACCACGAGTACCTGCAATGGTATATGCGTCGCGCATCTGGCTCAGGGCCTCGATAGTAGCCTTCACCAGGTTATGAGGGTTCGAAGAGCCCTTCGACTTAGCGAGCACATCCTTCACGCCAGCACTCTCGAGCACGGCACGCATAGCACCACCAGCCACCAGGCCAGTACCGGCAGCAGCCGGCTTCAGGAACACCTGAGCACCGCCGAAGTGTGCTTCCATCTCATGGGGGATAGTACCCTTGAGCACAGGAACTTTCACGAGGTTCTTCTTGGCAGACTCCACTCCCTTGGCGATAGCGGCGGTAACTTCACCGGCCTTGCCAAGTCCCCAGCCGATAACGCCATTGCCGTCGCCGACAACCACGATAGCTGCGAATGTAAAGGTGCGACCGCCCTTCGTTACCTTGGTAACACGGTTGATGGCAACCAGTCTGTCTTTCAGTTCAACGTCACTATTTACTTTAACTCTGTTCATTGCCATAATCGTTTAAAAATTAAGTCCACCTTTACGAGCTGCATCAGCAAGCGACTTCACGCGACCGTGATAGAGATAACCGTTGCGGTCGAAGACCACGGCCTTCACGCCAGCCTCCTGAGCCTTTGCGGCAATCTGCTCGCCCACCTTCTCGGCCTGCTGAATCTTCGGCATGGCCTCAAGGCCCAGCGAAGAGGCAGAAACAAGTGTTTTACCTTCAATATCATTGATTACCTGAGCATAGATCTGCTTGTTGCTGCGGAAGACGCTCAGACGAGGACGCTCGGCAGTGCCGAACACACTCTTACGAATTCTATATTTAATCTTAATTCGTCTTTCTACTTTCTTAGTTGTCATAATCTTCTAATCTTTTAATTTGTTTTCTTTCAATTTTAAAGATTACTTAGCTGAAGCTGACTTACCGGACTTACGGCGAATAACTTCACCCTTGAACAGGATACCCTTTCCTTTGTAAGGCTCAGGCATGCGGAAAGAACGAATTTTTGCGCAGATAAGACCAAGGAGCTGCTTGTCGGCCGACTCGAGGATAATCTGAGGATTCTGGTTGCGCTCCGACTTCGTCTCCACCTTCACTTCCTTGGGAAGCATCAGGAAGATGGGGTGCGTATAGCCGAGTGAGAACTCAAGGAGGTTGCCCTGGTTCGACACACGGTAGCCTACGCCCACGAGTTCCATTTCCTTCTTGTAGCCCTCGCTAACGCCCACCACCATGTTATGCACGAGTGCGCGATAGAGGCCATGGAAAGCCTGCTTCTGCTTCTGATTGACGGGGCTGTTCTCGTCGATGGCGAAGGTAACGTGCCCATCCTCAATCTTCACAACGATTGACTTGTCAACTTTCTGTGTGAGTTCTCCCTTCGGACCCTTAACGGTGACAACACCATCCTTGTCCTGAGCAACGGTAACGCCTGCAGGGATACTAATTGGCAATTTTCCTATTCTTGACATATTCTATCCTCCAATTAATATACATAGCAAAGCACCTCGCCGCCAATCTTCAGCTGAGAGGCCTCCTTGTCTGTCATTACACCTTTAGACGTGGATAAGATTGCGATACCCAGTCCGTTAATTACTCGCGGCATGTCCTTGTATCCAGTGTACTTACGAAGACCTGGAGTAGAGACACGTTTCAAGAACTTGATGGCGTTCTCTTTGGTTGCAGGGTCATACTTCAAGGCCACCTTGATAGTTCCCTGCGGGCCATCCTCAATGAACTTGTAGTTCAGGATGTAACCCTTCTCGAAGAGGATCTTGGTAATCTCCTTCTTCAAGTTTGAAGCTGGTACTTCCACAACACGGTGATGAGCCATGATTGCATTTCTCAACCTCGTCAGAAAATCTGCTATTGGATCTGTCATAAAATATAAAGTTTAATTAATCGGGACTCCCCCGACAATATTAAATGGTGAGTTTCCTCTCTTAGTGTGGTATCGGGCGTTGGGTGATAGGTGTTTAATCCACCTAACACCCAGCTCCCTCTTCATTACCAGCTGGCCTTCTTCACGCCAGGAATCAAGCCGTTAGAAGCCATTTCACGGAACTGAATACGGGAAAGGCCGAACTGACGGATGTATCCCTTGGGACGTCCCGTGATCTTGCAACGGTTGTGCAGACGAATGGGGTTGGCATTGCGGGGAATGTCCTGCAACTTGCGAGCAGCTTCGTAGGCAGCCATGGCGCCTTCCTCGGTGGTCACGTCGGAAGTGGCGATGATTTTCTTCAGGGCTGCGCGCTTCTCAGCATAGCGGGCAACGAGCTTGGCACGTTTCACCTCGCGGGCCTTCATTGATTCTTTTGCCATATCTCTTAATCCTTTTTAGCGTTCTTGAATGGAAGACCGAAAGCCTTCAGCAGTGCATAGCCCTCCTCGTCGGTCTTAGCCGTGGTGACGAAGGTGATGTTCATGCCCTGAATGCGGTCCACTGAATCGATATTGATCTCGGGGAAGATAATCTGCTCCTGCACACCGAGTGTGTAGTTGCCACGACCATCGAACTTGCTCTCAATGCCCTTGAAGTCGCGGATACGGGGAAGAGCGATGCGCACGAGCTTCTCAAGGAACTCATACATGCGCTCACGGCGCAGCGTAACCATCACGCCGATGGGCATCTTCTTACGCAGCTTGAAGTTGGCAATATCCTTCTTTGAGAAAGTAGCCACGGCCTTCTGGCCAGTGATGGCGCTAATCTCATTGATAGCAACCTCGATAATCTTCTTGTCCTGAGTAGCATCGCCCAAGCCCTGGTTGATGACAATCTTCTTCAGGACGGGGATCTGCATGGCAGAAGTATAGTTGAACTGCTTCATCAAAGCAGGGGCAATCTGCTCGCGATAAGTATTCTTAAGTTGTGCTGTATTCATTACTTAATCTCCTCTCCTGACTTTTTAGAAACACGAATCACGTTCTTGCCCTCGTGCTTGATGGAAACACGGGTGGGCTTGCCGCTCTTCGGGTCAATCAAACTTAAATTCGAAATGTGAATGGGAGCCTCGACCTTCTCAAAGCCACCCTGAGGATTCTTGGCACTCGGCTTAGCACTCTTGTTGACGAAGTTCACACCCTCAACAATAGCCTTCTGCTTGTCTACCAAGACCTTCAGCACCTTGCCCGTCTTGCCCTTGTCCTCACCGGCCAGGACATACACGGTATCATTTTTCTTGATATGTAACTTGCTCATTACTGTAAATACTTTAAATGTTAAAGAACCTCAGGTGCCAAAGAAACAACCTTCATATTCACGGCGCGAAGCTCACGGGCAACAGGGCCGAAGATACGGCTACCACGAAGCTCACCAGCATTGTTCAGCAACACGCAAGCGTTGTCGTCGAAACGGATGTACGAGCCATCAGCACGACGGATTTCCTTCTTTGTGCGAACAATCAGCGCCTTCGAGACAGCACCCTTTTTCACGTCACTCGTAGGGATTGCGTTCTTGATAGCAACGACAATCACGTCACCTACGCTTGCATAACGGCGGCGGGTACCACCCAGCACACGGATGCAGAGGGCCTCGCGTGCACCGCTGTTGTCAGCAACAGTAAGTCTTGATTCTGTCTGTATCATAATTACTTAGCTTTTTCAACGATTTGTACTAATCTCCAGCGCTTTGTCTTCGACAGAGGGCGGGTTTCCATAATGAGTACGGTATCACCGATATTGCACTCATTCTTCTCATCATGTGCATGGTACTTCTTCGTCTTCTGGACGAACTTACCATAAATAGGGTGCTTCTCCTTGAACTTAGCGGCTACAACAATGGTTTTCTCCATCTTGTTGCTGACTACGACACCCTGTCTTGTCTTTCTTAAATTTCTTGTTTCCATCTGGACCATTGTTATTTGTTAAGTTCTCTCTGACGGAGCTCCGTCTTCATGCGTGCAATGTCGCGACGTGCAGCCTTAATCAGCGATGGATTCTCCAGCGGGGTGATGTTGTGGTTCAACTTCATCTGGTTGTACTTGGCAACCTCCGTTTCAATGCGCTCGGCCAGTTCCTTGGTCTCAAGCTCTTTCAATTCCTTCGTTTTCATACTAATTAAGCATTTTTATCGTAGTCACGTCTTACAACAAACTTAGTCTTCACAGGCAGCTTCTGGGCACCGAGGCGCAGAGCTTCCTTGGCCACTTCGAAGGGCACACCCTCGACCTCGAAGAGAATGCGGCCCGGGGTCACGGCTGCCACCCATCCTGCGGGGTCACCCTTACCTTTACCCATTCGGACGTCGGCAGGCTTGCGGGTGATGGGCTTGTCAGGGAAGATGCGAATCCACACCTGACCTTCACGGTTCATGTAACGGTTGATGGCAACACGGGCTGCCTCAATCTGACGGCTGTCAATCCACTTGGCATCCATGGTCTTGATGCCAAACGAACCGAAGGCCAGCGTCGTGCCTCTGTGGGCGTTGCCTTTGTTGCCGCGCCCGTCCTGAGGCCTTCTATATCTTACTCTCTTAGGCTGTAACATGATAGCTTCTTACTTTAATACAGTTATTACTTCTTCTTATTACGGAACTTACGGCCATCTCTGTTACCACCGTTTCCACCGCGGTTAGACTGCTTCTCCTGAGTGAAATTGGGAGCGAGGTCAACCTTGCCATAGACTTCGCCACGGCAAATCCACACCTTGATACCCAACAGGCCAACCTTAGTGAGAGCCTCAGCCTGACAGAAATCGATGTCTGCACGGAAAGTGTGCAAAGGAGTGCGTCCCTCCTTGATCATCTCGCTGCGAGCGATTTCAGCACCGTTCAGACGTCCCGAAATTTGAACCTTAATACCTTCAGCACCGGCGCGCATGGTGTTAGCCACGGCTTGCTTGATAGCACGACGATAAGCAATCTTGCCCTCAATCTGGCGAGCGATGTTAGTGGCAACGATTGTGGCGTCGAGCTCCGGACGCTTCACTTCGAATATGTTAATCTGGATTTCCTTGTCGAACAGCTTCTTCAGCTCGTCCTTCAAGTTGTCAACATCCTGACCTCCCTTACCAATGACGATACCCGGGCGAGCCGTGCAGATGGTGATGGTGACCAGCTTCAACGTGCGCTCGATGACAATCTTCGAAACGCTTGCCTTGGCCAGACGCTCGTTCAGGTACTTGCGGATTTTCTGATCCTCTACCAGGTTGTCTCCGAAGTCCTTGCCTCCGAACCAATTTGAATCCCAACCTCTGACAATACCGAGACGGTTGCTAATTGGATTTACTTTCTGTCCCATTCTGTTTATTCTTTTACGTCATTAGTTTTAGCGTCAACAAACAGCGTCACGTGGTTCGAACGCTTGCGGATACGATAGCCACGACCCTGAGGTGCCGGTCTCATTCGCTTCATAGTAACACCCTCGTCGACGAAGATGCGCGTAACAAACAGTTCGCCAGCCTCAGCCTTGCGATCGTTCTTGGCCTCCCAGTTAGCGATAGCCGAACGGAGAAGTTTCTCCACGTCGGCGGCAGCAGCCTTCTTCGAGAAGCGAAGCACGCCAAGGGCGCGGTTCACCTCCATGCCGCGAATCATGTCGACGACATAGCGCATCTTGCGCGGAGAAGAAGGACAGCCTTTCAGCTTTGCAAAATACTGTGTCTTAAGAGCTGCTTTTCTCTCTTCAGCCTTATTATGTTTTCTTACTCCCATTTTTAATTATCAATTTAAAATTTTCAATTTTCCCTGGGATTACTTCTTGTTACCGGCATGTCCACCGAAGCGACGTGTGGGTGCAAACTCACCGAGCTTGTGGCCAACCATGTTCTCAGTAATGTAAACAGGGATAAATTTGTTACCGTTATGAACTGCAACAGTGTGTCCCACGAAATCGGGTGAGATCATTGATGCCCTGGCCCATGTCTTCACGACGTTCTTCTTGCCGCTCTCATTCATGGCGAGAACCTTCTTCTCGAGAGAGACGTTGATATACGGACCTTTCTTTAATGAACGACTCATAGTTTAACTCTTGATTTCTTGTTTACTTCTTGTTAGCTCTTTCAATGATGTACTTGTTTGAAAGCTTCTTCGGTGCACGAGTCTTGAGACCCTTAGCGTACAAGCCCTTGCGCGAACGAGGATGTCCGCCCGACTGACGGCCTTCACCACCACCCATCGGGTGATCGTGCGGGTTCATCACCACACCACGGTTGTGCGGACGGCGACCCAGCCAGCGCGAACGACCAGCCTTACCCGACTGCTCAAGAGCGTGGTCAGAATTGCCAACGGCACCAACGGTAGCCTTACAAGCAGAGAGCACCTTGCGAGTCTCACCCGAGGGGAGCTTGATCACGCAGTAGGCTCCCTCACGAGAAGTCAACTGAGCAAAATTACCAGCCGAACGAACGAGCAATGCACCCTGGCCGGGACGGAGCTCAATGTTGTGAATCACCGTACCCACGGGGATGTTGGCCAGCGGAAGGCTGTTACCAATCTCAGGTGCAGCCTCTGCTCCCGACATAATCGTCGTGCCAACTTGCAGTCCATTGGGAGCAATAATGTAACGTTTTTCACCATCTGCGTAGAAAAGCAGAGCGATGCGAGCCGAGCGGTTCGGATCATACTCAATGGTCTTTACTACGGCAGGTACACCATCCTTCTCTCGCTTGAAGTCGATGAGACGATACTTCCTTTTGTGGCCACCGCCCATGTAGCGGACAGTCATCTTACCGGTGTTGTTTCGACCGCCGGTAGAACGCTTACCGTAAACGAGAGACTTCTCTGGCACGGATGCAGTAATAGCTTTAACTTACGTACTGCCATTACTTTTTATTATTCGATATTGCTATAAAAATCAATTACATCGCCCTCCTTCAGGGTGACGATTGCCTTCTTGAAGGCATTCTTGTGGCCCTTAATAAGACCAGCCTTAGTATAACGCTGAGAACGCTTGCCAGCATAGCGTGCGGTGTTCACTTTCTCAACAGTGACATTGTAGAGAGCCTCGATTTCATTCTTAATCTCTAACTTGTTAGCCTCCGGACGAACGATGAAGCCATATACCTGGCGGGCGGGCTTGGTATAGACATAAATAGTCTTCTCCTTGGTCTCATCAGGCTTTCCCTTGCGCTTCACCACATAGGAAAACTTCTCTTCCTTGGCACCGACCCTCTTGGCTGCCTTCTCGTTGGCAGCACGCAATGTCTTCTCGACAGCAGACTTCTCTGTAATCTTGGTCATCTTCTCAGTGACCAGGGGTTTAATGATAAATGCCATATCTGTTCTCTCCTTGAATTACTTGTTTAAGATTCCGTCGATAGTCTCAAGCGACTTCTCAGTGATTACCAGCACGTCTGCGTTCAAGAGCTGATAGGTATTGAGCTTGTTTGCCTCCAACACCACAGCGTTCTGCAAGTTGCGAGCCGACAAATATACATTTTTATTTGTTTCTGGCAAAAGGAGGAGAAGCTTCTTACCCTCGACTTTAAGATTTTTTACGATATTTACAAACTCTTTAGTCTTCGGTGCCTCGAAGTTGAAGTCCTCAACCACCATCACGGCATCCTCCTGGGCCTTATAGCTAAGAGCCGACTTGCGTGCAAGAGCCTTTACCTTCTTGTTCAGCTTGAAGCTGTAGTCGCGGGGCACGGGACCGAACACGCGGCCACCACCACGCAGCAGGGGCGAGTTGATATCGCCATGACGGGCACCGCCGCCACCCTTCTGACGACCGAGTTTGCGGGTAGAGCCAGAGATTTCGCTGCGCTCCTTCGACTTCGCATTACCCTGACGCTGGTTGGCCATATACTGCTTCACGTCCAGATAGATAACGTGGTCATTAGGTTCAACGCCGAAGATATTCTCATTCAGAGTTACCTTTCTACCGGTCTCCTGACCGTTGATTTTCAATACACTAACTTCCATTTTTACTTCTCGATTAAGAGGGTTGAACCATTACAGCCGGCAACACTACCCTTGATAAGCAGCAAGTTGTGCTCCGGAATCACCTTTAACACCTTCAGGTTCTGCGTTGTCACGCGGTCGCAACCCATGTGGCCACCCATGCGCATTCCCTTGAACACCTTAGCGGGATAAGAACAAGCACCGATAGAACCCGGCCTGCGCAGACGGTCGTCCTGACCGTGGGTGCTCTGGCCTACGCCACCGAAACCATGACGCTTCACAACGCCCTGGAAGCCTTTACCTTTGGAGGTACCTACCACGTCGACAAACTCTGCGTCGGCAAGAATGTCGACGGTGACTGTGTCGCCAAGGTTCAGCTCCTCATCAAACTTGAACTCGGCCAAGTGGGCCTTCGGAGTTGTGCCGGCCTTCTTGAAGATACCCATCATCGCTTTGGTGGTGTTCTTCTCTTTCTTTTCGCCGAATGCGAGCTGAACGGCCTTGTAGCCATCCTTCTCAACGGTCTTGACCTGTGTCACAACGCAAGGACCAGCTTCGATAACAGTGCACGGCACGTTCTTGCCGTCGGCACTGAAAACGGATGTCATTCCGATTTTTTTTCCTAATAATCCTGGCATTTCAGTTATAAATTTAAAAAAAATGTTTTATGTTTATTTTGTCTTTTTAAGTGTCTCTTTTTACTTACCAGCATGCACAATCACACTTAAAAAGGAGTCTTTAACTTCTTCTTGTTTGAAGGTTAAGTAGCTCTTTCTCAGCGTATTGTTAGCATACAAGCCAGCGCAATACCCACTTTTGCGGCTGCAAAGGTACACATTATTTTTTATATAACAATCATAAGCCCTGTTAGTTTTATGATTATTTAACCAAAATCACCTTCCTGATAGCCATTCTTGGAGTTTAGGGGCACTGTCTACGACCAGCTTCTTTCTGTTTGTCCATATACGCTATCCTTCTGAATTAACAATAAAAGCGGAACAGCACCATAGGACAGCACTGTTCCGCTCGTTCGTTTCTCATGCGTAGGGCAAGGACTATACCTTGATCTCAACCTCTACTCCGCTGGGAAGCTCAAGCTTCATCAGGGCATCAACGGTCTTGGCCGTTGAGCTGTAGATGTCAATCAGACGCTTGTAGTCTGACAGCTGGAACTGCTCGCGCGACTTCTTGTTGACGAAGGTAGAGCGGTTGACGGTGATGATACGCTTGTGAGTGGGAAGGGGGATAGGACCGCTGATGATAGCACCCGTGGCCTTCACGGCCTTCACGATTTTCTCTGCTGACTTGTCGACCAATTTGTGGTCGTAGCTCTTCAGCTTGATGCGAATTTTCTGACTCATTGTAATTGAATGTTTATTATTTAATGATTAATGTATTGCTGCCGTTAAAGAGTCATTTGCTCAACGACAGCCTTTTTCACTTATACCAGGTCGGTACGTCCCTTCACTTCCTCGAGCACAGCCTTGGCAATGGTGCTGCTGAGCGGTGCATGGTGGTCGTACTCCATAGAGCTGGTGGCACGGCCAGAGGTGATGGTGCGCAGGGCGGTGACATAGCCGAACATCTCCGACAGAGGCACCTGGGCTTTCACCACACGGGCACCGCTGCGAGCCTCCTCCATGCCTTCCACCTGGCCGCGACGCTTGTTCAGGTCGCCAATCACGTCGCCCATGTTCTCCTCGGGTGTCACCACCTCGAGCTTCATGATGGGTTCCATGAGCACGGGCTTAGCCTTGGCACAAGCCTCCTTGTAGGCCATCTGGGCAGCAATCTCGAACGAGAGCTGGTCGGAGTCGACGGGGTGGAAACCGCCATCGACCACGGTCACCTTCAGCGAGTCGACAGGATAGCCGCCAAGAATACCATTCTTCATGGCAGCCTCGAAGCCCTTCTGGATGCTGGGGATGAACTCCTTGGGGATGTTGCCACCCTTCACCTCGTTGACGAACTGCAGGCCGGGGTTGTTCTTCAGGTCGTAGTCCTCGTCGACGGGACCCACCTTGACGAGCATCTTGGCATACTTACCGCGACCACCCGACTGCTTCTTGTAGACCTCCTCGATTTCCACTTCCTTGGTGATGGCCTCCTTGTAGTTCACCTGGGGCTTACCCTGGTTGCACTCCACCTTGAACTCGCGCTTCAGGCGGTCGATGATGATGTCCAAGTGCAGCTCACCCATACCCGAGATAATGGTCTGACCACTCTGCTCGTCGGTACGGACGGTGAATGTAGGATCTTCCTCAGCCAGCTTAGCCAGGCCGTTGTCGAGCTTGGCGATGTCGGCCTGCGACTTAGGCTCGACGGCGATAGAAATCACGGTGTCGGGGAAGGTCATCGACTCCAGCACGATGGGTCTCTCCTCGTCGCAGAGGGTATCGCCAGTACGGATATCCTTGAAACCTACGCCTGCGCCGATGTCGCCAGCGTCAATTGAGTCCATAGGAATCTCCTTGTTGGAGTTCATCTGGAACAGGCGGCTGATGCGCTCCTTCTTGCCCGAACGGGGATTGAAGACGTAGGAACCGGCCTTCACGCTACCCGAGTAGACGCGGAAGAAAACCAGACGGCCCATATAGGGATCGGTGGCAATCTTGAAGGCCAGGGCTGCGGTGGGCTCGTCCTCGCTGGGCTTGCGGTCTTCCTCCTCCTCAGTGCTGGGGTTAGTACCCTTAATCACCTCCACATCGACGGGAGCGGGCAGGAAGGCGCAGACATAGTCGAGCAGGGGCTGCACGCCCTTGTTCTTATAGGAAGAACCGCAGAGCATGGGCGTACACTCCATAGCGCACGTACCCTTGCGGATAGCTGCGATAATCTCGGCCTCCGTGATAGAGGCGGGATCGTCGAAGTACTTCTCCATGAGGGCCTCGTCATACTCGGCAGCAGCCTCAAGCAGCTTGTTGCGCCACTCGTCGCACTCGTCCTGCAGGTCGGCGGGGATGTCCTCGACGTCGTACTCAGCACCCATTGTCTCGTCGTGCCACAGGATGGCCTTCATCTTGATGAGGTCGACCACACCCTTGAAGTTCTCCTCGGCACCGATGGGCACCTGAATCACCACGGGGTTGGCTCCAAGGATGTCGCGCATCTGCTGCACGGTCTCGAAGAAGTCGGCACCCGAACGGTCCATCTTGTTCACATAGCCGATACGGGGCACGTTATACTTGTCAGCCTGACGCCACACGGTCTCCGACTGGGGCTGCACGCCGTCGGCAGCCGAATAGGTAGCCACGGCACCGTCGAGCACACGGAGCGAACGCTCCACCTCAGCGGTGAAGTCGACGTGTCCCGGAGTGTCAATCAGGTTGATCTTATACTTGTTCTTTTTCCACTCCCAGTAGCAGGTAGTAGCTGCCGAGGTAATGGTAATACCGCGCTCCTGCTCCTGAGCCATCCAGTCCATGGTGGCAGCACCGTCGTGTACCTCACCAATCTTGTGGGTCTTACCCGTATAGAACAGGATACGCTCGGAAGTGGTGGTCTTACCGGCATCGATGTGAGCCATGATACCGATGTTGCGGGTCAAATGCAAATCTTGTTTTGCCATCTTCTCTAATACCTTAATGATGATTATAAAGGGAAACTAACTGGCACTAATCAAGAAAGGAATCCATCTCAATTGGTGCTAATTAGTTTCCGATGATTAATTTTAGAAGCGGAAGTGTGCGAATGCACGGTTAGCCTCAGCCATGCGGTGCATGTCCTCCTTACGCTTGAAGGCACCACCCTGGTTGTTGAAGGCATCCATAATCTCGGCAGCCAGTTTGTCGGCCATCGACTTGCCACTGCGCTTGCGGGCAAAGGCAATCATATTCTTCATCGACACGCTCTCCTTGCGGTCGGGGCGGATTTCGGTAGGAACCTGGAACGTGGCACCGCCGATACGGCGGCTCTTCACCTCCACCTGCGGGGTGATGTTGTCCAGGGCCTGCTTCCAAATCTCTAACGGAGCCTTCTCGGCATCCTTCATCTTGGTCTTCACAATCTCCAGAGAGTTGTAGAAGATTTCATACGACTTCGACTTCTTGCCGTCGTACATCAGATGATTCACAAACTTCGACACTTTCTTGTCGTTGAATACGGGATCCGGCAGGATCACACGCTTCTTTGGTTTTGCTTTTCTCATTTTTTGTTTTGAATGATTTTTGTCTGCTTGGGGCTGTTCTTTGTCTTGTTCTTCAACGCCACGCTCTCGGGCATTTACTCAACCTTCACTTAAGATTTCTCCAGCAAAACGTCTGTTTCTTTTGAGTTTCTGAGTTTTTTAGTTTCCGAGTTTCTGAGTTTATCCCTTTTCACGAGCTTTTGGTTTTCCGAGTGACGCTCATCACCGAGCCAACCCATGAACTCAAAAACTCCCAAACTCATCAACTCATTTTACTTTTTCTTAGCGGCCTTGGGACGCTTGGCACCATACTTCGAACGGCGCTGAGTGCGACTTGCCACACCGGCGGTATCGAGCGTACCACGAACGATGTGATAACGCACACCGGGCAGGTCCTTCACACGACCACCGCGAACGAGCACGATGCTGTGCTCCTGCAAGTTGTGTCCCTCTCCGGGAATGTAACTGTTGACTTCCTTCTGGTTAGTCAAACGAACACGGGCTACCTTACGCATAGCCGAATTAGGCTTCTTAGGAGTTGTCGTGTAGACACGCACGCAGACACCGCGGCGCTGAGGACAATTGTCCAGCGCGGGCGACTTCGACTTGTCGACAATCACCTTTCTGCCCTTGCGAACCAATTGTGAAATTGTAGGCATAGTTAATTTTTACTTTTTGTTTTATATTATATTATATTTGTATAGAATTCAGCACATTATACTATACCCTCGGTTCCAAGGGCATATTTTGGGGTGCAAAGGTACAAAATTCCTCCGAAAACCAATAATATATAATAAAGAAAAGCCTTATACTTTGCATTTTTTAGCAAAATATAAGACTTTAAAACACGAATTATTCGTCTTTGCCTGCTTTAGGCCTCACCTTTGTTGCCCACATTGAAGGGAGCAATGGTGCGACCCTGGGCCTCGGGCATCTTGATTTGGCCAAACTGACGCTCATAGCGCATGATGTTTTCCTGCAGGGCAGCCAGCAGGCGCTTGGCGTGCTCGGGAGCCAGGATGACGCGACTGCGCACCTGAGCCTTGGGCAGCCCGGGGAGCATGCGGGCAAAGTCGACGATAAACTCGCTCGACGAGTGGGTAATGATGGCAAAGTTAGCATACTCGCCCTGTGCCTTGTCGGGTGCCAGCTCTATCTGCAGCCCCTGCTGCTTCTGTTCGTTTTCGTTCATTTTTCTACTATATGATTAAGTGATTATTATAAATTGGGCACAAAGGTAATGCTTTTTTCTGACACACGCAATGTTATTGGCAGAAAATAATCACATTATCTGTCATTCTATTTGGTGGAATCTGTAATAATATGTATTTTTGCAACGTCTATTATTATATATTATGGTGCGAACGATTATTTTCGTCTTTGCGCTATTATCTGGATGGATGGTAGCCAAAGCACAAAATCCTCCTACGGTGACGTGGGACAGCAAGAGCCTTCTGATTGACGGGCGGCGCGTCTGCCCTGTGATGGGTGAAGTACACTACAGCCGCATCCCTGCTGGCGAGTGGGCCGAAGAGGTGAAAAAGATGAAGGAGGGTGGTGTCACGATGATTGCCACCTACGTGTTCTGGAACCATATAGAGGAGCAGGAAGGCATCTTCCGCTGGGACGGGCAGCGCTCGCTGCGCGGATTCCTGGAGGTATGCAGGAAAGAAGACATGCCCGTCATCCTGCGCTTAGGCCCGTACTGCCACGGAGAGGTGCGCAATGGCGGCATTCCCGACTGGGCCTTCACCAAGGGTTGCCGCCTGCGCCAGCAAGACCCTGTGTTTCTTGACATGGTTGAAAAGCTCTACCGCCAGATTTTCACCCAGGTGCAGGGGCTGCAGTGGAAGGATGGTGGCCCAGTCATCGCGGCACAGTTCGACAACGAATATCGCGGACATGGGGCTTACCTCGTGGCTCTGAAACGCATCGCCCAAAGGATAGGCTTCGACCTTCCGTTCTACACCCGGACGGGGTGGCCTCAGCTGAGTTCACCCGTGCCTTACGGGGAGATGCTGCCGCTGTACGGCGACTATGCCGACGGCTTCTGGGACAAGGACACGAAGGAGGGCACCGGCAACTACTATAAGGGTTTCAACTTCAAAGCCTTCCGCTCCTCTACGGCTATTGGGACGGATATTCTGGGCAAGCAAGAGGAGAAACTCAGCCAGGGCGACGAGCAATACCCTTATTTCACCTGTGAACTGGGAGGCGGTTCGGCTGTGGCCTATCACCGTCGTCCGTATGTCTATCCAGAGGATGCCTTATCATTAGCCATCTGCAAGTTGGGCAGCGGCTCCAACCTCCTGGGCTATTACATGTATCATGGTGGCACCAATCCCGAAGGCATGCTCAACACCTTGAATGAGTGTCAGACGTCACCAGGTACGGCCAACAACGACCTGCCCGTATGCACCTACGACTTCCAGGCTCCATTAGGCGAGTACGGCCAGCGCGCCCCACATTATTATTTATTGCGCCCCATACACCTCTTCATGCACGACTGGGGCGAGACGCTGGCACCTATGGAACCGTCGCTGTCTGGCCCAGAGGACTTGAAGAAGGGGGAAGATACCGCCCTTCGCTGGGCCGTGCGAAGCCAGTCACCCGACGACCAGGCTTCCGCCTTCATCTTCGTCAACAACTACGAGCGTTTCTGCCAGCTCTTGCCCAAGAAGAACGTACAGCTGGAAGCCTGCGGGGTGAAACTTCCCCTGATGACCATTCCCAGCGGCTGCATGGCCATCTTCCCCGTCAACATCGACGGCATACGCTATGCAACGGCGCAACTCGTTGCCAAGCGCGACGGAAGAATCTACCTGATGCAGATACCCGGCATTCCCACCACCATCTGCATGCAGAACGGCAAGACGCTGAAGAACGTCAAGCCACGCGGCACCGAGCATCCGGTCATAGGAAACATCTGTCTGATGACCAAGCATGAGGCCGAACACCTGTTTCTATCAGCAACAGCCCCTGCCGACGAACCGCTTACCGTTGCCTATACGAAAGTCAGGGAAGCAGGCCCTCTGCGCACCATCGTGAAAGGCAAGGCCAAGGTAGCCGAGGCTCCGTCGGAACAAGACTGGGAGCAGGCCGCCGTCTATACCATCAGCCTGCCCGCCCAGCTTAACTCCCACCTGCTGAAAATCACGTATCGTGGCGACTGTGCCCGTCTGTATGCCAAGGGTAAGTTAGTGGCCGATGACTTCTACTATGGCCGTCCGTTCATGTATGGTCTCTGGCGACTGCCACAGGATTGCAACGAACTGGAGCTCCGCATCCTGCCCCTTCAGCCCGACGCTCCCATCTACCTCCCTCGCGAAGCCGACAAGACGGCAGGCGAGCAGGTCGTCGGAATAGTCATAACTCGTAAATAATTGGTTTAATTATATACTAGGATTTTTTCATTTTAGGGTGACAGGGTGACAGAATGCCGATAAACAGGGCGTTTGCACCCTTTTTGGAGGGTGACAAGGGTGACAGAAGGGTGACAGAAAAATGACAGGCTAACAGAAGAAGCAAGCCGGATGTCGCCCAATTCTCTCGAGAATTGAGCAGAAAGAATGCTCTTTAGCAAAGGTAAAGCGGTTCTTTACGCCTCAATTCTCTCGAGAATTCAAGTGCAGATAGGCATGATTCTTTCTGGAAACGAGACACTTGCCACCCATTATCTCGCCATCCATTACCATCCCATCCTTCTTCGAATCTCGTTACACACTTCCCCAAAGCGTTCCTGCGACATCACCCATTCAGGCAAGTCCCTATTCATCCAGCCTATCACATGAAGTATTTCTGCATGTATTTCTTCCACACGAGACAGATTCCAACAGATAGACTCATTATGGTAGACTCGATTACGTAAACGGCGAAACGTATTGAGTGGTGCAGACACATTTCTGCGTTGACGTTCCTGACGTGGCATATATGGAAAAGCTCGACGCAGAGCATGCCATAGTGTCCTTTCGTACTCTGTGTTCAACAATGACACCCAAAAGCCGAGTGTCAGTTCGGCTACGATTTTAGACGGTGTAATCTGTTCGTGTCTCGCTGTGATGTGCTGTCCAGCCTCAGTAACATATCGGTTCAAACTACGCAACCCTGGTGTGGTCGGGAATATTACATACCAGTCCTCACGTCCTGTCATCGTTTCTAATTCACGACATAGCGCGTTACGCAAAGTCACCTCCAATACAGATAAACTCACATAAAGTGATTCTGCTAACATTAAATTACACTCATAATGGCATATCGCTTTCGTCTCATCGTTGGGATAAAGCGCAAAATAACGCTCCATTCGCTTCGTTGAGAAAACTTTTTCCAGAAAATGTTTGGTCAGTTCCATAACTTTTCGTATCTTTGCAATGCAGTCCCGGTAGTTCCTCTCCCAGATATTTAGATGCTGGTGATGAATCCGGGTTTTTTCATGCTTTTAATGTTGGCAAAATTACGAATAGTTTCCGACATTTCCAAATGTTATGGCAGGAAAATTAGTACTACACACAAGTTCATAACTCGTAAATCATAGAAAGACGCTGAAAGCGTCACCTTTCAATAGCCGCAGTGTCTGAACGACCTGCGGACAGGAGGAAAGAGGAGGAAAAGCACTCTGAAAGGCTACGGGTAGGCGACCGAAGGTCGGGCGCTCCAGCTTTGCTGGCTTGCTACCATCGGGACGCAAGAATAAGAGTGCCCCATCTGTGCGGATGGGCGACCCCCTCAGGGTCGATGTAACTTCTCGCGTTCTATCCGTAGGTCCTTCGGACACTACGGCTATTGAAAGGTGACGCTTTCAGCGTCTTTCAATCGTAAACACACCTATCTCAACGACTCTGCAAAGTTAGAGCAACAGCCCGTAAATTTTAGACGAAATCAATATAAGAAAGGGGAGATTTTAACCGATTTTACGGATTCGGTGGCTCTACCTTTGCGAAAGGTTAAAAAGTTACAATATATTTCTCAAAGGGGCTTGCTACTATTTCCGTTACTGGTGTAACGATCTCGCAGACCGAGGCCGCATTGAATATTGGTGAGACCGTGACGCTGACTGCCACCGTGGCACCAGATGATGCTACCGACAAGACGGTGACATGGACATCGAGCGACGAGACCGTTGCCACCGTGGCTGACGGCGTAGTAACCGCCGTGGCCGCCGGCACGGCCACCATCACCGTCACCAGCAACGACGACGCGACGAAGACAGCCACCTGCACCGTCACCGTCGCACCCGCCGGCTATAGCGTAGCCCTGAAGGACGGCACCGACGATGCCGACAAGTGGCAGGGCAAGGCCGGAGAGGGCAACTTCCAGGCGCTGCCCCTTGAGGGCGTAGCCGCAGGCACGGCCGTCACCGTCAAGTACGGCGGCACGATGAGGGTGAAGAGCGTCAAGGCCAAGAAGAAGGCTTCAGGCCCCGTGGCATACTAAGAATGCCCCGACGGCCATCACCCGCACTGGATAGACCTCGGCCTGCCAAGCGGCACGCTGTGGCGGTGCTGCAACGAGGGGGCGACCGCGCCGGAAAATTATGGCAATCACTATAACTATGACGAAGCGATGGCCAATACCAATGTAACTCTACCTACGAAAGCTCAGATAGAAGAATTATTGGAGGAGAATAATACCACCTCAGAGTGGACGACGCTGAACGATGTGAGTGGCCAGTAGTTCACGAGCAAGAAAAACGGCGGCAAGGTGTTCCTTCCCGCTGGGCCTCCGCTTGGATGACGAGCTCTACGACGCTGGGGCTCACGGCTACTACTGGTCGTCGTCGCCCTACGAGAGCAACACGAACTACGCCTACGGCCTGAGCTTCAGTTCTGGGAATGCGAGCTATTTCTGCACCGAACGCAACATCGAGCTGTCTGTGCGCCCCGTGCGTCAGAACTGAGTGCATCCTTTCCCAACGCGAAACCGACTCGCCCCGCCCGGGCGGACTTGCAATCGAAAGCAATCTTTCTTGGCAAGCCAAGCGGCCACAGGCCGGGCGGAGCTGACGCTCGAAAAATGCAAAAGCGTTCCATGACATACTGAGACAAACGGATATTTATCTGGGGAAAGTTATTTTCTAAGGATTTTAGGATTAAAGGATGGTCGGCGCAGCGCGCCGAAGGAAAATCCCGAAATCCTATAATCCTTAGAATAAAAAGTGCCCTCCTTAGCGGGATTATCGGAATTTTGTCGTACCTTTGCACCGTGAAACTCTAAACAACGAGAATTATGGAAACAACGACAGCAAGAAAACATACATCGACCCCCTTCACAAGGGCATGGAACCAGGCAAAGAAACTCGACAATAGCGAGAAGCTGGAACTTGTGGCAATGCTTATCGACAGTGTAAAGCCCGCCGTGGCCGAGCCCCGAAAGCCCCGCCTCTACGACCCCGAGACGGGCGAGTACCTCAACGACGAGACCATGCAGCTCATCGAGGACGTGCGCAGTGGCAAGGAGAAGATGTATAAGGTGGACTCTTTCGAGGAATACCTTGAAATGGTAAAAGACCTTTAGTGAGCTATGGCAAAGTTCTCATTACACTACACCAATACCTACCTGAAAGACCTGAAACTGGCACGTCGGCGCAGACTGGACGAAAACAGGTTGAATGAGGTCATTAAATTGCTCCTCAGTGGCGAACCCTTGCCAGCCTGCCTGCACAACCATATACTCACTGGCGACTACAAGGGCTACTGGGAGTGCCACATCACCCCCGACTGGCTGCTGCTCTACGAGAAGGACACCGAGATACGCATCATCTCGCTCTACCGCACCGGCACCCACGCTGACATCTTCGGCAAAGGCAGGAAACGGTAGTCTCTGATATTGTTTTCCTTCAAGAAAATATCCGCCGAGACATCACACCGATGCCCCGGCGTTTTGTCTATCTACTCCCCTCCCTACAGGGAAAGGCTACGGGTAGGCGAGCTCTGCTCGGGAATGGGGCAGGGGGTGGGTCTCCGTTTGTCTCACGTATCGTCATCGCATCGCTAAGGCGACAACAGAATAAAAGTATAACAAATTAAAGAACAATTAAAACATTCAAGAACAATGAAACAACGATTTCTATACATCATGGCACTGCTGCTGACGGCAGCGACGGGCGCATGGGCACAGGACGACTCTGACCTCATCGACCTCACGCCCGGTGCCGACGGTACGGAGTGGACACTCGCCGAGATGCCCGCCTTCGACCTGGAGCTTGAGGTGACGTACTACACCGACGAGGAAATCAGACAGATGGACATAACGCTGGCCGACGCAGACACTTACACGCAGACGGCCGACGAGACGGTAGGCTCGGCCACCTACGTGAAGACAACCGACCGAGTGGACAAGTTCCATGCCTGGTTCATACCCTTCGACTACACCATCACCGACGGCGACCTGCAGACGTTCTCGTTCTACAAGATCAACATGATAGCCAATGCGCCGGATGCCGAGACGAAGGCCTCGGACGACATCTGGGTGTTCCTGAAGAAGATGGACGAGGGCGACGTGCTGCATGCCAACATGCCCTACGTCTATAAGCCGAAGCAGGCCGTGGAGAACTACGGCTTCACCACCACCGGCGCCACGCTGAAGGCCATGAACACCGGTGTGCTGGCCACCATGCAAACCATGGAGGACACCTACACGCTCTACGGCACCTACGAGGGTACGACAGCCACAGCCGAAGACCCGTTCTACTACGTGAACATCGACGGCGACCTGAGCCTCGGCAACAACGGCACGGTGACGGTGGGCGCCTACCGCTGGATCATGCGCGTGGAGAGCAAGTTTGGCCCGACACCTGCCTATGCCCGTGGAATACACTTCGTCGGCGGCGAGGACAGCGAGACAACGGGTATAAGTGAAGAGCGAAGAGTGAAGAGTGAAGCGCTCGACCTCTGGTCGCTTGCTACCGAAGGGACGCAAGAATTTGCTACCGCCGAAGGGTGGTACTCGCTCGACGGCCGCCGCATAGCACAGCCGACGAGGAGCGGAGTCTACATCGTCGGCGGCAAGAAAGTTGTAATTAGGTAAATGGAGGGCACGACGATGAAAAAAGCATATTTGAAGCCCTGCATGGAGGTGATGGAGGAAGAACCGGCCCAGATGCTTTGCTCCAGCACCGTGATTAACCCGGGCGAGCCCAACAAGCCCGCAGGCGCACGCGAGTCTGGCTGGGACTTCTGGGACAACGAGGAAGACAATCCGTCGGGTAGCGGCAGCTTCTGGGACGAGTAACTGCAACCCTCACAGAACCAGTTATCGGGGGCCATGCGCCAAGAGTGCGCATGGCCCCCGATTTCTGGCAAGTACTATCCTTTCGCTTTGCCGACGCAGGTCAGCAAAGGGGAGCAATGCTATTCTATTATTAGGTATGTTCTATAACCCAGCTTTCGCAAGTAATAAGAACAACGGATTACACGGATTATACGGATTGTCTAATGGGATTGTCCAAGAAGTCCCTACAGAAAAACGAATTTATAGAACATACCTAATCATATATCAGTGACTAAAGCCGCAATTAATACGGACTGCACGGATGCCATACGGCGACTTCATCGCGGCTTTAGCCGCTATAATCCGATGATAATCCGTGAAATGGCAATAACATCGCGCAGCCCCAAATCCGTATAATCCGTGCAATCCGTTGTTTAAAAGAACTTTCGAAACTTGTAGCCTATCATTATTCGCCCGACTGCCAGACACCGAAGAGGCGATGGTGTTCGAAGAGCTGAAGCACGGCCTGCTCCATAGGCGTGCGCCTCACCGTCTCGTTCTTGCGCCAGAACTCGGGGTCGTAGTCCTGCTGCTCAATGCGGCGGTGCAGGTCGTCGCCAAACTGGAGCTGGGCCTCCCTACCCCGCCCCTGCCGCTCACCCACGTTGAAGAGGATGGAGCGCGTGAGCTGCAACTCGCCGTCCTGCAGGTGCTGCTCGGCCACATAGACCGACTGCACCTCGACAAACCCGCGCTCCTCAGTCATATTGACGATGAAGTCGAAGCTGGTGTCATAGAGCGTCTTGACGCTGCGCACCACCGAGTCGGCACCCAGCATCTGGTCGGTATGCAGCACCCTGACGTTGCACCCCCGCCCTTCCAACTTGCGCACGTGCAGGGTCTGCTCGTCCACATAGATAGTACCCGAGACGATGGGTCGCTTCACCTCGGGCTTTGGCTCGAAGTGCAGGGCAATGAGGCGGTCGGGGGCGTTGCCGATAATCTCGTAGTCCACATCGTAGAACCGCTGGTAGTTGCGGAACAGGGGAACGATGTCATCGTTCCAGCCAGGCCACTCCTTGCGGGAGGCGAGGTCGATCTGGGAGAAGGTGAAGAAGTTGCCATAGAAGGAATAGGATCGTGTGCTGTCGGGGCGTATGCCCGCGTAGCGACCCTTGGTCAGTTGCAGGTTGCGCAAGGAAACGGCGGGCTGTCCCGTCAAGAAAGCCTCAACCAACTCATAGCACGTGGTATCAGAAAAGGCCGTCTGCCGATAGAAGAACTGCGACTGCCGCTTGCCGTACTTCTGCAACTGCCGCAGGGTCTCCTTAGTGACGCTGCGGATGAACTTCTTCAGCGGATAGGGCAGCACCACGACCTCGCCTATCTGCTGTTCGATGGGTTCCAGTGCCAGCACGGCGGGCAGACGGCTACAGGCAATGTGCTGCGTCTTGTAGCCCACGTAGCTGACGCGCAACACCTCGGCAGAGTCGCACTGGACGGAGAACACGCCCACGCTATTGGTAATCGTTGATGATGCCTTGCCCGCATAGACGCTGGCAAAAGGCAACGGCTCGCGGCTACGGGCATCGACCACCGTGGCTTCGAACGTCTGGGCAGTCACGTAGGCCATCGGCCCATAGAGAAGCATCAGCAACAGGCCCATCGACCAAGACAACCTGCGGGTACGGGGGTACGGAGGTACAGGGGTAGCAGCACGCCACCAGTTATTTCTTTTCATCCTGCGAGAAAATGGCCTGCCCGTCGGCGGTGATGCCCTCGGCCGAGACAGTCAGGTGCTTACTGAAACCATTATTATAGAATTCTATATGTGCGTGCCCCTGGGCATCGGTGCCGACCGACGGATTCCAGTACACCGTGCGCCGGTAGTCGGTGTCCTCGGGTTCCGGCTCCCATTCGTAGTCGGGGCAGAAGAACTCGGCAGGCTGTGAGAATCCCTGGAAGTTGATACGATAGCCCAGGAACTCGGGCAGCGGATAGGAGTTGCTATAGGCATGGCCCGTAACGAAGTTGAAGATAGACGTCAGCGGATGGTCGTTGTTGGTAGTGCGATGCTGCTCGTAGCCGAACACCGTCTCGTGGTACTGCCCGGGGCGGTGCATCAGCCGACGGTTGTCCACATCGGCATAGAGGCGCAGGGTCTGGAAGTTCTCGTTGATGGGGAAGAAATGCAGGTTGGCCGGGAGAAGGGTGGAATCGCCCGTGGCCGTAGTGAAATGGGCCATGCCGCCCTTATCGAAGGCATCAATATAGGTGGTGTTCATGCCGTCGAGACCGAAGATGTAGAGCAATTCGGTGAGGCGGGCATAATAGGGCCTGCCAGTCTCGATGTCATAGCTGTTGCGCATCTGCTGAATGCTCACTGACATCTGGCGACTATACTCCGTGGTGCCAAACTGCGCGTCGAGCCATCGGGCGTCTTCCATCATCATATCCGTGATAAAACTGTCGTGGCTGTGGAAAAAGCTGTCATCGCTGCGGTCAGTGGTCATGTGCCCCCCGGCATACTGATTGCCACCCCCGGCGTATGGATTGTTCTCGCGGAACTTGAAGTCCTGTATGTCGCCGTAGATGTTGGAGAGCCAGGCCATCATGTCCTTCACGTCCATCACACAGACGGGCTTCACGTCGCTGAAGTCGCTCCAGCGGCGACGGCGGTTCTTCTTCACGTCGGGCAGCACGTAGGTCTCGCTCTCGCTGTCGTAGTAGGCCAGCCGCCCCTTATTGCCCTTCGGCACGGCCATGAAGCCATATCGGAACATGTCGCGGTCGATGGGATCGGTGAGTGCCGCAGTCTCATAGTAGTCGTAATTGCGCGGCAAGGGCGAGTACTGATTGAGCGGCTCGATGCGCTTGCCAAGGAGGAAGAGGGGGCGCTTCACGGTGTTCCAGCGGAAGTTATGGGCAGCAATGCCTCCCTTCCCAATGCCCATCTCCTCGATGCTCTGCTTGTTGAGAACCATAGCCAGGCGGCCTGTACCGTAGAAGGGCTGTAGGTTGAAACGGAAGAAGCCGGTGGAGTCGATCTGCACGTTACCCGTCTGGAAGCACATCGACTGGTCGTTCTTGCACACCTCGAAGTTGGGCAGGTCAAAAGCATCGCTGCCGCGCTCAGGATTCATCACGTCGCCAGTAAACGACAGCTCGGAATAGACCCAGCAGGGTTTCTTGCCCTGCGGTTTCCAGAAACGGCGCGAGGCATAGTCGTTATCGTCCCAGATGCGCCCGGCAAAGGTCAGTCCGCGCTCAATGGGCAGCACGGGGTCGAACGTCTCCCCGCTCATCATCTGCTCATAGTCGTAGCGCGTCCACCCCTGCACCATCATCAGCAAGTCCAGTGCGCCCCGGTGCTCGGCATCGTCGATTTCAAAGTAATAGGCAGGATGGGGAATAAAGCCTTTCACCTCCGACGACAGCAACAGGTAAATCAGTGGATTCACATCGTCGTAGGTCTCCTCGCGGGTGCCGCCATCGGTCACGGCAATGGAGAAGTCGTGGGCTGCCGCCACAGGACGGCCCTCAGTGTCTACCAACTGGTAGTCAAGCATCACCTTCTCGTAAGGCTGCAAATCGCCATCCCCTCTCCTCTCTCCACCATTCTGCCCTCTCTCCTCTCTCCACTCTCCACTCTCCACTCTCCTCAACCTGAAGCCGCCGCGGTCGTGGTTGTCGACAAAGAACTGACGCTGGGCCAGCACTTTGCCTTCAGCGGTAAAGAGCGTAACGATGTTGACACCCGTCTGTAGTGCCTGGTTGTCGATCATCACACTGGCCTGCGAGTCCTGCTGCAGGTCGAGTGTGCCATAATAAGAGGTCTCGCCACGCGACGCAACGTTCAGCCCGAGCCACTGCCCCTTGGTACGCTCGTTGCGCTCCACGAGTACGCGCACCCGGCTGCCCGACGGATAGACCCCGAGGGTGTAGCCTCGCTTCTTCGGCTTAGGCAGGGGAAAGCGGTAGTCGCGCTTGCCGTAGGTCAGCTTCAGCACCAGCCCTTCGGCCAGATCTTCCGCGTCGAGCGAGTCGGGTGTCACGGAGAACATGCCGCGCCCGGCATACTCCGACTTGAAATAGCCAATGGAGTCGCCCCGCCGCAGCAAGGCCCCCGCCACGTTGAGCGTGCGCCCCTCGGTGGTGTGGGCTTGGAAGGCGATGCGCGTAGGCACGTCGCGCACCAGGTTGCCGCCCTCGGGATAGAAGTCGATGAGCAGCCGGTCCTTCTCGGGAGTAATCATCGTGGCCGTGGCCTTGGTCTGTTGGGGCATGCGCCGCTTGGCATACTGTCCGCTGTCCACCTTCTCGTAGACGGGGAACACCCGCGAGAAGATGCCGGCATTGCCCTGCAGGTAGCGCTGGAAGCGGTCGCCATAGCGGCGTTTCGACGACGTGGAGTAAAGCCGTCTCCAGCCGTGCGGGTCGCCCGTGGTGAAGTTGAGCATCCAGGTGGTATAGGCCCGCACCTCGTAGAAACCCGCATTCAGCGTGTCCTTCAGCTGGAACGACCCGTGGACCTGTCCGTCCTCGATGACCAGCTTCTGCGTCTCCACCGGATAGCCTACCGGGTTCAGCAGTTCCACATAGAGTATGCGGCTCAGGTTAGTGCGGTGCATGTTGTCGTCGCGCACCACGTAGGCCTTGTACCAGATGTTCTCTCCTTTATAATAAGAGGTGTTGTCGAAGTGGACATAGACGCGCTCCTGCGGGAATGCCTGTGCAAAACGCTCGAAATTCTGCTGACGACTCAGCAACAGCGAGTCGCCATCGGCCCCTTTCGCCTGTAGCAGCGTAAAGAACAGCAGAAGTAATGTCAGCAATTCTTTTTTCATCGGTTCCTGTCTTTTCTGCTACAAAAGTACGAAAACTATTTAAACTAATTGCAATTTATTAGCGAAAAATATGTAATTTTGCAGTTTCTAATGTAGAGGCAAGTCTTGTGCCTGCCCTGACCACTAAGCAATGAACCTTCCAACAATCCTCATCCTGCGTCCCTGGAAACACTGGGGCATCGTGACTGCCGAGCTGAAGCGGGTGGCCTCGCTGGGCCGCTATATGCAGGTAGAAGGCATGATGAAGAGCGACTTTGTCGATGCCGAAGCCACCACGCTGCGACACATCGCCGTGCTGTGCGAGGAGCTGCAGCCCGACAGCCTCTACCAGCGCTATGCCAACAAGAAGGTGTTCCGCCGCGTGAAGGATTTCTGGGAAACGACCGACAACACCGTGAAGCAGTACGTGAAACGGATGGCCGACAGGCGGCTTTCAGAGGTGGTACGGCTGGCCAGTGAGGCCGACGTACCCACGCTCTTCGCCCCTGACGAAAGGACGGCCCTGCACATAGAGGAGCGGCTACGACTGAGACAGGACGTGACGGTGACGCCCGTGATGCTCTTCGACCGCCATGCCGACGGCACCACCTACCGCCTGCAGCTACGCATGGACGAGCAACTTGTGACGTCGCCCATGGAACGCCACCTCACGGTGCTGGCCTTCGAGCCGGGCATGTTCATCCTCGACCACGACATCTACCTCCTCAGCGAGGGGTTCAGCGGCAAGCTGTTGCTGCCCTTCGTAGGGAAAAAGACGGTGGAGATTCCGAGACGGGTGGAGAACGACTACTTCAAACGCTTCATTCAGCGATACGTGGCCAAGGCCGAAGTGCAGGCCACGGGCTTCGACATCGAGGACATCAGCGAACAGCCTCATCCACGGCTCGTCGTGCAGGAATCTATCAGCGGCCAGCACATGCTGTCACTGTACTTCAGATATGGCGAGACGGAATACGCCCCCGACAGCAATACCAACGGAAGGGTGACACTGTGCGAAGAGACCGACGGATTCCGTTTCGTCAGACAAATGCGCAACCGACAAGCCGAGCAGCACTTCGTCAGCCTCTTGTCCTCCTATTCACCGGCACTCTCGCCTCGCGGCGTTATTCCGTTTGCTGCGCTCCGAAACTTGATCGACTGGCTGCGCCAGTACGCCCCGGAGCTGCGACAGGCAGGCTTCGATGTGGTGCAGCCCTCAGACCAGGTCTACTACATCGGCCCGCTCGATGTGGAGCAGAGCGAAAGCTGGCACGGCGACTGGCTACAGACCAACGTGACCATCGTACTCGACAATGGCCAGCTTCGCATTCCCTTCCGCAACCTGGTCGACACCATCCTGAGAGGCGAACAGGAATACCTGATGCCCACAGGCGAACTGCTGCTTATCCCCGAGGAATGGCTGCAACGCTACAGCCAACTGCTATTGACGGGAAGGCCACACGCCGACGGATTCATGCGCCATCGCAGTCAGATAGCCGAGGGCGAGTCCGTCACAGTCCCCATCATCCGTCACGCCGTCCCCACCATCCCTCACAACCTGAAGGCCACCCTGCGCCCCTATCAGCAGAAGGGCTTCGAGTGGCTATGGCGCAACTTCGAGGCCCAGACGGGCTGCTGCCTGTCGGACGAGATGGGGCTTGGCAAGACGCTGCAGACCATCACCCTGTTGCTGAAGTACAAGGAAACGGCCAAGGCCGTCATCAGGAAACCGCAGGCCGGCTTCCTGTTCACCGACGAGGAGATGAGCGGCAGCACAGACGTCCAGGCCGCCACGGCACAACAGCCGTCACTACCCTATCGCACCTCGCTCGTCGTGGCCCCCGCCTCGGTGGTTCACAACTGGCGCAACGAACTGGCCCGCTTTGCCCCGTCGCTGTCGGTCTGTACCTATACGGGCGACACCGACAAACGGCGCGACAAGCGCATGGCACTGACGCGCTGGGACGTGGTAGTCACCACCTACCGCACACTGGTCAACGACATCGGCCATCTGGGCTGCATAGCGTTCGGCATCATCGTCTTCGACGAGAGCCAGGCCTTCAAGACCCCCACGTCGCAAGTACACCAGGCCGTAGCCACCCTGCAGGCACAGCACCGACTGGCACTGAGCGGCACGCCCGTAGAGAACAACCTGATGGAGCTGTGGAGCCTGATGAGCGTACTCAACACCGACTTGCTGGGCGAGGCACGCCTTTTCCAGCGTAGCTTCGTCAACCCCATCGCCCGTCAGATGGAACAGGAACGGGCCGACGTGCTGCGCCGGCTCATTGCCCCCTACTTCCTGAAACGCACCAAGGAGGAGGTACTCAGCGACCTGCCCGAACGACAGGACGAGGTGGTGGTATGCCCCATGACCGACGAGCAGACCAACCTCTACGCCGAAGAGCTGTCGCGGGCTCGCAACGAATGGCTCGACACGCAGACACCCGCCGCCCGCAAGCAGGTCACGATGATGGCCGCCCTGCAACGCCTGCGGCAGATTGCCAACGGCGAAGGCAAGACGGCGGTTGTCTTCGAGCGTCTGGAACAGCTGCGCGACTCGCGCCGTCCTGGCAAGGACGACAAGAAGGTACTCATCTTCAGCGAGTACGTCAGCATGCTGGAGCGCGTGGCCAAGGAGATGAAGCAGCGCGGCTGGCAATACGACCTGCTGACAGGCGAGACACAGCGGCGCGAACAGGTGATAGCCCATTTCCAGCACACGCCCGACTGCCAGTTCTTCCTTATCTCACTAAAAGCCGGCGGCGTGGGCATCAACCTCACCGCCGCCGACTATGTGTTCCTGCTCGACCCCTGGTGGAACCGTGCCGCCGAGGAGCAGGCCATCGCCCGCAGCCACCGCATCGGCCAGCGCCACCCCGTCTTCGTCTACCGCTTCGTCTCCGAAAACACCCTCGAACAGCAAATCCTCACCTTGCAGGAACGCAAGCAGAACCTCATCGACAGCGTCCTGCCGTTCATCTGCAAGGACAAAGCGGAATGAACATTTCCATATTCTGTTATGTTTACTTTTATGTTAAAACTTAACTCGTAGTCATACTCATGTTAAAGAATCCGTTATTTTTTAACTTGTACTACGCCACATCAAGACCTCCTTGGTTTCTAAATCGTATGGCAGGGGCAAAGAGGGAATTGAGTATTTCTCTTCTTGCCGTATTCCACCAGAGTGAATCTTTATTTTTTGTTCAGTCATATCTTTAATCACTTTGTATCTTCTATTTGTTCTTGTTTTCTTATCCTCCGCTTGGTTTCTCAGTGGGCAATAGCAAATCCACCATCTTAAGCAGACATATTAGCAAATGCCACGACAGGTAGAGCCAAAGCCTATGGGGCAATTTGAATGCCTTTACATTCAAATGTTTGGTCTTCCTTCCGAGATATTATTTCTTACATGGTCATTATATGATAACGTATTATTTGTCAATTGTTATGTCTTTGTACAAGTTATAGTTATGTTTTAAATTTCGTTATTCCGAAAACAGACAGGGGCTTATATTCTCCCCTTATTTTCTGCATCAAGGAGTCAACATGTTGTTCAGACCACAGAGGATGAACTAGAATAAAATTGTCACCGTAAGGGTCGTTTCCGATGAGTGTCCCATGCATTTCTTCCACTGTGTATCGGTTGCTTTCAAGCATATTCTTTATAGTTGAGAATATATAATCATGCCAATAAGGTACAGAGAAGTCAATTGTTGCTTCCTTGCTATTGGCAAGACGTGCTATATCCAAGCCCAACCTCCAATCAAGAATACCATGAACATTCTGATTCGAATAATCGCGTATACAATCATAACAGGAAGAAGTACAACCTGACTGGTGTTCTTCTGATGTGAGCTGATTATAGATTTCTCCACCTTCAGACAAAGGCTCTATTATTGCTTCCATAGGAACATTGGTGTAGCGTCTTCCTGATAGGAAATTGCAATAGCCAGCACCGTTTTCAAGATTTTCGACAAAGAAAATCTCTGCCTTTTTGGTCTGTGGAACAATATAAAATCCCACATTGAGCTCAGACGAATCTATATCTAAATATGAGGATATGGCTTTTCGTACTAAATAGCCCCATGACAGAAACGTTGCTCTAACAGCATAACTATTAGCATTCGTCTCAAATATAGGAGACAGGTTTACGCTCTTGGGGACCTTGTCTATAGACAATGTTAACACACCCGTAGTCTTTGAGGCAACGAAAGCGTATTTAGTTTCATTCTGAAGCCAAACAGACTTTTTCTTCCCCTCTTCAAGAACATTTCTTGAGACATACCGTCCTTTATCGTCCTTTCCCAAACAATACAAATCACCATTGTTGTCATTTACCAGATGAACCCTACCCTGAGAGGGAGATATATTGTTACGTATCGTCATGTTCGCAACGGTTTCACAATCATGGAGATACTGTTCACAATCTAGCCTAATGTCGCTATTAGGTGAGTACCAATCATAGTCACCGCTGAAATCTTCTGGTTTCTTTTCGTAGTCGACAAAGAAACCCAATGGAGAACAAATCTTTACTTTTTCCATTTCGTTTCCACAGACAGGGCATGACTCTTGTGGTTCTGAATTAACAATAGTAGAATAGCCACAATTGTGACAACGGCACAATGGTTGGTTATATACATTCAACGAATTGTGTTTTGCTCTAACCGTGTGATTTAACTTGTTGTATTCATATTCCACAACACCTATTGACTTATAGATTTTTTTGTCTTTCACTATCTCATGCCCTGGAGCAAAGGAATTAATAGCCATATCAATGTCCCTCGAAACCACATCTTCAGAAGGAAGCTTTCCTTGAAGTACTGGGTCTTTCAAGTATAGATTCCTAACCCTTGTTGGGAAACCAAACATTGGAAGCAAGCCAGCGTTGGCCAGTCTTTCACTTAGAAGGTCTTGCGTAAAAGATGTACTACTGGCTATATTGGTTATTTCATCAAGAAGACTATTGTAAATGTAGTTGAAGATTTCGCCTTTTAATTCATCGCTGATTTCCGTTCCATTGGTAACCACATCTATTATGCGACGTACCTCATCCTGATTGCCATCTAACCACTTCGTAACGATGTCTTTATTATAGTTCCAATTTTCTACGAGTCCGAAATTTCCGTGTACGCTATCTTTGGCGCCACTTTCTTTCCGAAGTGCTTTGAACAAAACCTCCTTTACAACTATACGTTGGGCTATTTCCACAGTACGCACTTCCAAATATGGGTCTTTGGGGGTATCTGACACCATGCGATTGTATTCTATAAAGTTGGTTTGGTCGTGGCTTGAGGAACGTGCAACAGTCAACGCCACCGACAGAGGGTTTCCGCGGCGACCTGCACGACCTACTCGCTGTTGATAATTAAAACGTTGAGGTGGCACGTTACCCATCATTACCGCTGACAGTGAGCCAATGTCAACACCAGCCTCCATTGTGGTTGTAACACTTAACAAGTCGATACCGTCAACAATGCTATTTTCATTTTCAAGGAATATTTCTTGGAATAGTCGTTGTCTCCGTCTTGAATCTTCTTTTGCTGTCTGACCGGTCATTTCCTCACAATGCAGGCGGTAAACACTATCCGTGCTGTTAAGCAGTGTAAGATAGTAGTCTTCCGGGTTAGACACGTCCTTTTCGGTCAAAACAAAAGCCTCTCCTAATTTGTTATTGCAGTTGATGCAAAAGCCATTGTCATGATGCATGTGGATGGTTTTACATTTAGGACAAACCCAATATTTGCTACCTATATCTGCTTTCACAAAAGAGATACCTTCTCCTGTCAGTCTAACAGTTGTTGTATCAATAATTCCACGACTTCTGAGAAGCCTTCTCAACTCCTCTATCTTTTCTTCAACTGCGCTATTACTGGTTACATGAAACACGGTTTTCACCAAGTTTCTTACTTCTCTCGGAAAACTTTCAGTAGCAGGATATTTAGATGGAATACCTTTTATCCTTCTTTTTTCACCCAAGATACGGATTGTAGCACATGCCATTTCTCTCCAAATAGGATCTGATATATCTTTTGATGGTGTCAGATAACCTAACTTCAGTTCTTCGAATGAACGCTTCTTGTTTGAGAAAATGCTTGTTATCTGTTCGGTTTTGTTTGACGAACGAATGTTTTCCTCAAATTGTTTTTTATTGTCACTTAATCCAGGCTTAACCTTAAGCTGGATAAAGTCATATAGCTCAGACCAGCATCCCGCTATGCTACTTTCGGTTACAGATGGCTTAGGACCTGCAGGATTCATTCCTTGCTTCAACAGAATCCTAAACACTTCATCTTCAATGTTATCCAAGTTCTGACCTGACACCGCATTAAGAAACTCATTAAGTGCTTCCAATGCATCATCCGTTATCAAATCATCTTTTTCATCTCTGATGTAGCCGATATATTCACGGAATGTTGGAGTGTTGCTTAATGACTTAAATGTTTCTTTCTCCTCTACTGTTAAAGGTTGTCCTTTCCGATATTTGTTAAGAATCTCAACGGCCTTGTCGTTTCCACTAAGGGAGTGTAATATAGCCCATCGCAGAACGTCGCGATAATGATCAAGTTCTATACCTGCCGAGAGCTTTGCTGCTGACTGTCTGCTATCAGAGAATAACACTACCTTCGTATTGGTCTCTTTGGCATTCCGCATTGACCTTATAAGTGAGTCTGCAAGGACCTGAGTGATTTTCTGCAGACCTGTACTATGACGGCGTACAGGTGTTAGACTGTTTGCATCACCAACCTTAACCTTGTATGAGACTTCACACTTGGGACATTTATGAGGAAATTTTGTTTCTGAGTCGCTCTTTTGTAGATGCAGCCAGTATTGCCCATCCATGTCATTGACACACTCACCTGTGGCTGCATCGTATGAAACATGAATCCATCCGTCCTCAGGCTTTTCTTTTCCTTTCCACAAGACACCATATCCAACAAAGTCATTGCCGATTGGCTTTTCAACACTAAGATAAGTCCTACCGTTTCTTATGATTTGATAACCACCAAGAAAGACCTCACCACAGTTCTCACATACCAGTAGTTCTAACACCTTCATGCCACAAGAACATACGTTACGAGGGCGCTTGTAAAACCTGCCTATTGCTCTGTCAGCAAACTGATATTCTTTACAAACGTCCTTGCATTCATGTGAAGAACATGCCCAAAGACCTGATAGGTTCCTGAAGAAGAAATGTGCACGAAGTGGTAATATATACCCACTTGAAGTTGCTCCCTCACATATTACCTTTATGATGGCTGCTGTTGTTATTAAAGCAATATCTTCATTTATGGGAAGTGTCTTCGAAATGCTTACGACATCATGAGGAAGTATTCCTTTTGATGTACTCATAGCATATTTCAACCACTCTACAAGTTGATACTTCTGCGTAACGGCTAAGAAGGACTCACAGCCAAGAGCCGCAAGAAACGCCTTATCGCTTTCTATCGTATCATCTGTTTCATAATAATTAGCAAGTTCTTCACAAGGTATATTCACGGTAGGTCTTTCAACTGCTGCTTGGGGAGGATTTGAAATGATAGTGAATCTTTCATTAAATCGCTCTTTGTCTATACCGAAGAACTCGGCAAGGAAGTCAATGGACTGCTGGTTTTCTCCTAACGACGCACTGGTAGCCAGGAATTGAACTTGAGGAGAGTCGGGCGCAACTCCTAATCTGTCAAGTAGTATTCGAATCAAATAAGCAACTTCGGTACCTGCTGTTCCACGATAGGTGTGCAATTCATCTATAACCAGATGGAATACATTTTGCCTGTCTTTTGCTAGCCATTTGCGTGTATCCTCAAACATCTTCAGTTCATTGTCACGCATCAGCATAACATTGAGCATACTGTAGTTTGTGATAAGAATATCAGGGGCGTTTTCCTGCATGGAAAACCTATCCCACATCTCTGCAGAGTCATTCTCCATACAAGGAATGTGATACAACAGTTCCTTCTCACCACTTTCTTTTGCTGCGTTCCAATCCCTTATTAAGCTTAGCCTTTCTTCTCGAAGTTTATCTTTGGCCTTTTCTTTTGAGCCGCTAACTGGAGTTGCTCCCGTATAACGACCGAAATAGAAACGATGTCCATTTCTATTTCTATCTAACCAGTCAAGAGCACCACTTTTGTCATCTTTTCTGCTATTAACAGCTTTTCTGAGTCGAATCATCTGGTCTTCTGCAAGCGCATTAAGAGGATAGAGAATCATTGCTCTCATAGCATGAGGACGATCATTTTTCCAGTGCTTTGATTCCTTGATGAGGTCTGCGATAACAGGAAGTAAGAAGCATTCTGTTTTACCCGAGCCTGTACCTGTCGTAACTACAATGATTTTTCTATCAAGGTGGGCAGTTTTAAGTGCCTCATATTGATGGCTATACATTTTCCTTTCAAACGTACCACCCTGTGAGAATAGACCGCAATTAACAAAATCGTTCAATTCACTGCTTACCCCTTCTGCCACACAAAATTCTTTAAGTGTGGCTTTCTCATGATATTTCGGAACAATCTCAATGATGGGAGGCTGCGAAATAGTACCAGGCTCCCTTATTAGTTCGTTACGTTCCAGATTATATTCTTCACGAAAGAATGGTAAACCACTTCCTATGTATTTATAGTAAGCATTGCGTATATCCTTGTATATTTTTATAGGGTCATTCATAAACTATCGAGTTTAAAAAAATTCTATTCAATTGTCTCACATAAGAGGAAGGTATATTGTTAAAAATGTAATATTTGTCACTTACCTCTGGTATTGCTCCTTCTGATAGGGCGTGGAGCAACAATGTTCTGTAAAGTATGTATGGCAGGGCAAAAGTCGGTAGAGTAAGCGTATTAGTTGTTTTATTATAACTGCCATTAGGAATATTATTGATAGCACGGCTAAAACTATAAGCAATAGCAAATGCTTCTGGGTTGACAGACCTACTTGGGAGTTCGCGCAGATATAGCTCGTCTGGTATGGAAAAATAGCGTGTAAGACCATCTGCTTCAAGTTTGGCTATACCTTTACCCGATTTCCAATGGTAATATTCCAGCTCTTTAGGGTCACGTTGTGATTTGCCAAAAGAGTCAACAACATCTTTGACAGTAGGGAATCTTTTTAATGCTGACAGCGGATTTACCTTAATAACGGCAAAATCTCTTGGATTGTCTATTCTCTCAGACAAATAGATGCCTGTGGTAAGTAGCTTGGATTTGACATTGTTTGGCTTGTAGTTGATATAGACATAATGGTAGCCGAAATCTATGATTATAGGAGTAGTAAGAGCGTAATACCCTTTGCCTATATGGTCAATCAGTCCATTGAACACCAATGGCCAGAAGATGCTCCAATTAGGATATGGCAGATTAAGACCGTAACTTTCATTGAGAAAATCACAGTGAACCTTGATGTTCTCAAGGCTCCTCTTCTCGAATTTACTCATCCATATATAGAATAAATTCTGAAGGTCCGTTAATCTTATGGTCTTACTCATCTATATACTGCTCAAACATGTTATGTAACTCAAAATCTTGTCGCCCTTCACGAATAAGCTCTTCTGTTGTGAGATAACCTAAATTAGCATCATCAGCCATTATCATAGCAGATGATATATCAAATTGACAAGCTTTGTCAATACAGCCAAAATGTTTTAGGACTGATGCTGGCATCGTTATAAGTTCATCCTCAGCCACTGTACAGAGAATGCGTAAATTTTTAGGTAGAGGAATATCCGTTGCAGGGAATTTGGTTATAAGACCTTTTTGAAGGTCAGCTAATGGTTGCAAGTAATTCGGTAGATATGAGAGATTTATGTTTTGCAATAACAGAAAGTGTATTGTCTCTGGTTCTTCATTGCTTTTTCCAACGATATAGGCCAAACCATTATTCCAGAGGTCGTCAAAAGATGCCCACTTCGCGCTCACATATTCTGTCATATAACGACATTTATGTGAAGCCAGTATAAGTGCTTGTGCTATAGCCTGACTCGGGCACAGCACAACAAGATATTTAGCCAGCAATCTGGCCAAGGCCTGCGGCGAACACTTAGGTGCTTCGTTGGCTTTCAGAATATTCTCCAGCGATTTGACGTATGCTTGGAAACGGGTAATAGGATTCTCGGAATAGTTAATCTCTTCCAATGAGAATTGCTTGGAAGGTTCTACGGTAGCAACTACGTTCTGTGGAACAGATGCAGACAACACCTCCTGTATGATGGAGAAGTCTTGAATGATAGAAGCTTTTCTGTCATTCATCTTAGCGATGGATTCTTCAAGTGCAGTAATCGCTTGTTGTTTCTCCTTAGCGGTTTCATCTAACAATTCTATCTCAAAATTCTTCTCCTGAAGCTTGGCATCGAGAGAGCGTTCCTGCACCTCGAGGTCCTTTCTCTTTTCGTCAATCTCCTGCTGCAACTTTTCGATCTTTGCTTTCTGCTCTTCTTCTAACTGCATCAGTTCCAAATCATGGTATTCCTTTATCTTTTGAATCTCTTCAAGATTGTCATTCTTGAGTTGTTCTATCAGATGCTCTTTCTCCTGTGATATACTTCTATTGACGACTTCAGAAAACCATGGAGTTTCAGCAATATCTTTTAAGCTGTCAAACATAAGAGATATGCTTGTATCAATCGATAAAAGTCGTTTCAACCTGTTCTCAATGGTAGCCGCGTCAAGGTCTTTTTGCGAAGAAAGCAATTCTCTCAAAAAGCTTTCAGAGTTGCGAAATGATTGAGCCTGAACAATACCAGACCAATTCTTTTTGACAACCTTGGATAAATACCAGTTAGCTAACTGTTCATCGTTGGTGATATCTAACAAGCCATCGCGCTTAGGTAAGGATATTCCTACGAAATACTTATAGCCATCGACTGTAACTATATCGAGTGATGATGCTTCCCAATATTTTAATACCCTGTCGCTGTTATCGGGAATAATCTGATAAACCCGTCCGCCACTAAAAACTAACTTGTCGCTATTAACATCAAGTAAGCCGTTATTAGCGAGGATGTCATAATTATGCTGGCTATCCTCTGTGAATACTCCTTTAAGCGTGTGGATTCTTTGCCCATACTCAATGACTTCTGCATCCCAATCCCAGACAAAGCTATCTTTTCCATCATTATTGCTGGGTTGAACGCACAGGCAAACAATGCTCTTTTTAAGATCCTTATAATCGAGGTTAAATCTATATGCAAAGATTTTACCACGAGAAGGGAATAGGTTTTGGGCTTCAGACGAAGTGAGTGGATGAAAAACATGTAAGTTGTCATCACAATAGCCAATCACATTGATAAAACCATTGTCGCCAAGTTTGTCTTCTACAAGACCAACAACCCTATATTGTTCATAATCAAATGTTTTCATATTATGATCTCGTTAAGTTAATAGCAATATTATTTTCATTAGGATGATATTCGTCAAAAACCAGTGCTTTGGCCCATCGTTTGGTAACACTCTCATCAAGAGACGACTCATTATCGCAGACAGAAGAAAAATCCAACCCGACAATGCCACTCTCCAATTTGGTATTATTCCATAATACGGGTTTCTTCCCAATCTGCCATTTATTGTAACTGCTCTGCCATTCCCATATACTTGCAGATGTATCGACAACTTCAAACTTTATTTTGTATGAATTGAATCTTACGGGTTCGATTACTTTAATAAAGTGACTTCCTGCTTCTATATGGTTTAATGTATAATCGCCAGCAATACTTTTCTCATCAACAGCTTTGCCGTCAATCCACACCATAGAAGGCTTTAACATTCGTAAAATGGGCGTGGCTCCTTTTAAGTATGTATTACGACCGATTTTGAGTCCACCATATAATTCATAAGGACGCTTCTCTGTGAAAAATTCCTCTGTAGAAATACACCTGATTAGTTTGTATATTACAACAAATTTATTCTCAGAAAGGATTTCGCATCGTTTCAATTTGTATTCCCATTTTAACGGCACAGCGTTTCTAAAGCATACAACGATACCATAATTACCAGACTCTTTAGAATAGTCAGCTTCGTCGGCATCGATATACCAAACCTCCTGCCAGCGGTTCTCATATACATCATCCCTCTTAAACAACAAAATTCCCTCCCGCTTAAATAGAAAATGTTTTCCAATAATAGGATAAATCATCTGATCATATGAAAAACTGTGCAGGAGTTTTAAATGCTCGTTACGAAGCTCCAGGGTGTTTAAATCGTTCGTGAGATATGCAAACACTTCTGCATATGATGGGTCTGTTTTGACAACTTTCTCACGGAATTTGTACTTGCCATCCCAACGAAGATAATAGTTGTATATCTGTGAATAATAATCATCGTCAGAGACCGAATTTTCCACTACGTCATAGGCATGGCTTGTTCCAAAATACCTTAAAATGGAATGTTTGGCGATGATTCTCCAGAAGTCCATTTGTGAAATATCCGCCCCTGGGTAGAGATGCTTTTCAACGAATCCCCTGGCTATATAGAACAAATCCTCTTCATTGAAAACACGTAGGGCTTGGGCTACAGGATATTGGACATAGCAATAAGGTCCGTTTCTTCTTTTTGTTTTCGTTATCTTAATTAAATTGTTATCACACCAAGTATATAATGAATGCCATATATCATCTTGATATGTTGCCATCCAGTGGTCTAAGTCATTAATATCCCAATCAACGACCTGTGACAAACGCTCTCTATAATTTGTTACAGTTAGGCCATCGTCTGTGTTTGCTCTTTTAGATGCAGCAAAGAGTTGAATGGCAACAATGCCTTTAATTGACAATTCATCGTGTCCGGTTCTCCACAAAATACGGCGAACAGCAGACATTAGAGCATCTTCTGTTGTATGGTTTGATCTACAGAAATCGTCGACGAAAGATTGGTCAATAACCAATGCGACATAAGAACCCATATTTTCTTTTGAGAAGATGCGTTCATCCACATAACGGCAAAATGCTTTAAATATGTCGCCTTGCATAATGTTCATTGTAATAAGATGCCAATCTTTAAACCCATCACTTGGAACCTTGAGATATGAGATAGGACTTATATTCCCTCACAAACAGTTCTCTAATATCAACTTCTAACAAATCCGCAATTTTCAGTATTGTTGCAAGGTCGGGTTGAGATGTGTTTGTACACCATTTGCTGACAGTAGATGGTGTTACCCCCATCTGTTCTGAAAGCCACCTGGCTGTACGCTTTTTCTCGAACAGCACCATCTTGATTCTATTAATGTTCTCCATCTGATTGAGTATTAATGGTACAAAGATAGTGCTTTATTTTCAATTTCTTTTATCATTTGTAAAATAATCCTCGTTTAGTTCTTGTTATTATGTTTTTTTAATATGTTTTGACGGCTACACACATACACTTTGTATGACGGACAGTAGACAGTAAAAGACAGTAATTTTTAAACTTTTCTCGCGTACATGCGTGCGTGTGTACGCGAAAGAGTTTCTATTTTCCACTGTCTTTACTGTCTACTGTCCCCCAAGAACATGGCACTTACGGCTCATAAGTATGGCACTTAGACACCGCAAGTATGGTACTTAGACACCGCAAATATAACGTTTAGATTGTGAGTCGCGCTGATTATTGCATGACAAAGGATGACGCTAACCGTCTTGCATTATCCTTGTTATCTGCTACCATAGTCATTGTTCCTCTGATGTTTGTGAATACTTTAGGTGCATAGCTTTCTCCGTCAGACGGTATCGCTGGTAGGGATGATCACTTCAAGCATTTTCAAGATATACTTTGAACCCCTTTGTTTTTCAGAACCCCTTTGTTTTTGGGTGGTAGTTAAGCCTTTTTCTCTTGAACTACCCCCTAAAAACCTCGTTCTTTTGGGTGGTAGTTAAGCCATTTTCAGACGAACTACCCCCCAAAATCTCGTTCTTGGGGGGTAGTTGTACCTTCTTTAATATCTGTAAATCCCGAATAGAACCATACAGGAATCTAACAATGTGCCAAGGAAATTGCGAATTTCCCTGATGAGAGGCTGCGACACAGCACATCATGGCCGACGAAGCGAAACAGGAGATGGCACTTACGGCTCGTAAGTATGGCACTTAGCAACCGCAAGTATTAGTCATTCTCCTTTCGTTTCAATGATTTCCCAATGGCCACCTTTGTCTGGGCCAACACGACGAATAATGTTATTAGCTTGTAACTGTTTCAATTGCCACTTAACTCCACTGGACGATATTCCACATGCTTCAGCAAGTTCACGCCTTGTAACATACATATTCCTCTGAATCATATCAATGATTTTCTGGGTAGTTTTCTGGGTAGTTTTCTGGGTAGTTTTCTGGGTAGTTTCTTCTGTATGATTTTCTGTATGGTCTGTATTCTTCTGCTTCGAAGAATTTGTCATGCCAGCTGCTTTTATATTCTACATTCTGGCTTTCCCTTGCCTTTATCCTCTTTGCCATAGTCTATTATCTTTCAAATGTTCCAAAACAGAATTTGCGAACTATCGCATTTTTTGCGCCAGTTGTTATTTTACAATCCCCAACTCCCTCAGATACACCTCAATCTCTTTGTCGGCACAAGATACAAAACAATCACAAAACGACCAAAGAAACTGCACTGAAAATCCGTGCGCCAAGCGATTCGGAGAAAAACTATTTTCTGATGTCAGTCTGTAATGTCTATAATCAGGCCATCGGCCAAGCGGAATTCAGGCAATCGTTCACGGATGAGTCTTGTGAAGAATTCGAAAAGTTTGGCATAGCATTCCATGATAATTTTACCTGTCAGGCTGAGAATGACATAATCAATGACCAAATGGGAACGGTTGTCCTGTTTCTCATCGCTTATCGGAAAAGAGTATAGTCTGTCGGCCTGATAACTCTCATACTCTTTTCGGCTGGCAATTTCGAGCCAGGACTGCAGGCTGTTCTGCTTTGACAAGTCATCAATGACACCTTCAATGTCTTCATTGCCATAGCGCAGTTTATAGAATGACCTCAGGAATGAAATCCATTCTTTTTGAGCAACATCAGGCTTCAAAACAAGTCTGATTTCCTCGTCGTCTTCCTCGACATCATAGATGCCGTGTGCATTGAACCGTTTATTCAAAGTGTCTAATAAAACCTCACGGTTTCTGAAACCGCCACTAAAGAAGCAGCCTATCACTTCTTTCTTCACTGCCACAATTCGTGTGGCCATTCCAATTACAAGAAACCTTCCCATATTAAGTAACAACTTTTTGACGTGCCGAACAGGATGCACTTGAGGCCCAGTCGAAACGTACGGCGCCTTGGCGTTGATGCGGTCGATATTGAGCTGTTTCATACGGCGGCAACTATTTTGGGCTGTTTCTTCTCAGCCCAGCGTTTTTTCACTTCTTGTTGCCAATCCTGCTGTCGCTTCTCGGCGGCTTTCAGCCAGTCGATGACTTGTTGCGTGGTTCTCTTTGCCTCCATAATCATATCGTTTTGCACTTTGTAGCGGCAAAGATACGAACTTTCCTTGAATAAAGCAAGGAAATACCAGAAAATATCCATTGTACACTGATAATCCCTTACACCACGGCGAAGCAGGGATTACAGCGTAGCGGATGCTTCATCACACCTCAACGAAACATTAATCACGGTGTAATTAAACATTAATTACACCGTGATTAACTATGCATTGAAGTGTAAGGAAACTTCCAATGAGGTGGAACGGAATATACGCCAGAGTGTGACGAAATATTCGCCGGGTAACAGGGCGAGAAAGCCCCCTCACCTGACTACGAACTTGCGACCCTCCACGAGGTAGATGCCGGCAGGCAGCAGCTTCGGCAGGGCGGCACGGGCAACCTTGCTGCGCACGAGGCGACCGCTGAGGTCATAGACATCGACCAGAGTGGTTCCCTTAGCTACGGAACTGACACCCAGGATGATAGACGGAATGACGATGACATCGTGGGCGGGCATTGTCACATATTCGATACCGTCCTGGAAGAGCCAGCCGTCGTACCACTCGCTCAGCTCGGTATCAGCGATGTCGCGCAACACGATGGGCGAACCGTAGGCCACGTTGTCGCGTGCCCACTCCACCTTACGCACCATGTAGATGATGGCGTACTCGTTGGGAGCGAACTGCGCCTGAAGGCTGATGTCGCCGTTGACGGTGAGCGTGTAAGGATTACTGACAGTTCCGTCGCTCCACTGCGCGAAGTGATAGCCCTCGGCAGGCGTGGCAGTCAGGGTGACGGTAGAACCTTCCTCGTAGGTACCGTTGCCACTGGGACTGACAGTGACGGAGCCTTGTGTCGCGTCGGCAGGAGTAGCGCTGACGCTATACGTGGGCGTGGGAATTTCGACAAAGAAGTGAGCCTGTCCATTGGAACTGACCCAGGAACCATTGTTGACATACATCATCCAAATGAGGTACTCCTTGCCAGGCTCCAACCCATGGAAGCTGAAATCGAACGTAGTACTCTGTCCCGCATCAATCACCAACTGTTGCGTCTGCATGTCAACACTATAGAAAGTGTTGCCAGAACCCTTCTCACCAAGGACAAGCCTGATGTTCTTGTCATAGTCGCCACCCACATTGGTAACAAGAATCTGACCCTCCACAAAATCGTCGGTCACGACACTTCCCGTGGCATTGGTCAGCGTGAAAGTAGAATTCAGGCGGAGATTGCTGGGCATCGGAGCCACCTCGATATCGGTCATTGCGAAAGGCGTATAACCATTTTTCGACTGATACGTCAGATAGATATGATTGGTGCCCGAGTAGTTGGGAACGTAGGAAATGTCGAAATCCACGGTCTCACCAGCCCCCACCTCGAGGATCTTGCCTCCCATATTGTAAAATTTTCCACCATTCTCATACAGCAGATAGACGTAGTCATTGTAATAAGAGCCGTTGTTGGTGATGGTAGCATGGAGGGGCAGACTGGAGAACACTTCGGTCTTGCCTGTGGTCTGCAAGGTGGCTGTCAGGCTGACGGAGGGCTCAGTGAGCGTGAGCGTGTTGCCTGCGATAGTGGCCTTGATGCGGAAGACATCGGCACCATAGCAAGGTTCCCACTCTGTGGAATAGGTGGTCTTGCTAACGGGAACGAGGTAGTAGTCGCCATCGGCCAGACCAGCACCGAAGGACAAGTAAGTCGTGAACTCCCTACCATTGAGGTAGGGCAACACGCCATAGGACTGCCCTCTAAGAACGTCGTCGCCCACCCACTCCTCGTCGGCATTGAACAGGGCGATACCGAACTTAAACTCATCGAGCGTGAGACCCGCAACGTTATAGGCAACCGTCTTTAAAATAACATTCGTAAAGTCGGCACTGGACGAAGAGCGTGTAAACGTGGAAGACCCACTAAGGTTGATTTCCCTCACGGTGAGCCTTTCGGGCACGAACTCGCCACTGCCGTACTGAATGCCGATGACAGCATCCTGATCATAGCTATAGCCGTCGTTACTGCTGCTGGAGCCAATGCCGGCGGTGCTGTTGGGATTGAGCACGGAGATAAGGAAGTAGCCATCGCTCTGACCACCCCAGCCCCAGTTGATGTGGAAGAGGCCGTCGCCGTCGTAGCCATCGACGACAAAGGCATGGCCACCACCCGTAGAACTGCCGCCATAGAGCACCGGACGCCCATTGGACACCTCGGCATAGAGCATCGACTCCCACTCGGCCGTGCTGAAGCTGGTGCGCTCCAGCACGCGCACAGTCTTGTCGTAGCCGAAATAGTTCTGGAAGGCGTTGACAGCCACGTGCGAAACGGCTCCACTGCTCTGGCTGCTATAGTCCATCTTGACCGACTGGCCGCACAGGAGCATCAGCTGGGCCACGGCCTGCCGCTGGGTCTCTGTGGCACGCGAGTTATACTGATTGAGCATATTTTCCCAGTCGATAGTGGTAACAGGTATCTCAGGCATGGAAATGTTGTTACTTACTGACGTATAGGACGGGATAGGAGCCGTGGTCTGGGCGGGATACTGATAATAGTTGAGTACCTGGGCCATGGCAGTGGCCACACAGCCCGTGACGCTGCGCTCGCCGGTAGACGGGTCGATGGGACAGGAGCCGTTGTAAGGCGCATCCTGATTCCAGAAACTCGAAAGCAGCGGCTCGACGGGCTCGTAGTCCAGCTCCATGCGGGGGGCTTCATAGCGCGCGTCGGTACGCTCCAGATAGGCCAGCTGGTCGGCAATGCCGTCGAACCAGGCCTGGATGTGCGGTGGCAACGGCTCGTCGGTGAAAGCACCATGGTCGGCATAGCCCAGGATGGCGGGGGTGCGGTCGTCGCCGCTCACCATGACGAAGCCCTCGTCCTGACCCACGTTGAACACATAATAGGCGGCTACGGATGAAGACTGCTGCTGCAACAGCGGCTGACGCTTGGCCAGCCGGAGGCCGTGGGCAACTGCCTTCTGCGCCTTCTTGTCAAGAAACTCCCTTGCCCGCTGCTCTGCCTGTCCGGGCGTAAGGTGGCCTGCCATCACCATCAGCGTGGCAAGGAGGCAAATGGCCAGTGAAACAATTCTTTTCATCATATCAGGTCGTTATTGGTTAATAAATTATTTTCACGATGGTTTTAAAAAAGTCCCCAAAAGCCATCAGCCTTTGGGGACTATGATTGCCTATTAGGACGTAAACACCTGTAGGGGGCTTACTCCTCGATCACCGGCTCCTGGACAAAGTCGAGCACGTTCTTGCGGTTGGCCTGCATGCGCTCGTAGTCCTCCTTGGAGCCTACGATGAGCTTATCGAACTCGCGCAGACCAGTACCGGCGGGGATGAGGTGACCGCAGATGACGTTCTCCTTCATGCCCTCGAGGAAGTCCTGCTTGCCGCGGATGGCAGCCTCGTTGAGCACCTTCGTGGTCTCCTGGAACGATGCAGCCGACATGAAGCTCTTGGTCTGCAGGGCGGCACGGGTGATACCCTGAAGAATCTGGGTAGACGTGGCGGGCACAGCATCGCGCACCTGGACGAGACGGAGGTCGCGGCGCTTCAGGCTGGAGTTCTCGTCGCGCAGACGACGTGCGGTGACAATCTGACCGGCCTTGAGCTGGTCGCTGTCGCCGGCATCGGTGACCACCTTCTTACCCCAGATGCGGTCGTTCTCCTCGGCAAAGTCGAGCTTGTCGACAATCTCCTGCTCGAGGAACGAGGTGTCGCCGGGGTCGTTGATCTGCACCTTGCGCATCATCTGGCGCACGATAATCTCGAAGTGCTTGTCGTTGATCTTGATACCCTGCAGGCGGTACACGTCCTGCACCTCGTTCACGATGTACTCCTGAACAGCGGTCGGGCCCTTGATGGCGAGGATGTCGCTGGGCGTGATGGCACCGTCGGAGAGCGGCGTGCCGGCACGCACGGCATCGTGCTCCTGCACCAGGATCTGCTTGGAGAGCGAGACGAGGTACTTGCGCTGGTCGCCCGTCTTCGAGGTAACGATGATCTCGCGGTTGCCGCGCTTCACCTTGCCCATGGTGACCTCACCATCGATCTCGGAGACAACAGCGGGGTTCGACGGGTTGCGGGCCTCGAACAGCTCGGTGACACGGGGCAGACCAGCGGTAATATCACCACCCTTGGCAGCAGCACGCGGAATCTTGACAAGCGTCTCACCCGTCTTGACGGTCTGCCCGTCCTCGACCACGACGTGGCCACCCACGGGGAAGTTATAGGTGCCGAGAATCTCGCCATCCTCTGCATTCTTCGAAATGTTCATGATGTGGCAGGTGGGCACCTTGGTCTTATCCTTCGACTCGGTGACAATCTTCTCGGTGAGGCCGGTGGTTTCGTCGGTCTCGGAACGGAAGGTCACGCCCTCGATGACATCATTGAACTTGATGGCACCGGCAAACTCGGACACGATGACGGCGTTGAAGGGGTCCCACTGAGCCACCTTGTCGCCCTTCGACACCACTTCGCCATGACGGAAGTAGAGGGAGGCACCGTAAGGCAGCGTGACCTTGGAGAGCACAATCTTGGTGTTCGGGTCGACGAAGCTGATTTCACCCAGACGCGAGACAACCATCTCGCACTCGCGTCCGTCCTCGTCGAACGGCACGGTACGCACCTCCTCCAGTTCGATGCGGGCACTCTCATACTTCGAGATGATGCTGGCATTGGCGGCGGCGTTGGCAGCCACACCACCGGCGTGGAAGGTGCGGAGCGTGAGCTGCGTACCCGGCTCACCGATGGCCTGAGCGGCAATGACGCCGACGGCCTCGCCCTTCTGCACCATGCGGCGCGTGGCCAGGTTGCGGCCATAGCACTTGCGGCAGACACCCTTCTTCGACTCGCAGGTGAGCACCGAACGAATCTCGACGCTCTCAATCTCGGCCTTCTCAATCTCTTCGGCTATAGGCTCGGTTATCTCCTCGCCGGCCTCAAGAATGACGTCGCCCGTCTTCGGGTTGATGATGTCGTGAACGGTGACACGACCCAGGATGCGCTCGCTGAGCGAGGAAATGACCTCGTCGCCGCTCTTCAGCGCAGTGCAGACGAGTCCGCGCAGCGTGCCGCAGTCCTCTTCGTTGATAATCACGTCGTGCGAGACGTCGACCAGTCGGCGGGTCAGGTATCCGGCATCGGCCGTCTTCATGGCGGTGTCGGCCAGACCCTTACGGGCACCGTGGGTAGAGATAAAGTACTCCAGCACCGACATGCCCTCCTTGAAGTTCGACAGGATGGGGTTCTCAATAATCTGGTGGCCCTCGGCACCGGCCTTCTGAGGCTTGGCCATCAGACCACGAATACCGGAGAGCTGCTTGATCTGGTCCTTAGAACCACGGGCACCGGAGTCGAGCATCATGAACACGGCGTTGAAGCCCTGGTCGGCCTCGGTCATCTGCTTCATCAGGATGTTGCCGATGTCGTTGTTCACGTGGGTCCAGGTATCAATGACCTGGTTGTAGCGCTCGTTGTCGGTGATGAAGCCCATGTTGTAGTTGTCGGTAATCTGCTGGACTTCCTCGTTACCCTTCTCAATGAGTTCGGCCTTCTCCTTCGGGATGATGATGTCGTCGAGGTTGAACGACAGACCGGCCAGATAAGCCATGCGATAGCCCAGGTTCTTGATACCGTCGAGGAACTCGCAGGCCTCGGCGAAGCCCACGTTCTTGATGACGTCGGCAATGATGTCGCGCAGGCTCTTCTTCGAGATGACCTTGTTGACATAGCCCACCTCGGGAGGAATGATGCCATTGACAATGACACGGCCCACGGAGGTCTCGACCTGATGACGGATCTTCCTGCCGTCGACCACGTCGTCGACCATCACCTTCACCTGGGCGTGCAGGTCGCACTTGCCCTCGTTGCGGGCAATGATGGCTTCCTCGGGACCGTAGAACGAGAGGCCCTCGCCCTTGGCACCGGGACGAATCTTAGTGATATAGTACAGGCCGAGCACCATGTCCTGTGAAGGCACAGTGATAGGTGCGCCGTTGGCCGGGTTCAGGATGTTGTGGCTCTGCAGCATGAGCAGCTGAGCCTCAAGGATAGCCTCGTTGGAGAGGGGAAGGTGAACGGCCATCTGGTCGCCGTCGAAGTCGGCGTTGAAGGCGGTACAAGCCAGCGGGTGCAGCTGAATGGCCTTGCCCTCGATGAGCTTGGGCTGGAAGGCCTGAATGCCCAGACGGTGAAGTGTAGGGGCACGGTTGAGAAGCACGGGATGACCCTTCATCACATTCTCCAGGATGTCCCAGATGACGGGCTCGCGGCGGTCGACAATCTTCTTGGCCGACTTCACGGTCTTCACGATGCCGCGCTCGATGAGCTTGCGGATGATGAACGGCTTGTAGAGCTCGGCTGCCATCAGCGTGGGCAGACCGCACTCACCCATCTTCAGCTCGGGGCCGACGACAATCACCGAACGGGCTGAATAGTCGACGCGCTTACCGAGCAGATTCTGACGGAAACGTCCCTGCTTGCCCTTCAGCGAGTCGGAGAGCGACTTCAGGGGTCGGTTGCTGTCGCTCTTCACAGCCGACGACTTGCGGCTGTTGTCGAAGAGTGAGTCGACGGCCTCCTGCAGCATGCGCTTCTCGTTGCGCAGGATGACCTCGGGAGCCTTGATCTCCATGAGTCGCTTCAGGCGGTTGTTGCGGATGATGACACGGCGATAGAGGTCGTTCAGGTCGCTGGTGGCAAAACGTCCGCCATCCAGCGGAACGAGCGGGCGCAGTTCGGGAGGCGTCACGGGGATAATCTTCATAATCATCCACTCGGGGCGGTTGACACCCTTCTCCACACTCTGACGGAAGGCCTCGACCACCTGCAGGCGCTTCAGGGCCTCGTTCTTGCGCTGCTGCGACGAGTCGGTATTGGCACGGTCGCGCAGTTCGTAGGAAAGGGAGTTGAGATCCAGTTCCTGCAGCAGCTGGTAGACAGCCTCGGCACCCATCTTGGCAACGAACTTGTTGGGGTCGGTGTCCTCAAGATAATAGTTATCCTCCGACAGCTGATTGTCGAGAATATCGTTATACTCGTCCTCGGAGAGCAGGTCGTACTTGCGCGAACCCAGCAGAGGCTCGCCCTCGGCATTGGTGCGGCCCTCTAACGGACCGGGCTGAATGACGACGTAGCGCTCGTAGTAGATGACGGCATCGAGCTTCTTCGTGGGAAGCCCGAGCAGATAGCCAATCTTGTTGGGCAAAGAGCGGAAATACCAGATATGAGCAACGGGCACCACCAGCTCGATGTGTCCGCTGCGCTCACGGCGCACTTTCTTCTCAGTGACCTCGACGCCGCAACGGTCGCAGACGATGCCCTTGTAGCGAATGCGCTTGTACTTGCCGCAAGCACACTCGTAGTCCTTCGTGGGACCGAAGATGCGCTCGCAGAACAGACCGTCGCGCTCCGGCTTATAGGTACGGTAGTTGATGGTCTCAGGCTTGGTTACTTCGCCAAACGAGTTCTCAAGGATTTCTTCCGGTGAGGCAAGTCCGATGGTAATTTTGGTGAAATTACTCTTTGTCTTTGTATCTTTCTTGAAAGCCATAATTTTCAATTATCAATTATCAATTATCAATTACCTTTAGTCGAAGGTGACGCTCAGGCCCAGACCGCGCAGCTCGTGCAGCAGCACGTTGAGCGACTCGGGAATGCCTGGCGTAGGCATGGGTTCACCCTTGACAATAGCCTCGTAGGCCTTCGAGCGGCCTACCGTATCATCAGACTTGATAGTAAGGATTTCCTGCAGCACGTGGCTGGCTCCGAAGGCCTCCAGTGCCCAGACTTCCATCTCACCAAAACGCTGGCCGCCAAACTGTGCCTTACCGCCCAGAGGCTGCTGCGTAATCAGACTGTACGGGCCAATGGAGCGGGCGTGCATCTTGTCCTCGACCATGTGGCCCAGCTTGAGGAAGTAGGTGATGCCCACCGTTGCGGGCTGGTCGAACTTCTCACCGGTCTCGCCGTCGTAGAGGTGGGTCGAGCACAGGCGGGGCAGTCCTGCCTTGTCGGTCCATTCGGCCAGGTCGTCAAGCTTGGCACCGTCGAAGATAGGTGTTGCAAACTTCACGCCCAGCTTCTTGCCTGCGGCACCGAGGATGGCCTCGAATATCTGACCGAGGTTCATGCGCGAAGGCACACCTAACGGGTTCAGCACCAGGTCGACGGGACGGCCGTCCTCGAGGAACGGCATGTCCTCCTGGCGAACGACCTTCGACACGATACCCTTGTTACCGTGACGTCCGGCCAGCTTGTCGCCCACGCCAATCTTGCGCTTCTTGGCCACGTAGACCTTGGCCATCTGCAGGATGCCCGAAGGCAGCTCGTCGCCAATGGTAATCGCAAACTTCTTGCGCTTCATCTCGGCATCGAGCAGCTTGTACTTCTTCATATAGTTGATGATGAGCTGGGCAATCAACTCATTCTTGTGGTCGTCGTTGGTCCACTTGCTGGTCTGGATGTCGCCATACTCCAGGTTCTTCAGGGCCGTGACGGTGAACTTCGAACCCTTGGAGATGATTTCGGCACCGGTATAGTCCTTTACGCCCTGCGACGTCCTGCCCTTGGTCAGCTCCATCAGCTTGTCGACCAGAATATCTTTCAGGTCGTCGACCTTTGCCTCATACTCCTCGTCGATCTTGGCCAGCGTCACCTTGTCCTGAATCTTGGTCTGGCGGGTCTTGATGGCACGGGCGAAGAGCTTCTTGTCGATGATGACACCCGTAAGCGAAGGATTGGCCTTCAGCGAAGAATCCTTCACGTCGCCGGCCTTGTCGCCGAAGATGGCACGCAGCAGCTTCTCCTCGGGCGAGGGATCGCTCTCGCCCTTCGGCGAGATCTTACCAATCAGGATGTCGCCCGGCTCCACACGGGCACCCACACGGATGACACCGTTCTCGTCGAGGTCCTTGGTGGCCTCCTCGCTGACATTGGGAATATCCGACGTGAACTCCTCCACGCCGCGCTTGGTCTCGCGGACGTCGAGCGAATACTCATCGACGTGGACTGAGGTCAGGATGTCCTCACGCACGATGCGCTCGTTCAGCACGATGGCATCCTCATAGTTGTAGCCCTTCCAGGGCATGTAGGCCACCAGCAGGTTGCGACCCAGGGCCAGCTCGCCATTCTCCGTGGCATAGCCCTCGGTAAGGATGTCGCCCTTCTTCACGCGCTGTCCCTTGTTACACATAGGACGCAGGTCGATGGTCATGTTCTGGTTGGTGCGGCGGAACTTCGAGATGCGATACTCCTTCAGGGCAGGCTCAAAGCTCACGAACTCCTCGTCCTCGGTGCGGTCGTAGAGGATGCGGATGGTGGTGGCATCGACATACTCCACCACACCGTCTCCCTCGGCGGTCACCATGGTGCGCGAGTCCTCGCACACCTGCTTCTCTATACCTGTACCCACGATGGGTGCCTCGTTGTGAAGCAGAGGCACAGCCTGGCGCATCATGTTCGATCCCATGAGTGCGCGGTGGGCATCGTCGTGCTCCAGGAAGGGGATGAGCGAAGCAGCGATAGAAGCTATCTGCTGCGGCGACACGTCCATGAGGTCGACGTCGGCAGGCGGCACGACGGGGAAGTCGGCGTCCTGACGACACTTCACGGTGGTGCGGATAAACGTGCCGTCATCGTTCAGCGGGGCATTGCCCTGACCAATGATGTGGTTTTCCTCCTCCTCGGCTGTCAGGTACACAATATCGTCGTTGTTCAGATTGGCCACGCCGTTCTCCACCTTACGGTACGGAGTCTGGATGAAGCCAAGCTCGTTGATCTTGGCATACACACAGAGCGACGAGATAAGTCCGATGTTCGGGCCTTCAGGGCTCTCAATCGGGCAGAGGCGACCGTAGTGGGTGTAGTGTACGTCGCGCACCTCGAAGCCGGCACGCTCACGCGACAGACCGCCGGGACCCAGAGCCGAGAGGCGGCGCTTGTGGGTCACCTCGGCCAGCGGGTTGGTCTGGTCCATGAACTGCGACAGCGGGTTGGTGCCGAAGAAGGAGTTGATGACGCTCGAAATGGTCTTGGCGTTAATCAGGTCGGTCGGCGTGAACACCTCATTGTCGCGCACGTTCATGCGCTCACGGATGGTGCGGCTCATGCGGGCCAGACCTATCGAGAACTGATTGCTGAGCTGCTCGCCCACGGTGCGCACACGGCGGTTGGACAGGTGGTCGATATCGTCGACGGCGGCCTTCGAGTTGATCAGCTGAATGAGATACTTGATGATCTCGATAATATCTTCTTTGGTCAGGACGCGGACATCCATCTCCGTGTCGAGACCCAGTTTCTTGTTAATGCGGTAGCGCCCCACATCGCCCAGGTCGTAGCGCTTGTCGGAGAAGAACAAGTTCTGGATAACCTCGCGCGCACTGGCATCGTCGGCAGGGTCGGCATTACGCAGCTGGCGGTAGATGTAGAGCACGGCCTCCTTCTCGGAGTTCGACGGGTCCTTGGCAAGGGTGTTGAAGATGATGCTGTAGTCCTGTGCCGTGGCCTCGTCCTTATGGATGAGGATGGTCTGCGCACCGCTCTCGAGAATGTCCATGATGTTATCCTCGGTAATCTCGGCCTCGCGGTCTACAATCACGTCATTACGCTCAATCGAGACCACTTCGCCCGTATCTTCATCGACGAAGTCCTCGTTCCAGCTTTTCAGCACACGGGCAGCCAGCTTGCTGCCTACAACCTTCTTCAGGGCCGACTTGTTGACCTTCACTTCCTCGGCCAGGTCGAAGATTTCAAGGATGTCCTTGTCGGCCTCGAAACCGATGGCACGCAGAAGCGTCGTAACAGGCAACTTCTTCTTACGGTCGATATAGGCATACATCACGTTGTTGATGTCGGTGGCAAACTCAATCCAAGAACCCTTGAAAGGAATGATACGGGCCGAATAGAGCAGGGTGCCGTTAGAGTGGACGCTCTGACCGAAGAACACACCGGGCGAACGGTGCAGCTGCGACACGACAACGCGCTCGGCACCATTGATGACGAAGGTGCCGTTGGATGTCATATAGGGAATGGGGCCAAGGAACACATCCTGTATCACGGTGGGGAAGTCCACATGATCCGGATCGGTGCAATACAGTTTCAACTTAGCCTTCAAAGGTACACTATAGGTCAGGCCGCGCTCCAGACACTCTTCAATGGAGTAGCGGGGCGGGTCGATATAGTAATCCAGGAACTCAAGCACGAAGCTGTTGCGCGTATCGGTGATAGGGAAGTTCTCGGCGAACACCTTATACAGACCGTCGTTCTTGCGTTCCTCAGGCGGAGTGTCCAACTGCAGGAAGTCCTTGAATGACAATAATTGCACATCGAGGAAATCCGGTAACGGCATCGGGTTCTTGACGCTGCCAAAGTTTACTCTGTTGTCTATTACTTTCGAAGTCATAAAAAATTTATTTTTCTAGAATTTCCAGTTCATCTAGATCATCTAGGTAAATCTAGAAAATCTAGCATAAATGACAAGAAAAGGTTAGGAACCCTCGACTGGAGAGCTCCTAACCAAAAGTTATTGTTGTGCTTTTATTACTTCAGCTCAACCTCAGCACCAGCGGCCTCGATGGTCTTCTTCAGGTTCTCAGCCTCGTCCTTCGACAGGCCTTCCTTGATGGTAGCGGGAGCACCGTCTACAAGATCCTTAGCCTCTTTCAGGCCAAGACCGCAAGCTTCCTTCACAGCCTTCACAACCTGAAGCTTAGCGGCACCGGCTGACTTCAGAACAACGTCGAACGACGTCTTCTCCTCAGCAGCAGCAGCCTCACCGCCAGCAGCGGGGCCAGCAGCAACTGCAACAGCTGCAGCAGCGGGCTCAATTCCATACTCATCCTTCAGGATAGTTGCCAACTCGTTTACTTCTTTCACAGTAAGGTTTACCAACTCTTCTGCAATAGCTTTAATATCTGCCATTTTATTTAAATGTTTTTAATTGTTTTTAATTTGAATGATATAATCTTTTTCGCTTATTTGTTACGCTCAGCGATAGCGTCAAGCAGGCCATGGATCTTACCACCAGCGTTCAAGCCCGAAATAACATTCTTGATTGGCGACTGCAGCAGAGCCACAACATCGGCAATAAGCTCGTTCTTGCTCTTGATGGCAACAAGTTCTTCCAGTTTGTCGGCACCCACGAAGAAGCTCTCTTCGGCGTATGCACCCTTCAAAGCAGGAATCTCTTGCTTCTTAGTCTTGTATTCCTTCAGCAGCTTAGCAGGAGCATTGGCCACCTGCGTGAACATCAGGGCGGTGTTGCCCTTCAGGCACTCGTACAGAGCGGTATAGTCAATCTCTGCATTCTCAAAGGCCTTGTGCAGCAGCTTGTTCTTAACGACCAGCAGCTTGATTTCGTTCTTGAAGCAGTTGCGGCGAAGCTCGCTTGTCTGCTCAGCTGTCAGACCCGTCAGGTCAACAAGATAGAAATGAGGATACTCTTTGAGTTTCTCTCCAAGTTCTACGATGATAGTATCTTTTAATTCCTTTTTCATTTGTCTAATCTTTTTGCGAGTTATTCAACTGATTTAGGATCAATCTTGATACCCTTACTCATAGTGCTTGACATATAGATACTCTTGAGATAAGTACCCTTGGCAGCAGCAGGCTTCAGTTTGATAATGGTGGAGATGAACTCCTTGGCATTCTCAAAAATCTTCTCAGGGGTGAACGAAACCTTGCCAATCGACGCATGGACAATACCCGTCTTGTCGACCTTGAAGTCAATCTTACCCTGTTTCACTTCCTTCACTGCCTTTGCAACATCCATAGTCACAGTGCCACTCTTGGGGTTAGGCATCAGGCCACGGGGGCCGAGGATACGACCCAAGGGACCCAGCTTACCCATGCACGAGGGCATCGTGATGATTACATCAACATCGGTCCAACCGCCCTTGATCTTGGCGATATACTCATCAAGACCAACATAGTCGGCACCTGCTTCCTTAGCGGCAGCCTCCTGATCGGGAGTGCAGAGAGCGAGCACGCGCGTCACCTTTCCAGTTCCGTTCGGCAGCGACACAACGCCACGAACCATCTGGTTAGCCTTACGCGGGTCAACGCCCAAGCGAACATCGATATCAACAGAAGCCTCAAACTTGGTCGTGGTGATTTCCTTGACCAATGCAGCGGCCTCATTCAAGGTGTATGCTTTCCCTGCTTCAATCTTATCAGCTACCAACTTTTGATTTTTTGTCAGTTTACTCATTGTCTTTCAGAATTGAAGTTATTGTTATTTACCAGGGAACTCCCCTTGTACAGTGATACCCATGCTACGAGCTGTACCAGCAATCACTTTCATCGCAGACTCTACCGTGAAGCAGTTCAGGTCTTGCAACTTATCCTCGGCGATGGCACGCACCTGATCCCAGGTAACGCTTGCAACCTTCTTACGGTTGGGCTCGGCAGAGCCGCCCTTCACCTTGGCAGCTTCCAACAGCTGCACAGCTGCGGGAGGTGTCTTGATGACGAAAGAGAATGACTTGTCAGTGTAGTATGTGATAATAACAGGAAGAATCTTTCCTGCCTTATCCTGGGTTCTGGCGTTGAACTCCTTGCAGAATCCCATAATGTTTATACCCTTCGAACCCAGAGCAGGTCCTACGGGAGGAGAGGGATTCGCAGCGCCACCTTTAATCTGTAATTTGATTAATCCAGCAACTTCTTTAGCCATTCAGGCCATATATAGAATCGACACACCGTAACAATTGTGCCTTATTCTTTCTCTACTTGATTGAAGCCAAGTTCCAGCGGGGTCTTGCGTCCGAAGATCTTCACCATCACCTTCAGCTTGCGCTTCTCCATGTTTACTTCCTCTATCACACCGCTGAAACCACTGAACGGGCCGTCGGTCACCTTCACCGTCTCGTCGAGACTGTAGGGAACGCTCACCTCCTCCACACGGATAGCGGTATCTTCAACGGTTCCGAGGATTCTGTTAATGTCGGCCTGACGCACTGGCGTAGGAGTGTCCATACCGCCCAAAAAGCCAAGTACGTTGGGAACAAAGCGTAAAGTATGGGCAATCTCATTGTCAAGGTCAGCCTCTACAAGAACATAGCCAGGGAGAAAAAGCTTCTCCTTGACCACTCTTTTACCATTGCGTATCTGGGCATACTTCTCGGTGGGCAGCAACACCTGTCCGACACGCTCGGCCAGACTCTGGTTGTTCCTCATCAATGCTTCCAAATACTCCTTAACCTTGGCTTCCTTACCGCTTACAGCTTTCAGGACGTACCACTTCTTGCCACTCTCAGCCATATCCTCTTTAACTAACTATCAGCCTGGATAAACCATGCCCATTAGTGACTTAAACGTCAAATCCATAATCCAGACCACAACAGCAATAATGAGAGATGCCGAAAGCACTACTACAGCACTTTGCGTCAACTCCTTATACGTGGGCCATGTCACCTTGTGTGCCAGCTCTTCGTAGCACAGCTTGCAATAATCAACGAACTTCTTAATCATCTCTTATTTTCTTTTCTTGCACGGGAAGGAGGACTCGAACCCACGACCCTCGGTTTTGGAGACCGATGCTCTACCAACTGAGCTATTCCCGTAAAGTAGCCCCCACCCTGACGAGCAGGGGCTTTGTTTATGCTTTGTCCTGCTTAGTTGCAACTGTGTCGCAACACAGCTCCGACATTAATCCTCGTAGACCTCGGTAATCTGACCCGAGCCAACGGTACGGCCACCTTCGCGGATAGCGAAACGCAGACCCTGGTTCAGAGCAACAGCGTAAATCAGCTCAACTTTGATCTCAACGTTATCACCAGGCATCACCATCTCAACGCCTTCGGGGAGAGAAATCTCACCCGTGCAGTCCATGGTGCGGAGGTAGAACTGAGGACGATACTTGTTGCCGAACGGAGTGTGACGGCCACCCTCTTCCTTCTTCAGGACGTAGATAGAAGCCTTAAACTTCTTGTAGGGCTTGATCTGGCCGGGCTTGCAGAGCACCATACCACGCTTGATCTCGTTCTTGTCGATACCGCGGAGCAGCAGACCCACGTTATCACCAGCCTGACCCTCGTCAAGGAGCTTGCGGAACATCTCAACACCGGTAACAACCGAGTTCTTGTCCTCACCAAGGCCGAGCAGCTCAACAGCGTCACCAACGTGGATAACACCAGTCTCGATACGGCCAGTAGCCACAGTACCACGACCTGTGATAGAGAACACGTCCTCAACAGGCATCAGGAAGGGCTTGTCGGTAGCACGGGGAGGCTCCTGAATCCACTCGTCGCAAGTGTTCATCAGCTCCATCACCTTGTCTTCCCACTTCTCAACACCGTTCAGGGCACCGAGAGCAGAACCGCGGATGATAGGAGTATCGTCCTCGAACTCATACTGGGCGAGAATCTCCTGGACTTCCATCTCAACGAGCTCCAGCATTTCCTCATCGTCGACCATATCGCACTTGTTCAGGAACACCACCAGACGGGGAACGTTCACCTGACGGGCGAGCAGCACGTGCTCACGAGTCTGAGGCATAGGACCATCGGTAGCAGCCACAACGAGGATAGCACCATCCATCTGGGCAGCACCCGTTACCATGTTCTTCACATAGTCAGCGTGACCCGGGCAGTCCACGTGAGCGTAGTGACGCTTCTCGGTCTCATACTCAACGTGAGCGGTGTTAATAGTGATACCACGCTCCTTCTCCTCGGGAGCATTGTCAATCTGGTCGAAAGACTTGATTTTACCCTCGTTACCAGCAACGCGCTTCGAAAGCACGAGCGTGATAGCGGCGGTCAGAGTGGTCTTACCGTGGTCAACGTGACCGATAGTACCAATGTTTACGTGCGGTTTGGTGCGCACAAAGGTTTCTTTTGCCATTGTTTTGTCAATTTATTAATTTTATGAATATACTTTGTTTTTGCTCCTCCTATTCACCTCAAGAGCTGTAACTGAGAGTTGAACTCAGGACCTCTTCCTTACCAAGGAAGTGCTCTACCACTGAGCTATTACAGCGTTTGTCGTTTATAGAGCGGAAAACGGGGCTCAAACCCGCGACCCCCAGCTTGGAAGGCTAGTGCTCTATCAACTGAGCTATTTCCGCAAGACGGCATTTTGACTTCGCCTCAACATTAGCGAGCTCCTGTAGTCGGCTTGCAAAATTCCGCAAAAACTCCTTCTTGAGAGTGGGTGGTGATGGATTCGAACCACCGAAGTCGAAAGACAACAGATTTACAGTCTGCCCCATTTGGCCGCTCTGGAAACCACCCAATTTTCTCCGTCCCAACTTCTTTGAGCCTCTTGTCGGATTCGAACCAACGACCCCGAGATTACAAATCACGTGCTCTGGCCAACTGAGCTAAAGAGGCTTTTTAAGCAGCCGCTCTCTTTTCAGATTTACGACCTGTTGGAAAACGGCTGCAAAGTTACGACTTTATTTTGAATTACCAAAACTTTTCGCAAGTTTTTTTAGTAATTTCTCAATTTTTCCTTGAATTTCTGCAGTTGAACCCTCATGGAGTCAACGCAAGCGTCTATTCCTTCTTCAAATGTGTCGGCCACCTTCTCCACATGCAATGTGTTTCCAGGCACAGCCACCGACAGGCTCGTCTCCTTATTCTGAGCCGTCGCAGGCTTCACGACTTTCAATTGCACCTCTACTTTCTGAATATCTTCGTAAGACTTTTCTAACTTGGCGACTTTCTTCTCGATAAACGCCTCTAACTTTTCGGTAGCGTCGAAGTGAATCGACTGAATCTTAATTTCCATAGTTACCTCCTGTTAATTTTTTAAAGTTAAACTATAAAGGTCAGCCCCGTGGATGGGACTCTTTGTAAACTCGCTTGATCTGCTCGAACGTGGCGTGCGTATATATCTTCGTGGTCTCGATGCTCTCGTGGCCCAGCAGCTGCCTCACATTCTCTATTCCAGCATCATGATTGAGCAGGGCTGTTGCAAACGAATGTCGCAGGACGTGGGGCGACCGCTTCTTCAGCGATGTGACAAGGCTTAGATACTTATGCACGATGTCGTACACCAACTCGTCACTAATCCTCTCCCCTTGCTTGTTGAGGAAGAAAGCCTCCGAGCGGGATTCTATCTGCTCGTCGCGCACCTCGACATAATGCCTGAGTGCCTCTTCCAGTTCCTCTCCAAACGGAACCACTCGCTGTTTGCGGCGTTTTCCCGTCACTCTCAGCTGACGTGTTCCGAAATCGACATCCTTGTTGTCAAGACCAACTAACTCGCTGCGACGTAATCCAGTCTCATATAATAATAATATAATGGTACGCGCGCGAACATCTTTTATATTACTCCCCCACGACACTTCGTCCAGAAGACTGTCCATCTCGCTCTCCTTCACGAATTGCGGAAGCGACTTCTTCTTCTTCGGACCCGTTATGTATCGGGCAGGGTCGCGACCGACCAGTTTTCGCGCCAGTGCGAAACGATAGAACGAACGCACAGCAGCCAGGTCGGTGTTCACCGTGGTTGCCTCTTTTCCCTCGTCCACCAGCTTCTCCACCCACTCACGGATGATGTCGGCATCGACTGCCAACCACGTCAGGCTCTCATCTTTCTGGCTGAAGAACGATTCAAAGTCTTTCAGGCTTTGCTCATATCTTTCAACCGTCAGTTCGCTCCTGTTGCGCTCATAGCGCAAATAGCTGGTAAACAGGTCTATCGGGCTTGCCATTGATCGTATGTGCGATTTGATGGCACGAATTTACGGAAATTTCTTGAAACTACCAAATTTTCCGAAGAGAATTTTACTCCTCAGCGGTGCGAAGCTGCTGTACATAGATGGCGTGCTCCATCTTCAGGCGCTTCAGAACAGACGGTTTGTCAAACTGCTGACGACGACGCAGCTCTTTCACGACACCAGTCTTTTCATACTTTCTCTTGAACTTCTTGAGGGCCTTCTCGATGTTCTCGCCTTCTTTTACGGGTACAATAATCATTGCTTTTTGGTTTTAAAATTTTGAAATTGTTAGACATTAGTGCATACTTCGTGCGTAGCGCGCACGAATTGCGGATGCAAAATTACAACTTATTTGCCAAATAGCCAAGCTTTTATCATTTTTTTTGGCCTTTTCCCAGAGAAAATGATTAACTTTGCACTCTCAAAACAGAAAGAGTAACTAATTTTATGGCATTAATCAAATCCTACAAAGGCCTTTCACCCCGATGGGGAAAGGATTGTTATTTTAGCGAAAACGCAACAATCGTGGGCGACGTCACCCTGGGCGACGAGTGCTCCGTATGGTTCAACGCCGTGGTGCGCGGCGACGTGGCTCCCATCACCATCGGCAACCGCTCCAACATACAGGACGGCTCGTGCGTCCACGTGACCCACGACACGGGCCCCACCCACATTGGCAGCGACGTCACCATCGGCCACAACGTCACCGTGCATGCCTGTACCATTCACGACGGGGCCCTCATCGGCATGGGTGCCACCCTGCTCGACGGTTGTGAGGTGGGCGAAGGAGCCATCGTGGCTGCCGGTGCCCTGGTGCTACAGAACACGAAGATTCCCCCTCACGAAATCTGGGGAGGCGTGCCCGCAAAATACCTGAAGCCCACACGTCCAGGACAGACCGACAACGCCGCCCACTACGTGGCCTACTCGAAAGAGTATCTCGCTGAGCAACGATAACTGGGTATAATTCGGAGGTACGAGGGGGTGAGATCACAATTGTCTCACCTCTTCCAGCCTCAGATTAGTGGCCTTGGCAATGTCCATGTCAGGAAGACCCATGCTTTTCAGTTTACGGGCCACGGCAATACGCTCTTCCTCGCGTCCTTCCTCGCGTCCTTCCTCGCGTCCTTCCTCGCGTCCTTCCTCGCGTCCTTCCTTTAGTCCTTCCTCGCGGCCTTCCTTTAGTCCGTCCTCACGGCCTTCTTTCAGACCTTGCTCACGGCCTTCTTTCAGACCTTGCTCACGGCCTTCCTCGCAACCTTGCAGATAGCCTTCGGCATGTCCCTCCAGCTTCCCCTCACCCCGGGCGGTGACCATCTGGTCGGCCAGGATGACGCGGTCGTCGATGTAGCGGCGGTAGGCCGCCTGCTCCTCACGGCTCATGCGGGCGAAGCGCAACTTCTCGCGAGCCTCTTGCAGGCCGGGTGCGTCGGCATCCTCGGGTATCTCCGTGTTCGCCAGGAAGTAGGCCCACTGGTCCAGGGGAACCCTCGACCAGCGGTTGAAGTCGTTCACCTTCAGGATGACGTACTCCGGGAACAGCTTGTAGACCTCGTCCACGCCGAACTTCTGCTGCTGGAAGGCTGAGAGCTGCAGCACGTCGCCGAAGTGAGCACCGCGGAACTCCGTCTTGCCACGGTAGATGAAGTCCTTTCCCTGACCGAGGTCGAAGTACACGATGTTGATGCTGTACACCTTCTTCACGTTTTCATAATTTTTCCCGCTGTCGATGTATTCCGTCACCAGCTTCGACGCACCGAAAAGGATGCGCTGGAAGTAGGCGAACTCCGACTCGCCCTGCACCTCGACGAGCAGCAGTTCGCCGTCCTCGTCCTCGGCCAGCAGGTCCACGCGGTTCATCTTCGCGTCGTCGCGGTCCTTGTTGCTCTCGCTCTCAAGCAGACGGTGAATCTTCACGGGCTTTTCCAGAAGGGTCGACACGAAACCCTCCAGCACGCCGAAGTTGGCCTTGTCGCGCAGCAGCCGCTTCAATGCCCAGTCAAAGCTGATAAATGTCTTGTCTCTCATTCCTTATTCTTTTTGATTGTTTTGCAAATATAGTGCTTTTCCGCGATACGGCCAAGAAAAGGGAATAAAATGTGAATAAATGGCGGTTTTTTGGGGGAAAGTATTCGTAAGAGCGTTGGATGCTTCGTTACAGGTGGTGCAGCGTTTAGTCACAGCATGACGAATAATTGATTACACCCTGATGAATCATTCCTTACACTGTGATGAGTGATTAATCAGGGTGTGATGAATGATTCATCAAGGTGTAAGGAATGTTTCGTCAGGGTGTGATGGAACGTTTCGACGGGGTGTAATGAAACGTTAGTCATTTTTCCTGTGTGTTTTTTGCGCTTTGCGCCTTTAAGAAAAACAAAATAAAACAAGAAAAACAAGAAAAAACAATCATACACTACATACACTTTTTGAGATAACCCGTTCTAAATCAACGGAATAAAAGGTGTATGTAACGGTGTAGGTAGGGTGTAGGTAAAATTTTACCTACACCCGTTGATGCTGGTTGTCCCAACGGGTGGGACGTTTTGTCCCAACGCATGGGACATTGTGTATTCCATATTCTTGCATTGCCTGTATGTGCCAC
>ONMA01000039.1 GCA_900318815.1 uncultured Prevotellaceae bacterium
CTTCCTCAACCTAGTCCAAGAGTCGCAAGAACTGCTTAGCGCTTTGCGTCATACATTGCGCGGCAAGAGTAAGTTTAACTGATAGTAATGTGTTTTTTTATTCGAAAAATACAATGAGTCCATAAGAAATATTTCCAAATATTTGGGTGTCTCAGAGAATAATAGTACCTTTGCATCCAGAGCATTGACAGCTTTCTTGCCATTCTATCAAAATCGTTACAAGTAAATGTGTGGGAAAGGATGTCTGCCGGCTCACACCTCCATACGGGGGCGTGGGCTTTGGCTATGGCATTCACACAAAGGTGTAACGAGCCTGATAGAATAATGTTGTAGTCAGTAAACAAGTCCGCGCCCCTTTTTTATCAACTTCCATTTGTTTATTGATAAATAAGGAAATAGAATTATGAACAATATTGAAGACAATCCAAACGGTCAGGAAGGTTTCAGTGGGGAGCCATCGCCCTCTGAGATTCTCAGTCAGATGGTGGACAAACTCGGTGAACTGCTGAACGGCCATCCCAGCAAGAACGGCAACATCACCATCAACTATTACAACTCCGTGGGGCAGCGCATAGACAGTGTGACCACGCAGAACTTCTCATCCGACAAGTGGTTCAAGACATCGTATCATACGCCAGTCGAAAACACGCAGCGTCCGGCTCCCGAGGCCGTGGTCAGGGCGATAGAGAAGACGGCACACAAGGGGCTGTGGTTTGCCAGCACGTCGTGGGCGGTGGTCTATCGCGTATGCCAGATCAAGGGCTATAAGAAGGGCTTCAGCCAGTTTGTGCGGGATGTCAACACGTGGCCGTTCACGGTGAAACTGCCCTTTGAGTGTAACTTCGATGCCATCCAGAAACCCATGACGAGCGGCAAACTCGACGGCATGCCCGACAGTTGGGGCAGTCAGGGGGCGCACGAGCAGATGGTAAAACTGGGCAAGGCGCTGCTGGAAGAATTGGAGAGAGAAGGGCAATAACGGTTCTGAAAACAATTCTGAACATTCGGAAAAGACTTCTGAATGTTCGGAAAACACTCCGAAGGCTCCGACGATTTTTGTCGGAGTCTTTTGTTTTTCGTATCTTTGCCGCAAACTAATCTCTATTTGTATGGAAGAGGACAAACCTAAAATGAAACGGAAGAAGAAAGAGACCAGCGGTGAGCGAAAGCCAAATTGGAAGGAGTACATGGCTACGGTGGAGGACATTCAGAACTTCCTAATGGACAAGATTCTGCTGCGGCACAATGTGATTACGCGGAGGGTGGAATACCGGTTGCCGTCAAGAGATTATTTCTCTACCACCCCGTCCTACGGTCACCCCTCCTTCCAGACGGAGGGGAGTTCGGACTGGCAACCCATCAACGACCGTATCGTCAATTCGCTTTGGGCTGAACTGTCGGCTACGAAGGTGGTGCGGGTGCAGGACGTGTACAGGGTGATAGAGTCGGACTTCGTGCCAGAGTTTCATCCGTTCCGCTATTACCTGGAGCAGCTGCCGCGCTGGGACGGACAGAACCACATCCTGGCGATGTCGGTCTCGGTGGGCGTGAAGGGCGACGTGCAGGAGCAGATGCTCTTTGCTGAGTACCTGACGAAGTGGCTGGTGGGCATGGTGGCCGGATGGGTGGACGACACGGTGGTGAACAACGTGATCCTGGTGCTCATCGGCGAGCAGGGTTCGTACAAGACGACGTGGTTCAACTACCTGCTGCCGCCGGAACTATCGAACTATTTCTACACGAAAACGAATGCCCAGAGGATGGGTCGCGACGACCTCTTGACCTTGGCACAGTACGGGCTGGTGTGCTGCGAGGAGCTGGATACAATGCGCCCTTCAGAACTGAACCAGCTGAAGGCGGCAGTGACCATGCCGTCGATTGACGAGCGGGCGGCGTATGCCCACTTCCACGAGCACCGCAAGCACATCGCCTCGTTCTGCGGCACGGGTAACAATGCGCAGTTTTTGTCAGACCCGACGGGCAACCGCCGCTGGCTGCCGTTTGAGGTGGAGTCGATAGAGTCGCCACGCGAGCATCCCTTCGACTACACGGGCATCTACTCACAGGCGTATGCGCTCTACCGTCAGGGCTTCCGCTTCTGGTTCACGCAGGAGGAGATTCTGCGGCTGGCCATACACAACAAGCAGTTTGAGACACCACGGTTAGAACACGAACTGGTGCAGTTGTATTTCCGTCGCCCAGCGGACAGGGAGCCGGGCGAGTTCGTCAGTGTGGCGCTGGCCCTACAGATGGTGGGCGCAGGCATCACGCAGAAACTCAGCAGTGTGCTGTTGGGGCGGGCCTTCATGGAACTGGGCTTCGAGCGCAGGACGTGCAGGAACGTGCGCGGCTACATCGTCGTGCGCCGGTCGCCAGAGGAGATGCGGTCGCTGCGCAGCGTGATGGCACAGGAATCGTCAGACCCCACCCCTGCCCCTGATGTGAATACAGATACAGATGATACAGTGATATTCTAAGAAAATCCTCCTGCGTACCTGTGCGCATATATGTACGCACGAGACTTTTTCTGAAAACATCTGTATGTATCTGTATGTGTATCAATCCCAAGTATGGCACTTAGCCTCTGAAAGTATGATACTTAGACATCGTAAACAATATACTTTTGCCCCGAAAACAATATAGTTATGAAAGCAATGAGCAAACAACAGTTGGCCGACCGTGCCGGGGTGTCGGTCAGGACGCTGAACAACTGGTGCAAACCCTACCAGCATGATCTGCAGGAAATGGGCGTGACCCCGAGGATGAAAGTGCTGCCACCGCACGTCGTAATGTACATCGCAAACAAGTTCTGCATTGACGTTGAACCGTAGTCCGCACGTCGGCTACGGTTCCCATCATTACATGCCTGCAATATACAGCGCGATACGGTGCAAACGGCAGGAAGCGGAAATCGTGCTGACAAATTTTCGTAACTTTGCATCATCAGAGAAACACTCTGAGGGAGGCAAAGGGAAGTGAAGAGTGAAGAATGAAGAGTGAAGAATTTGCTACCGCGGAGCAAGGCCGTCCTCTCACCTCTCACCTCGATTAAAGTAACTAACACAAAAACTTAAGAATTATGATTTTGTACGTTTTGAAGCAGAACAACAACCCTCAGTCGAGGGCCTACGGGAAATGGTTCGCCTATCCCGAAATCAGAGAGACCATCACCTTAGACATGCTTGCCGATCACATGAGTAGCCACCACTCGCCCTACTCGGAGGGAGCCATCAAGGGCATGCTCACCGACATGGTGGACTGCATCAAGGAACTGCTCTTAGAGGGCAAGAACGTGAAGATTGCCGACCTTGCCATCTTCTCGCTCGGCATCAAGAACAGTGCCGGTGCCGAAAGCGCAGACGATTTCACGGTGGCGAAGAACATCAAGGGCGTGAAGCTCCGTGCCCGTGCCACGGGCGAGCTGATTGCCAAGAGCCTGAATCTTGAGGCTACGCTGAAGAGAGCCTACGCCACCACGAAGCCCGCCAACAGCGGTGAGGACACGCCCGACGGCGACGACTCGCAGGGAGGCAACTCTGGCGAGGGCGGCAACGATCGCCCGTAGTCGGAAGGGAAACAACGACACAGTAAACTAAACTGAGACTTAACAGTACGGTTTCGGAGGTACGAGGGTTCGAGGATACGGAGGTACGAGGATAGACCCTTCGCGGAAAATTGGATGTACAAACTATTCTCGCCCCCCCCCCCGAATGATCCACAATTAATTCTTAACGATTATGAACAACTTGAAAAAACAGAACACCTGGAAGACTGTCATCCAGTTCCTCATCACCGTGCTCACCGCCATTGCCACCACGCTGACGACGACCTCTTGCATGGGCTGCACGCTGTAGCCGCACTCACGTCCGATTACGGACCACCTTCAAAAACCAAACAGGGCCATTACGATATGGCCCTGTTTGGTTTTTATATAATCTGCTTCCAGTCAAGGAGTTGCTGGTAAATTTTACGCTTCATCATGATGTCGTTTGCACCTTTTTGAGATTTTTGCTCATGCATATTTTACACCTTTTTGAGATTTTTGCCGCTGCAAATATACACCTTTTTGAGATTTTCTGCAAGAGTTCCGTTGAAAAAAAGTCAATAATTTGATTATTTTAAGTTATCGGCTGTCGCTCCACAGCGTAAGGCGATTGTGCCTGAGAGATGCCTTGACATCGATGAGGCGCTGGTTGCGCGACCCCCTGAAGCGTAAAGTCTCGTCGCGCTGCGACTTGATGAAAGGGCCGTCGACGAGTACGTCGATCAGCTCCAGCAGGCTGCGTTGGCGCGGATTGGTCATCAATGCCTCGTAGGTAAAGCCCGTATAGCACCAGATGGTCTTGTCGGTGCGCGTCTTGATGGCTCGTGCCAGCTCGGTAAACCCTTCGGGCTGGTACATGGGGTCGCCCCCGGAGAAGGTGACATTGGCAAAGGGATCGGCCTCGATGACGCGCATGATGTCGTCAGTCGACATGGCCTGGCCGCCGTCGAAGTCCCACGACTGCGGGTTGTGGCAGCCAGGACACTTGTGGCGACAGCCAGCGCAATAGATCGAGGTGCGGAACCCCGGACCGTCGACCATCGTATCTTCTATGATAGACAGAACACTTATCATCGTTACTTTAAACCACGAATTTCACGTATATTTTTTAGACCACGAATTTCACTAATTACACGAATTTCACATGTATTTTTTAGACCACGAATTTCACTAATTACACGAATTTTTTTTCTTTGTTCTAATTACTTCTAATCCGCATGGTAATTCGTGTAATTAGTGAAATTCGTGGTCGTTTATCTTACTCGAACAATTGCTGTTCGCCGTCGTCAATATGCGTGACGCGGTCGTTGAGTTCGGCCAGCTTGCCGCTGTTCCAGCGGTCGGTGGTGCCCACGAGGTAGCCCGTGATGCGCTGCAGGCGGTCGATATGGGTGGAGCCGCACTTGGGACACACCTTCAGCTCCTGCTGGGCATTCTCGTAGCCGCAGTCCATGCAGCGGTTGCGGTTGTGGTTCACCGAGCCATAGCCCATGTCAAGACGATCCATCATGTCGACCACGCTCATAATGACCTGCGGGTTGTGGGTGGCATCGCCGTCGATTTCCACGTAGAAGATGTGGCCGCCGCGCGTCATCTCATGGTAGGGAGCCTCTACTTCGGCCTTGTGGCGGGCCGAGCACTTGTAGTACACGGGTACATGGTTGGAATTGGTATAGTAGTCGCGATCGGTGACGCCGGGGATGATGCCGAACTCCTTGCGGTCGCGCTTGGTGAAACGTCCGGCCAGGCCTTCGGCGGGCGTAGCCAGTACCGAGTAGTTGTGGTGGTAGCGCTCGCAGAACTCGTTGATGCGCTGACGCATGTAGCCCACAATCTTCAGCCCCAGTTCCTGGGCTTCCTCGCTCTCGCCGTGGTGCTTGCCAATGAGTGCCACCAGACACTCGGCCAGTCCGATGAAGCCGATACCCAGCGTGCCCTGGTTGATGACGCTCTCGATGGTCTCGTTGGGTCCCAGCTTGTCGGCACCTATCCAGAGGCTCTTCATCAGCAGCGGGAACTGCTTCACGTAGGCCGTCTTCTGGAACTGGAAACGCTCGTCGAGCTGGCGGGCCGTGACTTCGAGCATGTTGTCTAAGCGGGCGAAGAACTGGGCGATGCGCTGCTCCTTGTCCTCAATCTTCCGGCACTCAATGGCCAGGCGCACAATATTAATCGTGGAGAACGAGATGTTGCCGCGGCCAATAGAGGTCTTCGGGCCGAAGCGGTTCTCGAAGACTCGGGTGCGACAGCCCATCGTGGCCACCTCGTGCAGGTAGCGCTTGGGGTCGTCGGCATGCCACTCATCGGTCTGATTGAAGGAGGCGTCAAGGTTCAGGAAGTTGGGGAAGAAGCGGCGGGCCGTCACCTTGCAGGCCAGCTGGTAGAGGTCGAAGTTGCGGTCTTCGGGCAGATAGTTCACGCCCCGCTTCTTCTTCCATATCTGTATGGGGAAGATGGCCGTCTCGCCGCCGCCAACGCCTTCGTAGGTGGAGAGCAGCAGCTCGCGAATGATACAGCGGCCTTCGGCACTGGTGTCGGTGCCATAGTTGATGCTGGAGAACACCACCTGGTTGCCACCGCGCGAGTGGATGGTGTTCATGTTGTGGATGAAGGCTTCCATGGACTGGTGTACGCGGCTCACCGTCTTGTTCATGGCATGCTGGCGCACGCGGTCAATGCCCTTCAGCCCGTCGAGCGGCTGCTTGAGGAAGTCCATGAGCGGCTCGTCGTAGAGGGTGCTGAAGTCCTCGCCGTAGAGGTCTTCCAGGTTCTTCACCTCCTCCACGTAGGAAAGGCGCACAAAGGGAGCCAGGTAGAAGTCGAAGGCGGGGATGGCCTGTCCGCCGTGCATCTCGTTCTGGGCGCATTCCAACGAGATACAGGCCAGTACCGAGGCCGTCTCTATGCGCTTGGCAGGGCGCGAAGCACCGTGGCCGGCAATGAAGCCGCAGTTCAGGATGTTGTCTAAGGGATGCTGCACGCAGGTGAGCGACTTGGTGGGATAGTAGTCCTTGTCGTGAATGTGCAGGTAGTTGTGCTCCACGGCCTCGCGCACCTCTTCGGAAAGCAGATAGTCGTCGACGAAAGGCTTGGTGGTCTCCGAGGCGAACTTCATCATCATGCCGGCAGGGGTGTCGGCGTTCATGTTGGCGTTCTCACGGGTGATGTCGTTGTTCTTCACGTTGACGATGTCGAGGAACACGTCGCGGGTCTTGGCCTTGCGGGCTATGCTGCGACGATGGCGATAGGCAATGTATTTCTGGGCTACGTCCTTGCGCTTCGACTTCATCAGCTCCATCTCCACCATGTCCTGAATCTCCTCGACCGACATCTGGGTCTGTCCGCGCTGGGCCACGTGGTCGGTAATCTGGTTCAGCAGGCGTTCGTCCTCGCCCTTGTCGGTGGTCATCATGGCCTTGCGTATGGCGGCCATTACCTTCTGTTCATTAAAGCCGACGATGCGACCGTCGCGCTTAACAACTGTTTGAATCATATCGAAATGTGGGTGTATTTTAGTTATCGCGAAATTGCGACTGCAAAGTTACAATTAATATCTGAAAGTTATACGTTTTGGATAACTTTTATTGTGTTAATAAATGTCAAACATCTAATATTCAGATACTTACAAGTCGTTTTGGAAAACTTTACAAAAAATTGGCAGCATAAAGTTTCCTTTTTCACTTGAAGCAGATACGGTCTATTCCCTTGAAAATCACGCCAATATGACCTATTCTTTACCATCCTTTTAAAACCACGAATTTCTTGCGTCCCTTCGGTAGCAAGCGACCTGAGGTCGAGCGCACGAATTACACGAATTACCATGCGGATAATAAGTGGTCGTAAACGACCGACGAATTGCGAATTAAACGAATTTTCGACCTGGTACGGTTGAAAGACGCTGAAAGCGTCACCTCTCAATAGCCGTAGTGTCCAAAGGACCTACGGATAGAACGTGAGAACTTACATCGACCCAGAAGGGGTCGCCCAATATGTGGTGTCGGGGCACCCCTTCAGGGTGCTTTCTCTCTCTTGTCTACTGTCCGCAGGTCGTTCCGACCTACGGCTATTGAGAGGTGACGCTTTCAGCGTCTTCCAACCGCAGGTCGAAATCCGTTTAATCCGTGCGCTCGATCTCTGGTCGCTTGCTACCATCGGGACGCAAGAAATCCGTTGTGGTTAATTATGACATACCCTCGTCATGTAGTATCACGTTACAGCGTGGGACCTACGTATGACTTCTCCAATCCTCCCCAGTCGATGACGACCTTCTGTATCATCTGCCCTGAGTCGATGGCCTTGAAGGTGATGGTGTGCTTCGACTTCTTCTTGTCAATGGCGAAGCGCATGACGCAGGGGGCACCGTTGCGCATCACCTGGTCTTTCCAGCTTCTGGAGTACTCAGCAAACGAGTTGTTGAACATCTGGGGCGTGCTGCCGTCGACGTTGACGGAGATACCGTTGCCCCTGCCTTTGTAGATGGGCCAGAAAGGCACCGCATAGAAAAAAACATCGATGGAATCGGCCATTATCTTAGGAAGCGTGTAGGTTGCCTCGCCCAACTGCATCGTTTGCCAGTCGTAGCCAAGGCCCTTGACCAACTGTGCATCGGAGGACTTCGTGGCGTAGCGGGTAAGGTCAATCACATAGCAGTCTTTCAGGCGTATGGGCTTGATGCTGAGGTCTACCTCCTCTAACCCGGCATCCTTGGTGTGTGTCACCTTCGGCATGTTCTGGTAGAGGGCACACCAGCCCGGAGCTAATGTCATCATGCCGTGCCATTTCCCGTCGAGCTGTTCGTTGTAGCGTCGGTTCAGGGCGTTGATACTGTCGTAGGCCGCTTCGGCCTGGCGTGCCGCCCAGTTGGCCTGCGCCGCCTGTCCCTTGGCGAGCAGTTCCTGGTTCAACTGCGCCATGAGGAACTTACGGTTCATCTGGTAGGCACCCTGCACGGGGAACTGCACCATCTCGAACCAGGCGGCTCTTGCTTCGGCAGGCAAGGACTGCGATAGGCGCTCCACCTCGTCGCTGATTTGCCGGTAGTCGGCCAGACGACGCTGGGCCTCGCTATAGTGGTCGAAGGAATAGTCTGTCGGTTTCAGTCCCGTGTGGGCCTCGTCGTCCCACTCATACTCAAACCCCATGAACTCGGGCTTGCGGCTCCAGGCAAGGCGGTAGTAGGTGTCGAGCAGCGTCTGATAGCTGCCTTTTCCGAAGAGGCTTGCCAGGCAGGCTGCCTGATGCTGGTTGGCGCTGGCCATGCTGAACGCATGGATGTTCCATGCCATCTCCATGAAGGTCTGTATGCCCAGCTCCATCGGCTTGATGTCGCCCACGTTGAGCAGCCAGTAGCGGTCGGCTCCGTGGTCGTAGGCTTTCTTCAGCTCCTCATACATCAGCACGGGGGGCGTGGTGTTGAGCCACAGGTAGTCGTGGGGGGCGCCTAAATAGGAGAGGTGATAGTACACGCCTGCACGGCCCGTGCGCTGCTGTTCCTCCGGGCTTGACACGCGCTTCATGTAGCCGTAGTTGTCGTCGACCCACACCAGCGTGATGTCGTCGGGCACTTTCAGCCCGGCCTCGTAGATGTCCATCGTCTCCTTGTAGGGTACGAATATCTGTGGAATCTCGGTGACCGGCCTGCCGATGTACTTCTCTAACAGCTGCCGCTGGTCGTGGACGACGGTGTCGAGGAGCGGCACGCGCTCCTGCAGGGGCAGGTTGCCGCGAAGCCCGGCATCGTGCAGGCCGCGCATGGCCGTGGTGTAGATGTTCTCGTATTGTGAGGCTGCGGCAAGGCGTAGTTCCCACTTCTGCAGGATGGCCTCGCGGTTGGTCTTGTAGTTCCAGTCGCCGTCGCGCAGTTGGTCCCATTCCGTCGGGGCGGCATTGTTCAGGAGCAGCGGCTCGCAATGCGAGGTGGTGATGATGATGCCGAACGAGTCGCACACCATCTTGCTCTCCTTGTGACTGTAGAAGGCACCCGTACACGAGTGCATGGCAGGGGCCAGCATGTTGGCTTTCAGGCGGAGCAGGAGCTCGCACACCCGGGCGTAGGTCTTAGGCCCTATGTCGCCCAGGTCTTTCTCGAAGTTCGTCATTGCCCAGGTCTTCAGTCCCCAGTCCTCGTCGTTGATGAAGATGCCGCGGTATTTCACCGTCGGCTCGCCCGAGGCGAAGTAGTCGCAGTCGATGGATGCCTCCGCATTCATGCGCACGGGCACGTCGGCCCACCAGTACCAGGGCGACACACCGATACGCTGCGACACGTCGTAGATGCCATAGATGGTGCCTCGCATGTCGCTGCCCGCAATGACAAGGCGCGGCTGCGGCTCGTTGGTCACGGTGATGACGTAGCTTTCCCACTTGTCCTTCAGGTCTGACTCTCTCAGTATTCCGTCGGTAATAAGCTGGCCGACGGTCTGACTCTTGCCGTAGGTGCCTACGACAATCTTTGCCGAAGAACCCTGTCCGCTGCCCGTCACCATCGTGATGTCGCGCTGCAAGTCCTTGATGGCGCGGATTACCTGATACGATTCGTTCTTGTCATAGCCGATGGTGCTGTTCTGCACCCTGAATGTCCTGCCCAGAGCGCACAGCGGCATGAGCAGTAATAGCCAAAGTAGTGTCCTTGTCTTCATAATTTTAGGTTTTCTGCAAAGTTAGTTATTCTCTCTGTTTCCTGCAAGTTTTTTCATGGAAAAAAGCCCAGACTCTTGCAAGACTGGGCTTTTTGATGGCTTTTGCAGAGGCAGGGGACCTTCTTGGTTCTTGCCTCTATAGTGCTGCTGCGTCTGGATGCTCTCAGGCGCAGGAGGGCTTATTTGCGATAGGCAGGATTCTGATAGGCTTCTTTCTCCTCGTCGCTCATCTGCATGGCGTCAATCTGTCCCTGGGGGATAGGACGGATGTAGTAGTTGGCGGGGATGGTGCGCTTGAACTCCATCAGGTCCTTGTCGGTAGGCTGGTCGCCGGCGATGTGGTAGGTGCCTGCACGCTGTGCCCACGTCTGAGTGCGCACAAGGTCGTACCAGCGATAGCCTTCGCCCCAGAACTCGCGGCTGCGCTCGTCGAGGATGAAGTCGATGGTGATGGTAGCAGGTGTGGCGGCCACCATTTCGTCGCTATGGTCGGCGGTGAACGCTGAGCGTGTGTTCACGCAGTAGGTCTGCTTGCCGGCACGCTTACGCAGCACGTTCACCAGGTCGCGGGCCTCGGTGTTCTTGTTGAGCTTCACAGCAGCCTCGGCAGCGAGGAGATAGAGTTCGGAGAACTTGGCAATGTTCCAGGGGCGGGGCGAGCCACCGTTCACCTTCGAACCCAGACCACCGTCGTTGTCGGTGCGATAGATACCAATCTTCCAGTTGCAGGGGTACTTCTTGCGGCTGATGTGGTTCACGGCCACTACGAAGTCAGGACGTCCGGGCATCTCGCCGAAGCCGAGCTTGCCGTCGGCACCGGTATAGTTGATGTTAGCGTCTTCGCTCTCGGGCACCCAGCTGAAGTAAGCCTCGTTGGGCTTAATCTGCGAGCCGTTGGCACCAGTGACGTAAGGCTCAGGATTGCCGGCCTTGTCCCAGTTGGTGAAGTAGCTCAGGGTGAAGGTTGCGTCGTAGCGCGAGTCGATGGCCTTGACTGCATCTTCCCACACACCACCGGTCATGAAGGCATCGGCAACAGGAGCCATACGAGTCCAAGGACGGCCCAGGCCCTGCACGGCCTCACGCTGTACGGGGTTGATGTTAGCGCCAGAAGCGGCCTTGGCCGTCATCTCGGTGTAGTTCCAGGTTTCCATCCAGTAGGCAAAGTTCTCAGGCGAGCCACCGCTGCCCCAGCCGTAGCCTACGCCGCCGTTACCATACTTCTCGTTCTCGTCGTGGTCGGCATAGAGCATAATCTCCGAGTTGCGGTCGTTGGTAGCCACGTTCACGTCGTAGAAAGTGGGCTGCAGGGCATACGGGCCGGGCTTGTCGATAGCGGCCTTGGCCGTGTCGTAAGCCTTCTGGTAGTAGCTCTGAGCCTTGCTGGCATCGCGGCTGCACTCAGGATAGGTGGGGATGTTGTTGGGGTTCTCCAACCACCATGCATAGGTGAGGTAAGCCTTTGAGAGGTACAGACGTGCCACGTTCTTCGTGACTGTACCCTTGAGGCGGGGATTCTCGGGCAGGTCGGCCAGTGCTTTTTCGAGGTCGGGGAAGATGCACTTCTCGTAGACCTCGGGCACGGTGTTGCGCACGGAGGTACGCACGGTGGAGGTGTTGAACTTCAGTTCGCCGGCACCCAGGTCGAGGGGTACGCCGCCGTAGGTCTGAACGAGGAGGAAGTAGTCGAAGCCGCGGAAGAAGTAGGCCTCGGCCAGCAGGTCGTCGCTGATACCGGCAGCTGCACCGTTCTCAATGATACCGCTGGCGGTGTTGATGTTGGGGAATGCTGTGCCCCAGATGGAGCCGGCGATGGAGTTGCTCGGTGTCATCGAACCCACACCCGAGAGGTCGGCATCCTTGAAGTTGCCGTCGGCCGACTGTGCGTAGGTGTACTCGTCGGTGCCCGTCTCCACGCTGTTCAGGCAGTAACCGTTGCCATAGAAATAGCGCAGGTGGGCATAGAGCGATGTAAGACCACCCTCGATACCGGCCTTCGTGGTGAAGTATGTCGGGTCGAAATTGCTGCGCGGCTGCTCGTCGAGCACGTCGGAGCAGGAGACGAGCGTTGCGACGGAGCCGCAACCTACACATAACGCAGCTAGGAAATATTTTATATTTTTTGTCTTCATAATAATCTTGTTTGTTTTGAATTTTCAATATCCAATATTCAATATTCCATTTAGAAGGTCACGTTGATACCGAAGAGGAAGTTGCGTGTGTTAGGCGTGTTGTAACCCACGATAGGCATCTTGTGCTTGCCCGTGTAGCCGTCGACGGCCACTGCCGTGTTCTCGTTGGCCCAGGAGTTGGTTTCGGGATCAAGTTCGCTCTCGTTGTTGAAGGGCGAGAAGAGTACGAAGGGGTTCTGCACGGTGGCGTAGAGGCGCAGACGGCTGATGCCCAAGTCCTTGATGGGCTTCAGGCTGCTGAAGTTGTAGCCCAGTGTGATGGCACGCATTTTCAGGTAGCCGGCATTGAATACGCCGAGAGTGGAGCCGTACTTGGGGTTGTCACTGCTCGTGATGCCACCGGGCTTCGGATACTTGGCGCTGGTGTTCTCCTCAGTCCAGTAGTCAACGTCGAGGTTGTTGCGGCGACCAGTCAGCATGTTCAGGTAGCCGAACGACGAGTGGATGGCCGAGATGAGCTTGCCGCCAATCTGGAAGGCACCGATCATGGTCAGGTCGAAGTTCTTGTAGCCCACGGTGGTGTTGAAGCCGCCAATGAGGTCGGGCTCCATGCTGATGATGCGGCGGTCGTCGGCACCGATGGCGCGTGTGGGAACGCCATTGGCGTCGAGCACGTCGTCGTTGTACTTCACCTTGATCATACCCAGGTTGCCGCCGGGCTCCAGGATGGCTAAGTTGGTGGTCTTCGTGCCGTCGGCGAGGGTTACCTCGTAGACGTCCTCTGCATTCCACAGACCGTCGTACTCATAGTCGTAGATGACGTCGATGGGATAGCCCACGAACCAGCGGTTGGCCTCGTCGCGCTCAGGCTTACCGTCGGCAGTCTGTGCACCGGTCAGCTTGGTCAGCTTGTTGTGGTTGGAATAGAGGTTGATGCCTGCTTCCCAGTTCCATCCGTTCTTGTTGTCGATGATGATGCCATTGAGCGACAGCTCCCAACCCTTGTTCTCGGTGTTACCGATGTTGCCGGTGTAGCTGCTCACACCCGATGTGCTGGGCATGGAGACGTCGAGCAGGATGTCCTTGGTCTTCTGGATGTAATATTCGAACGAACCGGAGAGACGTCCGTTGAACAGCGAGAAGTCGAGACCGAAGTTCCAGGTCTTCGAGTACTCCCAGCCAAGTTCCGGGTTGGGCAATGCGTTCACGTAGTAGCCAGCCTTGTAAGTGTCGCCGAAGTTGTAATTGCGTATGGCCAGTCCGCCGAGGGTGGAGTAGGGGTTGATACTCTGGTTGGAGGTCTCACCGAAGCCAACGCGCAGCTTCAGGTTGTCGAGCCACTTATAGTCCTGCATGAACTCCTCACGGGCAATGTTCCAGCCAGCCGAGAAGGCGGGATAGGTGTGCCACTGATGGCCCTTGGCCAGACGCGACGATGCGTCGGAACGGAGAGCGAGCGAGAGCATGTACTTGTTGTCGTAGCTATACATCACACGGCCCATCCACGACATCAGGCCGCTCTGCCAGTAGCTATAGTTGTTCAGGTTCACCTCGCCGGTAGCCTTGTCGAGTGCGTAGTACTGGAAGTAGTCGGCGGGAATGCCCTGTGCGCTGGCGCCTGTCGACTCGTAGGTGGTCTGTTCGGCGGAGTACATGCCTACTAAATTAATATTGTGCTTCTCTGCGAAGGTGCGGTCGAAGGTGATGAGGTTCTCCACCGTCCAGTTGCGGGTCTGGTTTTCGCTGATTCCACCGCCGTTTATGGCATTGGCATCCTTGTTGTTGATGCCCGTACCGGTGAAGTTGCCACTCTTGGACGAACGGAAGTTCAGACCGATGTTGATGCGATAGGTCAGGCCTTCCACCCACGGGCACTTCACCTCGCCAAACAGCGTGTTGTAGGAGCCTACGCCCTTGTTCTCGTTCAGCCACACGTCCTCGTCGCGCTCCACGGTTTCCTTGGTCACCACCACCTGGTCGTCGGCGGGGAGGGCGTTGTAGCGCTTCAGGTTGCCGTCCTTGTCGTAAGGACTTGACAGCGGCGAGGCACTCAGCACGCTGTATATGCTGTTCACGCCCTTCGTGATGCGGTAGCTGTTGTTGGTGCTCAGACCGAAGCGGAACCACTCGCCCACTTTCTGGTCGAAGTTACCACGAACCGACAAGCGGTCGTAGCCCTCGGTGGGGATAACCGACTCGTCCTTGTAGTAGCCTGCGCCAAAGCTGTAGCTGCCGCCGTTGGTGCCGCCTGCCACAGAGACATCGTGGTTGTGGCTGATACCCGTCTGGTAGTACAGGTCCTGCCAGTCGGTGTTGGTGTCGTTGCTCTCGTCGAGCGAGTTCTCATACTTTTTGGCATACTGGCGGAACTTCGAGAAGGTGGGGCCGTCCATCATGGGATACTTGTGGAATACCTTCTTGAATGCGACGTAGCCATTGTAGCTCACCTTGGCGGGAGCGCCCTGCGAGCCCTTCTCAGTGGTGATGATAATCACGCCGTTGGCACCGCGTGAACCGTAGATGGCGGTGGCAGAGGCATCCTTCAGGATGTCCATCGACTTGATGTCGGCAGGATTGATGTCGCTCAACTGGCCCATGAAGGGAATACCGTCGAGCACAATCAGCGGGTCGTTGCTGGCCGAGAGCGAGCGCTGGCCGCGAATGCGGATCTGCATTTCGGCGCCTGGCTTCGAACTGGTCTGCGTCATCATCACACCGGCCACGCGGCCCTGCAGAGCCTGGGCGGCGTTGGAGGCTGCAATCTGGTTCAGCTTCTCACCGCCGATGTTGGCCACAGAACCCGTTACGGCCTCGCGGCGCTGCGTACCGTAACCAATCACCACCACCTCGTTCACCACATGGCCGTCTTCCTTCAGCACAATGTTCGAGAGGTTGGCACTGGCCTTCAGTTCCTGGCTCACGTAGCCCACGTAGGTGATGACCAGCGTGGCACTGGGCTTCACGTTCAGCGTAAAGCGACCGTCAATGTCGGTCACCGTACCGTTCGACGTGCCTTTCTCCAGCACCGTTGCACCAATCAATGCACCCTGACTGTCGGACACACGTCCTGTCACTTGTTTCGCCTGCTGCACCTCGGTCACGTCATTAGTGCCCTCGGCAGCCACAGCCTGCATAGGAATAGCCTGTCCAGTAGTCAGGACCAATCCCAGCATCCATGCTTTTTGATTCAGCATTAATTTCATAGGTATTTGAATAAAATTAATTAAAAATGGTAAAATCGTTTTTCAGCTGCAAAGTAAATTCTTTTTATTCACATACGCTTTTCTTTTTGATTCATGTGTTATTCAATTTGGTTCGTGCGCCATTTAAACAAATTTTCAAGGATTAATACTATTTCACGCTTACAATTTTCGTAACACGAGAAATATATGTACATTTGCCGAAAATTTACCATCAACAATAGTATCGTTATGAAAAAAACAAGTATTAAAGCTCTGATTTGCCTCCTTACAGGCAGTGTTCTTTACAGTTCGTGCATCGGCTCTTTCAGCCTGTTTAACCAGTATGCCGAGTGGCAGCGCACCATGTCGGACAACAAGTATGTCAATGCCGTGGTGGGATTCGTGCTGATGCCCTTCGTGGTTCCTGTGTGTCTGCTGGCCGACACGCTCGTGCTGAACTCCATCGAGTTCTGGAGCGGCGAGAACCCCGTGGCCTCCAATGTGGGTAAGACCCAGAAAGTCATGGGCACCGACGGTCGCTATTATGCCGTGAAGACGCTGAAGAACGGCTACGAGGTGAAGTCGCCCGACGGCGAGGTGAGCTATTTCTTTTATAATAAGGAGAATGATGCGTGGTCGCTCGAACAGAACGGCGTGCAGGTGGAGCTGTTCCGCTTCAATGGCGATGGCACCATCACTACGACCATCAAGGGCAAGCAACTGACGGTGACTCCCGACGAGGCCGGACTCTATCAGGTGCGCATGGCCGCTACCGACGGTCACTTCTTCGCCCTGCGATAAGATTTTCGAACTGTGTGTTGTTGAAAGACGCTGAAAGCGTTACCAATAGCGAAGGACGCTGAAAGCGTCACCTCTTAGTAGCCGTAGGTCGGAACGACCTGCGGATAGAACGTGAGAAGGTATATCGACTCTGAAAGAGTCGCCCATCCAACGCAGATGGGGCATCCCTTCAGGGTGCTTTTCCCTCCCTTTCCGCTATCCGTAGGTCCTTCGGACGCTACGGCTATTGAGAGGTGACGCTTTCAGCGTCTTTCAATCGTACTCATCTATCTCAATGATACTGCAAATTTATAGCAACAGTTCGAATTTTCTTGCAAAATCCGATACAACCTATCGTTTTTTTTCGTAAATTTACCCCCGCAAACTATATTATGTTTAACTAAACCTATTATAATATTATGAGAATCGGTATTCCAAAGGAGATTAAGAACAACGAGAACCGCGTGGGCATGACCCCTGCGGGCGTTGCTGAGATGGTGAAGCACGGACATGAGGTGCTGGTGCAGCATACGGCCGGCGAAGGCAGTGGCTTCAGCGATGAAGACTACGTGAAGGCTGGTGCCAAGATTCTGCAGAACATGGAGTTTGTCTATGCCGAGGCCGACATGATCGTGAAGGTGAAGGAGCCTATCGAGCCAGAATATCCGCTGGTGCGCAAAGGCCAGCTGGTGTTCACCTATTTCCATTTTGCCTGCGAGCGCGAACTCACCGACGCTATGCTCAGGAGCGGAGCCGTCTGTCTGGCTTACGAGACGGTGCAGTTGCCCGACCGCTCACTGCCCCTGCTGGCTCCCATGAGCGAGGTGGCCGGACGCATGGCCACGCTCAACGGAGCCTACTATCTTCAGAAGACCAAGGGCGGCAAGGGCAAACTGGTAAGCGGTGTGCCCGGCGTGCGTCCTGCCCGTGTGCTGGTGCTGGGCGGAGGCATCGTGGGCGAGGCTGCCGCTCGCATGGCTGCCGGGCTGGGCGCTCAGGTGATGATTACCGACATCTCGCTGCCCCGACTACGCCAGTTGGAGAACGAGCTGCCGCCCAACGTGCGCACGCTCTATTCCAGCGAGCATAACATCCGCCGCGAACTGCCCACCGTCGACATCGTCATCGGCTCGGTCCTGGTGCCGGGTGCTAAGACGCCTCACCTCATTACCCGTGACATGCTGGGCCTGATGGAACCTGGTACAGTACTCGTCGACGTAGCTATCGACCAGGGCGGCTGCTTCGAGACGTCGCATCCCACCACTCACAGCGAACCTGTCTATGAAGTCGACGGCATCGTCCACTACTGCGTGGCCAACATCCCCGGTGCTGTGCCCAACACGTCGACCATTGCCCTGACCAATGCCACCCTGCGCTATGCATTGGCCTTGGCCGACAAGGGTTGGCAGCAGGCCTGCCGCGACGACGAGGCTCTGCGCCTGGGCCTGAACATCGTCGATGGAAAGATTGTCTTCAAGGCCGTCGCCGATGCCTTCGGCATGCCTTACGAACCGATTACCCTCTGATTGCATACTCCGCCAAATATCAGAACTACAATATGCGAAAAACAATCATCATGCTCTTGTGCTGCGTATCGGCGATGGCGATGGCGCAGCAGGCGAAGTCTCCTAACGGGAGGCTGACAGTGAACCAACAGGACGGCGGCTATGTCGTCAGTTACGACAAAAAGCCCGTGTTGCAACTATCACGTGTGGGTATCGGGAATGCCAAGCTGTCGCCTGAGCGGAAAATGAAGATGACGGGCAAGGTGCAGGCCGACTACACCATGCTGCAGGGCAAGCGGCAGCACTGCACCAACACAGGCAATGAGTACCGGACGGCACTCGATGCCAATACCGACGTGGTGCTCCGCCTCTACGACGACGGCGTGGCCTTCCGCTATGAACTGAGCGACCTGAAGGACGAAGCGATGCCCCGCGAACAGACTACCTATCGCATCACCGAGGGAACACGCCGATGGATTCAGCAGTGGGCCGACAGCTATGAAGGTTTCTTCCCCCTGACCACCACCTCCAAGATAAAGGCCGAACGTGGCTACTCTGCCCCGTCGCTGACCAAGGACGGCTTCAACAGCCGCTGGGGCTATCCAGCCTTGCTGGAACCCGCCGACGGTGTGTTTGTCCTGCTCAGCGAGGCCAATATCGAGCGTAGGCAAAGCGCGTCTTGTCTCTACAGTGAGGGCGAACTCTACACCGTGACTCCCGACGAGAACAAGGTGAAGCTATCGGGAACGTGGCACACGCCGTGGCGAGTGGCCATCATTGGCTCATTGGCCGATGTGGTCGGCTCCACGTTAATTACCGATGTCAGCGAGCCCAACAAACTCGACGACACCAGTTGGATACAGCCTGGCGTGGTAAGCTGGGTCTACTGGGCCTACAACCACGGCAGCAACGACTATGAGATTATCAAGAAATACGTTGACCTGGCTGCAACGCTGCACCTGCCCTACGTGCTGATTGATGCCGAGTGGGACGAGATGAAGGACGGCAAGACCATCGAGGATGCCGTGAACTATGCCAAGTCGAAGAACGTGCGCCCAATGATCTGGTACAACTCCTCGGTGGGATGGATCGACGGGGCACCTACGCCCAAGTTCCGGCTGAACAAGGCCGAGGACCGCGAACGCGAGTTTGCCTGGTGCGAGAAGATTGGAGTGGCTGGCGTGAAGATTGACTTCTTCTCGGGCGACAACCAGATGAACATGGACTACTGTATCGACCTGCTGGAGAGTGCTGCCCGCCATCATCTGCTTGTCAACTTCCACGGTGCCACCGTTCCCCGTGGCTGGCAGCGCACTTATCCCAACCTGATGAGCACCGAGGGAGTCTATGGTGCCGAGTGGTATAACAATGTGGCTACGTTTACCGCGAAGGCCGCACGCCATAATGCCACGCTGCCCTTCACCCGCAATGTCATCGGCCCCATGGACTATACGCCCTGCGCCTTCAGCGACTCGCAGCATCCGCACATCACTACGCATGCCCACGAGCTGGCACTGACCGCCCTCTTTGAGTCGGCCCTGCAACACTTGGCCGACCGACCGGAGAGTTTCCTGGCCCAGCCCGCCGAGGTGCGGCAGTATCTCTCGGCACTGCCCAGCACTTGGGACGATACGCGCTTGGTGAGTGGCTATCCCGGCGAGAGCGTGGTCATCGCACGTCGCAAAGGGACGGCGTGGTATGTGGCAGGTATCAACGGCACCGACGAAATAAAGGCACTGGCTACCGACCTCGGCTTCATAGGCAAGATAACGGACATCAAGACCTTTGCCGACTCTGGCGACAAGGAGCAGCCCTGGCGCATTACCGACGGCCAGTCATTGCCCAAGACCATCGAGTGTCTGCCGCGTGGCGGTTTCGTACTCGTCATTCGCACGAAGTAGTTACTCCTGCAATTCTTCGACCTGCTTCTTAAGGTTGAATGAAATGTCAACGAATGAATTAAAAGAAATTGGAATAATAAGAATAATTGGCTTGCGCCGCAGGCATTATTATTCTTATTTTCCAATTTCTTTCAAATAAAACCAAGCTGATTTCTTTCAAATGCTTTTTGTGGTTTTTGTTCGTTTTATCTTAGAGGAGAAGGGAAACCTTCTGTGGTTTCAGCGTCGCCCAGCTTCGAGTATTTACATCCCCCACACCATGATTGGACGGTTGTTGAATACTGTCTGCCGGTGCCAGATGCGCTCTTCCCAAGTCTTGTCTTTGCTGCGGTCGAAGATGATGAGATGCCCCTCGTCAACGCTTCCTACGGTGTCCATGTAGTCAAATGTCTGGCGCAGCCCTTCGTTAATGACCTTTTCCAGCGAGCCATGCTTAATCTTCAGTTCCAGGACGATGCGCTGCACTGGGCCTCCGTAGCCATCCGTCAGCGGTTTGCGGATAAGTAGGTCGGTGCGGCGTCGTCCTAAACCATACTCGCGGTCGATGTAGCCGCCTCCGTTCACAATTCGCTGCAAGAAAGCCTGTAACAGCAACTGCGGGCCGGCCTCGGCATAGTCGAACTTCTGAATCCACGAGTCGGCATTCTGGCGGAAGAACTGCTGGAAGTCCAAAAGCAGCTTCTCCATGTTGATGCTGCCATCGGTATTTTGATACCATTGCGGCTCTTGAATAAGGCCGTCCTGCGTTGTCCAGGTCAATTCTCGGGGAATAACCTCTTGATATATGGTGTTTGCAATGCGTCGAGGCTTTCCTTTTTCACGTTTGATAAGCCCCATGTCCTCCACATATTGAAGGTCGTCAGTGGGTATCAGGGTGTCGTCAGCCTCTGGGCTATTGGCCAGTATAGGCTCGATGATGCGCTTTACCCTCGGCTCCTTTAGCTTGTCGATGAGTTGGTCTATGTGGGTATCGCGGCGGTAGATGATACTTTCTTTGGCACGGAAAAGCATCTCTGGGGTGATGGTAATGCTGCGGTCGCGATTCTCCTTCATTTTCCAGGTCACCTCATGCGCCAGGGCGTTGACAAGCCAGGGCTGTCCTTCGGTGGATTCCCACACCATGGGGAAACAAGCTTCGTCCCACTGCTGCCCTGTCTCACGGGTGTGCTGCATATACAACTCATAAATCTCCCTCTTGGAGAAATTGCCTAATCGTAGTGATTCGGCCTTGACATTGAAGGCCGACCCTCCGGTGACGATATCCTGGTTGGAGAGAACGATGCGGTAGTCGCGAACATCACGGACACCACATAGTACGACACTCTGCGGGAAAGATACAGGGCGGAGGTCGTACCCAGAGCGAAGTTGCCGCAGCACGCTCACCAGACTGTCACCTACGAGGGCGTCAATCTCGTCGATGAATAGCACAACGGGCTTGGGCATCGCCTCCGACAGTCTTTGCAGGAAAGTGGCCAACTTGGCATCGGGATTGATGTCCTTCAGTTCTTGCTTTATGTTTACTGGCAAGTCGGACTTCAGCGTCATACGGAATCGCTCGGCGATGGTGTCGCAGGTAGCTCCCACTACTCTCTCAACGTTGTTCCTCGATGCCTGCCCGCCTTCCACGTTGGCATACACGGCAATGTAGTCGCTCTGCTCATTGAGCAAGTCGCGCAGGGCCAGCAAGCACGAGGTCTTGCCCGTCTGCCGGGGGGCGTGGAGTACGAAATAGCGCTGCTGACGAATCAGTGAGAGCATCTCGTCGAGATTGAATCGGCTCAGTGGGTCAATGCTATAGTTAATGTCGGGCTTCTGCGGCCCTGCGGTATTAAAGAATCGTTCCATATAAATATTATTGTGCAAATTTACAATAATCTTCTATTTCTGCCAAATCTTCCTGACATTATTTTCTGGCGAACATACCATCAGCTCAAGAAAGCAACGAATTATTCCATGCGCTCATATCAGGTGGCTTATACGAAAAAACGGCACGTTCCAGCCCCGCTATGGAGCTGAAACGTGCCGCAGTAAATTCCTGCTTATGCGTCGATGTTGGCGTATGTGGCGTTCTTCTCGATGAACTCTCTGCGAGGCTCCACGTCGTCGCCCATGAGCATGGAGAATATCTCGTCGGCCTCGGCGGCGTTCTCGATGGTCACCTGCTTCAGCAGGCGGTTCTCGGGATTCATGGTGGTTTCCCAGAGCTGCTCGGGGTTCATCTCGCCCAGACCTTTGTAGCGTTGCGTGTGCAGGGCACTGGCATTCTCGTCGCCGGCCACGTACTTGTCGATGAAGGCCTGGCGTTGCTGTTCGGTGTAGCAGTACTCCGAGAACTTCTTATACGTACATTTATATAATGGTGGGGTGGCGATGTAGAGGTGTCCGCCCTGGATGACCTGTGGCATGAAGCGATAGAAGAGCGTCATGATGAGCGTGTCGATGTGCGAGCCATCGACGTCGGCATCGGTCATGATGATAATCTTGTCGTAGCGCAGTTTGTCGATGTTGGCCTCGCGGTCGCCCTCGCCTTCAACGCCGAAGCGCACGCCTATCGACTGGATGATGTTCATTACCGACTCGGCCTCGAACACGCGGTGCCACTGCACTTTCTCCACGTTCAGGATTTTTCCTCGCAACGGCAGGATGGCCTGGAAGTGACGGTCGCGGCCCTGCTTGGCCGAGCCGCCTGCGGAGTCACCCTCGACGAGGAATATCTCGCAGCTCTTCGGATCCTTGTTCGAGCAGTCGGCCAGCTTTCCGGGCAGACCGCCTCCCGTCATGGGGTTCTTGCGCTGCACGCTTTCGCGAGCCTTGCGGGCGGCGATGCGGGCCGTAGCGGCTAAGACCACTTTCTCGCAGATGAGCTTGGCCTCCTTCGGGTGTTCCTCTAAGTAGTTGGCCAGAGCCTCGCCCACGGCCTGCTGCACGGCACCGCTCACTTCTGAGTTGCCCAGCTTGGTCTTCGTCTGGCCCTCGAACTGCGGTTCGGCCACCTTGATGCTGATGACAGCGGTGAGACCCTCGCGGAAGTCCTCACCGGCAATCTCAATCTTCGCCTTCTCTATCTGTTTCGAGATGTTGGGGTCGGCATCAGCGTAGGCCTTTAACGTGCGGGTGAGTGCGGCGCGGAAGCCCATCAGGTGGGTGCCGCCCTCGATGGTGTTGATGTTGTTCACGTAGGAGTGGATGTTCTCCGAGTAGTCGGTGTTGTACATCACAGCCACCTCGATGGGAACGCCCTGCTTCTCGGTCTTCAGGTAGATGACATCGTCGAAGAGGTGGGTGCGGTGACGGTCCACGTAGCGCACGAACTCCTTCAGGCCCTCCTTGGCGTGGAACACTTCCGGCTCGCGCAGGTTGCCCTCCTCGTCGGGACGCAGGTCGGTCAGCGTGATGGTGATGCCGGCGTTCAGGTAGGCCAGCTCGCGCATGCGCTTGGCAATGATGTCATACTTATATTCTGTGGTAGTGAAGATGGTGCCGTCGGGCCAGAACTGCTGGCGCGTGCCCGTCTGGTCGGTGTCGCCCACAATCTTCACGTCGTAAAGGGGCTTGCCCTTCTCATATTCCTGCTGGTAGATGTGGCCGTTGCGGAACACCTGCGACTTCATGTGGGTGGAGAGGGCGTTGACGCACGACACGCCCACGCCGTGCAGACCGCCCGACACCTTATAGGAGCCTTTGTCGAACTTACCGCCTGCGTGCAGCACGGTCATCACCACTTCCAGGGCACTCTTGTGCATCTTCTCATGCTCGTCCACGGGAATACCGCGGCCATTGTCCTGCACGGTGATGCTGTTATCCTCGTTGATGGTCACTTCGATATGCGTGCAAAAGCCAGCCATAGCCTCGTCGATAGAATTGTCGACGGTCTCGTTGACTAAGTGGTGCAAGCCTTTCTCACTGATGTCGCCAATGTACATAGCCGGGCGCTTACGCACGGCCTCCAGTCCTTCGAGCACCTGAATATTACTCGCCGAGTAGTTCTGCTGCTCTTGGTTCATTTGTTCTTCTGCCATTTCTTGGTTTTCGTAAATCTATGAATTAGGCTGCAAAATTACTAAAAAATATGCAAACGACCGAACTTTTTCACAAAGATTTGCAGGTTGATTGCCTATCAAATGATATATATTTCGTAACTTTGCGGTGTTAATCTGAGATTTCATAGCGAAATGGGACTTTATATCAATCTTGGTAACGATGGATTCCAGTCGGCACGCAATGGTGAGTATGTCGACAAGTCAGACCTGATAAGGGTCGTCAACAGCACGCTCAACACCGAGCTGCGCTTCAGTTGTGTCAGCCGCTGTCGTCGCTTCGGCAAGTCGATGGCCGCCAAAATGCTGTGCGCCTACTACGACCAGTCGTGCGATTCTCGTTCGCTGTTCAGCGATCTGAATATTGCCAATGACCCGTCGTTTGAGAAGCACCTCAATAAGTACCCCGTGATCTATCTCGACGTGACCGATTTCACCACGCGCAACATTCCCCGTATCGAGATAGTGAACACTATGCAGCAGAAGTTGAAGGAGGAAATCATGGCAACCTATCCCGAAGTAACGCTTCGTCCAAGCGATGACCTAATGGATGTGCTGGTCAGGGTGGTTGACCATACGCACGAGAAGTTCGTGATGATTATCGACGAGTGGGATGCCATCTGCCGTGAGGTGTCCTACCATCAGGAGGCAATGGACGAGTATGTCAATCTCTTGCGCCGCCTGTTCAAGGGAGGCACTTCGATGAAAGTCTTTGCCGCCGTCTATATGACTGGCATCCTGCCCATTAAGAAATACAAAACCGAGTCGGCACTGAATAACTTCCAGGAATATTCTATGGTGGAGCCTCGCCGCATGGCTCGCTACTTCGGGTTTACCAAAGACGAAGTGCGGATGCTTGCCGGGAAAAACGGTATGGACTTTGACGAACTGGAAAAGTGGTACGATGGTTACCAGATAGGCGACGAGATTTCCATCTTCAACCCCAACTCGGTGATACAGGCTCTTGATGCAGGTCGTTGTCGCAGCTTTTGGGCTTCCACGGGTGCTTTCGATGCCGTTGCCAATTACATCCAGATGAATTACGAGGGATTGAAGGACGATATTATCCTGATGTTGTCTGGTGGACGATGTAAGGTGAATCCCACTAAGTTCCAAAACGACATGTCGGTTGTTTCGTCGCGCGATGACGTGCTGACGGTGCTCATCCATCTGGGCTACCTGTCCTACGACTGGCGCAAGGAGGAATGCTACATTCCCAATCGAGAGGTGGCAGGCGAGATGGCCAATGCAGTGGAAGCCAACAACTGGAAGAACGTGGTAGACGCTTTGAAACAGTCGGAGCAGCTTTTGCAGGCCACGCTCCAGGGCGATGCCGAAGCCGTGGCCTGTGGTGTAGACGCTGCCCATGACGAGCACACCAGCATCCTTTCCTATAATAACGAGAATTCGCTGGCCTGCGTCCTTAGCCTGGCCTATTATTACGCCCGCAACGACTACGTGGTTCACCGAGAACTTCCCACTGGCAAGGGCTTTGCCGACCTCGTGCTTATCCCCCGTAAAAGCGTCGATTCTCCTGCCTTGGTCATCGAGCTAAAGTACGATAAATCCGTAGATACTGCCATCGACCAAATCAAGCGTCGCCACTATACGGCCAAGGTACAGGAATACGCAGGCCATGACCTGCTACTCGTGGGCATTTGCTACGACCGCGAGACCAAGCAGCATACTTGCAGGATAGAGCCATTCACGAAAGAGTAGGGCTCTGCGCGAGAAAGAGGGGGTGGAATATTCAATTTTTGTTATATGGAAGGTTTATTCGAATTAAAGACTATTGGGGCAAATGACTGTTTGCAAAATAGAATGAGTACTATTCAAAAAACAAACAAGAATGAATAAATACAGCACTCACGGCTCATTCCGTTTGTTTCCCTATCATCCGAACTGGAACATAGACGTGTACAACCTTGAGATGGTTATCCGTCTGGCATACGCCATCAACAGCGACAATAGCCACAAGTTCCGCCAATTCATTATGAACCGACTAATGGGCAGGCCAATGTACGCGAACGTGTGTATATTTGAGAAAATGAGTTAGTGGGCAATGCTCCGAACTTCACACTGACAAAATATTTGTCGCGCGGATGCTGACGCAGGGCGTTACCCAGCACAATTTCGCTCTCGCCTCCGTTATAAAACTCACCAACATTGAACATCGTCACCCCATGGTCGAGTGCCGTGTCAACAGTGCGGATACTACTCTCTTCATTCCTATTTGCAGATAACTCTTGTACTTGCCACCACAGTGGATGATGTGGCGACCGTGATTGTCCTTAGAGACATAGGCGGGAACGCCGGGGTGTACATTGCCCGTGATGTTCTGGCTGCTGACCATGAAGCGGAGGAACTCGCCGGGATAGAACGTCATGCCAGTGGGAGCCAGAGAGACTTCGATTTCCACGATTTCGCCCTTCTGTAGTTTCTCCTCGCGGTCGAAACTCTGCACGGGAATGATGTCGGTAGAGAGCTTTTCATCCAAGTGGCGACGGCTGACGCGCAGGCGGCCGTATGCACCACTGTATTTGGCCACGCCACCGTGGTTCTCCAGCATGTCGTGGGTCTTGGGCGAGGTGGCGGGGATGGTGAACTGGCGCAACACGTTGTAGTGTTTGTCCAGTTTCTGCACGATAAGGAACAGATCCATATCATCCGAGCCGTCAGCCTCCACATAGAGGTGGGCCTTGGGATAGCCAATGAAACTCGTTTCTTCCATTATCGGCAGATAGAACGAAGCCTTGGGCGCATCGCTCTCGCAGAAATAGAAAGCGGGTACATCGGCAGCAGGAGCCTCGCTCTGCAACTGGCGGGTCTGACCGTTTAGATAGTATTTCTTGTATTCTGTATTGGTCGGTGGGAACTGCGTGGCGGGCTGGTCCACCTTGTTGCCGCCCTCCATGTCGTGCAGACAGTAGCGCACGGTCGGGGTGTCCTTCCAGCTGTTCTTGCTTTGGCAAGCGTCTTCTGTCGTCGCCGAGCGGTCGATGCCTTTCATATAATAGTCGAAGAAGCGCAGGCGTTCCTCCACATATTTCGGCTCGTAGTAGTCCTGCCACTCCAGATTGTCGTGGATGCGCAGCCACTTTTCTTTTGAGCCCAACTGCCGCCAGGCGCGGAAGGTTCCGTCGGTATGCAGCACGTTCGAGTACGATGCTACCACGAGTATTGGAATCTCGATGTCCCACACGCGGGCAATCTTGTCCTGCCACAGCGGATGGTTGGCAAAGGGGTACTGGCGACTCTCCTCGGCCACGTCCTCTCGCAGTCCGAAGCCCTCGTGGTTGTTCTGAATGCCCTCTGTAAACACATAGTCGGGCATGCCGCCCACGAGGCACATGTCACGGTAGCCGTCAGTCAGTGCCTCCGTCACCTGTGTACACACCAGATGCTCAGGCCGCTCGGCGGCGATGAACCACTGCGAGAATGAGAGGTAGCTGGTGCCGCTCATGGCCACCTTACCGTTGCACCACGGCTGACGTGCCACCCATTCTACGAGGTCGGCACCGTCCTCGCCCTCCTGCGTGCCCAGCATCGTGCTGTCGCCCTCAGAGCGACCGATGCCGCGTGGGTCAGGATGAACGATGGCATAGCCGTTGGCGCACCAGAAGTCGGGATCCGGTCCCTCAAACTTCTGCAAGCCACTCATGCGCTTTTGGTCCAGGCCGAGCAGTCCGAAGAGTGCCTTGAAGCGGTCGGCATTGCCTGAGTTCTTGCCGTAGGGGCTCCAGGCGATGATGGCGGGTAGCGGCTCGTCGGTGTCGGCTGGCAGATACACATCCGTCAGAATCTTCACCCCGTCGCGCAGCGTCACCTGCAGGTCCTTCTCGAATACGATGTCGTGCTCCAGAGGGTGGAATATCTCATCAACCACCATACCTTTCTGCAACAGGTGCTCGCCTGCCTCCCAGTCGTAGAACTTTCCTTCATACTCACGCACGTCGCGATACTTCAGCGACTCCTTGCGAATCATCATTTCTTTTACGTTTGCCATAAATTCGGGAATAAATGGCAAAAAAGATAGAAAATCTTACTTTGAGGGCGGTAGAACACTTGGCTGGTGATGACCACGGTGAGTATGTAGGCGATGATTTATTCATGGCCATGAGCGCCCGCAAGTTTGGCAAGCAGTTTCTCCAGACAGGCCAGCCCTATCGGGTGGATGACGGTCGCGTGATGCGCGTCCTTTCAGGTCATGCTCACAGCATTATCAATATGGAACCGCATGACTTACAGACAGGTATGCTGCTTGTTGTGCCAGCCGACTCCGTATTCGAAATTGAAGAGATGGACGATGAGTTCGACATCCAGACCTTCTCCTATCGGGAGTTACCAAAAGAGACACTT
>ONMA01000029.1 GCA_900318815.1 uncultured Prevotellaceae bacterium
TTCCACCTGTGCATCTGCTTGTTTCATATTAACTCCCTAATTGCCAAATAAGTACACTAGATAATATGGCGATCTTATGCTCATACTTTATTGTTTTATTTATAGCTAATCTTCTTAAAAGCAAATATCTAGTCTTTTTTTTCAAGCACCACCCACACCCCATCATTGTCCTTGCCTTCATGTTTCAGAACACCTTTCTTCTGTAAAGTGGATAAGTCACGCTCGATGGTGCGTTGGCTCACCGACAAAGTCTCCGACATTTGTTTGCCGGTGATTGTCGGAGACTCTTTGATGAGATTGAGTATTTGATGCTGACGCTCAGTGAGTTTCGTCTCCGACATGTCTCCGTCATGGTCTCCGACATTCGGGGTGTCGGAAGAGGCAAAAATGATGGTCTGGAATTGGGTGGGAGTTGATTTGAACACAGGCTTCAGTTCATCTTTATAACCTTCCAAAGCTTTGGTCTCATTACAAATGCGCGTGAGTCCGCTACCTCGTTTCTCCATATAGTCAAGTTGAGCCATCACGTTTGCAAGTATGGGATTGCGCCTTTCAGACGACACATCTTTGATGTCCAAATCCTGTATCAGCAATCCATTGTACATTCCTCCAGGGGATGTTACAGTGAGGCGGTCATCGTATATGTCAAGATGTACTTCACTGCCCATCACTGTGTAGTCGCGATGGATGAAATGGTTTACCATTGCTTCAAGAACTGCACGTTCCGCATACTCTGGTTTGTTCTTTCGTCCATCAGGCAGTTTCTCCCATCCTCTCTTGGTGTTTGACTTCACAAAGTTCATGGCTTCACGAAGTAGCATGAGGACATTGCCCGTAAACTCTGCATCGTTGATGGCATCGCCCTTTTCCTTTCCATCCCATCGGGTACAATAAAGACGGGATTGACAGAGTGGGCAATCATCGGCAAACAGTGCGCCCGCATTCGTAAGGTTCCCTGTGCCAGTTAACAGCCCAAACGACAAGAGATATTTCTTGTCCCATTCTTGTTTGGTGCGGTCTTTGAACGTGTTCGCCAATATTGTAAAGGAATAGTCCTCTGCTTTATAGTCAGTGTGAAGGGAATCGTAGGTTTTATTAGAACCTTTCAGTACTAAGCGAACCATCTGTTCTGCCGTGGCTGGAAGACTTTCATCACCGACACGAACAAATGCTATACGCTGACCATCGCCAACATAGTAATATGGGGTATAATGCCCCGCATTGACTTTTAGTTGCAAGATATGTAAACCATCTAAATCAAGGGGAATCATCTCCACCTCTGGTAGAGGATCCATATAGTCACGAATCCTGCTACTGATGGTCTCGCATACATGCTGCACGTCATCAAGACCTTTGACGATACCATCATTATCTATGCCATAGAAAAGGGAGCCACCCAAGCCATTGGCAAAAGCGCTTACGCTTTTCAACCAACTCTTAGGCTTCTTCTCTTCAAGCATCACCTTGAAGTCGTATGCTGTACATTCGCTTATAAGATTATTTATTTTCATCTGTCTTCGTGTCCTGATGATTTGTGTTTTGTTGTGGGACCGACATCTGCAGGAATCTATTTGTAAGATTTGAACCTTGCATCAGATTATCATAGGATTCTTGAGCCCAAAACAAGTAATTATCCCACAAGCCTGTAGAGACTTCAGCTTTTAATTCATCAAGTTTCTCTTTATTAGGAGTGCCATCCTTGTGAAAGTACATGTTTGATGTTACCTGACACTTAAATACCCAAATAGCTTTCTTCTCTCCCCATGAGTAAGATGTCAACCAAGATTCTGGATAGTATATCATTTCCTCATCCTTCTTATATGTACTATGTCCTAATGTGTTATCAATAAATCTCCTCGCTAAACTTCGTAAAGTTTCTATTCGTAAGTTTTCTGAAAAATATTTATCAGGATCTTCATAAAACAAATGATCACAATACCCGTGGTCTATCTGATTTTTAGCATCATCCAGAAAATCTTTGTCAATTGCATCATTGTTTAGTTGAATGTTCTTGATGTCGAATGGTGTATTCACAGGTGTTTGTATAGGTAACCCTACTTTATGCAAAGCAACTATCACTGCGCGTTTTTCTGCAATATTCAGCTTAGTATTCAATTCTTGACAAGCTTTATTATAAGTGCCATTATACTTGGCGTACCCTTTGATTATCTCCAATGCACGAGTTGCAATGGCACGAACTTTCTTAACCTTGTTTTCTTCACGTTTAGCAAGAAAAAAAGTTCCAAAATAAGTTCCAATTAATGCACTTGCAAGTGCTACTGTAATATCAATCCACATAGGAAAATTCGAATCTGTTTGATTATAATGATTTACGTATATAGGCGTATATATTATACACCCAATATAGCTGCAAAGTTAATAAATAAACTTCAGAAATGAAAAAAACATAATAACAATCTCTTTATTTTATGCATTTTTTAGCAAAAATGATTGGTAAAGATAGCATAACAAGGGATTTTTGAACTGTTTTTGCTTTTTAAAGAAGTTACATGACGGATTATCAATAAAAATGTGTACCTTTGCGAACGAATCTGTAAAGGAGCCACTAGAAACAGGAATAATAATGCAGTTATGGAATGGCTCGCCGGCAGGAACTGCACCAAAATTTCGATTAAGAAACAGATAATTAATTGCGCTTAGCGCAGACATATTAACATAAGCATTGACTATTATTTGCGTTCGTCTGAATAGCGTCGGAAACTAATCAGAATGAGATAAGAACACATAAATAGTGGTTGGCAAGTTCGTTATCGGATTGCCTTTCTATCCTTTTATAGGAGTCGTTGCCTTTGCCCTCGGGCATAGGTTACTCTTGTAAGGATAGAGAGGTCTCATTCCGACGCAGCCTCGACGAACGCACAAGAAGGCCTGTGCCTTTTTTATGCGTTGACGTGAGTGATAGATTGATGCAGCAATTCCAATTTATCATGAACAATAGCAACATTCAAGGCTACGGAATGGATTCCGTCAAACTTCAGTCAGCAACTATCGATTTGTTAAGATTTCCTCTGGCAATAATGGTTATTTTCATTCACATGAATCCAGAGGTCTGCAACCTTTCTGATGCCGATTTCTGTTTGATTTCTGGACATGGAATTTATAACGTCACTGGAGTATTATTGTCACATGTACTGACACATATTGCTGTTCCCACATTCTATTTGATTTCAGGATACCTCTTTTTTATCAATTTCCAGAAATGGTCTTGGGAAGGATACAAAAAGAAATTGAGCAGTAGAATAAAGACGCTATTAGTTCCTTACCTGCTATGGAATGCGATTCCATTTTTGCTGGCAGTATTAGCCATGTTAGCAGCAGTGGCCATAAAAGGGAAGCCAATAGAAGGAGTTGAAACATTTATCGTAGAGAAAAATTGGCATATATTCTATGATTGTAATGAATGGGGAACCACTCGTATCAATTGGCTTGGAGAGAATCTGAGAATGACAGGCCCATATGATTTACCTCTTTGGTTTTTGCGAGATTTGATAGTTGTCACCATGATGACACCTATTATTTACTATGCAATAAAGAAATCTGGTCTATTCATCATCAGCATTCTATTCGTTGCCTATATATCAAGAATATGGACACTATTGCCCGGTTTCCACATTACAGCATTCTTTTATTTCTCTACAGGCGCATATTTCGCATTGAATAAGATAAACGTCAATCAATTTGTAGATAAATATAAACTGCTGTTTATTCCTATTTGTATTATATTACTTGTGGCTACCACCATATATGATGGAACGAATACAGTAATTGGACAAAATATCTATCCTCTATTTGTGTGTACAGGTGTTTTTACAGCTTTCTTTGTCGCTTCAAGATGTATTATTAAATACAACATCATGCCAAATAAGATGTTAGTTTCAAGCTGCTTTTTTATTTATGCAATCCATGGAGTTGGTTTTCCATTAATAGGTTCTCCTTTGGGATTGACTAGAAGAGTGTTACACTATATCATCCCTGGCAATACAGGTATTGAAGAAGGCTTTTGTTATATTATATCCCCGATTGTGACTGCATTTCTGTGTATTTTACTTTTGATGTTTGCAAGACGATTGTTCCCGAAATTAACCCTATATTTTTCTGGCAACAAATAATAACTGACAGAAACTAAAGTGTGATATAGTGATGCGTTTGAGGTAACCATACCTATATTACATTCCTTTGAAATATAGTAATGCTATCTCTCATTACAAATAATAAGATGCTCTATCCACTGGTATCAGATTCTTCACGCCCACCTTGAAAGTGGAGATATTACTCTTCTTGGCAATGATGCCGACATTTGCGGTGCTCATCCCGTACTTCTCGGCTGCTTCTCTCGCTGTGTAGTAGCTGTCATCCGTTACAAGGTTTGTGCGCCTTAGTTTCTCAAAGTGGTCTTTGGAATAATATGTTTGGCCGAACTCACGCTTGGTCGGAATATGATGGCGATAGGCGTTGGAGCGGACAGATGCAGCACTCATGCCGTAGAGTTCCTGAGTATCCTTCATCGTCAACCACTCATTGACAGCCTCCACTTCAGCCGACTTGCCAAACAATACGTCCATGTGCTTGCGGCTATAGTAGTTCATTCCCGCAATCCTACACACAGGTACTTGGTTCCGCTTGGCCGAAGTGTAGAGCCATGACTTTTTGACCTTGTAGATACGCATGACCTCTTCGCCGGAAATGTAATCAAGCACCTCCGTTCCATAAGAATCAACCTTACAATTCTTGGTTTCTGATACTTCCTTTTTCGATGTTGGCACAGATGCCTTCTTGGGTCTACTCGTCGGCAGTACTCTGTGATACGGATTCCCTGCCAGCATCTTCTCAATATCTGCCTTTCTGATAAACGCCATCCTGCTGCTGATTCTTGAAGCCGCCAGTTTCCCCTCATTCACCAACTTGTAAACGTACTGCCGCGAACAACCCATCAGTATCGCAGCCTTGGAGAATGTAAGATACTCCTGGCTGGCGATGTCTATAACAGGCTGGACTGCCTTCAAAAAGTCCTGTTGTCTTTTCTTGCGCTGAGCCTTTGCTGCCTCGGCACAATGTTCTGAGCAATACCTCTGCGAACCGCTGTTGCAAGTGAACTCCTTGCCACAGAACGCGCATTTTCTTGTCTTTCTCATTTGACTCCTTTTTATGTGGTTTTACAATCAATTTCTTGCAAACCGCCACGGAGTGAACTTTCGTCAATCATCGACAATCCTTGTCAACTCATTCCACGATGTCACGTTGGCTAACGCCGAGCTAAACCTTCTTCAAATGAGGTCACTTCCTTGCTCCTTTCCCTCTCGTTCCTCAGTCAACCGTTGTCCACTCTTGTCAACCTTTGTCAACCCTGTCCACGAGATGGCAAAATAAAAGCCCTCAAAATTCTCCGCGGTAGAAATGCGTTGCAAAGTAAAAGTAGTTGATATACAGAGGTTTATCTCTGTGCATTTTTCATTGTTTATAGTTGTTTAGAGGTCTCTACATACTATGCCAGAAACTTTTACATCCCAGTAAAAATCGTAAGTTCGGTAGTACCCATCAATATAATAATCTGCATGGAAATACACTTTGCAACTCCCACTTGCTTTACCACTTACGGTACAGTTTTTGTAGCTTGAATATGATACTGTAGCAATAGATGGGTTGCTACTATACCATCTGTAGCTTACACCAGTGGCATTATACTGTAAAATCCTACTGTAAGTAGTTGATAACGTGATAGTCGAAGTCTCGTTTACCTTTACGGAAACATTACCTTCAAACGTTTGTGCTGTAATTGTTGTACGGCACAACAGAACCAAAAACAATAATAACACCTTTTTCATCATAGTTCTAGAATTTAAATGAAGACTAATTTCTTATAAACCTTTTAATTTCTTTGTTTTACTGGTGACATATTCCGCAGTACTCTTTTTTGGGGCAGTCTTCACGCTAATCTCTCTATACGGAGAAAGTGCAAACAACTGCCATGTATCCAGTCTGGTTCAACACGACACCTAATATCTTATGGAAGAGGTCTCAACTCATGCGTAGCTCCAATAGATATTAAGGACGATATGAATGCACAGTTACACGTTTTTTCTTAAATCGCCTTAGTTTTCTTTAATTATTTACAGTTGTATTCGTTTTTTCCCTTGATTATGTAATCGTTATTTAATTGTGATACATATTGTATGTTTAAATACTTTTGCCAGTATGTTGAAAGAGGATGCAAAAGTCAGGGCATAGAGTAATCGGCTTGCCGCCTGCTACCATAGGGACGCAAGAATGGCGTGGCCATTCCTATGCACTTGACCTAAGGGGCAGACGTGAGAAATTTGGAACCCCTCCACACATTTATAAGAATGCAACCACGCCAGAGGCGTGTGCATAGCTAATGATTGTGTGAAAGGAAGCCTTTCTCAGACTTTCCCCTTGCTTCTTAAATCGAACTATTCCAAATTAAGTTTCCTAGGCTTCTTCGGTTTAGTGCGAAATAAAAGCTATTGCATCAATGAAACCGGATTTCTCCCCGATTCCGTTTGCAAAAATACAAAAAGTTTTTAATTCTTCATCATCTTTGCCAAAAAATCTTCAAAATCATACATAATTTAATCGTTTTTACGTAAAAAGAGGCGAAAAGAGACAAAAAGTTTGGAAGATAAAAGAAAAATGTCGTACTGTGGTAGAAAACACATATAATCGCAATGCGGCCGACGATCAATTGAGAATTTGTTGGCCATTTTTCTAATATCTATCACTACTATCTCCCACAGCAAAACAAGTTGTTTTGGTTTACAATAAAGCATCTTTTGCCTCTGCAAAAGCTATCTTTGCGATAGCAAAACAAGTTGTTTTGCTTTATGAGGAGCATTTGGAGATGCTTATATTCGAGGCGTTCGGAATGTGGGCATGACAGTGACAGATAGTGACGGAAAGTGACAGGTAAAAATTACCTGTCACTGAGTCTATCGTTCTGAATGTAAGATAGTTAAAATGAAAAGTGACACTTTGGTGATTTTTCTATCATTTTTTTGTGGAAAAAACGGCATGCTGCTGCTGGAAAACAAAAGCGGACGTTAGCCGATCTCACATCGACTAACGCCCTTCGTCATGTACTAAAAGCAAACAATAACCTAAAAAACAAACCTAAAACTAAACTACTAATATACTTATGTATCAATCAAGCTTTCTTCTTTTGACATTGCAAAGGTAAGAAGAAAACTTTTCATACCAAAGAGTTTTTCCCTAATCCTGTAGGGGAGTTCCCCTAAAGCGTAGAGGGAAAACCCCCTTTGATGTGGCATTTCTACCATCATAGCAGGTGGTTTCTCTTGAGTATAATGATGGTTATTATTTAAATGAACGATGGTATATTTGGAATATACCATTGGGGAATTGTATGAAAAACATTGGTATCTCCTGTAGATACCAATGAAATGAGCGATGAATGATTACATGAAAAGATGTTCGAGAGAGGGCACTTCGATGCATCCACGACGCAATTTTAGCAATCCGCGCGCCTGCAAATCGTTGAGCGCGCGAGAAACATTGATGCGACTGTCGTTCAGTTCCTCGGCCAACTGCGTCATGAGGATGTGGAGTACCTTGGGTCCGGCGGGGTAGACGCAATGGTCGAGCAGGAAGCGGACGATGCGGTCGCTGAGGGTCTTGGGGCAGCGGCGCCACATCAGGTGATTGCGCCGCTGGCTCAGCGTGGCATAAAGATTGAGGAAGTTCAGGCGGACGATGAGGAAGTCGTCGAGCAGACGGAGCACTTCATCCTTGGAAAGGGTGATGAAGTGGGTCTCGGAAAGCGTCCTTGCCGAGTAGGGATAGCGGGTGGAGGCTCCGAAGAGGGACTCGGGCGACAGCAGCCACGGTGCCGACAGCTGCTCGCTGATGCTGTAGGAACGGTCGTCGCTGGCTCTTTCCACCTCTAACTGCCCGCTGACGAGGAAGTGGAGCTGAGTGCAAGGGTCGCCTTCGTGGGCCACGTCCTTGCCCGCCGGCAGTTTGAGGAATCCGAACTTGGTGTTGCCCGCCATCTGCAGCAGCTCGCTTCGGCTCAGTCCCTGGAACAGCGGGAACTGCAACAGCTGGTCGTAGAACTTCAGCCGCAAGCTGCCGACGGTGGAGGTTTCTGCGTATTCCATATCAGGAGTCGCCCGCGCGCTCAGGGATTGATCTTCTTTTCCAGGTTGGGCGAGTACCACACGGCGATGCGTCCCTCGTCGTCGGTATAGATGAGATAGGCCATCAGGTCAGGGTGACGTGCCAGCAAGGTCTTGGTCTCGTCGAGTCCTAACACCATGAACGACGTGGCGTAGGCGTCGGCTGTGGCACAGTCGTCGGCCAGTACGGTGGCCGAGAGGAGGTTGTGCTGAACGGGATAGCCGGTGCGGGGGTCGATGGTGTGGGCCAGTTTACGCCCGTCCTTGTAGTAGTAGTTGCGGTAGTTGCCGCTGGTGGCCATGGCGCGGTCGGTGACGTTGAGCACCGTCTGCAGTTCCTCGTTCAGGGAGTGCGAGCCTTCGGTGGGCTTGGTGACGCCGATGCGCCAGGGCTTTCCGTTGGGGTTGACGCCCTTTGTGTTCACCTCGCCGCCAATCTCAACCATGTAGTTCTCAATGCCCTTGCTTTCGAACAGCTTGGCCACGACATCGCAGCTGTAGCCCTTGGCAATGGCGCTGAAGTCGAGCACCACGCCCGGGTATTTTTTCTCCACCTGTGTCTCGTCGGCGTTGAGGCCAATCAGCTGCATGCCCACGTATTTCCGCAGACTGTCGACCTTGGCTGGCGTGGGCATCTGCTCGTGCTTGAAGCCGAAGCCCCAGGCGTTGACCAGCGGGCCTACGGTGATGTCGAAGGCTCCATTGGTGTCTTCCGAAACTTTCTGGGCGTCCTTGAAGATCATGATGAACGTGGGTGTCAGGGCTGGTTGCTCGTTGCGGTTCAGCTTGGCCACGATGGAGTTCTCGTTGAACATGGAGAACGTAGCGTCCAAGGAGTCGAGTGCCGTCTCGATTTCCATTTGCAGGTCTTGTTCGGACTGATAGGTAATGTTGTAGATGGTGCCGAAAATCAGGCCCGTATTCTTCTGATAGGGTAGGGCTTGCTTCTGTCGGACGATGAAGATGGTGCCCGCGATGAGCAGCAGGAGCAGGGGCAGCTGCCAGCGAAGTTGTTTGCGAGGATTCTTGTTCATAATGGTTGGTAGTGTTGATTATTAAATGTCGATGATTACGTTGAAGGTGACGCCCATGGCCGACCCGTCTTGCATGCCGTAGCCGGGCACGTACCAGGTTTTGCCCATCAGTCCGTCGTCGTGGGCGAGCCGCATCTTGTAGCGGGCACTCCATCCCAGGTGCAGCGGCCCGAAGACCTTCGCGTCAATGCCGAAGAGAAACTCGGCCCAGGTCTGCGAGCAAGTCTCGTCCTTGATGTCGTAGGTCGTCGTCCGCTTCCATGTGGGGTCGATGAAGGACTGGGCGCTGACGTCGACCTTGTAGGAGGTGTGAGCGGCACGCAGGCCCACGTAGACGCGGTTGCCCGTGTGCTTCTTCTTCATCACGTTCACGTCGATGCCCGCCCGGAAGTAAGGGGCCGACGTGTGGTAGGAAATGGTGGTCACCTCGTCGTCCTCATGGCTGGCATAGCCGTAGCCCACCTCGACGATAGGGAAGAACTGGTCGTGCAGGTTCAGGCGGAATGCCCCCTCGTACTGGCCGTGGTCGCTCAGCATCTTCTGTGCTGCGCCCACCAGGTCGAACGACAAGGCAAAGCCGCGGAACAGGGGGATGCTGTCGCGCTGCAGTTTCAGGATGCCCTGTGCGCCGGCGGTGAGCGAGCAGAGCATCAGCAGCAGGCTAACGACGATCCTTGAAGGTGATATGGAAATGGGCTGTCGATGCGTCATAGTCAACTTGTGAATGATTGATGATGATGGTGTCAATGCCAAGGTGGGTGCTCCTTACGGACGTCAGCCGATGGAAGAAACTGGGGCTGCAGTCTACCGACTCGAAGTGCGGGATGTCATCCTTCATGATCCATACCGTGTCGAGTGTCCATTGGTTTGTCGTATCGGTCATATAGAAGACGAGGGTGTCTACGGGATGCTGGTAGCTGATGGGCAGGTCGAATTTGGTGACGTTCACCACGCGGTTGAGCAGCGTGTCGCGTCCGTCGGGGCGTGGCGTCCATACGTAGAGCGTATCAGAGAGCGTAGCCGTCTCGTCGCCGTCGTAGATGTTGTAGACGGTGTAGACGGTGTTCTGTACCGGGCAGTCGATGGTGGAGCAGGCGTACAGGAACGAGAGAGCGAACAGAAGATATATGCTATGCCTGGTCATCCTTAAATCATCTTCTCTATTTGGTACTCGTTACGGTTGGTCGATGTGCGGCTGATGAGGTCGCCTAAGAAACCGGTCAGGAAGAGCTGCGTGCCTATGATCATCATCGTGAGGGCGATGTAGAAGTAGGGCGAGTTGGTGACCAGTCGCTGCGGAATGCCCGACCAGAGATAGTAGAGCTTGTGGGCACCCAGGATGAAGGCCGAGATGAAGCCGATGAAGAACATGACCGAGCCGAGGAAGCCGAAGACGTGCATGGGCTTCTTGCCGAAGGTGGACAGGAACCAGAGCGTGATCAGGTCTAAGTAGCCATTGACAAAGCGGTTCCAGCCCATGAACTTCGACTCGCCGTACTTGCGGGCCTGGTGCTGCACCACCTTCTCGCCAATCTTGTTGAAGCCGGCGTTCTTGGCCAGGTAGGGGATGTAGCGGTGCATCTCGCCGTAGACCTCGATGTTCTTCACCACCTCGCTGCGGTAGGCCTTCAGGCCGCAGTTGAAGTCGTGCAGGTTCTTGATGCCGCTCACCTTGCGGGCGGTGGCGTTGAAGAGCTTCGTGGGCAGCGTCTTCGACAGCGGGTCGTAGCGTTTCTGTTTGTAGCCCGACACCAGGTCGTAGCCATCTTCGGTAATCATACGGTAGAGCTCGGGTATCTCGTCGGGCGAGTCCTGCAGGTCGGCGTCCATGGTGATGACCACGTCGCCTTCGGCCTTCTCAAAGCCGCAGTAGAGGGCGGGACTCTTGCCGTAGTTGCGGCGGAACTTGATGCCCTTCACCTTGCCTTGCGACTTCTGCTGCAATTCCTCGATGATGGGCCACGAGCGGTCGGTAGAGCCGTCGCTGATGAAGATGACCTCGAAGGTGAAATGATGCTCGGTCATCACCCGCTCAATCCAGGTGTAAAGCTCGCTTATCGATTCTTCCTCATTATAAAGAGGTATTACTACTGATATATTCATATTGCTATTCTGATTTTTACTGATTTTCTATTGTTGGCCCGGCTGACCGTTGGAGCCGGTGCTGCGCTTTGCCACAGCCGCAATGGGCAGTCCTACCAGCATGCCGATGAGGATGTTGGTGGTCAGCACGTTCAGCGTCAGGTCTATCGGGCGCATCGACTGCAGCTCGTGGACACTCTCGTTCATGGTTTCCTTCATGCCCGACTGTTCCACCATCTGCGCTGCCTCGGGGGTGGACAGCATCCTGATGAGCGACTCTAACATGTAGCCGTTGTCGAAATAGGCAAAGTAAGCATACTGCACGATGGCCAACAGCAGCCCGGCATAGAAGAACATAAACACCACGAATGCCCATCCGCGCAAGAACGAGATGATGCCGTCGCGGCTCTTGTCGCGGAAATTCTGCAACCGGTGGTAGGCAAAGAACGGAGTAAGCACCATTAACAATATGGAGAACATACTGTAGGAAGGTGAGCTAAGCCCTGCCACATAGCTGGCAAAACTGCCCACCCATAAGAGGGCAAGCAATGCACCGTCCTGCCGGGCAAAAGCCTTTAGCTGTAAATATTCTGCTGGTGTCATGAAGAAACGTTTCTACTATCGCGTGCAAAATTACGCATTTTCCACCACATAGAACCTGCATTCCATCAAAATTAAGTTAAATTACTCAAAATTCTTCCATCTTCCTTCTTAATTCTTAATTATATGTAGTACCTTTGCACCCGCAAAACGCGAAACATGGGCCAGTCCTGTACGGCCAGCTCCCTCGGAATCCTCCAGGACGGGAACGTAGCAAAGGTACTTGGTTGTAGCGGCGCGATACTGACCGCTGGCCCACCCGCCTCTTTAGCTCAGTTGGCCAGAGCACGTGATTTGTAATCTCGGGGTCGTTGGTTCGAATCCGACAAGAGGCTCGAAAAAGACGGAAGGTTGAGAGTTCTTTTCCAAGAAACGCTCAACCTTCCGTCTTTTTCTTTCCTGTTTGTCTTTACATGTTCATGCCGCCATCGACCTGGATGACTTGCCCGCTGATGTAGCTCGACATGTCGGAGGCGAGGAACACGGCGCAGTTGGCAATGTCGTCGACGGTGCCGCCACGGCGCAGGGGAATCTTCTTGCACCACTCGTCGCGCACTTCCTGCGAGAGTTGCTGAGTCATGGCTGTGTCGATGAAGCCCGGGGCGATGGCGTTGGCGCGGATGCCCTTTGGTCCCATCTCCTGTCCGATGCTCTTGGCCAGTGCAATCAGGCCGGCCTTCGAGGCGGCATAGTTAGCCTGTCCGGCATTGCCGTGTACGCCCACCACCGAGGCCATGTTGATGATGCTGCCACCACGCTGGCGCATCATCACGGGCACACAGGCATGGATGAAGTTGAATGCCGACTTCAGGTTGACGGCAATCACGGCATCCCATTGCTGCTCGGTCATGCGAAGCATCAGGCCGTCCTTGGTGATACCGGCGTTGTTCACCAGGATGTCAATCGAGCCGAACTCTTCCTTTACCTGCTTCACCACCTCTTCGGTCTGTGCGAAATCGGCAGCGTTAGAAGCATAACTCTTGGCCTTCACGCCCAAGGCGGCAATCTCCTGCTCCGTCTCTTCGTTGACGGCGAGGTCGGTGAATGCCACATTGGCTCCCTCGGCTGCAAACTTCAAGGCAATAGCCTTGCCAATACCACGTGCAGCACCCGTAATCAGTGCTGTCTTACCAGTTAATAATCCCATAGTTGCTTATTTTATTAATAGTGAATGTATAAATGTCATTGTCTGTGCTTACCCAGGGCACCATATACGAACTTGGCCACCTGGGGCTTGGTGTCTTCCTCCTTCAGCCCCCGGGCAATGCGGCCATAGATGTAGGGCACTTCAAGGCCTTTGATGCAGTAGTGGGTGATGTCGGCCACAAGGTTCACGTTGTCAATGTCGAACTCGCCATCTTCCTTCCCCTCCGCAAAGACCTTGCGGAACAGTTCCACCTCGGCCAGGTCGAAATGCTTGCGCACCTTCTCGACCATCCAGATGTTGCGGAAGAACTCGGCGCGCAGGTTGCCGTTGCGCACCACCGTCTCGCGAATCATGTTCAGGTGGGTGTAGATTAACTCGATGACCTTCTCGTGAGGGCTGATTTTGCGGGCAGCCACCTCGTCGAGCTTGTCGGAGAGACGCTCCAGCTCGGTCTCAATCACCGCATAATAGATGTCGTCCTTCGACTTGAAATAGGTATAAAGCGTGCGACGGCCTTTGCCGGAAGCCTGGGCAATGTCGTTCATTGTGGTGTTCTCCAGACCGTTCTTGGCAAATAGCTGTCTTGCTACGTCAACCAGTAATTGCCTCGTTTTTGAAATAGACATAATGTTGTTCCTCCTCTATAATATTCTCCGTTATTATTTTTGCACACTACTGTAACCGTGTGCAAAAGTAGGCATTTTATTTAAAATAGCCAAGTAAAATGGGCAAAAATATGAGAAAAAGCAAAAAAGTTACATAAAAACTTGCGTATTTGGATAAAAAGTAGTACCTTTGCACCCGCAAACAAGAAAACTTGTTATGATTACATCGCGGAGTGGAGCAGTTGGTAGCTCGCCAGGCTCATAACCTGGAGGTCGCACGTTCGAATCCTGCCTCCGCAACAAGGGAAGCCGCAAGTGCCGATTACAAAGGGCTTGCGGCTTCTTCAGTCGTATAGCCCGGATATATTATTTGGCAAAGGCTGTCACATTGATAGGGTATTAGTTCAAGAATGCTCCGACGTCCATAACGAAGTAGAATTCCAAATCAGGAACCTCCTTGCAATACGCTAATTCTGCCTGTGGTCAAGCAGCCACTTGTTGTAGCGCATTTCTTCCAGTCTCTCCTCGTTCCTTTTCCTGTTCATCTCGCAAAGATTCCTGTACCATTCGCCGAAGTCCTGCCCGTCGCTCATCTTGTTCGGAGGGAGTGTTTCCCTCTTCCCGTTGCCCTTGCAGGCGAAGTAGATAAATACTCCGGCCACGACTACCAGTGATGCTATGGGGTCGATGATGAACATATCTCGTTTTCTTTTCGACAAAGATACAAACTTTTCGGGAAACCAGCAAGGAAATAGCCCGGAATCGCCGCACGAACGCCCCTATTTAGACTTGATATACCTATTATACGCTATGCGCGTGTGCGGGTTGAAGTTCGCGATCTTCACCCGATAACCCCCGCGTGCCCCACCCCCACCAGAGGAAACGGTCGTGGCTCGCCATGAGACACGGAAAGCCCCGGCCTGCATGAGGTCGGGGCAGTTATCAGATACGCCCTGCTTGGCCTCGGCCCAGAGGAGCGACGTTCCTCTTCGAGTATTTTGTCGTAGTATGACATACCTGGCTTCATAGAATTCATACAACAGCCAATAGTTCACGGCCTATCCTGTGTATACCGTCCACTATGCGCTGCCGCTGCTGCGGGCGTGGCTGCTTGATGCCGTTGGCATAGTGCGACAACAGGTGCTGGTTGATTCCCGTGGCACGGCTGATGGCTGCCAGCGACACGTATGGCTCGTATGCACGCAGTACGGTAGTAGCATCTGCCAGGTTATATTCAAACTTATAGTCACCATCGAGCCACCACTGCGGAACCTCGTCGCCATCCTCTTTCATACACTCCAGATGAAAGTCAAGCGACTCTTTCGCCTCCTTCTGAAGCTCTGAGAATGTCTTGGCAGTGAACACTACTGCACCAGGCACGTTGTCACTGAATGACGCCCCGAAGTTCTTGTCACACCATTGTACATTTACCACAATCGTTTCCATATCTCAAAATGTTTATGTTATTTCTATCTTTATCAATCACCTCTCTTACTTTGTAGCGTTTCATTGTTGTATCATTTTATTGCTTGGCGATACAAAGGTAATAAAAATAATACTAACCACCAAATATTTTGGTGAAAAAACAAGTAAGAAGTCCAGCCAAAGTAAAAGCCCACCCAAGCCCTCCCAAAGGGAGGGGTGTTTAGTTAGATAATATCCGACGGATTTTCCACGACGTAATTATCTATATAGACATCCCTCCCTTTGGGAGGGCTTGGGTGGGCTTTCATGCCCCGGGAGTCTCCTTGGCCATCCCCGGGTGTCACTTTCGATATGACCGGACAACGCCCATCTGCGGTCGATGGCTCGCCATGAGGCACGGAAAAGCCCCGGCACGGGCTCACGTGTCGGGGCGGGTGTGATTAGTAACAGATCGTAGAACTTACGTCAAGCAACACGATAGGAGCCGATGAGTGTGCCTACCTCGCTCAGGGCGCGGTTGAGGGTTTGTTTCTGCTCTTCATTCTCTTTTCACTGGTACTTGTGTCCATTGCTTTGCTTAGAAGGGATAGCCGATGGCAAAGTGCAGGGAGTGCATGTCGCGGAAACGGGGGATGTTGAAGTAGCCCGACTTGCCGGTGTCGTATGGAAGATGGAGTCCGAAACCCCAGTCGATGCGAATGACCAGGAAGTCGAGGTCATAGCGCAGGCCGATTCCTGTGCCGGTGGCCAACTGCTTGAGAAAGGTGGAGGCATGCAACTTTGTATCGGCATACTCGGTTTCTTGCGTGCCGGCAGAAGCATTCTCATTGTTGAAGTTGGGCATGATGTTGTCATCGCTCCACACATTGCCCGCATCAAGGAAGATGGCTCCGTAGAGATTGTCGAAGAGCATCTGCCTGTACTCCAGGTTGGCCTGGAACTTGATGTTGCCGTTTTGCAGGAGATAGGAGAACTCGCGGCTTTCGCTACTGTTACCACTCTGAATGTGGAAAGCCCCCGGCCCGATACTGCGCACGGTGAAGGCACGGATGCTGTTGGCCCCACCCACATAGAAGTTCTCGCTAAAGGGGGCAGAGGAAGAGTTGCCGTAGTAGTACATGTAGCCCACGTTCAGGTGGCCCACTAACTGAGCGTGGGTGTCAAGTCGCCAGGTCTTGGTCAGGAAGGTCTCCACTTTGAAAAACTGCGAGTACGGATTCTTGAACATTTTCTTGTCCTTCTCGTCCCATCCCTCTCCTTTGGCCAGGAAGTAGAGTGAAGCCAGGTTGCCAGCCTCCTCCACGGTGGTCTCCCAGCGAATGGGGTTCTGATAGTTGCCGGGGCTGGCGTAGGTGTAGGTGTAGCGCATCTTTGGGATGAAGTAGTCGCCCATCGAGATGTACAGATAGGGATTCTCCTCCATCATTTGCAGGAATTTATCACTGCGACTATTGAAGAACTGATATTTCAGTGTGAGCGGCGAGTACTCGTGCCGGCTGGTCTCCGACGGTTGCCAGCGATAGCTCCATTCGCCCGAGACGATGTGCATCTTATAGTAGGAAGGCCGTCGGATGATGTCGGTCGACACCTTGGCGACGGTCCAGGGAGTGGCATAGAACCGTCTTGGAACACGCAGGCGACCATTGACGAGCCGTGGAGTCCTTTCCTTGATATTGAACGGGGTGATGATGCGTGGGAACTCGATGGCTGCATCGGCACCGTACTGGTAGCTGTTCATGGTGCTGCCCTGTCCGCCTTTCTGCCACTGATAGGAGCCATGCAGGTTGATGTCGAGCTTCTCGGCTCCTCGGAAGGCGTTGCGCCGGGTGAAGCCTACCTTCAGTTCCGGGCCGTAGCGTCCGATGGTGCGGTTGATGAAGCTGGTTTCCACGTAGAAATCATATAGCTTGTCGAACGTGCAGTTCAGTTGCATGTCGAGCGTGTCGGTGCCCGGACGTGGCGTAAACACGAAATCGGTGCTGCTGAAGACACCTGTCGCGTTGATTTTCTGGGCCGACTCCAAATAGTCATCGTAGCTGAAGGGGCGTCGCGGACGCAGTTTTAAGTTCCGCAGAATGACGCGAGGACGGATGGCGGGATGCTTGCCGCTATAGAGTACTGTGAGCGAGCGTCGCTGAAGACTGTCGGTAGGACGGCCCATGAGCGGACTCCGAAGGCTTACTGTGGTCTTGCCAATAAACCATTTTCTCAGTGCTTCCGGCGGGAGCGAGTCGGCCATCTGCAGGCGCAGGAGTGCATGGCAAGGAATTTGGAAGGTGTCGGCCAGGTAGGATGCGTAAGACGGCTGGAAATAGTAATAGCCATTGTTGCGTAGCAGGCGCGACACGCGCGAGCGTTCGCCGTCGAGCGATGCCACGTCGAAGATGCTGCCCTTGCCAATCTTGGCCTCTGCCCGGGTAGAGTCGATGAGCTTTCGCATGTCGGCGGGGAAGTTGACATACTCCATCGAGTCGACCGTGAACAGCGTGTCGAGCCTGACGGTATAGCCGATCTTCATCTTCTTCGGGTTCTTCTGCGGCACCTCATGGTAGTCCACCGTGCCGTGAAGATAGCCATTCTTGCGCAGTACCGACTTGGCCACCGATGCCCGGAGTGCCGGGTTTACCTGGCTCATCAGCACGGGCGCGTCGCCAAACGAGCGGTTGAGCCACTGCTTGAACTTGCCGTGAGAGCCGTAGGCATAGTTCCATATCCAGAGTCCGTAGGCGAGTGGAGAGCGGTAATAGCTGCTGCCGAAGAGCGCCCCATTGGGTGACGTGGCCAAGGCCGCCTCTATTTCTTCCTGTGTTGCGTCGAAGTGTCGGCCTGGCTCATAGCTTTGATAGTCAATCTTGGTCAGCCCCACGAACAGCTGGTCGTCGTCGGGAATGTTTTTCGTTGTCGAGCAGGCAATGAAAAACAGAGAAATCATTACGAGGCATGCCCGGAAAATGCTATTTGTTTTCATTTACTTTGATGCTGTCGTTTTGCTGTGGTCGTGTCATTGCGGGGCGAGTGTACTGCTGTTCTTTACGCCAGAACCGCAGGATGTCCCAGAAATTGCTTAGTCGCCGGCGCCAGACGAAACCACCGCCATATTCGCTGGTGTAGCCTTCGAGCCAGTCGTAGACGTTCTGCTGATAGAACAGCTTGACATACTGGTTCGACGTGTCGGACAGACGATACTCCATGGTGACGTTGTCGAAGAACGACTGGTTCTGTCCCTGTGTGGCGGCATCCTGCCCCGACGACACCTTGCCGCCAATCTGCACCTTCAGCCTGTTGTTCCAGAAACGCTTGGCAAACTTGAACGAATAGTCGGTGTGCATGGCTCCCGAGGCATCGGTGGTGTTGTCGAGACCCACGCTCAGGTCGAGCGTTTTCAAGGCGTTGCCGGTGATGTTGTTAATCTCGCTTTGCAGGAACGAACTCAGTGCCGAGTTCATGGAGAATCCGCTGGTGTTACCGTCGGACAGGTACATGCCCGTGGTGAGCATGGTCACGGCCAGTTTGCCCCGCTGTTCGACGGTCATGGCCGACAGTTCGCTGGCCACGGCGTTGTCTTCGGGTGCTGTGATGATGAACTCCATGCCCATGTCGTTCAGCGTCTTGGTGATGACCACGCCGCAGTCGAACAGCACACTGCGCGACTGCGAGCCTTCATTTCCTACGCTGGCTCTGGTGCGCTCGGTGGCCGTGAGGTTCAGCCTCGGGTTCATCGGGTCGCCCGTGAACTCCACGTAGCTGCCGTCGTGAATGGTGAAGGTCTTCAGCGGGATGACGGGCAGCGAGTACTTCATTTCGCCGCTCGACATGGTGTAGCGTCCCGTCATGCTGATGCCGTCGGTATTATATTTCATGCGCAGGTCGCCGCCTCCGAACAGGTTCACGTAGTTGCTCTGGTCGGCGTTGAGGGCGCACAGCACGTGGGTTCCCTGGTCGATGTTCAGCGTGAGGTCGATGTCGAGGCCGTCGGGCGTGGGTCTTTCCACTTTTGTATCGATGGTCTCGGTGAAGTCGGTAAACTTCACCAGCTCGTCCAATTGGTTGTCGGTCGACAGCGGCGAGTCGAGCAGGATATAGGTCAGGTCGGTACTGCCCAGCACGTCGAGCCGTCCCCGCATGCGCAGTTGGTCGAGCCGTCCGTTAAGCCGGGCGAAGAAGTTGACGAAGGCTTTTCCGTAGGCAATCGAGCTTGCCGTCTGCTTCGAGTTGATAATCTGGTAGTTGCGGGCTCTCATGCGCATGTCCATCGTGATGCGCTCGGTGTTGTGGAAATCCACGTCGCCCATGATGTTGAGCGGCTCGTCGTTGTAGGCATACATGGTGAAGTTCTCCAATAGCAGCTTGCCGTCGGCAATGCGCACGGGGTCGTTGTCGAAGCGCAGGCGCATGCCGTATGGCTGACTGATGAGTGCAGCCGAGTCGAGCAACACCTCGCCGTTGACATTCAGGTTCCGGGCTGTTCCCTGCACCACCATCTCGCCTTCGGCAAAGCCCTCAAAGCCGATGAGCCGCTCGGGAATGAAGCCGTTGACCATGTCCAAGGGGAAGCGTGTTAGCGTCAGTTCGGCGTTGATCGAGCCTTCTCCTTTGTCGCGATACTCGCCCCTGAGCCCCCCCACTTCCTCGCCTGCAAGCATCAGGATGCCCTCAAGGGCGTGGGTGTCGTCTTCGCGCTGCAGGTAGACGAACTCCGTACTGATATCCCCCAGTGGGTTGCTCTCGTAGGTCATGTTCCTGACGTCCATGTCCGACACCATGGAGATCTTTTCCTCTTCGTCCATCACTAAGTGAAAGTCGCCGTTCAGCAGGCCGGTGATGCGGGGCATGAAGGGCAGCACCTCAGTCAGTCGGCCCAGGTCGAAGTGCGACAGGCTCACGGTGAGGTCCTGCAGCAGGGTAGAGTCTTGGTCCTCGGAGTAGATCTTGATGCCATTGCCGTCGTCGGTGATGAGGTCCACCTTGGCCTTCAGCCGCAAGTTGTTCTGGATGCAGAGGAAGTTGTCGGCGTTGAGCGAATATTCCTGATAGCCTATGAGCGGCCTTTCGGGCACTAAGTGGAAGTTGATGCCGTCGTCGGTCATGGCGGCCTGGGTGCCGATGCGCAAGCCCATTCTCCCGTCGGCGTCGAAATAGCGCATGCCCAGGCTGCCGCCATGTTCCTGCAGACGTCCGTCGAAGAGCATGCGGAACACCAGCTGCGGGTTTCGCTTGTTGTTGGCTACTATGCCGTTGAAGGTGATGCCGTGCTTCTTTTCGACAATGTTGAATCGCACGGTGTCGATGCGGGTAGAGTTGGCGTTGAGCTTCAGGATGTGCGAAGTGCCGTTGACACCCTCTTGTGGCGACGATGTGAAGTCGATGAGTATGTCGCTGAAATCGATGCCGTGGGCCGAGTGCAGGAAGTTGGCCACGGGGTTGTCCTTGCCGCTGGTCACGTAGAGTCGCATGGTGGGCAGCAGGCGCTTGATCTGAGGCTGGTCGATGGTGCGGTTATACAGCTGAGCCGAAAGTGAGTCGGCGAGCTGGGTAAACTGGCCTGCAAGGTGTTCCATGCCGCCCTTGGCATCCATCTTCACGATGAAGTTCCCGCTCTGTATGCGCACGATGGTGGTGTCGCGCCGGGTGTTGAGCAGCAGGCCCACGTCTAAGGGGCGGTAGGTGGACAGCGAGTCCTCAATGTAGAGTTCGCTGAACAGGCCCGACAGGTAGTGTTGCTCCTTCAGGTTGCTGTTGATGTCGATGTGTCCGCAGGCACCCACCGACAGCGGCTTGTCAGCGACTCCGAGCGCATAGAGGTTCAGGCGGTTCAGCTCCGTGCCGCAGGTGGCACGCAGGCGGTCGGTGTTCAGGAGGGCATCGGTGGTGATGATGCCGTCGAAGAGCTGGTTGTGCCCCGCTATGCTGGCAATGGCGTGGCCGTCGTTCAACCGTACTGTGCCAATGATGGAGTCGAGGTGATGGCCGTCGTAGTCCAAATGCCTGACGTGGGCATCGGCCTCCATCCAGCAAGTCTTCTGCAGGAAATCGGTGCCCGTGCCCTTGGCGTTGGCCACGGCGGTGAGGTGTCCCAGTGGCAGGGAGGGGAGGAAACGGCTCAGGTTGAACTGGCTGGCGCTGGCGTCGGCATCGTAGCTCATCATGCCGCGCTGGTCTAAATGGCCTTTCAGTTCCATGCTTCCGTTGCCGTCGGAGAGTGTCAGATGGGCGGCGTAGACAAGGCCGCTGGCCTGCACGACGCCTTTCAGGCTCGTTCCGTGGGGCACCTGATAGTCCTTGCCGTAGTCTGGAACGAAAGCCGAAAGGAAGTTCAGGTCGTAGCTCGTGGCCTGTACTTGTAGGTCGGTGTGCAGCGGGTATTGCTGCTGACTTGTCGACAGGCCTGCGTAGCCCGAGGCTTCTGCGTGGAAGGCTGTAGGCAGTGTGATACTCATCTTTTCAATGGCGGCCCGCTCCATGCTGCCCGCTGCCTTCACCTTGATGTCGAGCGGCCACGATGGCCATTGACTGGGCAGGGTGGGGTACTCGTCGGCCAGTAGTGTCATCAGGTCTTGTCGGCCTATCGAGGCATCAATGTCGACTGCCAATTGGCCTGGATGGATGGAGTCCAGGAGGTTGAGGCCGGCACTTACGTGCGCGAGCATATTAGAATAAGGTGTCTTAATGAGTAGTCGCGGCAGGCGGATAGCAGCCGAATCCATGAGTAGCGAGCCTTCCATCTGGCTCAGTTCCAGCCCGCTTTGTTCCTTGAGTGTCGCATGGCGCACGCGGAGCATCAGTTCGGGCGAACAGAAGAAGATGGAGTCGAGTCCGAGCCGTATGCCAGTAAGCGCAAGGTGGTTATAGTCGAAACCGTCGGCAAGCCGTGCTTCGAAATTCTGGTCGTAGAGCAGTCGGCCATGCTGCCAGTTGAACGAACGCACGGTGTAGCGGCTGTCTAACAGGTCGAAGACTCCTTCCGTGAGGCGGGTCTCGCCCATGTAGGCGGCTACTTGCATTGAGTCGCCAGGCGTATGTACCTCTACTTCCGTGTGTGCTACGACGAGACTGTCGAGCCGGATGAGCCAGGGCAGTTCGGTGGTCGTCGTATCTACGGCAGCCGTATCGCCCAGCAATACGGTCAGGTGTGTATCGTTCAGCCGTGCGTTGTTCAGCGACACGATGCCTTTGTCAAGGTCTATGCAATGGGAACTGAGGCTGAACCACCCCACGCGGCCATGTACCTGAACGTCGCTCACGAGGTTGAGTGTGTTGATGTCGGCCTGGCCTACGGCAAACTGGTCTATTACGACCTGTTTCTTCAGCAGCGGAAGCAGCTCGACGTGTACCAGGGCTTTGCCGATGTTGGCAATAGTGTCGCTCTGTCTGACTATGACAACCCTTTCAAGACCCAGGTCGAGGGGGAAGTCCAGCCCCACGTGGCCTACGCTAATCTGCATGCCAGTCTTTTCGGAAGCTATCGTCGCCACCTTGTTCACTGCCCATTTCTGCACCGATGGCACGTAGAGCAGTGCTGTGAGTATCGTTATCAATAGGAAAGGACAAAGCAGTACCAGACCTATATACCTGAATGCTCTTTTCATTTGCGTATGCAAAGTAAGCGAAAAAAAACGAAAGAAAGAAACTTTGTCTGCGTTTTGTTTCTTTTTGTCGGTAAATTATAATTATTTAAGGTATCAGCATCCTACTTCCGATAACCAACAGCAGGGCTTCGTGCGACTTGGCATTGGACATCGTGCATCAAAATTTCGGTTTCTTTCATAGGAAAAACTCGTTGAAATCGCTTAAAATGGGAAAAAAGTGTAGTTTTTTTATGTAATTTCGACAAAAAAAGGAAAAAACATTTGCAAGTTTCAAATATTATATCTACTTTTGCACACGGAAACAGATTCACAAGGGCGTTTAGCTCAGTTGGTTCAGAGCATCTGCCTTACAAGCAGAGGGTCGGCGGTTCGAATCCGTCAACGCCCACCAGAGTGAAATCTAAGAAAACCTCCTTGCGTAATGCAGTATAGCGGCGAGTGGAAATTTGATAGAATCAACGCCATAAGGCGTTTTTTTTGTAAAATGCGTAGCTTGCCGTTACAAAAGAAGAAACTTAATAGCCTATAAAAAATAAACAATATTATGCAGGTCAAGAGAAAGTATTACCACAAAGCTGCCCAGTATTTCATAGAGATGCAGGTGCAGCAACAATTGTTGAGAGGGTCTAAGCTGGAGCGTGACGACTACGATTACGACGATTCTAATCCCTTTGCTAACGATCCGGACGCATAGTTCGTCTTTACTCTATTGTTAAATCAATTAATCACAAAAGCGACAAAGATGAAAAAGAATTGGTTAATCATGTTGGCTATTGCTATGATGGGTTCTTTCGTCGTAGCATGCTCAAGCGATGATAATACGGACGAGGTGGTTACCCCGCCCACAAATAATACACAGACAACTCAGGGCAAGCAGGTCGTGCTGACGGGTTCGCTCGGTGCCAGGTCAAGTGCTGTAGACGAAAGTCGTGGCACACGTGCTGTTGATTCACAAGGTAAGGTGACATGGGCCGATGGCGACAAGTTCTCGGTTGGCTATAAGAAGACTAATGGTACCTACGCTAAGGCTGAGGGCGTGGTAACTCTCATTATGGACGCAGATGGTGCCAAGCACGAGGCAAGATTCTCCTGCACGCTCTCTGATCCGAATTTCGAAGAGGATCTTAGGTTTATCTATCCTTATTCGGTTGCTACTGCCGACGGTCGTGGCTATGAGACTTCGGGTCTGCTGAACAATCAGAAGGGTACTATCGCTGACATCAGTGCTAATTGGGATATAGCCATGGCGGATGTCAAGGCTCATCTGGTGGGCGACGAGCTGAGAGCAGAGACAGAGGAGACCATCCACTTAGAGAACCAGCTTTGCATCTGTGAGATGAGTCTCAAACTGAATGGCTCCAATGCAGAAGGTACAAAACTTACTATTACTGATGGAACTCACAATTACACAGTTGTTCCTAATTCTAGTACAGATAAGTTTTTTGTGGCTTTGATTCCTGTTGAGAACAAGAATTTCGAGTTTGTGGTAAATACAGATATGACAGACTTGAAGTACGAGAGCTTTAACAATAAGACTTTAGCGGATGTTGATGTCTCTAATCCTGAATATTTAGGTAAATTTGTTGATGCAGATGGAAAACTTTACACACGTAAAGGTGATGCAGAACCTATTGTTTTTAACAGAAAGGCTACTGGTGCCACATTGGTTAAGAATAAATATTACAAATTTGATTTATCTGTGCATAGTGATGGGATAGTGTCTCCTATTGGTGTAATTGCTTGGTTAGGAACTGATACCGATTTGACTTGTGGCCAAGGTCATGGACTGGTAATGCACTTGCATGATGCTTCAACAGAAATGCCATGGGCAATGACCGGTTTTGGATATTTGGACTTTGAGGATTTCTATACTGAAGGAAATGTTGAGAGTATTAGCGATTGTCAGAGCAAATATAAGAATGGTGCTGCATATACTGAATCGATTTTATCTGCACATTCGAATCACATGCACTTGGCATTCTCTGTTGCCAAAGCCTATGTGGATGCAGCTATTCCAGGTTCAAAAACTTGGTTTGTTCCGAGTGCTGCACAGTGGCTTGCTGTATTAGGTGCGAATGGTATTGGAGGATTTGCTGGAACTTGGAGTTGGAATGATTATTCTGCCGCAAGCACAAGTGTTTTTACCAACATTATGGATGTATGCACAAGTAAGTATCCAATATCTTATGATAGATATTATTGTACGAGTACTCAGGCTGACAATAAAAATGCAGTATATGTAACTTTCTCTTCTGCGGAAGGTGTAAAGGTATTTACACAAGAAAAATATAAGAGTGCAAGTAATAGTGTCCGTCCTTTCTTCGCATTCTAACTATCTTGTAAGAGGTTAATTTGAAATAGAAGAATCCCCGCCTTGTCAAGGCGGGGATTTTTAGTTGATGATAGCTATTACTGCCATTGATATTGAAAGATGATGGCTGATTCTGTTTTTGTTGCTTTTGTTTTTGGTGTTGTTACATCTGCTATATATCGTATTGCCAGTACTTTGTGCTTCATCTGAAAATATGTATATTTGCAATAGTTTTTCCTATTAACTAAAGTAACTGTATGAACAGGATTTATGCTCTTTTATTGTCGGCCGTGCCGCTTCTTGGCGTGGCTCAGAATCCGATTATCCATGATCAGTTCTGTGCCGACCCGACAGCACGGCTTTTTGGCGACAGGGTGTATCTCTACCCGTCGCACGACATTCCTGCCCCCGAGGGGCAACGTCAGGATTGGTTCTGCATGGCCGATTATCACGTCTTCTCGTCGGCCAATCTTGTCGACTGGCAGGACCATGGTGTAATCATTACGCAGAACGAGGTGCCCTGGGTGAAGCCCGATAGCTATTCCATGTGGGCCCCTGAGTGTGTCTGCAAGGACGGGAAGTACTATTTCTACTTCCCCTCTGCACCGAAAGAGGGTCGGGGCTTTGCTATTGGCGTGGCCACGGCTTCGCGGCCCGAGGGACCGTTTGTATGCGAGCCTACGGCCATAGCTGGCGTGGGCGGCATTGATCCTACGGTACTTATTGACGACGATGGCCAGTCCTATCTCTATTGGTCGGGCATGGGCATCCGTGGCGCACGACTGAAGGGCAACATGAAGGAACTGGATGGAGAGGCTAAGGTAATGGAGGGACTTCCCGAGGGATTCAAGGAAGGCCCCCATGTGTTCAAGCGCAATGGATGGTATTACCTCACCTTCCCGTGGGTGCGCCATGAGGGTGGCACGGAGACATTGGCCTATGCCATGTCGAAGAATCCGCTGGGACCTTGGGACTTCAAGGGAATTTTCATGGCCGAACACGCCAATAAGTGCTGGACTAACCATCACAGTTTTCTGGAGTTCAAGGGACAGTGGTATCTGTTCTATCATCATAACGATTACTCGCCTTCGATGGACAAGCGCCGTTCCGCACGCATAGAGAAAGTGCTTTTCAATCCCGACGGAACAATCCGGGAGGTTAAGCCAACGTTACGAGGCGTAGGCATCTGTCAGGCCACTAAACGATTGGATGTCGACCGCTATAGCGCTGCGAGCGAAGGGGTCGAAGCGGTGCTTCTCGATACTCTCGATACTTTCCGTGGCTGGGAGGTCAGCCTGCCTAAGCGCGGAAGCTGGCTGCGCTATGCCGACGTGGACTTCAGTCAGTTGGAGCAGAATGCCTATATCGTGGCCAATGTGAAGGCTGCTGCCAACACCGAGCTGACTATCCGTGAAAGGGATGCCAAGGGAAAGGTAATCGCCCGTCTGAAGGTCATTGTGAAGCCCGATGCTGCAAATGCCGGCCCACGTCCACGAGACTATTCTAATCAGTGGTTCTGCGTCACGGCTCCCGTCAGTTATATTCCCAAGGGAATAGTCGACCTGGCCATCACCGTGGAAGGCGACGGAGCCTGCATCGACTGGATTCAGTTCAAGAACCGCCAGCATTACTTTACGCCCGCGACAGGCCAGCAGGCGAAGCCCGACGCCGACGGCTTTATTCGCCGTTGGACGGTCCTGGAACCTATCGAGCAGTCCATCCGCTCGAATACGGTATTTACAGATACCTATCTTCGCCAAGCCTTTACAAAGTCGTACTTCAAGGAGCAGATGACCATGCTGCCCAGAGACGGCCAGAAGGTGAAGGCTGGCAAGCAGAGCCTTACCTGGCATGCACTTGACAGTGAACTCTTCAACGTGAAGCTGTTCCGTTTTGCCGATTTGCTGGGCAAGCAGGTCTATGGGGTGCTGTTCTGGGCTGTGACTGTCATCGACTGTCCTGAAGACATACAGGATGTCCGGTTGGCGGCTGGTTCTAACGGAGCGTCGATGTGGTGGCTGAATGGCGAGGAAGCCTTGCTGCTTTCGGGCGACCGCCGCATGGTGAAGGACGATGGCATGTCGCCACGGCTCACGCTGAAAAAAGGGCTTAACGTGCTGCGTTGTGCCGTCATCAACGGACCTGGCATGAGCGATATGTGCGCACGCTTTGTCGATGAGAATGGAAAACCTATTACTAACTTTGAAATCAGATAGAGAAAATGAAACATCTTTTGTGTATGATTGGCTTGCTGGCAATGGGAACGATGACGCAAGCGCAGGTTGGACAACCATATATTCACGACCCATCGACCATCGCTGAATGCGATGGGAAATACTATACCTTCGGCACGGGGGGCGGCGGACTGATCTCGGAAGACGGCTGGACATGGCACGGCGGCGCAGAACGGCCCGGCGGAGGTGCTGCTCCCGACGTCTTGAAGATAGGCGGCCGTTACCTTGTCATCTATGGTGCCACTGGCGGTGGACTGGGAGGCGGACATAACGGACGCATCCTTACCATGTGGAACAAGACGCTCGACCCCAAGTCGCCCGACTTTAAGTATACCACTGCCCAGGAAGTAGCGGCCAGCGACGGGCTGGAAGACTGCGATGCCATTGATCCGAGCCTCTTGCTCGACCCTACGACCAGAAGGCTGTGGGTCTCATACGGTACTTATTTCGGCACTATCCGCCTGATAGAGCTTGACCCCAAGACGGGAAAGCGCGTTGAGGGCAACGAGGCTATGGACATAGCCATTGACTGCGAGGCTACAGACTTGATTTATCGTGATGGCTGGTATTATCTTTTAGGCACGCATGGCACTTGCTGCGACGGTGTTAATTCTACCTATAATATTGTGGTGGGCCGCTCGCGCTCCGTGAAAGGGCCTTATCTGGACAATGTGGGACGTGATATGTTCCATGGCGGCGGACGTATGGTGATTGCGGCAGGCGACCGAGTCTGCGGCCCAGGCCACTTCGGACGCACCGTGATTGACGAGGGCATAGAGGTGATGTCGTGCCATTTTGAGGCCGATTTTGAGCGTAGTGGCCGAAGCGTGCTGGGCATTCGCCCCCTTTTATGGAAGAATGACTGGCCGGTGGCCGGTAATCGCTTCAAGGGCGGTTCCTTTGAAATAGAGTCGGAACGCCGTGGCTACTCACTGGAACTGGCCGTCGACTTTGTGCGCATGCGTCAGGAGCGACAGGCTTTCTGGCGTATCGACCCCAACGAACCCATCAAGCCAATTGCCAATCAGCCCCTCGATTCTGTTGTGGGTACATGGCCCAAAGGCGATATTGGCGTGCGCTGTGGCGACTATATGTTCCGTCCTCATCAGCGGTGGACGATAACGCCCGTAGCTGAGGCTGGTGGATACCTGGGCGGTCCTTACTTCAAAATCGTCATAGAAGGCACGGAACGCGCCCTTGCGGCCACGGCTGATAAGGAACTGGTGACTGTCCCTTCGTTTACTGGCAGCGACGAACAGCTCTGGCGTATTGAACAAGCGACTGACGGAACCTTCCGCATCATGCCTAAAGCCATTCCCGGACAGCAGGGGCTGAACAAAGAATACGTACTCTACTCGGCTGGTGACAGCACGCCGACCTTGGCCCGCTGGGATTTTACGTCAGACAATTCAAAGTGGAACCTTAGGCCATAAGCCACAGAAATAGCAAGAAACAAAAAAAGGGGTGCATCACAACGTGTGATGCACCCCCGGTTTTTAGTTCAATTAAAATTCGAATGATGGATTAGTTGCTACCACCTACGTGGGTTTCCTCAGTCTCGGGATAAACCTCGTATGGATAGACGAAAGCCTCACCATACTCTGTAGCCCTGAACGAAGCACTTGCATTGACGATGCTGTATCTTGTAACAGTTACCTCCTGGAAACCAGCGAGGTAGAGTGTACCATTCTCATGCATCTTATAAGGAGTAGTAAACTCGTAGGTCTTGTTAATAATCTGAGCCTCTCTCACGGCGCGAGTGCCATACTTGCGGAGCACAATCTTACGCAGGAAGTCGGTCAGATAACCACTCACCTCATTAGTCAGCACAACACCACCCTTGACGGTGTAGGGGATAGCTGCAACAGGAGCAGTCTGATAGTTCACTTGAGCACTGATGGGCTCATACGTGGTTTCGGAACTCGTGGTCTCGCTGATCTGCACGCCAATAGCGAAGCTCTGGGTCTGCAGGATGTTCAGCTTGATAACGATAGCCTTGTCTTTGCTCATGTCGATGCTGGCGATACCGTTGCCGGTGGTCAGCTCCGACCAAGCGTCACCAGTAATGGTGCGATAGAGCTTGATGGCATTCTTCGTTGCATTGTCAGGCACAGAAATTGTTACGTCGTAGGTGATGCCAGCGGGGAACTGAACCTTCACAGCACCGGCATTGACACCGACACCAGCCAGCAGCTCATAGCCGCCAGGAAGTGAAGTCTCGGCACGGGTAACGCGCGAAGAAGCAATACGGTTGGCACGGGCAACAGCCTTGGCATCTTCCAGTGAAGTAACGTTGGTCAGGGTCACGGTGTAGTTGGTAATGTTCTGCTCACCGCCCGTCTGGTCGATAATCTGCTGGTTAATGTCATTGTAGTCGTCACCAGTGATAGCAGGTGTCTCGCCCACGACGGTCACGTTACCGGCTGCGTTGCCACTGCCGTCGGTGGTGTTGACCTCCTTACCAGTACCATCGTCCTGCTTGGTGGTCTCAATGACAATCTCATCGCTCTGGCTGCTCGAACCGCCCAAGCTCTGGGCATTCGACTCCACGTTAATGTTCAGGTAGAACACCTGCTCAACGTTCATACCAGTTCTTACCATCTTACCCTCGACCTGCTTGCTCTGAATCTGCAGGTTGATGGTCTCTTCAGCACTCTTGTAACCTGCTTTGGTCACTACGAACTGCCAGTTACCGTCGTTAAGACCTGTAACCGAGAAAGTGTTACCTGTAACAGTAACTTTACGTGCGGAAGCGGAACCATTTCTGTAAGCGAGCACAGATGCACCGGTAAGAGTATTACCGTTGCCATCAAGGATTACACCACTTACAGTGTGGGTGGGAGTAGGTGTGCTGATAACTTCAGCAGGTTCACTGCTTCCATTGTCTCTGTGGCAAGAGCTGAAACTTACTGCCACGCCGAATCCAAAGGCGAGGATTGCGGCATTTCTTAAATACTTCTTCATGTTTTGCTTTGTTAATAATTTTAATTACTTAATCTCTACAGTAGCACGACGGTTGTACGAGAAGGGATTGAGCGTGTTGACGCCACCAGCGGCAACAGTCTGAATATTGCTCTCCTTCACACCCATCTTCACGAGTTCGGCCTTCACAGTATCAGCACGCTTCTGGCTGAGCTTCTGGTTGAAGTTTGCACTGCCCGTCTTGCTGTCGGCATAGCCAGTAACAACAATCTTGGCATCCTTGTCCTTAGCCACGTTGGCCAGTTCCTGCACATTCTGCAAATCCTTGCGCGAAGCAATCTTTGACTTGCCGAGGTTGAAGAACACAGACACGGGGGCTGCGGTGACTTCCTTCACGGTGATGGTCTTTGCCTCGGGGCACTTGTGGTCGGCAATCATCTTCTTCAGGCGAGCGTTCTCTGCCTCTTCGTCGGCCAGCTGGGCGTTGAGGGCATCAATCTGGCTCTGCGAGAGGGCCTTGAGAGCGTCCACATCGGGAGTCTTGTTCCAGGTAGCCTTGCCCAGGTTGTAGGTCAGACCCACTTCAGCGGTGAAATAGCGATCAGCGTTGCCAATGGTGGTAGCATAGTCGTTGTGCGTCGTACTGGCAGCGTTGCTGATATCATCGTCAGAGATGTTGAAGCTGAGGTCGAGGTTCACGGCGAGGTGCTTGGACAGCTTCCAGGTGTTCAGCAGACCAGCGCTGTAGACGTGTGCATACTCGTTCTCAGTGCAGTTGCGCATCAGGCCAGTGCCAGCATAAGGAATAATGTTCCACACGCGTGATTCCTTGTATCCGCAGAAGAGGTTGCTCAAGTTGAAGAGCACCTGCTCCTGTGCATTCCAGTACTTGAAGGCATTGGTGCTTGCGTCCTCAGAGATGACGTTGCGGCCCCAGATACCATTTACCTTTGTACGCAGACCGATGCCAGGAGTAAACCATTTGCCAATGGCCACCGATGCACCGAGATTGCGACGGAAGTCCTTGAACGGGCTCTTGGAGTAGCCTTTGCCATCCTCTTCGTTAGAATAGAAAGCACCGTATGCCACGTCGGCAGAAATGAACCAATTGCTCCAGAACGAATTAGTAGCAACGCTATACTTCAGTTCGGGAGTTTCACTTGTCTGTGCCATCCCAGCTACAGAAACGCCAGCTAAAGCCAGCATCATAAATAACTTTTTCATCATACAAAAAATTTATAAAACAATCAATTATTTCGAAATATGCTGCAAAAGTAGATAAATTTCTCTAAACTCGCAACATTTTTGCCTATCAAATTCATTTTTTTTATTAAAAACTTTTAAAATGGCCTTTTTTATCCGCGAAATACACCCAGATTTGACACAAAACTATCCTAAAAGACGCTCTATGTCGTTTTGGGGCATAATACATAGAATGGATTTCCCGTCGGGTGTGTAGTTGACGTTGGAGCAGGCAAACAGTTCGTTAATCATCTTTTCCATCTCGTCGTTGTTGAGTACCTGACCTTTGGGGGTAGCCGCGTTGCGGGCCAGGCTCAGCGCCAGGGTGGAGCGTATTTGGTCTGTTTCTTCTATGCCGGCAACAGCATCATTTACCAAGTCCTGTAGCAGCGTCACGGGGGGGAGTCCTTCAAGCTCGGCAGGCATGCCAGAGATGGCATAGCTACCGCCGCCGAGGTCGCTCAGTTCGAAGCCAATGTTCTGTAGCTCGGGTATTATCTTCTGTATGGCAACGTTCTCCGCAGGCGAGAACTGTGTGATTTCGGGGAAGAGCAGCCGTTGGGTGCGGGCGGCATGCTGGTTCAGCTGGTTCAGGTAGCGTTCATAGCGTATGCGGATGTCGGCTCTGTGCTGGTCAATAATCATGAGTCCCGATTTGACAGCCGACATGATGTACTGCCCTTTATATTGATAATGTAGGGGCGACCTCTCGGCAATCAGCTCGGTGGGGGCATCCTGTATTGGTTCGTCAGGGGCGAACAGGTCGGCGGGCATTTCCTCGCTTGGTGTCCTGTTCAGTGCGTTGTCATAGAGTTGCTGCCAGTTGGTGTCGACGCTGTTCCTCGCAGGCTTGTCTTCCCCGTTGCCTCCGTTTCCTTTAAAAGGATTATACGAGGGGTTGTAGCTTACTTTGGGCATGGCAATAGAGCCGTTCTGAGGGTCGAAGACGGGTATATCGGGCCGTCCTTCCGTGTCGAAGTCAATAGTTGGCACGTCACAGAATCTTCCTATGGCATCTTTCACCGCAGCAGAAAGAATCTGCCAGATGCTCTGTTCGTTCTCAAACTTGATTTCGGTCTTTGTCGGGTGGATGTTCACGTCAATGTCAGTGGGCGCGACCTCAAAGTAGATGAAATAGGGCACTTGCATGCCTTGCGGCACCAGTCGCTCGTAGGCGTTGGCCACTGCCTTGTGGAAATAGGCATGTTTCATATAGCGTCCATTCACAAAGAAGAAGGTCTGTGCCCCCTTCTTGCGGGCCGACTCTGGCTTGCCCACGAAGCCGTGGATGCGGCAGAGCACTGTGTCGACCTCTACGGGCAGCAGGTCCTGACTGATTTTCTTCCCGAAGACGTCGCAGATGCGTTGGCGCAGGGAACCTGGGCGCAGGTTCTTCAGTTCCAGTCCGTTGCTGTGAAGTTCAAAGGCTGTGTCGGGATACACGAGTGCGATGCGCTCGAAAGCAGTAAGGATGTTGGTCAGTTCCGTGGCGTTCGACTTCAGGAACTTGCGGCGTGCGGGGACGTTGAAAAAGAGGTTCTCTACCTTGAAGTTACTGCCTACGGGGCAGGAAGCAGGTTCCTGGCTCATCACCTTGGAGCCGTGAATCAGCAGGCGTGTGCCCAGCTCCTCGCCCTGCATGCGTGTTGTCAGTTCCACCTGTGCCACAGCGGCTATCGAGGGCAGTGCCTCACCGCGGAATCCCATGGTCTGTAGCGAGAACAGGTCGTCGGCCTTGCGTATCTTCGACGTGGCATGGCGCTCAAAGGCCAGACGGGCATCTGTCTCCGACATGCCTGCGCCGTCGTCGATGACTTGCAGCATGGTGCGTCCGGCATCGGTCACGATGATGCGGATGGTGTGTGCGCCGGCATCGATGGAGTTCTCTACCAGTTCCTTGACGACCGAGGCCGGACGCTGGATGACCTCACCCGCTGCAATCTGGTTGGCCACGCTGTCGGGCAGAAGTTGTATAATATCACTCATAGCAGCAATTTCCAAATCAAGAATAGCAATACGATCAATAACAATAGCTTCTGGGAACTCAGTGTTCCTATTATCGTTTTCCGGCGAGCCTGACGTTCGTGCCTGCCATGAAGGAGTCCCTGTTTCTTTTCGGTCAGACCGTCAGCAGGGGTGTCCATGCCCAGTTCTTGGCGTACCCGTTGTTCTATCTCGGCCAACCGTTCGCGCCGCTCGTCTATATAAATAGGTTTATGGCTGAACGTTCTCGGTCTCCTCATGGGCAGGGGTACTTATTTCAGATTCCTCATCAACAGGGGCAACAGCCTGTTCTTGCGGGGCATCCTCGTCAGTGGGTTCGTCGGGCTTCTCGCCTTCATTAACGCTGATTCCAGGAATTTTCACTTTAGGGGCTTCGCGGCGTTTCTGTGGTTTTAGGGCAGCGTCGGCCTGTTTGGGACGCCAGGAGAAGATGTCTTCCTTCGACAGGGGACGGATGTAGTCGAACCAATGGAAACCTTCCAGGTATCGCCTGGATGGTGGAATCTGCGAAATGGGATACATGTTGCCATCGCTTTTAGGTGCCCAGATGCGTTTCAGCTTGCCGTTTTCCATGAACATGCGCAGTTTGCTGGTCTCCAGATAGACCATGCCTACATAGCTGCTGTCGGCATTATCTTCGGGGTAGTAGTCGGTGATGACGTTGTCGATGGCTTCGGCTTCGCGTATCTCGCCGTTACTGAAGTAGGCAAACATTTCCTTCGACGAGAGTTGGTTGAAGAAGCCGTCTTCCCGCAACTGTTCGATAGAGAATGCCTGGTTGATGACGTGGGCACGGTCGATGACAGAGTCTTTCATAAAGATTTCAATCTGTTCGCCCACTAACTGCTGGTTGATGTTCCATACAATGGGGTCACGGTACATGGTCATGCACGAGTCGAGCGACGAGTAGACCAGCGAGTCGCATACGGCCTGCACGTCTTTCCTGTAGGCGCGCACCTTGTTGTAGCCATGCATCACGCGGTAGACCGAATCGGTATTAATATTGTACGTGTACACTTTGAAGGTATCGGCGTGCATGTAGAGCGAGTCGCGTTGCGAGTAGTCGATGGCCACGGCACTGTCGGTGGTCATGGCATAGCCCGTGGCATCATCGTAGTAGCCGTAGTTGCTCGTCAGCATGTTCTTGTTCACGGTGTCATTGTAAATCACGTTGAAGAACGCCTCGCTGATGTTTTTCGAACCATCATACCACAGGCTGTCGCCTGTCAGGCGGCGTCCCTCGTTGTTGAGAACAGAGCGGTTCAGCAGCCGGCCTTTTTCCGTCTGAGTGTTATAGAATCCCAGTTCGGAGTAGATGTGGCTCTTGCCCGAGGTGATGTCCGACGGTCCCACGATGTGTGCCAGTTTCTCTCGCGTGTCGTAATAGAGCGAGTCAGTGGTCAGGTAGAAGTTCTTGTCGAGCATGCGTACGTCGTAGAAGAACACGGCCATCTTCGTGTCGGCATGATATTCGCCCCAGTCGCTGGTCAGTGTCGTGGTGCCGTCGACCAGTTTTCCGCCTTCCTGGAAGTAGCCCATCGACCACAGACGGTCGTAATAGAGCGAGTCTGTATAAAGCGTGGTGCCTTTGTTCTTTAGTACCACGTTCTGGAAAGCCTCCATCATCTGGTCGTTGCCGTCGTAGTAGCCGTAGTCGCTGGTCAGCGAGAGGGTGTCGCCCTGATACATGCGTACATGGCCGAATGCCTCGAACGAGTTGGTGTGCTCGAAGAAGTTGGCACTGTCGCAAAGCAGGCGTGCTCCGTCGTGTTCAAACTCCACGTTCCCGTTCAGCACCTGGGCGTTGTTGTTGCGCCATCGGTCGTAACTCAGCTCATCGGCGTGAACCAGGTAGATGCGTTTCTTGTCAGGAGCCTGATAGTCGGCAGGACGTCTGGTGCGTTGAGTGGTGTGCTTTCGTTGCGGCTTCTTGTTATCCTGCTGCGATGATGTTGCGGCATGGAATACCGAGAAACAAAGTACACACAGAAGCATCATGACGATGCTTCTGTGTCCCTCTCTTATTATGTTATCTCTCTTAATACTCAATCCTCAAATTATCAATTGTCAATTCTCAATTATCTATCTCACCCATCCCTGATATTCAAAGTCGCAGTTGCGATACTCATCGTTGATGCGGATGTAGGTGTTCTTTATTTTCTTCACCACCCACTCGTGCAGAGCCTCCGCGCGCCGCTTGTCGAGTACCAGGTTCTTCATTACCTGGAAGTCCTCGGTGATGACGGCCTTATGTCCTTCGGTACGGTTCTTCAGTTTGACAATCGTGCAGACGGTCTTGCCGCGCTCATTAATCATAGTGAACGGAGCTGAGATTTGTCCCACTTTCATGGTGTCTACCACTTTGGCCACTTCCGGGGGAAGGTCTTGCAGTTTGAAGCGTGAGGTCTGTCCGTTCTCCGAGCGGTTGGCCATCAGTCCTCGGTTGTTGCGGGTGTCCTTATCGTCGGAGAAGATGGAGACGGCATCTTCAAAGGTGAACTTATCGGCCGTATAGTGCCCCTGCAGCATGAGTGGGATGGTGCCGCCGCGAATATCGTTGGCAATGGTGTCGAGCATGGCCAGTGACTTGTTGATTGACGAATCGCTCACCTCTGGCTTCAGCAGGATATGGCGCACCTTGACCTTGTCGCCACGTTTGTCGACCAGCTGGATGATGTGGAAGCCAAACTCCGACTCCACAATCTTTGAGATTTTCTTCGGGTCGGTCAGGTTGAATGCCACGCTGGCAAAAGCCGGGTCGAGCACGCCACGCCCCACGTAGTCCATCTCGCCGCCATTTCGGGCAGAGCCTGGATCCTGGCTGTAGAGTCGGGCCAGTGTCTGGAACGTTGTCTCGCCCTTGGTCACGCGGTCGGTAAAGTTGCGCAACTGTTCCTTCACGCGGTTAATCTCCTCAGCCTCTATTCTCGGTGTCTGGGTAATGATCTGAACCTCCACCTCCGTCGGCACGTAGGGGATGCTGTCCTGCGGCAAGTCCTTGAAGAAGCGTCGCACGTCGGCCGGGGTCACCTGGATGTCCTTCACCAGTCGTTCGCGCATGCGCTGGATAAGAATCTGGTCGCGCAGGTCGTCGTGCATGGATTTGCGAATCTGGCTGATGCTCTGCTTGCGATACTCTTCCAGTTTCTCTCGTGAGCCAATCTGGCTAATCATGTATTCTATGCGAGCCTCTATCTGGTTAGAGATTTCCGATTCTGTTACCTCGACACTGTCGATGGCAGCCTGGTGCAGGAAAAGCTTCTGCACGGCAATCTGCTCGGGAATGGCACAGTCGGGATCGCGATCCCAGCGTGTGCCTTCCAAGGCGGCCTGCATGCGCATGGCCTCGACCGTGCTTTTCAGGATAGGCTCATCGCCCACCACCCATATCACCTCGTCGACGACATTCTGCGCAAGCGCATTGCCGAGCGACAAATGACAGATGGCAAACGACAGGGCCATTGCCTTCATCCATCCGTTCATCCGCAAGCCATGCTTCCGGCTCTTCTTACCTCCAAGGGCATTCTCATTCCTCATTCCTTCAATACTCAATGGTCAATTCTCAATAGATTCAGTGCTTGTTGACGGTTTGCAACACCTCTTCATCCACCTTGAAGGTGTACTTCCTGCGCAGTTCGGCCACCCATTGCTGCTCCAGCATCTCCTGGTAGTCGGCCACCACGAGGCCACGCACGTCGGTATAGTCCTCGGGTCCTTTTTTCAGCAACTTGCCAAAGACATCGTCGATGGGGTAGTCCTTCAAGTGGTTCACCGTGGTATCTTTCTTGAACACTAAGCTGTCGACCAGCGCATTGTCGCCTTCCTTGAAGATTCCCTTCTCCACGCGGATGCGGATGACGGAGTCGGCATTGAAGGTGGTGCGTAGCTTCTCGGCCCACTGGTCGAAGGGCAGCTTCTTCACGCAGTCTTTCACCGCCTTGACGTCGGCTTGCTCCTTCACGTGGAAGGCCATGCCCTTGTAGCGGGGCTTGTCCCATGCATACTTCTTCTTGTTCTTCTTGAAGTACTGGGCCAGCCCGGCCTCGTCCTTGGCTGCCTTGTCCCACACTAACTGGTTGCTGATTTCGTAGAGTAGCAGACCGTCGTGGTATTCTTGAATCAGGTATTTCATTTCATTGTCCTTGGCCGACATGTCGGTAGCCACCTGCTCCATCACCTCCTCCTTGGTCTTGTTGCCTGCCTTCACGATAGAGTCCACCTTCTGCGTGGCAATGCGGTCGCGCAGTCCGCGCTGTTCAATAAACTGCAGGATGCTCTTGTGATGAAACTCAAAAGGTTCCAGCATCTTGCGGCCTCTCAGTTGGATAATGTGGAAGCCGAAAGGCGACTGCACGATGGGCGACACTTCGCCCGAGTCCTTCAATGCGAAAGCGGCATCCTCAAACTCCTTGACAAACTGGCCACGCTGTGCAAAGGGCAGCAAACCGCCTTGGCGGGCCGAGCCCGGGTCCTGGCTCAGTCGTTTAGCCAGTTCACTGAAGTCGGCACCCTGCTTCAGGGCGTTGTAGATGGAGTCTATGCGCACCTTGGCTGCGGCCAGTTCTTCGGGTGTTCCTTGCTGTTGTACGCGCAGCAGGATGTGGGCTGTCTGGATAAGACCGTCGGGGCCAATGCGCTGCACCGTCTCGTCGTAGATGCGGTGGGCTTCGGCCTCCATGTCATCGTCGGTCACCATGGCGGGCAGCAACTGTTGGTCGCGGTATTGTGCAAACTCGGCCTTGAACGAACTCAGCGTGTCGTACTTGGCATCGAGGGCAGCACACACCTTCAGCTTATAGTTGATAAACAGGTCAACGTATTCCTCGACCGTCTTCTTGTCGATGACTCCCTCGGTATTGTTCTTGTTGTAGGAGTATTCAAACTCTGAGCGGGGAACAGGAATGCCGTTTACCACCATGACCACGGGGTCTTCCTGCGCCGCTACGAGGCTAACTGAAAACTGACAGATGATAAATGACAGGCTGATTATCCTCATCCATCTGCTTTTTTGATTGCTCATTTCGTCTTGTCGTTTTAATAGAGGCAATGATTATTTTTTATTCTGGTCTTGAATAATTGGGAGCTTCGCTGGTGATGGTGATGTCGTGCGGATGGCTCTCCATGACACCGGCATTGGTAATGCGCGTGAACTTGGCCTCGTGCAGCTTCTCGATGGAGTCGGCTCCACAGTAGCCCATGCCCGAACGCAGACCGCCAGTAAGCTGGTAGATGACCTCTTGCACCGTGCCCTTGTAAGGCACACGGCCGGCAATACCCTCGGGCACCAGTTTCTTCACGTCCTTCGTGTCGGCCTGGAAGTAGCGGTCCTTCGAGCCGTGTTCCATGGCTTCGAGCGAACCCATGCCGCGATAGCTCTTGAACTTACGTCCATTGTAGATGATGGTGTCGCCAGGACTCTCCTCCGTACCTGCCACCAGCGAGCCAATCATCACGCTGGCTCCACCGGCAGCTAAAGCCTTGACCACGTCGCCCGAATAGCGTAATCCGCCGTCGGCAATCAGGGGTACGCCCGTGCCTCTCAGGGCTGCGTAGACATCGTAGACGGCACTCAGCTGGGGCACGCCCACACCAGCCACCACGCGCGTGGTGCAGATGCTACCCGGGCCAATGCCCACCTTCACGGCGTCGGCACCGTTTTCTACGAGCATCTTGGCAGCGTCGCCTGTGGCGATATTGCCCACCACGATGTCGATATTGCTGAACGATGCCTTGGCTTCGCGCAGTTTGTCGATGACACCTTTCGAGTGGCCGTGGGCCGTATCGATGACAATGGCGTCGGCTCCGGCATTGACCAGTGCCTGCATGCGGTCGAGCGTGTCGGTTGTCACGCCCACTCCGGCAGCCACGCGCAGGCGGCCTTTCTCGTCCTTGCAGGCCATGGGCTTGTCCTTGGCCTTGGTGATGTCCTTATAGGTAATCAAGCCTACGAGGTGGTTGTCCTTGTCCACCACGGGCAGCTTCTCAATCTTGTTCTCCTGCAATATCTGTGCAGCGGCAAAAAGGTCGGTCTGCTGGTGGGTGGTCACGAGGTTCTCCTTCGACATGATTTCGTCGACGGGGCGGTCCAGCCTGCGCTCGAAGCGCAGGTCACGGTTGGTCACGATGCCCACCAGGTGACGCTCGTCGTCGACCACGGGGATGCCGCCGATGTGATACTCGGCCATGATGTCAAGGGCCTGGGCCACGGTAGAGCCGCGCTGAATGGTCACGGGGTCGTAGATCATACCGTTCTCCGCACGCTTCACAATGGCCACCTGACGGGCTTGCTCGTCGATGGGCATGTTCTTGTGAATCACGCCAATACCTCCTTCACGGGCTATGGCAATGGCCATCTGGCTCTCGGTCACGGTGTCCATTGCAGCAGTCACAAAAGGAATATTAAGCTCAATGTTACGCGAGAAGTGTGTCTTCAACTCCACGGTCTTAGGCAATACTTCCGAATAAGCGGGAATTAACAGGACGTCGTCGAATGTAAGGCCGTCCATCACGATTTTGTCGTCAATAAATGAAGCCATATTTTACACCTTTTCTTAAATATTGCGTGCAAAGTTACTGTTTTTTTCTCACTTGCATCCCATCTTTCAAGTTTTTCTTGCATAATTAATACGATTTAACCCTTACTTTGGTAGGAGCAAGTACGGGTTCATGGCATGCGGTGATATACGATGGTGTCGACAACCGTGATATTCATGGCGGCAAAATAGCCCTGACAGCCGCCGGTGATGTTGCTGCGGGGGTTGGCTCCGTTGCCCTGTCCGGCGCGGAGCGAAGTGAAGAAGTCGTAGGCACTGCGGTCGATGGCCGTCAGGCTGAACGTGATGACGTCGCCCTCGTAGAGGATGTCCTTCCAGTCTTCCTCCTTGTCCTCGTCGGCAGCCTTTTCGCTCATGCAAATAATGTCGCGGAAGATGAGTCCCGGCGGGCATCCCCGGTCATCGAACACGCTCCAGCGGTAGGCCTCGGTCTTTGACAACCCCTCTGTATGGGGATGCGACGAGCGTCGGTCCATGCGATACAGGTAGTAGTTGCGCTCGTCGGGCTGCGGGTCTTCGGCCCACATCTCGAAGGTCATGATACGCTCCTTCATCACCGACATCCATTCGAACTCGACCGACTGGATAGGGGCGGGAGGAAACATCTGCGACGTGGACTCGTAATGGCCGTCCTCGAAGTCCACGCTCAGCTGATAGGTCTGCCCGGCGATGCCCGCCCGTGGCGAGTAGTAGCACTGGGTGGCTTCGTCGTACCAGAGCTGTTCCATCATGCCCTCCGACGTGATGAGCACCAAGGCTCCTTCTATGCAGCGGCCTTTCGCGCTGTCGGTCACGTTGCGGCTGCGGGTAATCACCACGCTCATGCCCTCGTTGGTCACGCGCCCCTCGATAACCACCTGCGGGGCGGTCTCGTGGTAGTCGAAGCTGATTTCCTTTGTGCAGGAAGCAAGGACGGCTATATATATAATAAGGTGTAAAAATCGTTTCATGTCAGTATTTCAGGGTAAATGAGATTGAGGGGACGATGCCGAAGAGCGAGGTCTGCTCGGCAACGGTTCCCGTGTTGCTCTTCTCGTCGTTCTTGAAGCGAATGACGAACGGGTTGTAGCGGCAATAGGCGTTGTATAGGCCGAACGACCAGATGCGGGTGGCGCGGCGCAGCTTCTTGCTGTGGGTAAGACTGAGGTCCAGCCGGTGGTAGGCCGGCGCACGGTAGCCGTTGCGCTCAGCGTAATAATAGTAGGTGGTGCCGTCGAGTTCGTACTTCGCGCTGGGGGCCGTCAGAGCCTGCCCCGTGTTGTAGCGCCAAGTGCTTGCCAGTTCCCACGATGGCGACAGTTGCCATATTCCCACGAGTGCCAGGTCGTGACGTCGGTCATTCGAGGCGGTGTACCAGCATCCGTCGTTGATGCCCTCAATCTTGTTCTCGCTCCACGATAGGGTATAGCTGGCCCAGCCCGTCAGCCTTCCCGTGTTCTTGTGGGCGCACAGCTCCAGACCGTAGGCCCGTCCCTTGCCGCCGAGCAGCAGCCGCTCAATCTCTATCTCCGAGTAGAACGACTTGCCGTCGCGGTAGTCGTAGACGTTGCGAATGTTCTTGTAGTAGACCTCTGCCGAGAAGTCGTAGCCGCCCTTGCGGGTGATGCCCGTCCAGCCTGCGGCCACCTGGTCGGCCATCTCCGGCTTCACGATGTTGCTGGTCATGGTGTAGCGGTCGAAAGGCATGGACATGGAACTGCCGCTCACGGCATGTATGTCCTGCGACGTGCGGCTGTAGCCTATCCGCATGCTGTGCTGCTTGCCCATGTTCCACTTGATGCTCAGCCGTGGCTCCACGTCGGCGTAGGTCTTCACCGCGCTGCCGCTGGCGGGAAGCATCGTCTCCGTGATATTGCCCTCGTCGTCGAGTTGGTAGTAGGGCGAACCGCCCAGCGCCGAGAAGAGATGCAGGCGGAGTCCGGCCGACAGTTCGACGTGGCGGTTGGGCTGCCACTCGTCGTTCAGCCAGAAGCTACAGGTATTGGCCGTTCGCTTCTCGCGCTGGTGCAGCAGGTTGATGTCCCATTCAGCCGACTGCAACTGCAGGCGTGTTGCCTCGCCTCCGCAGTTCAGCTGATGGTGCCCCGTCTTCCACACTTGCTGGTGGCGCAGCGTCGTGTGGCGTATGTAGCCCTTCATGGTGTAGTAGATGCTGAGCATCTCGATGCCCACGTCGCTGGTAAAGTCGCTGTAGATAAGCTGCGTGTTGGCATAGTGACGGTCGCTGGCGGTGTGCAGCCAGTTGGCCGTGGCCGTGGTGTTGCCCCATTCCATCCGCATGGCATCGCCAAGATTCATGTTGTCGTGCCCCCGGAAGAACGAGAGCGTGAGCACGTCCTGTTGCGACAGCCGGAAGTTCATCCGCAGGTTGGTGTCGTAGAAATAGAGTGTGTAGTCCTTGTATTTGTCGCTGGTCTTGAGGAACATGTCGAGATAGGAACGCCGGCCGGCAAAGAGAAACGACGAGCGGCCTTCCTTGACAGGCCCTTCGGCCACCACCTTGGCCGAGAGCAGGCCCACGGTGCCGCCATAGTGATAGTCGCTCAGACTGCCCGAGCGGGTGCTGATGTCGAAGACCGAGGCCGTGCCGCCGCCTAAGTAGGCGGGCACCAGTCCCTTGTAAAGCGAGGCGCCCATCAGTGCATCGTCGTTGAAGGTCGAGAAGAGGCCCATCAGGTGGCCGGCGTTATAGACGGTGGCACCGTCGAGCAGGATCAGGTTCTGTGCCGCCTTGCCGCCCCGCACCTGATAGCCGCCCGTGGCTTCGCTCTCGCTCTTCACGCCGGGCAGCAGCTGCAGGCTCTTGATGATGTCCTTCTCGCCGAAGAGGGCCGGCACCTTGGCCAGGGTGCCCACGTCGACTTTCTCCACGCCTATCTGCACTTCCTGCACCCGTTTCTGTGCCGAGCGCGACGTCACGGTCACTTCCTGCAGGGTGTCCTCGCGTTGCACGTCTTCGCTCTGGGCTGCGGTCTGCAGACCGCAGCCCAGTAGTGATATAATAAAGAGGTATCTACATTTTTGCATTGCGGGTGCAAAATTAGATAAAATTTCCGAAATGCCCGCTATCTGACCACCACTTTTCGTCCATCGACGATGTAGATGCCGCTGGTTGGTGGGGTTGAACTGCCGAGACGACGGCCAGAGAGGTCATAGACGGTGTTGGCGGCCGACGGACGGAGTGGGGTAGCGTGTACTTCGCCGATGGCATCAATATCGACCTGTTGGGCTGCATTGAGCGGGAAGAGCATCCACTGGCGGTGAATGGGTGTGGGGTTGCTGTCCTGATACTGCCAGACGGTGACCGTGGTGCCTGCTGCCGTCGACTCGTTGGTCAGGTCGAAACCGTGGCTGCGCCCGTTGCTGGCCAGAATCTTGAAGAAGGGCGCATCAATGGCATCGATATAGAAGCCCTGTTCGCTGGCCTGGCTTTTCTGCGCCGTGAGCGACGAGCTGTTGCTGTTGCGATGGGCCGTGAGCCGCAGGCCGAGTGCGTTCTGCAGTCCGTAAGTGCCGTTGCCTAAGTCGGAGAGCGTCCAGCGCTGTGCGTCGGCGTAGCTGATGTCCTCAATGGTCACCTTGCTGCCCGTGGCCGTGATGGCGCGGGTGGTCTCATGGCGGGGGATAATCAGGTATTCGCAGCCGTCGCGCAGCAGTTCGCCGGGGCCGGTGGCCGTACTGTGGGCAGGGATGACGAGCGTGACTATCGACTGGGCGGGCATGACGAGCTGGAGGGTATGCCCGTCGAGGCTTAGGCCGCTCTTGGTGCTGGTCAGGTTCTCGCTGGCCGATGTGCGGTAGGCCTTGATGGCGCTGAGGGCGGGCATGTCGTTGAAGAGCGAGAGGTCTGCACGATGCACGGCCTTGGCTCCCTCGTTGAGCATGACCAGTACCAGCGTGTCGCGGCCCGCATTGACGGCGGCGAGCGACTGCGGACAGGGCGACGTGATGATGTCGTAGCCACGACAGATGAAGCGCGTACACTGCTGGCGCACGTAGTAGTTCTTCACCTTCTTGTAGGTCTGGTTGGCGAAGCTGCCCTGAATGGTACACCACTGGTCGTTGGCCTCTTCCATGTACTGCCAGTCAATCCACGCCTCGGGCTGCATGTAGCGCATGTCGTCGATGAGGCGCTGGGCCAGGCTCAGGTTGCCCCCGATGCCGTTGCCGCCAGACCCCGTCTCGCTCATCCAGAGCGGCTTGTCGTTCTGATGGGCCAGCAGGGCCAGACGGGCACGGTCGGCATGACTGGCCTGGTAGGTATGGGTGTTCCACTGTCCCACCAAGGGCAGCACGCCGGCGTTCTTGTATTCCTTGAAGCCCTGTACGGAGAGTCCCACGTTGGTCTCGTCGGAAGCAGAGATGACGGTGCTTAGGCCCGACGCACGCAGGATGGGTTCGAGCACCCGTATGAACTTGATTTGCGAGGTGTAGTCGAAGTGACAGCCCTCCTGCGGGCCGTTGGCATACCAGAAGTTGGTGACGGACTCGTTGAAAGGCTCCAGCGTCTTGAACTCAATGCCATATTCGTCCTTGTAGTGCTTGCACACGTCTACTAAATAATGGGCAAACTCCTCATAGTACTCCGGACGCAGGTTGTCCTTGCCGCCGTCGGTGTTGCCGCTCACACAGCCGCTGTAGGTCATATAGTAAGGACAGGAGTTGCTGAAGGCTTCGAACACGGCATCGGGGCGCTTCTCCTTGATTTTCAGCAGTATCTTGCGCTGGGCGGCATCGCGGTCCCAGTGGTATTCGTCGCCGCTGAAGTCCTTGAAGCCCTCCATCTCGGCACGCAGGCCCTTGCCGCGACCCATGTGGTGGACTTCGCAATGGCGGTTCTCGGGGTCGTCACCGCCCCCGATGTTGTAGCGGAAGTGGCTGTAGTTCAGCCCCGTGGGACTGACAAGCCACGTCACAATCTCGTCGATCTTGGCGTCTGTCCACTTGCCGCACTGCCCTGCCCACCAGCAGAGCGACACGCCCCAGCCGTCGAAATGCTGGCGCACCAGCTGCGGACTGACCATGTAGCGGAGGGTATCGCAGGGTGGAGTCTGTCTGACGTCGTCGCTGAAGTACCACAGGTGCTTCATGTCGGCTCCGTCCTTGTCGGCATACACCTTCTGGTGGGCATCGTTGCTGTCGGTGCCCAAGTACCTGTTGTTGGCCTTGCAGCGCAGCTTGACGTACTGGCCCGAAGCCTGCTCGATAGTGAACTTGGCCTCGGCAGCCGAGGAGGTGGCAATGAACTTCGTGTTCCACTGGCCGTCGAGGGCGAGGAACAGTTCCTTGCCCGTGGACTGGATGTTGTAGAACCCTTGTCCGTCGGGGATGATGGTCACCGTCTGCGTCTTCGTGGGAGCCTCTATCCATCCCCCGTTGTCTGAGCCCCGCTCCAGGTGGTTGCCGCTGCTGTGCATCAGAAACAAGGTGGTAGGCTCCGTGAAACTGGTCTGTGCCCAGGCCGCGCTGCCCGTCAGGCAGCACACCATCATTGCACAAAGGCGCAGCATGTTCATGTACGCCTTTGAAGTCAAAGCATGTACTCTTTTCATAAAAACTCTCTTTCCTTTATTGATTTTCTTCTCTAATGTCATCGTCATAACAGATTGTCTTGAATGTATCTGCAAAATTACGAAATGTTTCGATAACATCAAAGAAACAATGCCGATTTTTTCGACCTGTAAGGTTGAATGAAATGACAAAGAATATATTTTTAAAAAGAATTCTTTTTTTTCTGGAAACGAATGATTCTAATTGAATCTAATTTTAATCACGCGCTCGGCGCTTGCGACGCTTCGCTTGCGAAGAATTTTTCTTAATTAATCATTGACTATATCTTTGATTATTCTTCGAGCAAGATAGAAAATTAAAATTAAGAAAATTCGCAACTTATAGTAAAATCCAAGCAAATTAACACTTTTAACACTTGGTGGCCCCGTTTTTGTTTGTAAAAATAAATTCGGGGTCGA
>ONMA01000041.1 GCA_900318815.1 uncultured Prevotellaceae bacterium
AAAAAAAGGTCGGAGATTCCGTTATTCGGGTAGTCGTTGAAGCGGGCGGAGGTGGCAAAACGGCACAATCTCGCCCACGTTTGTTACTTTTAACGGGCAAAGCGAACAATAATTGAAAAAGTATTCGTATATTTGCACGCAAAAGACATCATTTTATGTTTAGCACCAAAGATATATCTGAGTATATCGTGCTGCTCATCGCAGCCTTCGCCAGTCGCTACCAGATGACCGACGCCGAGGCCTACCGCTATCTGAGCCGCTACGGAGCCATCAAGGTGGCTCACGACTTCTACGACGTGATGCACACCCAGCCGATGGCCGACATGGTGCAGAGCATGGCCACGTACTGCCACAGGAAGGCTGCGGAAAACGAGAGCAGAGCAAGCTCGCTTGCTTTGCCGAGTGATTGCAGGTTAGACGAAGTCAAAGGAGGACATCTATGATACAGCTCTACCACGGTTCCACGGTCTATATCGAACGCATTGACCTCCAGAAGTCGCGTCCCAACAAGGATTTCGGACGCGGCTTCTATCTCTCTGCCGACCGCCAGCAGGCATGGCGCATGGGCGAATTCAAAGCCCTTACTGAGGGCGGTGCGCCCGTGATGAACACCTACCTCTTTGACGAGACGGTGCTCATCTCTGGCGAGTTGCGCGTGCTTACCTTCGAGGGCTATACCCGTGAGTGGGCAGAGTTCATCTTCCTCAACCGCAACAACCGCAGCACCAAGCCCGCCCACGACTACGACATCGTCTATGGCTTTCCGACCCCAACACAGGCCTCTTCTTCCAGTCGCCCCGCTATGTCCTCTCGTATATAATATAAAGGTACAGACGGGAAAGCACTCGGGAGGCCGACGCTGGCAATTCAGCGTCGGCCTCCCGAAGTATTATCCCAAGAATTCTAAATCATTTTCTTTAGCGCGGCCACGACCTCCTTCTTGAAGTCGCCAATCATCTTGAAGAAAGGACTACCGAATCTGCTTTCGATGCAGACGGGTTGGCTAAAGCGTATCGTCTCGGCTTCCCAGCTGTGAAGGCAGAGCGGCAGAAGCATCTTCTTAACGTGAGCGGACTCAGCTCGTCACCCCAATGACGGATGCATTCACGCGCGCGTATTATGATAGCGAAAGCGGAAAACATCCCACCCATGTCGCCCATGTCGCTCCTATGCTACGGGTGGGATGGGCGACATGGGTGGGGTCTTTTCCCGTTAAGACAACCATATATATAAAGACATGACAAAATGAGAATCACAGACAAAGTGAGACAATGAAGTAAGAAGTAAGAGGAAGAGGTAAGAAGTATGATGTGTTGTTCAACACGATTATGCGGATTGGAAATAGGCCTTAGAGAAAAACGTAACGGCCGCTCGTAAAAAAATATAAGCCTCTCGTGAAAAAATATAAGCCTCTCGTGAAAACGTCACGGCCGCTCGTATAACATTAACTACGTCCAGAACTCTTTATCGCCTGTCGGTTGCATCTCTCCCTGACATTGGGGGCAAGTGTGCTTGTCCCATATCCTGATGTTATCGCTGCCACATTGTAAACACAGACGCCCTACCTCGCTTCTGTAGGAAGGTGCCACATCGGCAATGATGCCACCCACCACGATGTTCTGGACGGTCTTGCAGTCAGGACACGACATAGCCGTAATCTCCTGACGGAAGAGTCCACGACCTTCGTACACATCGGCCTCATAGCCACACTGCTTACAGCGATATTTCAGTTTCCAAGCCATTATTCAGATTATGTTGCAAAGTTACGAATAATGATGGATTTTACGTACTTTTTCGCTCAAGAATTAAGAATAAATATGAAAATGTTGTATCTTTGCAGCAGAATTGAGAATGAAGTAACGTCGCTGTAATATGAAGAAAAATCTGATTCTGGCAATAGTAGCAGCTCTCTTTGCCTTGACGGCAAACGCTCAGACTGCGCTCAAGAAAGTCTATAACGAGGACATCAATCCCATCGAGCAGATAGACCAGGCTGTCGCGAAAGCCAAGTCCGAAGACAAGTTTGTCATCTGTCAGGTTGGAGGCAACTGGTGTCCCTGGTGTTTGCGCTTTGCTGACTTCATCACGAATGACACGACTATTAGCCATGTCATTGATCAGAACTTTGTCTATATCCATGTCAATTACAATCCCCGTAAATCAGGAACTGCAGGGAAAGAAGCGCTGGCAAAGACTATGCTACAACGCCTGAACAATCCCGCCCGTTTCGGCTTCCCTGTGTTTGTAGTTCTTGACGATGATGGCAGAGTCATCCATATTCAGGATTCGAGTTTCTTGGAGCAGGGACAGGGTTACGACCAAGAGAAAGTGCTCCGATTCTTCAAGAACTGGACGCCAAAGGCAGTGAAGTAGACAAAGAATACTATCAGGGGACGAAGACCTCGAGCAATACGGGGTGTTCGCTCTCTAAATATAATAAGGTGTCGATGCCCTGTTGCATTTGTTCCATGTTTTCCGCTTTCAGATAGACAACGTTATTCTGGCTACAGATACCTTCAGCACTGGCTGAGTGGGCGGCAGCCACGAGACGGTCGCGGGCAGGACTCTGTTCCAACCCCGGCAGCTGATTGAAGATGCCACCCTTGCCATTGTTGAGCAGCAGGATGCGGAGATTGCCCTTGAGATTCGTATTCCACAGGGCGTTCTGATCGTAGAAGAAACTGAGGTCGCCGATGACGCAAAAGACTTTCCCGGCTGTCACGACAGAAAAGCCTGCTGCCGTAGACAGCGAACCCTCGATGCCGTTGACGCCACGATTACACCAGACATGATGGTGGGCGTAGATATTGGCCAGACGAACGGCCGAGGAGTTAGCATAATGAACAATGCCCTCGGTGAAATGCCCTTCGAAGTACTTAACGGCAGCTGCCTGCGAATATGGAGGCTGGAAGTCGGCTGCTCGTCGGGAAGCCTCCGTCAAGGCTGCAAGCCATTGACGCCGATAATCCAAGCCTTGCAGTCGACGATGCGACAGTTTATGAGAAAGTGCCTGCAGAACGGACTCCGGATCGCCGACAATGATGCCACGCAAGTTCTGGAACGTATCCTCGACATCGCCCGACAGACTGATACGCCACGTCTGGGCGTCAGTAGCCTGTCGCAGGAAACGGCGCAGCCGCTTGCTGACAACGGTATCGCCCACATGGATGATGAAGTCGGGAGGCAGGATTCCCTTCTCTCCTCTCTCCTCTCTCCTCTCTCCTCTTTCATTCCTTCTCTCCTCTCTCCTCTCTCCTCTCTCCTCTATTTCCAGCACTTCATCAAAATGACTGACATGGGGAAAAGGCGACAATGCCTCATGAAGGACGATGACGTGGCTGAAAAGGAAGTCGACGTCATTGCCCTCGAAATCGTGGGGATTTGTCTGTCCGAAGACAATCATCGGACGACGGGCAGCCACCAGACCGTCAACAAAAGCAGGATGCAGGCAATCGTAGTCGCGAGCGGGTGAGGTACGCACAATCGTCCTGACTTCAGGCAACTGCGGCACATCAAAAGTAAAGAGCGGTTCGGTGATGGGCACGTTGATATGTACGGGACGGGCATCATCGGCCATCGCGTCAAGCAACGCCTCATTGACAAGACGGTTGCAATACCATTCGTCAACCTCGGGCAGCGAAACGGTACGACGGACGAACCGACCGAGAGCACCAGGCTGCGGCAGCGTCTGTCCGTCAAGCTGGTCAATCCACGATTCCGGGCGGTCGGCACTGACGACGATGAGCGGCAGATGCTGATACCAAGCCTCAGCCACGGCAGGAGCCAGGTTGAGCAAGGCCGTACCACTGGTGACACAGACGACGACAGGCTCATGGAGGGCCTGCATCATGCCGATGGCATAGAAACCGGCCGAGCGTTCGTCGGTCACGGGATAGCACATGATGTCAGGGCACTCGTTCAGATTGTGGACGATGGGGGCATTACGGCTGCCCGGACAGACGACGGCATGACGGACACCGTGCCGTACGAGCAGGGCCGTCAGTATATTGACGTTTTGCTTATTGGAGAACATTTTTCGCTATGACGATATGACGTTATGACGACATGACGATATGAGGCGTCGCATGGTTTGGAGTTTGGCCTCTGTCTCAGCCCATTCCAACTCTAACTGACTATCTTTCAGCAGACCGCCGCCGGCATAGAGATGGTAGCAGTCTGTTTCGATATTCATACAGCGCAACGAGACGTAGAGGTGGGTGCTTCGAGGTGAAGGGTGAAGGGTGAAGGGTGAAGGGATATTGAGCGGCCCCATAAAGCCGCTGTAATAACGGCGGGGCGTATGTTCATTACGCACAATAAACCGGAAAGCCTCTCGCTTTGGCAGTCCACAGACAGCCGGCGTGGGATGCAGTTGTCCGAGCAGACTTCCCAAATGGTGCTCATCGGGCAGTGTAAAAGTGAAGTCGCTACGCAAATGGACCAGGTTGGCAGCACGGACGGTACGAGGTCCCTCCTCAGTAAAGTCATTGGTGAACTGTTCCAGACACTCGGCAATATAAGTAGCCACAATACGCTGTTCCTCAATATTCTTTGTGCTCCATGTGACGGTCTCGCCTTCGCCGTTAAGTTGGTCGTCATGCAGCTGCATCGTGCCAGCCAGAGCGATGGTACGCCACTTGCCAGCCTCTCCTTCAAGCAATATTTCGGGCGTAGCCGTCAGCCAGAGACCGCTCTGGGGAGTATAGACCAATGCGATGAACATACGGGGATACAGCTGACAAGCACGAAGGAACAGCTCCTGCGGGTCAATGGATGAGCCGACAGGTTCGTCAGCGCAGCGGGCCAAGACAATCTTGCGGAAGGTGCCCTGCAACAACTGAGCATGAAAGTTCGCAAAGTCGATGGCATAAGCCTCATAAGACCTATTACTCCCATTAGTCCCATTAGTCCCATTAGTCCCGTTAGTCCCATTACCTTCCTCAAGCCCACACTCCTCCACCACATCGGGGCGAATCACGACAATAGGCTGCGACGCTGTCACCTCAAACGGAGCAACGACAAAGCCCGACGCATCATCCAACTGGGCACACACACTCAGATCCTGCGCCACACCCTCCACACGGGTATAGCGGTCAGCATGAGGCAGACGATAAAGCGCGTAGGCCATCATTATTTCTTAGGCTTGATAACATAGTTCGTGACGCGGACGCTGGAAATCAGTTCTTCGGATGTGTCACGGATATCGACATTCCAGACGTGCAGCGTGGTGCCGCGGTGCAGCAAGCGAGCATAGGCAGTAACGGTGTCGCCCTCGGCCACAGCCTTCACATGACTGCCGCTGACCTCGATGCCGACACAGGCACAGCCAGGACACAAAGCTGACGACCCCACACCTGCCACATTCTCGGCCAGCGCCAATGAGGCGCCGCCACTGAGAAATCCGAACGGCTGGCGGTTGCGCTCGTCAACACGCATACGGGCCATACACGTATCGTCCTCGGGCGTAGAGATAAACTCCATCCCGAGGGCGGTACTCAGATTAGGTTTTGCTTTGACGAGTTCGTTGATGCTGTCGACGTTCACGATGTTTCAATCTTCATTCATCACTTAAACAAGGAATACTCCTTCACGTCCCAGGCTACGGCACTGGCGCCCAAGACATCGCGCGTGCGGTTGTCGAGGGTCGAGGCGAAGATACGTATCTTGCCCTTCATAGCTTTAAAAACGTGCTCCTCGAAGGATTCACGGGCAGGATCAACCAGCCACTTGCCGGCACGCGAGATGCCTCCGGCAAGGATTATCGCCTCAGGATTGACAATGGAAGCGTAGTTGGCCAGAGCAGCACCTAAGATATGGCCCGTACGGCGATAGACCGCAATAGCCAGTTCGTCGCCCTGGTCACAACATTCGGCTATGGTACGCGGTGTCAGGCGCTCAAGACTGCGCATCAGCGACGGGGCATCCGACTCTGCCATGATCTCTTGTGCTGTCTGCACAACACCACGGGCTGCGCAGTAAGACTCCAAACAGCCGTTATGGCCACAACCGCAGGGGCGGCCATTCGGTGCGATACAGGTATGGCCGAACTCTCCGGCATATCCCTCAGCCCCCTGGTGCTCATGTCCGTTAGAGAAGAAACAACTGCCTAAGCCGACACCGATGTTCAGTACAATAAAGTCTTTCATACCGTGAGCACTGCCGAAGGCCAACTCGCCCAAGGCAGTAGCATGGGCGTCATTGGCAATACCGACGGCCAATCCCAACTGGTCGCGCATCATGGCGGCAATGGGAGTGATGCCCTTCCACGGCAGGTTTGGCGGGTTCTCAATGCAGCCCGTCACGAAGTTAGCACTCGGAGCGCTGACACCCACGGAGCGAATCGTTTCGTAGCCGCCATTGGCCATGACCATCTCGACAATTTTCTCGCAAAGCGCAGAAACAAACGCATTGGCATCCGCATAGTCCATCGTGCTAAAGTAATCCTCAGCAATCATATTACCGCGGATATCAACAATAGCGTAGGTCGTGCGTTCAATACTGATATCCACACCTACGACTCGTGACTTGATTGTACTTTCCATTGCAACAGTTTTTTATTTAAACAATGAATACTCTTTCACTTCCCATGCCAAGGCACTGGCACCGAGGACGTCGCGCTCGTCATCATCGAGCATCGACACCATAATCTTCACCTTGCCCTCAATATTATGGAACACGTGCGACTCAAACGACTCTTCGAGAGGGTCTGTCAGCCAATGTCCCAAAGAGGTGAGCTCGCCTGTCAGGATGATAGCCTCAGGGTCGACAATGGAGGCATAGTTGGCCAACGCCATACCAAGCTTGTCGCCTGCCTCGCGGAACACCTTCAGAGCCAGGGCGTCACCCTGTTCACAACAACTGGCGATGGCCTTCGGCGACAAGTCGCCACCACGCATCAGCGAGGGTTCCTGTGACGATGCAAGCAACTCCTCGGCCGTTTTCTTCATACCACGGGCCGAAGCATACTCCTCAAGACATCCCCGACGGCCACAGCTACAGAGACGGCCTCCGGGCACCACACACGCATGGCCAAACTCTCCGGCAAAACCACGGGTTCCTAAATGAGGTTTGCCGTTAGTAAACAGACAACTACCAATGCCGCCGTGTCCCAACGAGATGACAATGAAGTTACGCATACCATGAGCACCGCCGAAGGTGCGTTCACCCAAAGCCGTACCGTGGACATCGTTGGCCAAGGCCACTGCCAGTCCCAAGCGGTCGCGAAGCATGGCGGCCAAAGGGACAATGCCCTTCCACTGAAGGTTGGCTGCATGCTCAATGCATCCCGTCACGAAGTTGGCGCTCGGCGAGCTGATTCCCACCGAGCGGATAGTCTCATAGCCACCGTTCGCCTCAGCCATCATGATAATCTTCTCGCTGAGAGCAGCCACATACGCGCTCGGTTCATGATAGTCTGTTGTTTCCAGAAAATCGCGCGCAATAATATTGCCCCTGACATCGACAATAGCCAGTTTTGACTGGTTGACACCTATGTCGATGCCAACGACTCTTGGCTTTATATTGACCGTTTCCATGTTTACATCCCAAAAAGTTTGCAGCAAATTTAGTCATTTTTCTGATACGAACCAAACGAATCACACTTTTTTTTCAAATATAGTGTGCTTATTCAGATATTTTTAGTAATTTTGCACCATCAATTGATATATTCGGATATAAAAATGAACATTTTAGAACTTAGCGAACAAGAAATTCTGCGACGCCAGTCGCTGGAAGAACTGCGACAGTTAGGTATCGACCCCTACCCCGCAGCAGAGTATACGACAAACGCTTTTTCAACAGATATTCTCGCCGACTTCAGCGACGAGGCACCTGCCCGTGAGGTCAGTATTGCCGGCCGCATGATGAGTCGCCGTGTGATGGGCAAGGCCTCGTTCGTGGAGTTACAGGACTCCAAGGGCCGCATTCAGGTCTACGTCACCCGAGACGACCTGCAAGCCCCCCCCACCGCCCCCGAGGGGGCTACAATTGCCGCCAAGACCGGTCAGCAAGGTAATGAAGCCCCCTCGGGGGCCGTAGAGGGGGCTTATTATAATGTCGTTTTCAAGAAACTTCTTGACATCGGCGACTTTATCGGCGTTCGCGGTACGGTGTTCCGTACGCAGACAGGCGAGATCAGCGTTCATGCCCATGAGCTGACACTGCTGTCGAAGTCGCTGAAGCCCCTGCCCATCGTGAAGTACAAGGACGGCGTGGCCTACGACAAGTTCGACGACCCGGAGCTGCGCTACCGCCAGCGCTATGTCGACCTCGTGGTGAACGACGGCGTGAAGGACACGTTCCTCAAGCGTGCCACCGTTATCCGTACATTAAGAAAGGTGTTGGACGAGGCCGGCTATACCGAGGTGGAGACACCAACCCTGCAGATGATTGCCGGCGGTGCCTCTGCGCGTCCGTTCATGACGCACTTCAACGCCCTCGACCAGGATATGTATATGCGCATCGCCACCGAGCTTTATCTGAAGCGCCTCATCGTGGGCGGCTTCGAGGGTGTCTACGAGATTGGCAAGAACTTCCGTAACGAGGGTATGGACCGCAACCACAACCCGGAGTTCACCTGTATGGAGCTCTATGTACAGTATAAGGACTACAACTGGATGATGTCGTTCACCGAGAAGCTCTTAGAGACCATCTGCATCGCCGTGAACGGCACGGCGGAGCGCGAGATTGACGGTCAGATAGTATCGTTCAAGGCGCCCTACCGCCGACTGCCTATCCTTGACGCCATCAAGGAGAAGACGGGGTTCGACTGCGACGGCAAGACGGAGGAGGAGATTCGCCAGTTCTGCCTGAGCAAAGGCGTGGAGGTTGACGAGACGATGGGCAAGGGCAAGCTGATTGACGAGCTCTTCGGCGAGTTCTGCGAGGGCACGTTCATCCAGCCTACCTTCATCACCGACTACCCCGTGGAGATGTCGCCACTGACGAAGATGCACCGTTCGAAGCCCGGACTCACTGAGCGCTTCGAGCTGATGGTCAACGGCAAGGAGTTGGCCAATGCCTACTCTGAGCTGAACGACCCCATCGACCAGGAGGAGCGCTTCAAGGAGCAGATGCGACTGGCCGACAAGGGTGACGACGAGGCGATGATCATCGACCAGGACTTCCTCCGTGCTTTGCAGTATGGTATGCCGCCGACCTCGGGTATCGGCATCGGCATCGACCGTCTCGTCATGCTGATGACGGGTAAGACGTTCATCCAGGAGGTACTGTTCTTCCCGCAGATGAAGCCTGAGAAGAAGGCGCCGCAGAGCAGCATCCAGGAGTGGGCCGCCATCGGCGTCGCCGAAGACTGGGTCTACGTGTTGCGCAAAGCTGGCTTCAACCTCATCCAGAACATCAAGGACGAGAAGCCCCAGGGCTTGCAGCAGAAGATTGGCGAGATCGTCAAGAAGTTCAAGCTCGACCTGCAGAAGCCTTCTGTCGACGAGGTACAACAATGGATTGATAAGGCATAAATAGGCCCACCCAAGCCCTCCCGAAGGGAGGGATGTTCAGATACCAAAACAAAAGAACATGAACGATAACGTCAATTATAGTTCAAGTAATCTACACCCCTCCCTTCGGGAGGGCTTGGGTGGGCTTTGCGGTCGTATAGCGATTATTGGCGGCGGTTCGTGGGCGACGGCCATTGCCAAGATTGTGGTGCAACACACGCACCACATCGGTTGGTATATGCGCCGCGACGACCAGATTGACGAGTTCCGCCGCATGGGCCACAACCCCCGCTACCTGACCAGCGTACACTTCGACACCTCAGAGATACAGTTCGAGAGCGACATCAACCGCATTGCCCAGCAGTACGACACGCTGGTCTTCGTCACCCCGTCGCCCTACCTGAAGAACCACCTGAAGAAGCTCAAGACACGCATCAAGGACAAGTTCATCGTCACGGCCATCAAGGGTATCGTGCCCGACGAGAACCTCATCTGCTCGGAGTACTTCCACCATGTGTTCGACGTTCCCCACGAGAACCTGGCCTGTCTCGGCGGTCCGTCGCACGCCGAGGAGGTGGCCCTCGAGCGACTGAGCTACCTCACCGTCGGTTGTTCCGACATTGAGAAGGCACAGGCGTTTGCCGACGTGCTCAACAGCGACTTCATCAAGACCAAGACCAGCGACGACGTCATCGGCATCGAGTACTCCTCGGTACTGAAAAACGTCTATGCTATTGCCGCCGGCATCTGCTCCGGTTTGAAATACGGCGACAACTTCCAGGCTGTCCTTATGTCGAATGCCGTACAGGAGATGGCACGTTTCCTGACTGCCGTCCACCCCATCGACCGTAATCCTTACGACTCCGTCTATCTCGGCGACCTGTTGGTGACGGGCTACTCCAACTTCTCGCGTAACCGCACCTTCGGCACGATGATTGGCAAGGGCTACTCCGTGAAGTCGGCACAGATAGAGATGGAGATGATAGCCGAGGGATTCTTCGGCACGAAATGTATGAAGGAAATCAACCGCCACTGGCACGTCAACATGCCTATCCTCGACGCCGTATATAATATATTGTACGAGCGCATATCGCCACAGATAGAAATCAAGCTCCTCACCGACTCCTTCCGCTAATCTCACTCTTTTTCAGACAGCTTTTACAGCTCTTTTCCCTTTTTGTCTCTTTTTGGATTCTTTGTCCGAACCTCTTTCAAAGGTTTCAGACAGAAAAGTTGTGGCGTCACGGAAATCGCCATACCTTTGCACCGTCAAACGACAAACAAGAGTGTAAATTAAATAAAAAATAGAATATGAAAAAGAATGTTTTTGTTTCACTGTTATTCTGCTGCCTGTCACTCATGGCTCAGGCACAAGTTGCAAAGTATTGCATGACCTACGCCGACTTCGCTGCCGGCAGATGGACACCGGTTGACTCGCTGACCGGAGGGCGTACCCAACAAGCCGTCCAAATGAAATTTGCCGACAACGAGGTGAAGTTCAAGACGGGCGACAAGGAGGCTGACAAGATTCTCAGAAAGGATGTCTTCGCGGTCGACTACGGTGGCCATCTTTTCGTCAACTGCCGCAACCTGCGCAACAACGACATTCCTCTCGACATCAGCGGCTACACTCAGGCGGTACGCTACGACAACAACAAGCTGTGCGTGATGACCTATAAGATTAATGACGCTGCTTTCCTGCTGGGATTCGGCGCCGACGTTGCCAGTTTCTTTGTCAGCACACCGGTGAGCCTCGGACTGAGTGCCACCTCCACAGCACTCTGGATTTGCAGAGACCATCTGAACAGCTACGTGTGCTACCTCATTAACAGCGATACCGACTCCAAAGGCAGGACCCCCGTCACCCGAATCAATGACAAGTTCATGGAGCAGTTACTGACCGACGATACGGCTATACTGGCAAAATACAACGCCATCAGCAGCAAGAAGCAACGCCAGTCGGCTTCCAACGTGCTACCTATTCTGATGGAAAAGGGACTTGTTGCCTCAAACGCCATCAACTGACAGCTTCATCACATTCAATGCAAAAATAAAGTCGAAATCCTTTGTGGTTTCGACTTTATTTCGTAAATTTGCAAACCAAAATCAAACAGATTACTATCAATAACGAAAAACAACGACAATGAAGAACATTAGTCTTGACATCACGAAGGCCGCTTGCTTCCTCGAAGCTGGTGCCGTGAAGGCTTTCGAGCCACAAGTAAAGGCCGCTCAGCAGGCTTTGGAAGAGGGTACATGCCCTGGTAACGACTTCTTGGGATGGCTCCATCTGCCCTCAAGCATCACCCCGCAGTTCCTCGACGAGGTGCAGGCTGTGGCCGACACACTGCGCTCGAAGTGCGAGGTGGTGGTAGTAGCCGGCATCGGCGGCAGCTATCTCGGTGCCCGCGCCGTCATCGAAGCATTAGGCAACACCTTCGCCTGGCTTATCCAGGACAAGAAGAATCCCACCATCCTGTTCGCCGGCAATAACATCGGCGAGGACTATCTCTTTGAGATGACCGAGTACCTGAAGGACAAGAAGTTCGGTGTCATCAATATCTCCAAGTCGGGCACGACGACGGAGACCGCCCTCACCTTCCGTCTGCTGAAGAAGCAGTGCGAGGCTCAGATGGGCAAGGAAGTAGCCAAGGACGTCATCGTCGCCGTCACCGATGCCAAGCGCGGTGCTGCCCGCACCTGTGCCGACAAGGAGGGCTACAAGTCGTTCATCATCCCCGACAACGTCGGCGGCCGCTTCTCGGTGCTCACCCCCGTAGGTCTGCTGCCCATCGCCTGCGCCGGCTTCGACATCAAGGCTCTGGTTCAAGGTGCCCAGGATATGGAGAAGGCCTGCGGCAAGGACGTTCCCTTCGAAGAGAACCTCGCCGCCCAGTATGCTGCCGTGCGTAACGCGCTCTACCAGAATGGCAAGAAAATTGAGATTATGGTGAACTACCAGCCGAAGCTCCACTTCGTCAGCGAGTGGTGGAAGCAGCTCTACGGCGAGTCTGAGGGTAAGGACAAGAAGGGTATCTTCCCCGCCAGCGTCGACTTCACCACCGACCTGCACTCGATGGGTCAGTGGATTCAGGATGGCGAGCGCACCATCTTCGAGACGGTCATCTCCATTGAGCAGCCCAACAGCAAGCTGCTGTTCCCCAGCGACGAGGAGAACCTTGACGGTCTGAACTTCCTCGCCGGCAAGCGCGTCGACGAGGTGAACAAGATGGCTGAGTTAGGTACCCGTCTGGCCCATGTCGACGGTGGTGTGCCTAACATCCGCATCAGCGTTCCCGAACTGAACGCCTACTACATCGGCCAGCTCATCTACTTCTTCGAGATTGCCTGTGGCATCAGCGGCAACGTGCTCGGTGTGAACCCGTTCAACCAGCCTGGCGTCGAGGCTTATAAGAAGAATATGTTCGCCCTGCTGAACAAGCCCGGCTACGAGGCAGACTCGAAGGCCATTCAGGCTCGCCTCGCAAATGAGAAATGAGGAATAAGAAATTGGAAATGGAAATGAAAAATGAAGAAATGAATTGTCGCAAGGGTGACCCGGCAGGGTTCGCTAATGACATTTCTCATTTCTCATTTCTCATTTCTAATTACTTAACGAAGCACGGCTTTGAGCAGTTTGAGCCCAAAGCCGTGCTCTTTGACATGGACGGCGTACTCTACGACTCCATGCCTCGTCATGCCATTGCGTGGCAGCGGTCGATGGCGTCGTTCGGCATACACATGACTGAAGCCGACGCCTATGCCACCGAGGGCGCACGCGGCATAGACACCATCCGCCAGATGGTGCTACAGCAACGGGGCGAGGAAATCACGTTGGAACGGGCACAGGAGATGTACGACGAGAAAACACGGTTGTTTCACGACATGGGTGTGGCTCCGCTGATGCCCGGCATTACCGGTCTGATGGAGCATATCCACCGGCAAGGACTACAGATAGGTGTCGTCACCGGCAGCGGCCAGCGGCCGCTCATCAAGCGGCTGACCAACGACTTCCGTGGCTTCGTCGACGAAGAGCACATCGTGACGGCCTACGACGTCACGCGCGGCAAGCCTAATCCTGATCCCTATCTGATGGGAATGAAGAAAGCGGGCGTTGAACCCTGGCAGACGGTGGTAGTCGAGAACGCGCCCTTAGGTGTGGCTGCCGGCGTGGCAGCACAGGCTTTCACCATCGCCGTCAACACCGGTCCACTGCCCGACGAGGCACTGACCTCCAAGGGTGCCGACCTGCTCTTTGCCAAGATGACCGACCTGCGCGACGCTTGGAACGAGTCGCTTTTCGGTTAACCGTTTAATCGGTTAATCGTTTAATCGAGTAACCGATTGATTAAACATCATCATTATCGTCGTCGTGCTCGCCAGTGCCGTTAGTGTCAAGCTCTGAGTCGCGTTCCACGCTGACGTTGCCGAAGTTGTCGATCTTTACTTCCAAAGGAATATACTCATCCGTCTGCGGCAGGCAGACGCTGGCGGCAAACTGCAGGAAGTTACCATCAACCTTGTCGAACACCAGTCCTTCAAGAATGCCCATCTCGCGGTAGTGGGCGTCGATATGACGTTCGAAGTATGCCTTTGTGAACGTCTTGCTGATGGCCACCGAACCGTCAGCCCGGCGTACGATCACCGCGATGCGGTTGTCGACAAAGGTCTGTCCCGTCTCGTCCTTCACCATCGGCAGGCTGTCGTTAGCCGTTCGGACGACCTGCACCTTGTAGGCTTTGCCCAACCACTGCACATCGCTGGTGGTGTCATAAGGCTGCATACGTATAGGACCCGATGGCTTCGGTGCCTCAACCTTAGGTGCAATAATATCCTGTGTCTGTTTTTTCTCTTTGCAGGCTGCCAACAGCGTCAGGGCTGCCAGTAGCGCCAATGTCAGTTTCTTATTCATAGTTTATTATGCTTAACGCCGCAAAGGTAACAATAATTTACGAGAAAAGCGAATAATCGCTATAAAAAATGCCCGCAACAGTTCATTGCGGGCATTTGCTATCCTTATCTTTTACCTGGATTAATACTCATCAAAGGAGGCACGCTTGCCTTTCAAAAACACTATGTTAACCTAAATCACTATGATACGAATATTCAATTATTAACTCTAATTTCTACGGGGACCACCGCGACGGCCACCTTCCTGACGGCGCTTGGCCTCGTCGGCTTTGTATGCTTCATACTGCTCGGGAGTCATAATTTTCTGCAGTTCTTCGTCGTACTGCTTCATTGCCTCCTCGCGCTCCTTGCGCGCTGCCTCCATCTGCTGCTTCTGTTCCTCAGTCAGTTCAGGACGCTGTCCACCGTTCTGACCTCCACCAAAGCCACCAGGTCTTGCTCCCGGGCGTCTGCCTCTCTGTCCGCCCATACGGCTACCCATCTTGTCGGCATATTTTGTATTTAATTCAAGTAGCTTGTCTGTCTGCTCCTGGGTCAGTCCGTATTTCTTGGCTACATTGTCAGTGCGCTGTTTTACCATTTCGGTTCTGTCAAACTGGCGGCGCTCGCCTCTTTGTCGGTTGCCATCCTGAGCCTGTGCGGCGGTCATTGTCATTACGGCTACGATAGCCAAAATCACTTTTCTCATTTTTCTCTGATTTTAATAGTTATTACTTTCAGTTTGTTTAGTCTGTCAGTCGCAGCTTAGCCCCGGGATGCCTTGCTTGCTAAAACTATTAATCTGATGCAAAATTAAGGAAAAAGTTTAATCAAATGAAATTTTTTTTTTGAATATTCGGCCAAATCGCTTTTTTTTCGTACCTTTGACGTCGCATTAAAGATTTTTAAGTACAGATGATGCGTACTATCGTCATAATTGCCACATTTGCAGCCGCCGCTATATTGTCGGGCTGTTCGTGTTCAGGACAGGAAGACCCTGAACCGGCCACCGTCTACACGTCAGTAGACACCGTGCCGCTGCTCGTCATGCAGATACAGCAGTGCTCGCGGCTCTACACCACCGAATACAAGGTTCATAAGATTGTGACACACGACGACGTGGTGAACCTCCGCGGCAGTCTGTTCAAGCAGAACATCAACGTCAAGCTGCCGTTAGGCGACCGCAAGGTGGCCATCCCCATGGACGCCACGCTGAAGGCATACATCGACTTCAGTGGTTTCTCGGCTGCCAACATCGAGCGCGACGGCCAGAAGATTACCATCGTGCTGCCCGACCCGAAGGTGGTGCTGACCAGCTCGAAGGTGAACCAGCACGAGATACGCTCCTACGTAGGACTGGTGCGCGCCGGTTTCAGCGACGCCGAGCTGAGCCGCTACGAGCAACAGGGGCGTGAGGCTATCATCCAGAGCATCCCCAGTTTAGGCATCACCGACAGGGCACGTGCCGACGCTGCCCGCGTGCTGGTGCCGCTGCTTAGTCAGCTGGGGTTCCGCGATACCGACATCACCATTGCCTACCGCAAGGATTTCAAGCCTTACGACATACGGAGGTATCTGGAAGTGAAGGGTGAGGGCGCTTCGCCAGTGAAGAGTGAAAAGTGAAGAATGAAAAAGTGAAGAATGAAGAATGGCATTAACATACTGAAGTGGGTGGTACGGGCACTGTTGCTCGTGGTCGTCATCCTTGTGCTGTGGTGGTTGCTCTTTGCCGAGAAGGACAACCATATCGCCTTGGAGGTTGACGACGGCATCGACGTCACCCCCCAGCAGATAGAGAGCATCCGCGCCATCGGTCAGTGGGAGTTTCTCAGCATCACCACCGAGGAGCTGGTCGACACCGTGCGCAAGGGGCTTATCAGCGACGACCACCTGGCACGCATCTACTACGGCACGCTGCGCTTAGGCATCGACATGAGTCGTGTACAGCTTGAGGCACGGGGCGACACCGTCGTGGCCACCCTGCCCCGTGTGACGCTGCTCGACAGCAACTTCATCGACGAGGCCCGTACCAAGGCCTTCTTTGAGTCGGGAAGCTGGAAGCCTGCCGCCCGCGAAGCCCTCTACCGCAAGGCTCGTCGCCAGATGCTGAAACACAGTCTGACGCGCGAGAACCTGGCGACAGCCCGTCAGAATGCCGACACCCAACTGCGACAGTTACTCAGGTCTATGGGGTATAACAACATCACAATCACATGGAACAACAAAACGAGATACTGACTGACATCAGCGGTTGGCTCTGGGGCTGGCCGATGATAATTCTATTATTAGGTACGCACGTGTACCTTAGTATTATATTACGTTTCCCACAACGTAAGATATTCACCGCCATACGCCTGTCAGTGAAACGCGACCCCGACGCCACGGGCGACGTGTCGCAGTTCGGCTCGTTAGCCACAGCGCTGGCCGCCACCATCGGCACGGGCAACATCATCGGCGTGGCTACGGCCATTGCCCTCGGCGGCCCGGGGGCTGTCCTGTGGTGCTGGCTGACGGGCGTCTTCGGCATCTCGACGAAATACGCCGAGGGTCTGCTGGCCATCAAGTATCGCGAGAAGACGGCCGACGGACGGATGCTCGGCGGTCCGATGTACGCCCTGGAGCGCGGCCTCGGCTGGAAATGGCTCGCCGTTCTTTTCGCCGCGTTCACAGCCTTGGCCTCCTTCGGCATCGGCAACACCGTACAGGCCAACGCCATAGCCACCGTCGCCCACGAGACATACCAGATAGCCCCCGCCCTGACGGGAGCCGTCGTCTGCCTGCTGACGGGTGCCGTCGTCATCGGCGGTGTCAAGAGCATCGCCCGCGTCTGCGGACTGTTAGTGCCGTTCATGGCCCTGCTCTACGTCTTGGGCTGCATCTACATCCTCTGTGTCAATGCCGCTTTCCTCTGGCCCGCCGTACAGCTCATCGTCACCTCCGCCTTCTCGCCACAGGCTGCCGGCGGCGGTTTCATCGGCACCACGGTGATGATGGCCGCCCGCTACGGCATCGCCCGCGGTCTGTTCTCCAACGAGTCGGGCATGGGTTCGGCACCCATCGTGGCCGCTGCCGCCCAGACGCGCAACCCCGTGCGCCAGGCTTTGGTATCGTCGAGCGGCACGTTCTGGGACACCGTCGTCATCTGCGCCCTCACCGGTCTGGTCATCGTCAGCAGCGTACTGGCCTACCCCGACATCACGTTCGACAACGGTGCCACCCTGACCAAGGCCGCCTTCTCGAAGATTCCCGTCGTGGGCACGCCCCTGCTCACCTTCGGCCTGCTCACCTTTGCCTTCTCCACCATCCTCGGCTGGTGCTACTACGGCGAACGAGCCGTCGAGTACCTACGCGGCCGTCGCTGGGTCATCGTCTACCGTCTGCTTTACATCGCCGCCCTCTTCGTCGGCAGCATCATGAACCTCACCGTCGTCTGGAACCTGGCCGACTGCATGAACGCGCTGATGGCCATCCCCAACCTGCTGTCGCTCCTCTTCCTCAGCGGCATCCTCGTCCACGAGACGCGCAAGTACCTCTGGCGCGACCGTCTCGACCGCCTGATGGACTGACATTTTGCTGCGCTTATTCGTCCACGAAACGCCTAAAATACCGTTTCGTGGACAAATAAAGGCCGCTTATTCGTCCACGAAACACCCAAAATACCGTTTCGTGGACAAATAAAGCGCCAAAACATTTGGCGGATTCATGCTTTTTTTGTTATTTTGCAGCCAGAAACCAAAGTCAACATTCCGTATGAGTACAATTATTGGGCGCAAAAAGGAAATCGAAGAGCTGACGGCCATCTATCGCAAGAAACAGGCACAGCTCGTGGCCGTCTATGGACGAAGACGCGTAGGCAAGACCTACTTGATAAGAGAACTGTTCAAAGACAAGTTCGCCTTCTATCATACAGGTGTCTCACCTCTGGAATTGGAGGGGACAAACCTGCTGGAAGCCCAGCTGACGACATTCCACTCCAGCTTGCAGCTCTACGGGGCTCAATACAAATCGAAGCCCAAGGACTGGATCGAGGCATTCGACCGGCTGAGGGACTTGCTCATAGAGAAGGGTGAGCACGAACGGGCGGTCGTCTTCATTGACGAGATGCCCTGGATGGACACGCCACGCTCAGGATTCATCACGGCTTTCGAGCATTTCTGGAACGGCTGGGCATCAGGACAGGACAATCTGATGCTCATCGTTTGCGGCTCTGCCACCTCATGGATACAGGACAACCTCATCAACTCATACGGCGGACTCTACGACAGGGTGCATGCCGAGATTCAGCTATCGCCGTTCACGCTACACGAAACAGAGGAGCTGCTGAAGCTGCAGGAGGTAACCCTCTCGCAATATGACATCCTGCAGCTCTACATGGCTGTCGGTGGCATTCCGATGTATCTCAGTTATGTACAGCCCGGCTACAGTCTGGCGCAAACCATCGATAACCTCTACTATAACAAGCGGGCCAAGCTGAAAGAAGAGTTCGAGCGTCTGTTCGACTCTATCTTCAGAAACCCTGCACCCTACAAGACTGTCATCCGGCTGCTTGCCAAGCGTCAGAGCGGATACAGCCGCGAAGAAATATCCAAGATGTCGGGAGTGGCCTCGGGCAAGTCGCTGACGATGATTCTGCGGGCTTTAGAGGCAAGCGACTTCATAGAATACTACAAACCCTTCGAGAATAGCCAGCGGCAGATGATGTATCGTTTAGTTGACCCTTTCTGTCTGTTCTATCTCGACCAGGTAGAGGGGCGCCATAGAGGAGAGAACTACTGGCGAGACAATGAGCACCATGCTACGCTGAGCACGTGGAGAGGCCGCGCCTTCGAGAATGCCTGTCTGAGACACACTGGCCAAATCAAGACCGCCATGGGTGTCGGCGGAGTCAGTTCCGAAGATTCGCCCTGGACCCTACAGGGACAGGAAGGACAGAAGGGTATGCAGATAGACTTGATTATAAACCGTTCCGACCGCGTGGTCAATCTTTGCGAGATGAAGTTTGTCAACACAGAGTTCGAGGTCAAGAAGGATTACGAGGAAACGCTCAGGAGGCGTATCAACTGGATGACAGAACACGTCAGCAGTCGCCACAACGTCCAGATGACGCTTGTCACCACATACGGTCTGAAATATGGCGTGCATAGCGGCATCTTTCAGCGTGTCGTTACACTTGAAAGCCTGTTCGCCTATTAGAAAACAAGTTATAACTTGGCGCAATCTCGACTTTTTTACGAGATTGCGCCAAATAATAATATTATAATTTGGCGCAATCAGCACATAAAGTGGCGACGAGCATCACGACTCGTCGCCACCCAATTCACATTTAATACTAACTTAAAACTACGACAGCCGGCGGCGCAGCCCTCACGGTCTCCCCGCCCAGCCTTTATATTATGAACAGACAAGACTACTCGTCCCAGAGATCATCGGCTTCACGACTGAGGTTACCGCTCGTCGCATTTGTTGTTCCGCCGTAAGGCATTGAACCTGCGAGCACCTGCTGCTTACTCTTTATCTCGACAGCTACTATTGCGGGAATCATATATTTCTTCTTTTCCATATTCTTGTCCTCCTTCTGTTTACTTTACAACAATTTTCTTACCGTTCTTGATATACAAGCCCTTCGTGGGAGCTGCCACACGCTGACCAGCAACGTTGTAGTAATTGTCAATTGCAAATCGTAAATTGTCAATTGCCTTGATGGCCGTAGCATCGCCGAAGCTGTAGAAGCTACGGGCTGTTGCTGCGAAGGTAGCAGGCAGATATGCGGTGTTGGCACCAACGGTAAAGGCGTTAGAGTTCTGGTAGAAGCCTACGCTGGGCGAACCCATCAGCACGTAGCCATCGTTTGCATCGAGCACAGTCTCAGCCGTCACACCCACCAACTTGTTGGCATCAACATTAGTTGTGCTGCTTCCAACAATGGGAATCACCACGTCACCTGCAGTACCCTCAAGTAGCAGACCCGTGTTTGCAGGCACGGTACCATCCTTGACAGAAGTCAGTGTCAGCACACCATCATTACCGCCAGTCACGATATATGCATCTTCCAGTGTTGCGCTTGCATCAGCCAGATTCAGAGCATATGGTGAGCAGTAAGTTGCCCATCCAGCAGAAGAGATAGACTTTCTTACGCTCTTGTCTTCTGCCATTTTAGCGGCAATCTCTGAAGCAGAAAGTGCGCTATTGCTGGCATAGAATTTAGCAAACTTAAACGGAGAATCGTTGTCACCCAAACTCCAAGCTTGATTACCACCTAGACAGATATAGTCAAGGGCATCACCAAAGAAGAACAAGCCACGTTGAGTGCAACGGTCATTATTACCATCTTTTTTGCTTGCATCCCACTCGTTCTTCACTTCGCCGTCAAAATATACCTTTGCATTGTTGCCGTCGAGTACTATTGTATAGTAGTGCCACTCGTTGTCTGACAGCCAGTTTTTGTCTGCATTCTTGTTATACACAACATTTGTGCCAGAAACATTCTGGGCGTCAGTATAATCTGACCATCCTGAATTATTCACCTGTAGCAATCCACGATATTGTGCAACAAACATAGGAGTACCATTTCCATTTGTTTCAGAAGGAGCATTCGCATAAGCAGAGAAAATCGGTGTCCAGTTGTAGTCTTCTTCGGTTGCATTGTTGGCATTGACCCAAAAACCGATTGTCAGCTCTTGAGTGTACTTCGAGTGTGAAAGCAAAGTTGAGGGAAGTTGCAGGTAGTTGGTGCGTTTTGCTGTACCTACATTCTGATAAACAGTTCCGAAATAAGGATCGCCGCTAACAAATGTCCCACTACCTGTTACACTAACGACGTCGGAAGCAGAAGACAGGTCATTCGACCATGACCATGCACCTTCGTTGGTATATGATGTCTGCGTTATAGATGTTTTTTCATTATCAATAATAATATGAGATTTCTCACAACTCAGGCAGACCTTAATATCATCGGTAGTGCCCAAGTCTGCATAGTATTTCTGAAAAAAAGATTTAGATGAAGTTGTTGTAACATTAGCATCGATAGTAACAATATTGTCTTCACGGATAACATCGAGTTTGACAGTTGCGCCGTCGAGATTGCCCATAAAGTTGCTCCAATCCCAATTGCTTTGGCATAGTCCTCCATCATAGCATGTACCCCAGCCATAGTTGTCAGCACGATAGCAAACATACGTTTTTGTTGGAACCTCGTCATCAGTTAAGCGGATGAGAAAATTATGCCAACTATCCCCTGCCCCAGCATTATTATTAACGAACTCAAGATGCAGTGTTTTATTTCTCTCAAGGCCATAATATTTGGTGTCAGCCCACGCATTACTACTGTTGTCTGTCTCACCGACCGTGGTATTGTCTGCCCACGCCGCATTCGCACCCGCGCACAGTCCCACTGCCACGAGGAAGGTTTTCATTAGTAATTGTTTTTTCATACTTTTTTGTTATTATTGTTATTAATAAGAGTTAAATTCTATCCCCTGACCTTAATCGTCTCGCACCTACACGCATGCGGAATTGGAAGGTTCACACTAAGACAGGGGCAAAGGTACAATTTTTTTCTAAACAGACCAAAAGAAATGGCATTTTTTTTGCTTGCTTCTACACTTTTTTCGTTTTTCCGCCCTTTACGGTAATGACTTAGTCACAGGCTAACAGTGGTCGCTGCGCTCAAAATTCTTGCTCTGGCAAGCGTCTCCTTCGTCGCCGAGCGATAAGAAAATTCGTTTCGAAAATTATACAGAAGACTATTTCTTATTTTAACACGAATTACCACAAATTGTCCATTAATTTTTGCTGCGCGTAGCAAATTAGCGAAATTAGTGAAATTAGTGGTTCATTATAATGTAATCTTTGTCGTCTGTCGGCTCAAAATCTTTTAAATCTTCAAATCTTTGTTCATTATTAAATTCGTGAAATGCGAAAGAGACAAGTAATAAAGCATAGAGAAATCAAACTCTTGAAAATGATCAGTTACTATGTTTGCAACCGGAAAAGTTACCACCGAGCACAGAACATGCGCTGGAGATGGTTTCGTTCTAATGACAACGACGAACCTCTCCGCTATGCTTCGAGAACCCTCCTTGTCATTAGAACGATGAAAGGGCTTCGCGGTAGAACGTGAAAAAAGAAGGAAAAAGTTGGTACGATAATAATTGGTTTGTATCTTTGTAAGTGCTAAAAACAAAATACATTCACAATTTAAAACCGTACCAGTATGCAAAAGTACAAAGTTTCCTTCAAAGGACAAAACATTTACGTCGGAATTGACGTACATTTGAAAACGTGGCATGTGACAACACTCACAGAGAGCGGCTACAAGTATTCATTCGCTCAGCATGCAGATGCAAAGGAGCTCTTTGACAGATTGAACAAGAAATTCCCTGAAGCTCACTTCAAGTCAGCCTATGAGGCAGGCTTCTGCGGTTTCTCTGCTCACTATGCTCTGGCGGAGCAGGGTATAGAAAATATCGTGGTTAACGCTGCCGATTGCCTGGGCGCTGAAGCGTGACGAACTTAAAGGCATTTACGTAAAGGACAAGCGGTACATGGACGACACGAACCTGATACGCCTGCGTCAGCGTTTCATCATGGATCTCTCCCGTCAGAAGAACAGAACGAAACATCTGCTGTATACTCAGGGGGTGACATATCCTGAGCGTTTCCGTAACAGCAAGACGCATTGGTCTCGCAACTTCATGAAATGGCTCCGCGAGGAAGTGGAACTGCTGTCTGAGCAGAAACTTTCTCTATTGCTGCTCTGCGATCAAGTGGAGAATACGAGGAAGGCCATCCTTAAGGTTACTCGCGAGATTCGCCGTTTGAGCACCACAGACAGGTACAAGGAGAATTACGACCTTCTTTTCACTGTGCCAGGGTTAGGCCTTATAACCTCCATGTCGATGCTGACGGAACTGGATAACGATATCATGCGATTCCCCAACGAGCGAAGCTTTGTGTCTATGCTCGGACTTATTCCCACCTGCCATGACTCTGGCGAGAAGAAGGTCAGCGGAGAGAAAACAAACAGAGGCAATAAGCACCTCGGTCCGCTCATCGTAGAGGCAAGCTGGGTGGCAATCTATAGAGACTACCAGTTGGGGGCATATTACTCAAGCTGTTGTCAGATCATGAAACCTCACAAGGCCATTATCAAGGTCGCAAGGAAACTCGCCTGCAGGACATACGCAGTTTTGAAGACAAAGACCAAATATGAACTGTCATAAGGTTAATAATACAGATTTGCATAACAACAGGGATTCAAGTCGGACAGACTTCTCATATTACACAATGACCACTAGCGGTTCTTGATGAGTCCATGTAACTACATCTTTGATCAGAATGTGGCATTATACTCCAAGATCTGAAGAAGTAATCTGATGAGTGGCTACGGCTCACTACATCTGATAGAAGTTTGATCCGGCATTCCTGTTGCTTATGC
>ONMA01000030.1 GCA_900318815.1 uncultured Prevotellaceae bacterium
CTTTGCTCCCCCACCGTCCCGCTTGCGCTGGACGAACGGGAGATGCTTTTCTCCGTTGCTCAGGACGACCATCCTTAATATCTACCGAGTGTCAAGAACACAGGCACTTTCTCAATCTCATCCGAAATGACAATTGACGGTCTGTTTCTACCCAAGGACGGAAATCATCCGCCCTCGCTTCTTGTACTACTTTCTTATCTGTCTATGTAAGTCTTTCAAAGAACTCTTTCTTTTGTGCCTCAGAGGTCGTTTCCTCGTTAGCGGATGCAAAGGTAGACACTTTTTTCTAATCATCAAAGTATTCTGAGGATTTTTTTGATAGAAATATGAAGATTTTCGGAATACTTTACATATCATAGCTTTTACACCTTATTTTATAATATATATATGTCCCCAAAACATCATTTTTGCACCATTTGTCCTCAATGCCTAAAAATAAGCGATGGCATCTCCTTCTTACAATTATTCCACAAAAAATTGGGAGATTCGAATAAAAACCCATACCTTTGCAACGTCAATACGAGAAAACACATGATTGCAGAAGAAATAGGCAACAAGATAAGAGAGGCTTTCGGCCACCAGCCTACCCCAGAACAAGAGAAAGCCATGTCGCTGTTCGCCGAGTTCATCACTTCACGCTCGGAAGAATCGGTAATGATACTACGTGGCTCTGCCGGCACGGGCAAAACCACGCTGGCAGGTGCTATCGTACGTGCGATGCTGCGAATGAACCAGAAGCTGGTACTGCTCGCCCCGACCGGACGTGCCGCCAAGGTGTTCTCCCTCTATTCGCACCACCCTGCCTTCACCATTCATCGTCGCATCTACCGCCAGCGCAGTGCAGGCGACCTTTCGTCCTTCAACCTAAACGATAACCTATATACCGACACCCTCTTCATCATAGACGAGGCATCCATGATTGCCAATGAAGGCATTTCAGACAGCACCTTCGGCAGCGGACAACTGTTAAACGACCTGATTCGCTACGTCTACAGCGGTCGTAACTGCCACATGCTGCTGATCGGCGACAAGGCACAGCTGCCTCCTGTTGGCGAAGAGGAAAGTCCGGCCCTGAACCGCCAGGTTCTGCAAGGCTACGGACTGAAGAGTTACGAATGCGACCTGAACGAAGTACTGCGTCAGAGTCAAGATTCGGGCATTCTCTACAACGCCACGATGATTCGCCAGATGATTACACACGACGAAATGACCCAGCTCCCGAAAATACGTTTTCAGGGGTTTGCCGACATCATGATAGTACCTGGCGACGAACTCATAGAAGCATTGGCCTCAAGCTACAGCCGTATGGGGATGGACGAGACCATTGTTGTGACACGTTCCAACAAGCGGGCCAACATCTACAACCAAGGCATCCGCAACACCGTGCTTGACCGCGAGGAAGAACTATGCCGAGGCGACCAGCTGATGATTGTGAAGAACAACTACTTCTGGGCGAAAGACAAAGTGGAGAGAGGAGAGAGGAGAGTGGAGAGAGGAAAGGAAAGAGAGGAAAGGGGAGAGAGGAGAGTGGAGAGTGGAGAAAAGCTGAGTTTCCTGGCCAATGGCGACCGCTGCGTGGTGCAGCGAGTGAGAAACAGCCACGAACTGTATGGATTCCGATTTGCCGAAGTTACCTTGCAACTTCCCGACTACAACGACTACGAGCTACAGGCCACCGTGCTCATAGACGCGCTTACCACAGAAGCCCCCGCACTGACTCGTGAGCAGCAGGAGGCTTTGTACAATGCGGTGATGGAGGACTACGCAGATGCCCCCACGAAAGCCGACCGCATCAGGCTACTAAGACAAGACCAGCACTACAACGCCCTACAGGTGAAATATGCCTACGCCGTGACCTGCCACAAGGCACAAGGCGGCCAATGGGCACACGTCTACATAGACCAGGGCTATATGACCGATGACATGCTGACACCCGACTATATACACTGGCTATATACCGCCTTCACCCGGGCAACAGAAAAGCTGTTCCTCGTGAACTGGCCGAAGACACAGGTCAGTAGGTGACCTTCGGTTCGAGCTGTCCTGCCAGTTCTATCATCTTCTTCACTTCAACCAATGCAGGAACACGTCCGCAGATGTGGCGGGCGGCGTTCAGTTCCTCCAGCTTCGGCTGCAGGTTCTCAGCCACACGGTGTCTGAATTCCTTCACTGTATCGACGCCAGCTGCCTCCAGCAACTCGGCAAACTGCGGGCCTACGCCATTGATACGGTAAAGGTCTGCATGGTTGACCCAGCGCAGGATCAGTTTCTCGGCAATCCCCGTCTTCTCGGCCAGTTCCTTGCGGCCCTTCGGCGAAGCACACTGTTCAAGCAACTGCTCGGCCTTCGAAACGCCGGCTGCCAGCAACTTCTCTGAATAGACCTCACCCACACCCTGAATGTCATTAATCTTGTAACTCATGTCTTTTTAGGTTTTTGTTATACAATAAACAGGTAAAAAGTGATGGCAAAGATACAAAATAATTCCAAATCGGCATCAATATCTCACAAGTTTTTTTTAATTTTGCACCCACATGATTTACATTAACGACCATATTGACCAGTTTTCGCTCGACGAGGCCCTACTGGAGATTTCCCAACAGCGACGCGAACAAGCACTAAAGTTCAAGTACGAACAAGGGCAGCGTCTTTCCGTTGCCGCCTACCTGCTACTGAAGGAAGGGCTGCGCCAGGAATATGGCCTCACGGAGAATCCCCTCTTTGGCTACCACGAAGACGGGAAGCCCTTCATCGAAGGCCATGCCGACATCCATTTCAACCTGAGTCATTGCCGTCAGGCAGCCATCTGTGGCGTGAGCCATCGCCCCATTGGGGTCGACGTGGAGTCTATTCGCGAGTTCAGGGACAGCCTTGTCGACTACACGATGAGCGAAGAAGAAGCAAGACGGATTCGCCAGTCGGCACGCCCCAGCGTGGAGTTCATTCGCCTGTGGACCATGAAAGAAAGTCTGCTGAAACTATCAGGCGAAGGCATTCGCAAGAACCTGAAGGACGTGCTCACCGAAGCCAGTACACAAGTCACGTTTACCACCGTTGTCAACATTCAGAAACAATATATCTATAGCATCTGTGAATATCGTTAGAATCATCAAGGACTGGACGCTGCCCCTGTCCATGAGCATGGGCGCCCTACTCTATCTTGTGTTTGCCTTCACGCCTACACTCGACGGAGCGTCCACGTTTTTTGCCCCCATCTTCGATGCCATCCTGCCACTCTTCATGTTTCTCATCCTGTTCGTGACATTCTGCAAGGTGGATTTCCGCAAACTGCGCCCCGTAGGCTGGCATCTGTGGGTGGGCGTGTTCCAGGTGGTCTTCGTGGCCATCCTCATGGCGTTCGTCCTCGGCCTTCGCCTACAGGGGCACAACCTCATTCTGCTTGAGGCCATCCTGTGCTGCATCATAGGCCCCACCGCCGCAGCCGCCGCCGTGGTGACGCAGAAGTTAGGCGGTTCGCTCGAAGAGATGACCACCTACACCTTCATTTCCAATTTCATCACCGTGGCACTCATCCCCGTCTGCTTCCCGATGATAGAGAAAGGCCATGACATCAGTTTTGCCACGGCTTTCTTCAAGATACTGCGCGAGGTGGTGCTGGTGCTACTGGTGCCCATGCTGCTGGCCTACATCGTGAAACACCACCTGCACCGACTGCACCGATGGGTCATCTCGGTGAAAGACCTGTCCTACTACATGTGGGGACTCTCGCTGATGATTGTAACCGGGACCACGGTGAAGAACATCGTTCACGCACAGACCACCGTCATCTTCCTCTGCTGTATTGCCCTGCTGGGCCTGGTACTCTGCATCGTGCAGTTTGCGGTAGGCCGTTTCGTGGGCCATTACTTCCAGCACACCGTGGAAGCAGGTCAGGCATTAGGCCAGAAGAACACGGCCTTTGCCATCTGGATGGCCTATACCTACCTCAACCCGCTATCGAGTGTCGGCCCCGGCTGCTACATCCTCTGGCAGAACGTCATTAACTCCATTGAAATCTGGCAACATCAACGTCGCAAAGATAGCTAAAGAGAAACGATGAGGGTCGAAATCTCAATAAATAGACAAGATTTCGACCCCCATCGTTTGTCGTTTCATAAAATTGTTGTATCTTTGCACCAAATCAGTAAGGATATGGCAGTAATCATTGGAAGAAAACAGGAACAAAAGGAACTTAACCGCCTATATCATTCAGACGAGGCTGAGATGATTGTGGTATACGGCAGACGCCGTGTTGGCAAGACATATCTGGTAAACCAAGTCTTTGGTCAAACTGGATTCGCCTTCAAAGTAACTGGACTATATAAGCAGAAGATGGCAGTACAGTTAAAAAACTTCTCCATGGCTATTGATGAGTATTTCCATGAAGGAGAAAGGAAACTGCCTGTCTCATGGATGGATGCCTTTGCCCAGTTGAAAGCCAGTCTCAACAATACTAAGACCGGTAGCAGACGGGTGCTTTTCTTCGATGAGTTACCTTGGATGGACACAAAGGGTAGCAAGTTCCTTAACGCCTTTGAATGGTTCTGGAACGGATGGGGCTGTGCCCAGGATGATTTGATGCTTGTGATATGTGGCAGTGCCACCAACTGGATTATCAATAAGCTTTTCAAACAGAAGGGAGGGCTTTACAACAGGGCCAACAGTAAGATGTATCTCAGTCCTTTCACGTTGGCCGAGACTGAGCAGTACTTGCAAAAACAAGGATTTGAAATGGAACGCTATGACATCGCCCAGATCTATATGATTATGGGAGGCATACCATACTATCTGAAACAATTGGAACCTGGTCGTCCGCTTGCAGACAATATAGACAACTGCTTCTTCAGGAAGAATGGCAAGTTGTGGGATGAGTTCAACCATCTTTATGAGACACTCTTCGACCAGTCCGAGCTTTACCTCCGTATTGTCGAGGCTTTGGCTTCAAAGCGAGTCGGGCTGACCAGAGACGAAATTATGACAGCGACAAAACATCCGGAGAACGGGAAGTTGTCAAACGCATTGAAAGACTTGGTGAAATGCGGATTCGTAAGAGATTACAACTCTTTCGGCAAGAAGACCAAAGGCAAGACTTATCAATTAGCCGACTACTACACTTTCTTCTATTTGCGATTCATCAAGGACAACTACGGGCAGGACGAACATTTCTGGACTCACATGCTCGATAATCCCAAGAAGGATGTGTGGATGGGCTATAGTTTCGAACAGTTAGTAAAGGATCATATTGACCAAGTGAAACGAGCCTTGGGATTCGGCTCTGTACTGACTCAGCAGTCCAGTTGGTTTATAACAAAACGGACGCTCGAGGAACTTCGTTCCAATGATGATGATTCAAGCCAAGATGAAATAAATGGTGCCCAAATTGACTTGCTGATTGACAGGCGAGACCACGCTATCAATGTGTGCGAGGTAAAGTTCTCCGACGGTGAGTTCGTTATCGACAAGGACTATTCGCTCCGACTGCGAAATAAGATTGCAGCATTTAAAGCTGCTACTAAAACAAAAAAATCATTGGTTCCGACAATGATAACCACATTTGGAGTAAAAAGGAACCAATATAGCGGGAAAGTCCAGCAGGAAGTTGTTCTGGATGACCTTTTTGTAGGGAAATAAAACGATGAGGGTCGAAATCTCAATAAAAAGACAAGATTTCGACCCTCATCGTTACAAACAAGTAAATTGCAAAGAAAACTTTCGTTTTTCTTTTGGCCAAGTCGGAAATATTTGTTTTCTTTGCCGCCGAATACGAATTAGCACTAATTAAACACTAATTATCAACAATGACTATTAAGAAACAAATCCTTTTTCTCGCCATGATGCTCCTGCCGATGGTAGCGGGGGCAGAGACCGTGGAGATTGACGGCATCTACTACGAACTGGTATCGAAGATTAAAGAGGCCACAGTGACAAATAAACCCAGCGGGTATGGGTATTACTCAGGCAAGGTGGTCATACCTGCCACGGTCACATACGAAGGGACGGAGTACAGCGTGACGAGCATAGGAGAGTATGCTTTTGGGTCTTCCAGCGGCCTGACCTCCATCACGATTCCCAACAGCGTGACGAGCATAGGAAGCGAGGCTTTCAATGTTTGACTTTATTTCGCTATATTCTGTTATTTTATTGAATTCATTTACACACCAAACTATTTAATTTCTCCATCATCTTTCCAAGTTCCGAGTATGTATAGTCTCTGTCACTCTTTAGCTTCTCTTCCATTGACCGATTGGCATTGGACATAGCTTTTTCGAGATCACCTCCATTTCGTTCAAAGTAACTGTGCAGTCCCTTACTCTTTATGAAGAAGTCTATCGTTTTCCGATACTCGACACATTGGCTGAGGTCTTTAAGCAATGGCTCTTGTTCATCGTATGGACGTGAGGTGTAGCGGAAGTAATAGAGGAAGAAAAGTTCTGTGCAGCGGTGGGTCTCGAAGAACTCGACCTTGCAGTATATGCCTTTCTTGGGCTTGTCAATTGGCTTGGCATACTTTGCCTTTAGTTTCTGGTATTGTGAACGTTCTGGCTCCTTGTCCTTCGTGTCCATGTCGATGACGCAGAAGATATGGCTGTAACCCATTGCCACGCCCTCTGCAATCTTTGCATCCAGTTCCTTGAGATTGGTATGTTTCGGATAGTCTGGCTTAATGGTCAGACGCTTGAATACATCGCACAAGGACTTGAAGTAGAAAAACTCGGTTGGCCCTTCGCCCAAAATGAGTGCCGTTTGTCGTAGCTTTCCCATATCAGTCCTCCAGATTTATAAAGATACTACCCAATTCTGGCTTTGCCCCTAATCGACCTATGCGATAAGAGTTATAAAGAGAGAGATTCTTGTGCAAGCCAAAGGAATCGCCACGGGCATATTCGGACGAAGCCGTCTCTTTGTTCTTCTCCACAAACCACACAACACCTCTGTTCTCATTGATTAAATCCTGAGAAAGGAGCGTTGTCTCCTGGCTTGTAATAATCAGCTGCGATTTCTCCGAGTTGAATAAGAAAACATTAAGATAGTAGTATAGCAAATCATTGTGCAAATCCTCTCCTAATTCATCCAGGTAATACACATGAGAACTGGTTATCATATCGTATAACGCATCCAATATGCGTATATATTTTATCGTACCTTTCGACTGCCACTTGAGTGGAATGTCAAAATCTCCATTTTGGGAATGATTGACAAACGCTACAGAATCGGTTGTCGGTTTAAGCAAGGTCTCTTTCATTTCTTGAGGAATGTTTTCCTTTTGGATGCGTTCCCGATATTCCGATGGAACGAAACGGTCTTCTATAATAGGTCTATATTCCAAAATGTTCAAATCGGCCTTCAGGAGCATGGTGTTATAGAACTTACGTTTCTTGGAATTGCTGTAAGCATCCTTCAAGATTTCAACAAGCCCCTTTTCTACATCGCCGTCCACGTCGTGATAATTGGCCATAATCCAAGCGTAAAGCGCATTGAACGGAGCTATGTCTTCTTTCAAGGCAGCCTTTCGGCAGACGGACAACACACTGTGATTGTTCAGGGTGTTTTCGCGGATGCTCTCCTGCGTCTTGACCTGTAGTTTGAGGCTTGCTCCAAACTTGATGTCAGCCTGTACGTTCTCGCTCACGAAACTACGCTCATAGAATAAAGATTTTGATTTGTTTGGGTAATAGTACAAGGCTTCACTCAAGATGTGCTTGCCGTTGAACTTGACATCATAATCATATCGGATGCCATCGGCATAGAATGAAACATGCATTTCCGTTGGCTCATCTTTGGTGAGTACAAAAGGAATGCAGCCTCCAATGCCGACAGTCGCATCTGACTTGGGCAACACCAGTAAGCGAAATACTGCATTTAAGGCAATCAGCATATTTGACTTACCCGAAGCATTTGAACCATACAGGATGCCTAACTTGTACAAGAATACGCCATCGGCAACTTCGGTGACAAGCTCCGAAGAAGGCCCTTTGGACACGAAGCTTAATTCCTGCTTGTCGCGAATGGAAAGATAGTTCTTTACCCAAAAATCTCGTATCATAGCGGTACTTTTATGACATTATCGTAAATCCACTACAAAATTACATATTATTTTTCTTTTAGACAAGTAAATTACTTGATAATTTGTAATTAATCTACGATTTTACGATGTTTTATCCCATAGCAATTCTCTATTTACCAATAAAAGACAAAATGGAACACATATTTCCAGTATGCCAAGAAATACTATCCCCATCCAAGTACCCCGCTTCATTAGTGAGCGCGTCTATGCCCTCAGCGATGCCACTCGCTGGTGGTATGAGTATGGAAATAATGTACTATTATTAAATAATGTGTAAATTTGTCTTCAATTTATTTATTTCTCATAAAGAATTTGTAATTTTGTAGCCATAGAACATTAATCAAGAAAGAATATGATGGAACAGGACAGATATACAGTTGGACGACATTTGACAATTCGTTACCTCGGCCCTATTCACATGGCAGACATTAACATGAAGCGTGTCAACGTAGTCATTGGCGAACAGAGTAGCGGTAAGAGTTGTCTGCTTAAAACGGCTTTTTATTGTGCCTGGGTTGAAGAACGTATTAAGATAGAACAAAGAACAGACCGCTTTGAGAGGGACGATGCCTTTATCCGGCAGTTTATCCAAATTCACAAAATGGACGATTTCGTGAACGACAACACTGAGATAGCGTATGAGTCTGACTATATGCGTTTTTCCTACGTTCATAAGCAGCACAAGTTCAGTTTTGAGTGGAAGTCAGGTCGCTGGGATTATCAGCGCCCCAAGGTGAGTTATATCCCGTCAGAACGCAATCTGGTGGCTGCTATCCCCAATTGGTTTCAGGTGAATTTTGATAGCAACAACATACAGCAATTCATGGCTGATTGGGAGGATGCCCGCAAGTCGAAAACCAAGGGATATGAAGTGCTCAATCTCGGTGTGTCTTACTATTATGACCCTACCGACAAGTCGGATCATGTGCGCTTAAGCAATGCTAAGACCATCAAGTTTTCCAATTCATCCAGTGGTCTCCAGTCGCTCATTCCCCTATTGGTTCTGCTTAGTTATATCACAAGTGATGAGTACCGTCAAGAATACAATCGCAATTTTGACAAGAGTCAGGAAAGAGGACAAGTGCTTAATGCACTTACAAAGTATTATCGTGAGCATTTGGATGAACTCCGCTCTCTTGTCTGTGTATGCAAGGATGATCGCCTGATATGGGACGACGGCTTTGGCAATACGCTATACAATCAGGCTGTTATTGATATGTTTGTTGACATCTCCCAGCGTTTGATCACACCTCACCATTGTGACATTTTCCTTGAAGAGCCAGAGCAAAATCTCTTCCCTCCCACTCAGGGGCTGCTCATCAATCACCTTATGGAACTAACCGAAGACCATCGCCACCACCGACTATTCATCGCCACTCACAGCCCTTATATCTTGGGAAAAATGCTGGAGAGAACGGACTATGATTTTGGGCTCTTTTACATTCAGCCTATCAATGACGGCATGTCAGAAGTGAGAGAGGCCACAGAGCAAGACATTCAGGAAATCTATGAAGATGGTGTCGATGCATTTTTTAATATAGAGACTCTTGGCCATGAGTAAGCGACATGTAGAGATTCTACCAGAATGTTATGTGGACACAACACTTATCAGCATTTTGCTGGGTAACGGTGTGAGTCACAAAATGGGCTGTCCATCAGTGGCCAAGGAGATGCAGAGTGGCCGTTTAGCTGATAGATTTGCAGTGGGTATAGTTGATAATGACAAACGCAAACTACCATTCTTTGAACAATTTACGATGGTAGCCGAGAACTCTAACCTTCATTTGTTCCGCCATCCACAAAAGCCTCAGTTTCTCATCAAAATTGGAGGCGAGGCAGAAGCTATAGAGACTTTCGTTCTAGCATGTGCCAAAGAAGCGGGTATCGACCTTTCCCTGTATGGTCTGGAGCCAGACCTTGAAAGTCTGAAAGCAAAGACCAAGAATACAGCCTCAGTAAATGACCCACAACTTAGATTGTTGTTTCAGGACCTATCTAAGACTGGTGAGGTTGCGCGACTTAAAATGATTATAAAATACCTAGTAGAGAAGCAATATCTGTCAAATGACGAAGAACTGAAGACAATGTTTTGAATTAGAAGCATTATAATCGGTTGCTTCGTTACAGGTGGCGCAGCGTTTAGTCACGGCATGACGAATGATTGATTACACCCTGACGGAGCATTCATCACAGTGTGATTAGTGATTAATCAAGGTGTGATGAATGATGCATCAGGGTGTAATGAATGTCTCGACGAGGTGTGATGAAACGTTTCGACATGGTGTGATGAAACGTTTCGACAAGGTGTGATGTCACTTCATCTTACAAATATTTTCTTGCCGTTCTTGCCTTCGGCCGAGCGCTTGATATATAGTCCGTGTCGTGGATTCGTCACTTGTCGGCCTTGCAAGTCGTAAACACAAATATTATTATTCATTTCTTCTTTATCATTGAGCGTAGCGTCGATTCCCGTATGCTCATAGCTATTGGCGGTCAGGATGAGCTGGCCGAGGATGCAGTCGCCATACACTACATCGGCCGTGTAGAGGGCGATGGCATAATTGCCATGCTCGGTGATGTCGAACTCGAAGGACTGCTGTTGCAGGTTGCCGAAGCTGTTGGAGGCCACATTGCCGATGTTGATGGTCGGCGTGTAGGTCTGCTTGGCAATGCTCACGCTGCCCGTGCTATTCTCAATGTTCAGCTCCACGGGCGAGAACTCGGGCTTGTTCCAGTTGCATATCTTGTATTTCAGCGTGTAGTGGCCGGGAGCCAGCGTGAGCGTCGTGCTGCCGTCGCTGAGTCCATACTTGGCCCAGCCCTGGCGTGCCTTGCCCTCGACATTGCGGAAATAGAGGCCATAGTTCAGGCCACGCGGCGAGCCGGTGAACTGTAGCACGCGACAGCCTAACGAGTAGCCGTTGCTATAGCCCACGCGCCGTTCCTTACCGTCGAAGGTAGTCCATCCGGCGGGCAGAGCACCGCCCTCCTTGAAGTCCGACGAGATAGTAATCGATGCCGGAGCCTGTAGCGTCACCTCCACCGTTGCTGTGCTCGTCTCGCCGTCGTTATCGGTGGCCACGGCCTTCAGCGTATGCTTGCCCTTCACGGCACCCGTCAGCACGGCCTGATAGGGCTTGGCCGTACAGGTGGCGAGTAGCGTCGTTCCGTCGTAAAACTCCACCTTCTCCACTGTGCCGTTTGAGTCATCGGCTGTGGCGGTGATGGTGATGTCGGGAAAGGTGACTGCATCGGCGGGTGCGAAACTGATGTAGTTGTGACCAGCCGTTGGTGCCGTGATGCGGACCGTTGGCGAGGTCTTGTTCAGCGAGTAGTCCTTGCAGAAGTTCCACATCTCCTTGCCTGTGTAAACCTGCGGCTCCTTGCACACCCAGTGGCCTTTGTTCGGCAGTTCCAAGAGCTTCACATAGACACCGTCGTTGCCGGGGCCCCAGCTGTGCATCTTGGCACCGCTGAAACCGTTGTAGTTGTTCTTGACCTGAGCCGTCGTGGGACAACCGTTATGCTTGATCCACACGTTGAGTGCCGGCTGCACACCGCTGAAGACGCACACATCGTCGGCTGTACCGTGGATGTGCAGGATGGGCAGCGGGCGCACGTTGGCATTGGCCGTCGCGCCGCCCATGGGGTAGCCGCTGACGGGAACGAAGGCAGCGATGAGGTCGGGAATCTTGTTCATGGCGTGGTAGGTAAACATACCGCCCATGGAGAAGCCGCCGAGATAGACGCGGTTGCGGTCTATCTTATACTGCGCCACCATCTTGTCAATCAGGGCCTTGACGAAGTTGATGTCACGGTTGCCGCTGATGTCCCACTGGTTGCCTATGCCGTTAGGGAAGACGATAACGAACTTGGCCGTGTCGCACACGTTCTCAATGCTGATCTTCCGTTCCGGGTTCTGCGTATCCCTGAACTGGGTGTTCAGCATATAGTTGGCATCCTGACCCGAACCGTGACAGAAGATGAACAACGGGCGATTCTCGCCCAGGTTCTGAGGCGCGTATGCAATGTACGAGCGGCTGGTGCCGTCAACGGTGATGTTGTCTGCCTTCGTGGGCAGCAGTCCTGCCGCGAGCAGGAGGATGGCAATAATAAACTTCTTCATATTTTAGATTTAGATTGCAAAGATACGCATTAATTTGCACACTCGCAGCAATCCTTCGGAAAAATCTACAAGATTTAACGGAAAGCGGGCGAAATAAAACCTATATAAGCGTTTTTGAAAAAAAGGGTGACAGGGTGACAGAATGCCGATAAACAGGGCGTTTGCACCCTTTTCAGAGGGTGACAAGGGTGACAGAAGGGTGACAGGCTGGCAGAGGAATTAAGCCGGATGCAGATAAATTCTCGAGAGAATTGAGCGGTTAAAATGCCTTTTAGTAAGGGCAAAGTGGCTCTTTACGCTTCAATTCTCTCGAGAATTCAGATGAAAACAGGCATGATTTTTGCTGTAAACACCATGTATTAAAGAACAAGATAGGCTATGATAAAAGAGAAGACAAAGGTGCTGATGAGGTATTCCTACCGTCAGCAGCTGAAAGAGAAGTATGTAACGCTAAAAGATGTGGTCGGCTGGACGGCCCATGGACGGTATGACAAACGGGTGCGGGCCGTGAGGGGTCTGGACGTCATCAACGCACGGGGTGGAATGCTCAGCGGCACCGAGGCTGCCGAGGTGCTGCCATACATCTGCCCCGCCGTGGGCGATAAAGGAGCCTACACAGGCTTAGTGCTGCTGTCGCTGCGCGTGAAAGAGGGCCGGGATGTGCTGGAGCGGTTGCGCCAGCGCGTGAACCTGTGGCCGCAGACCGTGTTGTCGTTCATTGGCAGCAGCGGACAGTCGCTGAAGGTGCTCCTGTCCTACGAGCTGACAAGCGGCGGTCTGCCCAAAGACGCAGCACAGGTGGCCCTGTTCAGACAGTATGCCTACCGGCGGGCGGCAGAATATGTGCAGGCCTCGACGGGTGTGAAGGCCGAGGAGGTGATGCCCGACGGCACCGAGGGGTTCCGCGTCAGCAGCGACCCGCAGGTGTTCTTCAACACCGCCGTACAGCCCGTGCTGATGGATCAGCCCACGCAGCCGCTGACCGACCTGACGGCCCCCATCGTCAGCAAACCCCGTGAAGTGACGCTCGACGCGGAGGTGCTGCCAGGCTATACGCGACGCGAGATGGATGCCACAAAGTTCAACTTCGTGTGCCGTGAACTGGCCTTCAGTGCCAAACAGTCGCCTGAAGACTACGTGATGCGGCTGGCCGTCGGATGCCGACAGGCGGGTATCGACCAGGAGCTGGCCACGAAGCTCACGCTCGAACTGGGCGACAACTACCTGAAGGAAACGCTGGTACGCACGACGTTTGAGAATGCCTACAGCCAGCACCGCCTCGGCACACAGAACCCCATAGAGCGCACGCTCATGCACCAGCAGCTGATGGATAGTTTCCTCAAGCGCCGCTACATGTTCCGCCGCAATAGCGTGACGGGCGAGGTGGAGGTGCAGGAGAAGTACCGCTACCAACTGTGGTGGAAGCCACTGACCGACGAGGTGCGAAATGCCATCAACAACGCCGCTATCCGCGAGGGCATCAAGGTATGGCCGCAAGACCTGGAACGCATCGTCAACACCGATCTTATCACGACCTACGACCCCGTGCGCGAGTGGCTCGACGCGCTGCCCCAATGGGACGGTCGCGACCGCTTGGGCGAGCTGGCCGACCGCGTGCCGACAGCAACGGCGGGCTGGCGCGACAACTTCAAGGTGTGGATGCGCTCGATGGTGAGCCAGTGGCAGACAGGCATGAACGCCATGTACGGCGCCCAGATGGTGCTGATGCTCGTGGGCGGGCAGGGCACGCGCAAGTCCACCTTCATGCGGATGCTGCTGCCCCGCGAGCTGATGGCATTCTACATCGACCGCATAGACTTCACGAACAAGAAGGAGGCCCTCAGGGCACTGAGCCGGTTCCTGCTCATCAACATCGACGAGTACGACCAAATCTCGAAGGCACAGACCGCCTTTCTGAAACACCTCATACAGCGCACCGACGTGAAGGAGCGCAAGCTCTACTCCACCACCTTCGAGCAGCAGCAACGCTATGCTGCCTTCTGCGCCACCACCAACTCGCTGCTGCCACTGAAAGACGAGACGGGCAGCCGCCGATACATGGTGGTGGAGGTGACAGGCAACATTGATACCGACACCACAGGTGAGAAGGCCATCGACTACCGCCAGCTCTATGCGCAGATAGTGAGCGAGATAGCTCAAGGCGAGGACTATGCCTTCACCGGCGAGCGCGAACGGCACATACAGGAGCGCAACAGCGACTACTACGAGCTGCCCAACGTGGTGAGCATCTTCCAGGATCACTTCCGCAGTCCTCAGGCGGGCGATGAAGTGCTGTGGCTCACCCCCACGGAGATTCTGCAACTGATGAAGAAGGAGCAGAAAGTCAACCTGGTGACGCAGTCGAACGCCACCCTATTAGGTAATCACCTGGCACACAGCCTGTTCCAGAAAGGAAAGGGCGATCGTCGCCGCTGCTATGCCATAGCACGGAAAGCGTAAATCCTGTCACCCTTAAACGCAAAAAACTATATATATGAAATACAAATTGGTTAAAGAGTCTAAGCCGCGCCTGTCGACATTCGGCAAGTACAAGGCCACCGCCGTACATGGCGCCACCATCGACACACGGCAGATATTGGAAGAGGTGTCGCGACGCAACGGCTTCCCCATTGGCGAGCTGATCACAGCCATGATGGGCCTGTCGGATGTCATCAACGACCACCTCCGGAACGGCGATAAGGTGCGCCTTGACACCTGGGGGCTGATGAAACTCGAAATAGAGAGCGACAAAGTGGATGCGCCCGACGAGTTCAGTGCCCGGAAGCATATCCGAGGCGTTCGCCTCCACTTTTTGCCTGAAAGCAGCGGAGGCCGTCCTGACCTGTACAAGGACATCCACTTTGAGCGCGAGCCATCGAAATAGAGGACGCGATTCCCGACGGGGGAACCGTCGGGGCGCGGTCGGGGGGGGCGTAGGGGCGCTATTCAAAGAAGCCGAAGCCGCCGATAGCGGTGAGCATGCGCTCAACATAGTCCCACGACGTGGGCGACCAGTCGAAACCGAGGCGATAGAGTACCTGCGTGGTGTAGTCGTTGTCGCGTTGCACGTCGGCCGTCTTCTGTCCGTGGGCCATATCCTTATAGGCCAGCAGGGCAGCCATCTGCTTGGCTTTCTGCGGGTCTTGTCCGGCCTCGTCGATGGTCTGCTGGAATTCCTCCTGCTCCACAAAGCGTATGCCTCCAGTGACATTGGTAAGACCGGTGAGCACGTCGCCAAGGAACTGCCCGTGGATGTTATAAGGATGGAACACCGTACACTCTTTCGGGGTGGTAGCCAACAGGACGATGGCATGAGCCACCTCATTGATGGGCGAGAACTCCACCCGCTTGTTGCGCATGGCATACGGACAGCATCCCAGCATGTTGTAGATACGGATGCGTCCCATGAACGAGTTGGTGGCGAAGTTAGCCTGGAACTCGCCGTCGGTGGAACGTGCAGCGAGGTTGCCCACACGCATGATCTTCGCACGGAGGCCATGCAGGGCAACGGCATCGAGAATGAGCCGCTCGGCCATGAACTTAGAGTAGATGTACTGGTTGCCGAGGTACTGTCCCATATAGAGCCGCTGCTCGGTAAAGACATCGTCCTTGATTTCGCCCGCCCACAAGCCGCGCGTGCTGGCCGTGGAGATGTGGATGAGGTTGGCACCAGTCTTGATGCAGAACTCCACACAACGCTGTGCGCCGCCGATGTTCACGTCGGCAATCTCGGTGCCTTCTGAGAAGTGCTTGACGATGGCAGCACAGTTGAAGACGGTATCGACCTTGAGGTTCTCGTCGAAGTCCTGCGTCACATCGCCAAGGACGATGTGCAGCCGCTGGCCAAAGAGTTCCTTAAAGGAGTTGGCGAAGTAGTAGAACAGCAGGGTTTTCAGTCGGTTCTCAGCTTTCTCTTGCGTCTTGCCGCGCACCAGGCAATAGATGTTGCGCGCATCGCTGTCGATGAGATCGCGCAGGATGTGAATGCCCAGATAGCCGGTAGCACCCGTGATGAGGACATCGCCCAGTTGCTGACGAGGGCCGGAACGGAAGAAGCCCAAAGTGTTGCGCTGCAAGAGGTTGTTGATGGCGGTATAGTCGAAGGAGGCGACGGGGTCGTCGGCACTATCGGCGCCGTCTACGGCTACGCCCGTGATCAGCTCTGCCAACTTGCGGGGTGTGGGATTGGCAAAGACATCGCCGTATGCAACATGCAGCCCGGCCTTGTCGGCCTCGATGATGACACGAGTGACGACGAGCGAAGTGCCTCCGAGTTCAAAGAAGTTGTCGGTAGCACCCACCTTGTCCATCTGGAGAATCTGGGCGAAGATGTCGCAGAAGGCTTTCTCCGTATCGTTGGCAGGAGCCACGAAAGCCGAAGTGACGGCAAGCTGCGGCTCAGGCAAAGCCTTTACATCGGTTTTGCCATTAGGCGTCATGGGCATCTCGGGCAATTGCAGATAAGCCGTAGGCACCATATACTGCGTCAGGCGCTTGGAGATCTCGGCCTTCAGGGCGTCGGGCGCAATCTCATGGTCGGCCGTGTAGTAGGCACAGAGGTGTTCCTTGTCGTTCAGCTTGCGGATCATGATGACCACCTTCTTCATCCCTTCCACAGAGAGCATCACATTCTCAATCTCGCCAAGCTCGATACGCAGACCACGCAATTTGATTTGGTGGTCGGTACGTCCGAGGATGACCACATTGCCATCAGGGAGCCATTTCGCATAATCACCCGACCGATAGACCCTTTCGCCGTGGTAGTCGACGAAGCGTTCACGGGTCATCTCATCAAGGTTGTTATAGCCGCGAGCCACCCCTCGTCCTCCAATATAAAGCTCGCCTACCACACCGGCAGGCAGTTCGTTGCCATCGACATCGACGATAAACTCCCTGACGTTCAACTGAGGCTTACCCACAGTCGCCGTCTGTGCATTCGTGAGTTCGGCGTTGTTCGAGGCAACGGTAATCTCCGTTGGGCCATAGCAGTTGAAGATGCGGGCCTTGGTGACGCTACGCATCTGCTGGAGGAGCGCATCGCTGAATTTCTCGCCACCGGCACGACAGATGTTCACTTGCGAGATGGCCTTGCAGAAATCGTCGCTGGTGAGCCAGGTCTGCCAACGGGACGGAGTACCTGATACCATGTTGATATGCTGTTCCTGAATGAGCTTAGCGAGGTCGAGCGGGTTGTTGGCCTGCTCCTCAGTAGCCACAATCAGCGTCTTGCCGTTGTAAAAAGCCATACCGATATCCTGCAGGGCAGCATCGAAGGAGATGGTCGTTACGCTGAGGACACGATTTGCATCAGTCAGTACGGCATTGGCAAAGACATTGGCCGGATGGCCGTAGAGGTAGTTGCAGATACCCTCGTGACGGAGCATGACACCCTTCGGACGGCCTGTGGAACCAGAGGTATAGATGAGGTATGCGAGGTCTTCGGGGGTTATGTCTGCTGCTGTGACACAGCAGCCTACTGAACTGGCGAGCAAGTCTTCTACATCGATGGCCTTGTCGGCGGGGACGCTGGCCTTGTCGGCGGGAGAACCGCCGACCGCGACGGAAGGGGCGCTATCTATGCGGGCGGAGGGGGCGCTATCTATGCGGGCGGAAGGGGCGCTGGCCATGCGGTCGGCAGTGGTGATGATATAGCGGGCCTCGCTGTCCTCCAGAATCAGTTTGATGCGGTCTGCGGGATAATCCGGATCGCAGGGGATATAGGCAGCTCCCGCCTTGAGCACACCGAAGAGAGCGAGAATCAGCCTGCTGGTACGCGGCAGGAGAAGCGCCACACGGTCGCGCTCCTTCACCCCCCTCTGACGTAAGGCGGCAGCAATACGACTGGTGGCTTCATCCATCTCCTTGTAAGTGAACTTAGCATCAATGGCCACCAAAGCCTCCTGGTCGGGCTGGGTCTGTGCGAAATGAGTGATACACTCATGGAAGAACTTGAAGGGCGCATCGCCTGTTGCCGTCTGGCGCAGATGTGACAGTTCTTCCTCCTGATTCTTGCTGACAATGGAGATTTGGCGGACCTTCTTCTGTGGCTGTGCGATGAAGCGTTCGGCAACCGCCACGATACTCTCAGCAATAGCATTGCCCAAAGCGGCAGAGTAGAGAGCATCGTCGTACTGCACCACCACGCCCCGCGACTCAATCTTGATGTTAATCTTAAACTTGGGCACATTCAGTTCCAACAGTTCCTGGTGGATGGGCAGACCGTTGACCATATACTGCGAGAGCACGCCCACCTGATAAGCGTAGGCGATAGTGGGCATGAAGCCAAAGTCGGTAGCGATACGGGCGAAGGGATAGTCCTCATGGCGCAATGTCTCGTCGAAGGTCTCGCTCACCTGTTTCAAGTATTCGCTCACCGACACATCGCCGATGTTCAGACCGAGGGCGAGGGTGTTGACGAACATACCCACCGTATCGGCAATCTTCAGATTCGAGCGTCCGCTGCTGATGGTGCTGAGATACACTTCGCGGTTGTTGGTGTAACGCGAGACGACATAGCTCGTGGCAGCGAGGAAGAGGTGAGCAGGTGTAATTTCCTGCTGACGGCAGAAGGCGGCAGCCTTGACATAATCGGCCGGGCAGACAGCCTCGCCGATAAAGCCCTGCTGGTCAGTCTTGGGCAGGTCGGCAGGAATCTCGCTCGCGCCTTCACAAGTCTGCAGTTTCTCGGCGAAGAACTGCTGGGCGGCCTTGAAGGTATCACTCTCTTCTGCCTTCTGCTGGTCGCTGACGAAATCGAGATAGGTATAGCTCTCTTTCTCGACGGGGGAACCGTCGAGCGCGCTACCTATCTGGCGAATCAGCAGATCGGCAGAACCACCGTCGAACACGAGGTGATGAACATCCAAAAGCAGATGGGTTCCTCTTTCCGTCTTTACGACCTCGAAACGGTAGAGCGGTGCTTTATTCAGGTTGAACGGGCGCACGAACTCATTCTTATAGGCCGCCAACGCCTCATCGCTCATCTCCGTGATGGGTACCTCGACAGGCAGACTGTCGGCTAAAGTCTGAACGATGGTATCGCCCTCTGTGGCGAAGTGAACGCTCAGTTCCGGATGAGCCTCAACCACTTGTTTCACTACTTCAGCCAGTTTGCCAGCCTCGATGCCAGCGGGATAGCTGAGCAGATAGGGGATATTGTAAATGGTCGAAGTCGGATTCTTCAGGCACTCGAAATAGACACCCGTCTGGGCGTAGGAGAGCGGGGCAGACCCACCCCCTTGCCCCTCCCTGTGAGGGAGGGGAGTAGATAGACTTCCCGCTTGTTCATCATTCGTTTTCTGTCCTTGAGTGTAACCACTCCCCTCCCTCGCAGGGAGGGGCTGGGGGAGGGTCTTTTGGGTGAGGCTACTCCATATCTCATTCTCTATGCTCTGCAGAGTGCCGCTCTTTACCAGCGACTTTGAGTCGAGCATGATGCCAAAACGCTTGTTCATCTGGACAGCGAGTTTGATGGCCGAGATGGAGGTCAGTCCGGCATAGCCAAGAATGGTGGTGATGCCAAAATCCGTATTGTTCAGAATACCGGCTATTATCTCATGCAGCTCCTGCTCAAGGAGGTTGAGGGGGGCGGATTCTGCTTGTTGCTGTGACACAGCAACAGACTTGACGGGTTTAGGCAGGGCGCGCTTATTCACCTTCTGGTTCTGGTTCAGCGGAATGGCCTCTATCTGCATCGTCACGGCAGGCACCATGTAAGGCGGCTTCTGATCCATGATGAAGTTGTTGAGGGCCTCGATGTCTATCTGCTGATCGCTGACGATGTAGGCAGCAATGAACTTGCCTCCACTACCCCCTTCCTCATCAAAGGCCTGTACCGTGGCGTCCTTGATGCCAGGGAACTCACGGATGACGGCCTCCACCTCTTTCAGCTCGATGCGGAATCCGCGAATCTTCACCTGACCGTCCTTTCGTCCGACGAACTGGATATTTCCGTCGGGCAGGAAGCGCACGATGTCGCCAGAGCGATAGACGCGGGCATATTTCCTATCGTCAGTAAACGGATTACCGATATACACCTCAGCCGTCTTCTCAGGGCGGTTCAGATAGCCCCGGCTCACCTGCGGGCCACTGATCCACAGTTCGCCGGCGGCACCCACGGGCAGACGGTGGCCTTGCGGGTCGACGATATAGAGATGCACATTGTCAATGGCACTACCGATGGGTATATCCTGCTGCTTACGCGCTACCGGATAGGTCGTTACGAGTACCGTGGTCTCAGTAGGACCGTAGACATTGACGAGAGAGAAGTCCTTCGGAGGAGTGAGGCCAGCCAACTTCTCACCTCCGGTAGAGAGATAGTTCAGAGAATGATTCTCGATATTAGTGGCAAACTGATAAGCCACCTGAGTCGTCATAAACGAGTTGGTGATATGCTCGCTCTCAAAATAATCGTTCAGTGCCACGAGATCGAGCCGCAACTCCTCTGGAACGATGTAAACCGTAGCTCCACAGGTCAGTGCGGGGTACATATCCATCATGCAGGCATCGAAACCATAGCTGGCGTAGGCAGCCACCTTGTTGCCTGGCTTCAGGTCATAATAACGCTGATACCAATGGCAGAAGCAGACAAGATTACTGTGCATCAGCTGGCAGCCCTTGGGCACTCCCGTAGAGCCGGAGGTGTAGAGCAGGATGAAGAGGTTGGAGGGAGTAAGTGAAGAGTGAAGAGTGAAGAGTGAAGCATCTGCTTCCGCTGTGAGAGCGGGCAGCGACAACAGTTCTTTTGTCAGAAGAACTTCTCCCTGATATTCATCCACGATGCCACGCAGTTCCTCGTCGGCTATCAGCAGCTTGGCATTAGCATCCTGCATCATGAAGTTCAGACGCTCTTTGGGATAAGTGGGGTCGAGGGGCTGATAGGCACAGCCAGCCTTCAGTACGCCGAGCGAGGCAATGGCCATCCATTCGCAACGAGGAATCAAGACCGATACCACATCCTCAACACCCAGCCCTTTGGCAGCCACGTAGCCTGCGATACGGTCGCTAATGGCATCCACCTCAGCGTAGGTGAATTTCCGGTCCTTATAGACCACAGCGATGTTTTCGGGTGTTGCCTTGGCCTGACGGCGGAACAGCGAGACGATGGTCTGCGTGTCATCGTAGTCCACATCGGTCTGGTTGAAGCTGTCGAGCACTTCTGTCTGATGGGCCGTTGTTATATTGACCTCACGCAGATACTCCTTACAGAGGAATCCCTTGATCACCGCCTCATAGCTCTCTAAATACTGACGGATGATTTCCTCGGAATACTCGTTGCTGTTGTATTCAGCCTTCACCTGATACTTGCCGTTGAGGATAAACGCCTTCAGGTAGAGCGAGGCCTCCAGCGTGCTGTTGCAGAGGCGGATGGTCTTCATCGGCTTGCCGCATAGTTGCTCGTCGGCAAACAGCATGCCGTGCCAGGCAAACATCGAGTTGCTCTGTATGCCCAGGTCGTTCACGGCATCGCTGAAGGCATACGCCTCGTGCTTGCGCACACCGCCCATCTGATCCTGACCAGCCTTCAGATAGTCGAGTACCCTGGTCTCATTGTCGAACTTGGCATAGACGGGCAGCGTCTTCACCGTCATACCGATGGAGTGCAGGAAACGCTTGTCGGTACGACCGTTGTAGATGGTGGTGAAGAGCGACTCCTGTTCATTATTATATTTGGCCAGCAGGAAGCTGTAGGCCGTCGTGAAGAAATTGCTCTTGAATATGCCATTCTCCTTGCAGAATGCGTCCACCTCGGCCATCTCCACGTCGAGTGTTCTCACCATACTGGCCTCGCTGTGTTCCGGTTCCTCAAGATCGGGCATCAACTGTGTGAAGCAGTCGCCGCAGTCGAAGTTATGTGCATACCACTGCTTGCCTTCGTCAAAGGCAGCCGTCTTGCGCAGTTCGGCCTCAGCCGTTGCCACCTCGGCCATCGTCATCGCCTCTGGTTCCAGCGTACCGCCTCCGTAGACCTTGTCTATGTCGCTGAGCATCACCTTCAGGGTGGTGCCGTCGCCGATGATGTGGTGGATGTCGAGGAAGAAGTAGAAATGTTCCGAATCCTTGAACAGGCGGATATGGAAAAGACGATCCTTGTAGATGTCGAAGGGCGTGATGAGTGGCTGACCATTAAAAAAACCTCCATTTTCAAGGTTCAATGTTCCGTTCTCAACGTTCAACGTAAACGTCTCAGAATCGTCGATGGTCTGAAGGGGGTCGCCCTCGTTATTCAGTTCGATGCGCGTGAACAGCGTGGGATGTGCTGCCACAGCGGTCTCAATGGCCCGGCAAAGCTTGTCCCCGTCCAGCGTGCCGTCGAGCACGTAGAGATAAGGAAGGTTATAACAAGCCTCTCCCTGATGAGCTACACACTCCACATAGAGGCCATATTGTACTTTTGATAATGGTGCAGATGTTTTCATTATAATGAGGTTTTTAGTTTATTCAAATTCAAGATATGTTGGTTACTTCAGTTTCTTCATCAGCGTGAGGAAGTTCTGGCCGTCGGCCCGCTCATAGTTGATGGAGTCCATCAGTTCGCGAACCAAGAGGAGGCCCAGTCCACCTATCTGCCGGTCTTCTACAGAGAGCGAAGTGTCGGCTCGCTGCATCGCCGTGGGGTCAAAGGCCACGCCAGAGTCGATGATGACCGTCTTCAACGTCTCGTTGTCGCACATCATTCGAATCTCGATGTCGCCCACTTGTCCGGCAGGATAGGCGTAGTCGATAACATTCACCACCGCCTCCTCGACAGCCAGGCGCAACCGGCGGGCAAGCGTTTTCTCGATGTTCAGCTGCTCCATCACCGACTTGATGAACGCACTGAGCTTCGACACTTCGTGTACATCGTTCTTGATCAAAAGCGTTTCCGTCAGCGTACTCTCAAAGCGCTTTGGCGTATAGTGTATGGCCAGCATCGTGAGGTCATCGCTCTGCTGGGCATCACCGACAAATAGACGCACCTGGCGAGAGATGGTCTCGATGAACGCTCGGGGCTGGACGGGGCAGTCAGATTGTAGCACCTCTTCGACCCGTTTGAGGCCAAACTGCTTGCGCTCGCCATTCTTCGCCTCAGTCAGTCCGTCGGTATAGAGGAAGAGCATAGAGTCTGGAGGCAACTGCGTTTCCTGCACCCCATAATTCACGTCATTGAACACCCCAACAGGCAAGTGAGGATTGACATCAACCATTGAACATTGAGCATCATGCTTGATAAAAGGAGCGTCGTGACCTGCGTCGCAGTAGCGCAAACGACCCGTGGGCAAATCAAGTACACCAATAAACAAGGTGACGAAGATATTCGACTCATTGCCCTGACATGAAACCTCATTGATGGCTTGCATGATGCGGGCAGGATTATTCTCATGTGCCGAGAAGGCCCGGAACAAGGAATGGATGACACCCATGACCATCGCCGACGGGGCGCCCTTGCCACTGACGTCACCGATACAGAAGAACAGTTTCTCGTCGCGAATGTAATAATCATACAAGTCACCGCCTACCTCACGGGCAGGCACCAAGGACCCGAAGATATCCACGTCGTCATGCTGAATAAGGCTGTTTGGCAGCATGCTCTGCTGAATCTGACTGGCCACGCGCAGTTCGCCGCCAATGCGTTCCTTCTCGGCCTTCACCTTACGCAGCCGCTCCAAGTTGCGTGACGTGCGCCACACGATAAACCCGATGAGAATCAGACCTGCAAAAACGGGCAGCAAGAGCGTTGCGCGTATTTTACCCAGTTTACTGAACACCTCCTTATCATCCTGGACGCTAATGAGAATCCAGTTAGTATTCCCTCCGACGGGATGGAAATACACATGTCGCTTATCGCCGTGGTCATCAGTTATGGTTTCAAAGCCCACCTTATCTTCATCAGCCTTTATCAGCTGAAGCACCCTTTGGAACAAATCACTATCCTCACCAGCGAGCAGGTGTCCTTTACCCGTCACAATAAACCGCTGCGTGCTCTTGTAGAACTTTCCTTCCTCCACCACCTCCTCGAGCCAATCGAGGGCAATGTCAGCATCCACAACACCGACGATGACACCTTTGTCGTTATGCACAGGCACGCCGTATGTAGTCACCATCGCCCTGGCCCCGTCCTTATCGAAATAAGGCTCACACCAGTTGCCGCCATTCTTGGCTATTGTCTCGTTGAAGAAATCCATCATCGTATAGTCATGGTCTGCCGAGCCTAACTGCATGGTCTCAATGGTCCCGTCATCCCTTCTGACGGAATACGGTTCGAACCAGCGTCCTTTCTGGGGGAAGTAATTCGGCACGAAAGAGACCGTACCTCCCAAGATGGAAGGGTTGTTCTCCACCAGTTTGTGGGTAATTGAATACATCCACTCCGGATCATCCAGCCCGTCGGCCACCACCCAGGCCATGTTATCCACCGTCACCTCCACAGCAGCCAGTTTGTTACGAATACAAAGGTAGATGGCGTTCATCTCGCGCTCTATCAGTTTCTCCACCGTCCTGTGGATAATATTCTGCGCCGAGTAGTACAGCAACCCCGTTGTGAGTTCCAGCAAGAAGGCAGCACCGATGATGAGAGTGAGCGGCAGGTTATGCCTGACCATTGAGGTGAGTCGATTCCAAATCATTGAGCATTGAACATTGAACGTTGAACATCAGATACTATCGGTCTCTCCCTTTCTATTGGCGCTATCTATCCCTTGTTGCCTTTTAGCTCAAAACGAACGTGGGTCATCTTGTGGAGCAAAACGATGGCAGCGGCTTCGATGGCGTAAGCAATGAGGTAACTGTACCACAGATAGCCGGGAGCAACATGCGACATCACCCACAAGACTGGAATCACCGTCAGCGAAAGGGCCAGCGAGATGAACAGCGCCATCCGGTGATGACCGTATAGTTTGTAGACCACCATGATGGTGTAGATATAGCAGAAGGGGATGAAACTGAGCGCAAAGATACGCAAGGCACGCACGCCTTCGGCAATCAGGTCGTCATCCTGGGCACCGAAAAACCTCGTAATGGTTTCAGGTGCTATCCAGATAAAGACGCAAGTAATCAGCATGGCCAGGGTGATGAAACGGAAAGACTTGCTGATGACAAGACGGAATTTCTCGTTGTCTCCCTTGCCCACCTGTATAGCACCGAGCGACTGTACAGTACGACAGGTGCCGGAAAGGAAGAGATTGTAGATGTAAAGGATGTTCATACAGACGGAGAAAGCAAAGATACCTACCCGGCCCATGGTGTTCAGCACGATGCTGTTGGCGCAGAACAGGAGCGCAGTAAGGCTGATGGAAGCAAGCGCCAAAGGAGCACCTTGCGACACCATGCTCTTGAGGGTTGTCCAGGCTCCCCTCTCCCCTTTGTCCGTTGACGGGGATTTTAAATCCCCGACTCCCCTCTCCCCTTTGTCTGTTGACGGGGATTTGAAATCCCCGACTATCCCTAAGCGATGACCAGGATAGCGGAAATGCCAACACATGATGGCAATGCCGACGATATGACCGACAACGGTGGCCGTAGACGATCCTTCGATCCCCCATCCAAACCATTGGATAAAGATGATATCGCAACCAAGGTTAACGGCATTGTCGATGAGGATAGCAATCGACACCAGTCGCGGACTGCCGTCGACGCCTACCATCGTGCCTAAGGCCCATGACATCATATAGGTAGGGGCACCTATCATCAACGGGAAGAGATAGTCGCGCGTAGCAACATAGAGTTCCTCGTGAGAGCAAAGCCATCCCGTGATGTCGTCAGTAAAGAAAACACCAGCTACCGTCTGTAACAATCCAAAGGCCAGACAACCGATGGTAGAAAGGGTGAAGATATAGGAAGCCCGCGAATAGTCCTTCTTGCCTAATTCCATGCCCACAAGCATGCCTGCACCTGTAGAGAGCAGCATGCTGACGGTAAACATGAACTGTGTGACGGGCTTTGAGAGGTTGATGGCACTCACGCCGTCCTCTCCAATCAGGTTTCCTACGATGATAGAGTCCACGACATTGCCCAGACAGGCTGAGAGGGCAATGAGGATGGATGACCACAGGAAGACCCAGAATTCTTTGTCGAAACCTTTCTTTTCTGCTTCAGTCATTATGGTGATGATGCTTTTGTCCTATATTAGATACGAAAAAATTTTGTCTACCATTTAGTAGTGAACAGGCTGGGCGAAATGATGAATGAGAACCATCCCCAACGTGCTTGTAGACTGCTGCCATCTTGTTTCAGACGCTCCATCGTCTCTGTTCCCCTCATCTGGGTATAGCCTACCGAGAGCGCGATGTCCTTAGAGAACTGATAACTGGCCTGAAGGTCGACGCAATGGCCCAACGTCCTGTCAAGGTCACCCACCTTAGTGGCCACCGCCATATAGTGGTACATGGCACGGCAAGAAAACTTGGCATTGGGTTTGTAGTAGGGGCCGATGAAGACATTCTGCAGTCCAGGGGAGAAACCGTGGGTATAGGCACTCTCATAGAAATAGTCCATGATGCCATAGAACTTTTTATTCGAACCATAAAGGGGAGCGAAACCACGCAACACTTCATGTCTCGGCATGCCAAACTTGCCACCATAAAGGTTTGGCACAAAATCGTCACCGCTCAGATAATCGTAGCCCACGGTAAGACCATATTGGTCTGTAGGAGAAATGGTAGCTTTCGCACTGGCCATCCAAGCATCGATCTTAGTCGTCTCCATTTTTTTTGAGACGAACTTTCCTGCCTGCCGATAGTACGAGCCTTCAATCTTCAGAAAATGAGAGTGATAGTTGACGTATCCACCATACATCTGCTGATCTACGGTACGGGCCGAATTAACTTTGTAATCCCATTCCTTGGTGTTGTTCTGTCCTGCCTGCAAGCCCATGTTCATAAAGAGCAGCGAGACGCCCAACGGGAAGTTCGCCACGTCGTAATGATACCATACCGTCTGTAAGGTCTTGTAAGGCTGTGCGCCGTCAACGTAATAGGTGCCGTTATACACATTCCCGTTATTCTGATTATAAGCCAGTATGACATGTGCCTTGTGGCCATGACCTTCATAGCCCACTCGCGCCACGTCGTGTGTCTTGGATGCCACGGCAAAGTCGTTAGGACCAATAATGCGCTCATCATCGTATGACAACGCCAAACGACCCAACTGTGCAAAGAGACCGTTCTTGGCGGTAATCTTTGCCCAGCCCTCATAAAGATTGAGTCCCTGATTGCCGCTCGCACCCCATACCGCCTTGTTCTGAATCACAGCGTGTACCTGCAGTCCACGCTGCTGGTAGTCCGCTTTGATACGGGTACGTCCTAAAAGGAAGCGTGACTTGTCTTCCACTTCAAGATCCCCCTTGTCTGTTTTCGGCATTCCGCCACCACAGGCTTCACCGTGAGTCATGAAGTCCAAGCCCAAGCTCAACTGATTAACCTTGGAGGAGTCCGTCTGAGCCCAACTCATTGTTGATGCCAGCAATAGCAGCATTATGCAATAGCTTCTCATGATGTCGCTGCCACTTATTCGAACTCGAAGATACTGATGAATCCTGTGAGCTTAAAGACATTCTTGATGTCGTCGTTCACACCGCGCAAGGTCACCTTACTGCCACAGGTCTTAGCGCCCTTCAGGATACTGAGCAGGATACGCAGGCCGCTGGAGGCAATATATTCCAGGTTCGTGCAGTCGATAACGACGTCCTTCCCGTTGCTCTTATAGAGTGGTTTCAATACTTCTTCAGCCTCAACAGCTGCTGCGGTGTCCATTTCTCCTTCTAACGTGGCATAGAATTTGCCGTCCTTTTCTTCAATTTTTGTATTCATAATATCTATAGTTAAATAGTTCTTAACTGATGAATCAGAAATGTAATTGCAAAATTAGATAAAATTTCGAATTGCAGCAAATTTAAATGTATTTTTCTTCATAAATTCGACCTGTAAGGTTGAAACATTTTCAATAAAGGAATCCAAGCATCCAAAGTGGCAGCTTGGCTCCGTCAGGAAGATCCCAGTCATCAGCAAAGATATAGGAATCTTCAACATCCGCAATCTGTGAGAAGTCTTTTCTCCTACCACCAATCTCAAAGGTATATTTGGAGTCAACCTTGAAGTTCCCCTGAGCCTTGCCATATTCCACGTTGTGAGACTCCGACAGGCAGCCTATAGCGAATGTTTCTCTGAGTGTTCCGATTTCCACATGCGAGGGTGCCAAGGCGTAAAGGATGTTAGGGTTCTCTAAGTACACCTTGTCAGGCTTTGTCAGCTTGCCAATCTTCTTTTTGTCAGAATACAACAGATTGAGCACTTTTGCATCTCCTAAATATTTCAGGTATGCCAATATAATTATACACGACTTATTCATCCTTGAACAAGTCGTCCATAGTCACTACGCTCTTAACAATATCGCTATGGCTATTTCTTCTTAGTCCGTAGGTCGTAACAAGAGTAGTGTGAACGGCTTTTTTGGTCTTTGTGTCAAGTTTGAAAGCTGTTTTCCGATTACGCATTTTTTCCTCCTCTTCAGCATTGAAGGCGTAGTCATCATCAGCGTATTTCATTTCGCATAGATTGATGATGTCATCTTTTCTATCAATCAACAGGTCAATTTGTGCACCACGATGCTCTTCATTTGCTTCCGTACGCCATGAATAGACAGAACAGTTGACCCCTCGTATGCCAAGAGCTGACTTTATTTGCGGTATATGCCAGAGGCACAGTCGTTCAAAAGCCAGTCCACTCCAACTGGTTCTTACTGGTGTGTCGATACTATTAGTCCAAAAATGATCATCATTCTCTTTATTCTCTTTGATGAAGTTCAGATAGAACAACGTATAGTTGTCAATGAGCTGATAGAATGCTCCATGCGATTTCTTGCCAATAGCAGAGTATTTGCGGATAAAGCCACATTCTTCCAGGTCTCGTAATACGTCTGTGAACGTCTGGTTGTCAGACTGCTTAGTGATTTTTATGATCTCCTCCCGTTGTAATCCCTGGCGTACTCCACCCAAGGCATTGACAACCTTGATATATGCATCCGGGTATTTAAACAACGAAGCATAGAGTGCATCATATTCCTTTTGTAACTGACCATCGTTCTTAAAAAAGAGATTGTCGATATTCTGGTCAAGACTCCACTTCTTATTCATCATGCTCCAGTAATATGGAATGCCGCCCATAACCATATAACCCAATGTCAATTGCTTCCTGCTTAATTCAATGCCCCTTGATTCCATGTATTTTTCGCACTCATGGAGGGTAAACGGAACAACTCTTAATTTGATGTTGACACGATTGTGTAAGCCTCCATAACTATTCAGAATCTTCTTTTGGATCCAAGCCGTAGCACTTCCGCATACTATCAAAACGATGTCCTTCCTTGCACTTGCCCATCCATTCCAGAAGTGCTCCAAAGCACTAATAAGATTGGACCGAGGTGTATCCATCCATGGCAATTCATCAATAAAGATAACCTTCTTCCCCTTATTGTTTAACCCGCTTATCAGGTCTGAAAGCATGTGAAAGGCATCCATCCACGACTTTGGGCGTCGAGGACGTTTCATTCCGCCCTGTCTCAATGATTCCTGAAACTCTGCCAACTGTTCTGTAAGAGTCCCCTTTGCCAGTCCTGTATGTTGGAATGAAAATTGGTAGTTGAAAGTCTCGCGTATCAGGTATGTCTTACCTACACGTCTACGTCCATATACAGCAACAAACTGCGATTCGTCAACTTCAAGTGTTGAAAGCAGTTCTTCCTTTTCAGTTTTTCTACCTATCATCTTATGTAATAATTTATGGGGTTGATTGTGGGTGCAAAGATAACAAAAATATACTGAAGAGTGTGGAAAAGTAGTAAAAAAATCGACTTTTCCACACTCTTTGAGCCATTTTTATATGTTTCAGCCTGTAATTATGCATATTTCATCGCCTAACTTATTCCACTGAAAACAACGAGAGGACTGACAGATGCATACTGCCAGCCCTCTTTTCGTATAGGTTCTGAAGATTCTAATATCCAAGATTCTGCTTGATGGAACCCTTCGACTCGTCGATGAAGGACTGGGAAATCCAGAAGCGTTTGTGGGCCTCGGTGACGGGGAAGATACTGTCGCTCCATTATAGCGATAGCTTTTGTCTGCTCTGCACTAACAGGAAGCCCCAATGCTTTAAGCATATCTATGGTCTCGTATGCTTAATCCAGTTTTTCCATATCTCATTAAATTAGATGTGTAACTTTTATCTTCTGCCAAGGCTTGCCAATACCAAGAGCCATGTTGGCAGCATCTCTCGTAATGAGTTCTCCCTTCTGTAAACCAGCAATAGCTTGCTTAATTTCCAGAAGAATACCACCAGAAACACCGAACAAGTCCTTTATGACGCTGTCGTTCTGTTGCTGTTGTTTCATAATAAGTGGATATTGGGCATTTGCATAGAAATCAAAGTATTTACTCTTAAAGCTTTCCATATTCTGAGTTGCCAGAATAATGCTCATACCTTTGTTTCTGCCCACAGCAATAAGTTCACGCAGAGGGCGATTGTCGAAGTCAAGCATGTAGTGCGCTTCATCGATAATGGTGAAATGGCGTAGTTCTACACGCTCTTCATTTGTCTTTGCCATAGCACCGTCTTTGGGGAAGCGCCCAAGGTTTATAATATAGCTGTTATTCAGCAGATCAACCTTATCTTCATCTTCAAAGATATGATTGTTAACCAACTGGGTCAACACAGATGTGATACTATCGTCCTTGTCTTGTTGCTTGTCAGGAAGCAAGTTCCTATAACTATCTAAAATTTCAGAAAAGGTAACGGGACGGAATTTCTTGTCTTTGTACGCATTTACAATTGCTGTACTCAAACGGCTATCCATATTTGCACTTATACTTGTGCGACTAATAGATCCTAAAGCAGAGGATAGTTCGGTGGCATATAGATTTACTTCATTAATTGGCTTTCCAGTAAAATCCTTAAATGGCGTGAAAGGCAGAGGCCGTTCTATAGGATTGAGTACTGCCTTGTAATTCGTATTAAACAACTGAAGCCATAGCTCATGCTGAGGATCTGAAAACTCTCCCTTATAGTCAAATAGCAAGAAGTTTACAGGATAGTGCGTGTCTGTTGACAACTCACGGATTTGGTTTATAAGGACAGCAAGAAGGTTTGACTTTCCAGAACCAGTTGTACCTGCAATAAGAATTTGAGTATTTGCAATGCTTCGACTATTCATGTCTAAATATGCAGGCATTCCATTCTCGTACTGACCTATGAGAAGGTTCAATTCAGGAATATCACCACTTGCGCCATTATTATTCTTTGGCTCAAAAAGCAGCCAGTCTTCCATTCCTCCTTCCTTCAACACGATATCTCGTCCACGCAAAATCTCTCTACCAATGGCACGCGCAATGAAACGTGGACTTCCCCAGTCCCCATCAACTTCATTATATCTCAATTTTAGCAATGCTTCGAAAAGCTTACCAACATCTGCCTTTGAGAAGAATGTCGTTGGGTAAGGAGTACTTTCTACTGGAAGGTTAAAACTCATCACATCCTCTACACTACGAGGGCTTCTATCACAAAGACCAGCAAAAAGACAAAGACGCAAAGGGATACTCATATTCATTCTGACAGGGCCAACTCCTTCAGAATAATCTGTCAAATCAATATGACGACGCAAAGCATTAATTACATCTTGCATCTGGTCGTGCATTCCACGTATAGAAGGAATACCATTTAAAACTACTTTACTTACATTCATATCATCAAACGTCTTTAGTTCTTAATCCAAAATAATCCTCAGTTATTACTGTACATTGCTGCTCAGGGTCACGATGTAGTGTGAATGTCTTAGCCACATGTGCCTGAATCTTCTTAAAGTCAACTTCTGTAGTTATCTCCGTATCTGTACTCAACAATATTGTCTGGTGAGAAAGATTGGGGAAATATTCCTCAAGGATAACCTCACGACTTTTCTTATCAAGCACACCCATCACAGTATCAATGATAACTGGTGGATTGTAATCTCCCAGTTCATATAAGACTTTCAACAATACTTGCATAACAGTCTGTTTGGCTCCAGCATTCAACTGACTCAGATATATTTCATTGCGATTCTTATGGTAAATCTTGAAAGTAATACCTTTGCTGCCATCACCAGTTAATTCAACCTTACCAATCATATCTTTATAAATGACCAAGTTGATGTTCAGGAGTTCTCGCATTCGTCTTTCTATGTTTGTCTTTTTGTCTGCGAATAACTTACCATAGACAGTTGCAAAGAATTCTGGCAGGCGACAAAGTGTATCATATTTGGGATCTGGTATCTGAGGAATGTCAAAGTCGTACTTTTTGATTTCCTTATCAAGACCTTCTATTTCAGTTTTGAGTTGTTCTTTCTCACCTTTTAATGTGGTAATGCGTTTTACTTTCTGCTCATAAAGCTCCAGGAAGGAATAGTCCTTACGTCCTAACTGCTGGCGCAACTCTTCCAGTTGTTCACGTTTACGTGGTAGTTCCTTTTGCTCTTCATTAAGTCTTTCGCGTTCACGGTCAATGGCAATAAAAGGATTGCTATAGTTTCCATTAGCAACTCTTTCCAGTTCCTTAACATCGCGCTCACCAAGATTTGCAAAACGATCCTTTACTGCCTGACCTTGATTCTGCTGTTCAATAACAGCAAGTGTTAATGCATTAATATCAATGTTTGTGCTGAGGCCATACTTCTCTTGCAAGATAGCCACAATGTCGTGAGTAAGTTTCTCTATCTGTTCCTTACCAAATTGTATTCCTCGTGCATTGGCTATAGCCCTCTTTTCACTAAGTAACACCTCAATTTCATCCTTGATAAGATGTGCAATCTTGGGATATAATACATTTACTTCCAAATCTGCCACTAAGCTATTTGCATCTTGCACATATTTCTTTTCTGCTGATGAATAAGTCTTCAGCGCATCATTTAGTTTTGTTATCTGTGACTGTGTTACTTCATCAGCAGTATGCCCCTCTTGCAATTGGTCATACTCATCACGATGCTCATTAGCATAGTTGATCAATTCATTGTATTCTGTATCAAGATTTTGTAATTCTTCCTTCTTCTTATTACGGTCTTGAATCAGATGAGCATATTTCTTCCGCTTTTCCTCATCAGCCATACGATCAGCCTTTTTCTCTGATAGCAAGACTTCTGAAACATCCTGCAATGCCTTGTATTTGCCAAGCCCCATCACCATATTGATATTGTCAGTAATGAGTTGGCTAAGTTCACTCGTCTGTACCAGTTTTCCTGTCTGCATTGCATCAAACAAGAAATACTGACTCAATTCTTGTGGAAGATTAGCGCCAATAATCTTATTGATAACATTCATATTTTGGGCTTTCTGAGCTGCTGTCGAACCTGTGCCGTAAACAAAACGATTGCCATCCATGTTCAGCTCAACACTTTCCACAACATTATCGTCCATCAGTTTATATGCACGACGAAGCTTGTACTGAACCTGTCTGTTGAGTACTCGACCTTCAAAAGTTATCTCCAGCACAATCATCTTGTCCTTCATGCCAGAAGAAACCATTTCGCCAGCATTGAACAACTCAATGAATTGGGCTTTAGTCAGTTTCTTGTTGTTTGCCTTACGCCCCTTGCCTGTATCTAGTCCATATAACGCATGATAGATAGCATCAAAAAGTGTCGTCTTACCACAACCATTCATACCTCCTATCAAAATGATGGGACGTTCCTCGTCACAACCTTCTAAATTAAGATCAAGATGACGATAGGTCTTGTAGTTCTCTGCATATATTCGTTTTATCTCCATAGCCTATATCTTTTTAAGAGCGTTCTTGATAATCTGACGAATGGTCTTCTCTTCAACGACTCCTTGGTCATTACCGCCCTCGTTGTATAGTTTTAGGATTTCATCCTTCACCCAATCAGGATTTAGCTGGAAGTCAGAACTGGAGCATATCTCTTGAATAATCTCCATATCAGAAGTCCTTATTCCATAATGCAGGAAAGTAGAATCTATAGTCTTCTTCATATTATTAGTTTTTATAGGTTATTCAAATCAAGTCGTCTCCATCCATCCGTACTGTCGATGTTATCTACAAGTCCATCAGGGAAGTACCAATTCTCTCCTTCTTGTATCAATACGCCTCCATACATCTTGATTCCCTTTTCACGATAGGTCTCAACAAATTCATATAAAGCGTTGTTCTTTTCTTTACCATTCTCATCACTTCCATGAGTCTTGGTGTCGAGTAACAGAATGGTGCCGTCTTTTAATCGGATAATAAAGTCCACATAGAAACAACGATTTTTACCATCCTGCGTTTTATATGGAACGGCAAAGTGCTGCTTGCCTTCATCTCCGTTCTTGTACCACCAGTCAACAATTTCTTGTTGCTCATCTATCCATCGGGCAAACTTGTACTCTGGTATCGAAACATTCTTCTGTTCGAAATATGGCATCAGGGCATGATTGTAAATTTCGCCCTCTCGACTGACATTCTTCTCTGCATTATAAATACGAGTCTCAGGAACTTCCCAAATAAACTCCTTGTAGGGTGCATCTCCACCTGTCTCGTCTTCCTGTTTCCCTAACAAAGCTGCATATCTGGCGATCGCTTTCCTTATCAAGTCTTCAAAGTGAGGACGATTACGATGATAAAGCACCACCTTGGGGACATCCATAGAGAAGATCTGTAGATAGTCTTCTAAGGCCTTTTCTATCGCACCTTTCAATACTGGTGTACTATCATGCTTTCCAAACGACCCCACATTCTTCCTGCAGAACAATGTAAACAGCGTATCCAACTCTGATGCATTCAAGGCTATGCGAGCCTTATCCGTTATCTCCACCAATCCGCTTTCGCCAGTCATTGGGGTATCTTTAGGAATGGCAACAAAGATACGTGACACATCTGTCTGGATACCATGTTTCTTGGCGTTGTGACGATTCTGAACAAGTTTAGCTTCCATTTCTGCTTCGTTGGAAGTATTATCTTCTGTCTCGCCATCACTCTCAAAGAAATCCTCCTCATTAAACAGCATCATGGGATTCTGCTCCCATTCCATTTCCATCATTTTCAAGAACATAGCACGGAAATCTGCGCCTAAACGGTTACGTCGTACACCGTTCTTATCCTGATAGACGCTTCGAAGAGTAATACCGTTGAAGTCCTTGCGCCGATTGGCAAAAATGGTACTCAGATAGTTCATATCGTCGCCAACTATCTGAATGATATCTTCTGAAAGGTTCGTATAGACATAGCCATAATTCAGCCTGTCATCACGATAGAATCGCTGCTCTGGCATACGAAGAATACGTCCTACCGTCTGAGTGGTAAAAGTCATACTCTTCAACTCGCGGAATATCAGCAGTACTGAGGCTCTTGGGCAGTCCCATCCCAAGGCGATAGCCTGTTTGAACAGCAATACCTCAGTCATGTCATCTGCCTTAGTAATGGTGTCAAGGTTAGGTGACTTATCCTTCGACAGCCACACAGCCAGCTTGCCGTTATCGACCGAGATATTGCACATTTCTTGTAGATATGCCTTCATCTCTTCAGCGATAGTCTTATCATCGTTTGACATAGTATCGCTGGTGTCATTAGGCAACTGAATTAGCAGTAGCGGGTTTATTCCATATTCTGCGTATGCTTTGGCTAACTCCTCACGTTTCTTCAGAGCCTTTACCAAGAGTTGCTGGTTAACGGTTAACGAGGTCTGCTCATTGCTGGAACGCACATTGGGATTTAGTTCTACTCCTTTCTTAATCATCTCTTCTGCCACCACTTCACTACGACGCACCTCGACAGCTTGGAAACTCATCGTGACAGGAGTCGCAGATATTCTCAGTTCTATCTTGGGATTGATGCTCTTGAGCACTTTCTCACTCTTCATAGCATTGCGCCCTCCAAACATGTGCTCCTCGTCAATAACTACCACGATGGGGACATTGCTTTGAATCCTGGTGCGACGCAATAGTTCAAACAGCGTGCGATTCAGCTCGTTGTCGCGAATCATCACCGCATTGTCCTTGTTGATGCTCTCCCAATTCAGGAAAAGTACATCACCTTGCTGCAATCCTTCCAGATGGTCACACTCATCAAACATGACAGGCCGTAACGAGCGTGTCTCGCTAAAGAAGTTCCTCATGGAGCGATAGCTCTGCTGATGAAGTTTGTTGGGAGCTATCCATACCCAAGCAACGCGAGTGTAGATACAGTCACCGTTCTCTGGCAGTTCCTGAGTCAATTCGTCAAGCAAAGCCGATGTCATCACAGTCTTACCACTACCAGTAGGAGCTTTGAACACCAACTTCTGGCGCTCATCCGGCAGATTGAGCATATCAATCATTTTCCGTTTCAGCTCTCTCACAGCCTTACGCTGATAGTCTTTCAGTTGTATCATTTTATCGTCGTTTTCTTTGTCGTTTCAGAAATTATGTTTAAATTTGCACCCAAAATCAATAAATGATATATTATTATGGAGACAAAAGCATCTTTTTTTAATCGTCCTACCCACGAAGAAGTCAGAGAAATGTTCTTTCGTGCAAAAGCTCGCCAACAGCAGTTGGAGGAGGAAGGTCGAAGGAAACCCTAATCTGCACATGTTATTTTTATTCTATAGTTCCATCCCCTCCGTCCACTCGGCGGGGATTTCTGTTTCTGTAAACTCCGGCTGCTCTATTGGCTGCTCCTTTCGGCGGGGCAGCACCCGCTGGTAGGCATGAAGAATGGCGGCGGGCAGGGCACACAGCTCCACACGATTGATGACTTCGCGGAAGTCATCATCGTATGCGTAATTGCCGTCGCTGAACACATAGACTTTTACCTTCTGGCTTTTGGGGTGCTGCTTCAGTTCTTCTACAACATACTTGATGACGGCTGGCTCATAAATGATAATCATTTCTTTCTCACCATCAGCAAAGCGACGTGCATAATCCTTGCGCAACGTCTTTCCATTGCAAGTCACATTTGCTTCCTCGTAGAGGTTCTCCTTGATGCAAAGTAGGTCTGTAGCAGCCTTTACTAAGTCACGTTTGTTTTTGCTACTTGGCTCACGAGAAATGAAGTCAGCCCTGTAATAGCGCAAGTTATTTCCTGTCAATCCTGCAACTTGATCGCCTTTAGAATTGGTATATCCCTGTATCACTCGCTTATTACGTTCGTAAGTAACATCCTCACAAATTCCATTCTCATTGTTAGTCACAAGGATGCATTGGCGGTGACTACCTTTTTCTTCTGCATTGAGCTGCATAGTTGCATGCATTGTTGTACCAGACCCCGCAAAGAAATCAAGAATAGTGGAGTTTGAATCGCTAGCGATTTTAAGGATAAAGGCAATCAAGGTGGACGGCTTTGGATATGAAAAAATAGATTGTTGTACAATATTTGATAATTCTGTTTTTGCAGTTCTTGTGCTACCGACCTCTCCAAATGGCCATACGGTACTAACAGGGGTTGGTGTCAAATTATCAGCGTAAATGCGGAAATTGGCTGACCATCCCTTCTTTCCTTTTATCCATTCAATTCGTTCTATTTCTGCCTCATATTTCGCCTGACTCCATCTCCAACATCCATTATCCCCATTAGATTCTTTAGGATACACAATAGTGCCATCGGGTGCTTGAATCCCATAATATAAACTATCACTTTTATGACCACCCATCAGCCTTAGTGGCTTCAGGTAATATCTTCTTCCGTTCTCGTCAACTTTATTGTAATGTTCAGGAATTTCATTTGGAGATAACCGTTTCAAAACAAACTCGTCATTAGAATATACTAGGATGTAATCATGCCTAACAGTAAAGCCTTTCACATCCATTCTTGGACTATCTGTTTTTTCCCATATAACATTCCCCAAGAACTTATCGCCGCCAAAGATTTCATCACACATCAACTTTAATTGCGCTTGCTCATTGTCATCAATAGAGATGAAGATAACACCCTTTTCAGAAAGTAACGACTTGGCTATCTTCAAGCGCTTCTCCATGAACGACAACCATTTGGAATGTCGATATGAATCCTCACTGTCCACATACGAGTCGTTATAGACGAAGTCCTTATTGCCTGTGTTGTAAGGAGGATCAAGATACATCACATCAATCTTTCCTGCATGGGTATAAGTCAAGGCAACAAGTGCATGAAGATTCTCAGCCTCTATGATGATATGGTTGGGAGCATCAGCATCGTCAGACAGTATTCTGCGTTCAGGAACCTCACGAAATACTGGCAACTGTTCGCGAAGCTGTTCTTCAACAGCTTCTTCATGGTTCTCCCAAACGAGACCATATACTTTCTTCTCGTTTAGCAGTTCCAGCAAGGCCGACTTCTCTTCATTCGTCAAGCCCTCCAATTGTCTTACCTTGCTGATAAGCTCATCTTTATTGATATGCCTACTCATAGCCGTACCCTCCCAGACGTTAGGGTACAACATCTATAAGCAGCCACAAAATCTATCTTTTTCATTCGGGGTAGAACTATTTTGTTTTAGATTCGTGTCTTATGTCTCTTTGTGGGCATAAAGAAAGCGTACACTTCTTTCCTCATAGCCTCGACACGAGCGCGGTTCTACCCCTAGAATTGACGCGCCACCATTAGAAACCATAAAGAGAACGTGTACGCCTATCAAGGCGTATCGTCCTTCTTCAAAAGTTCTAATGATTTGTAATCGTTATGGGGTAGAACTATTACACGTGTCGAACCTTTTCAGAATGAGATACTGCTATCTTCTTCTGTCCCACGATGTCCTGCACTACAGCACTCACTCCCATCGGAGCTTAGTTTTCAACCTTCAGCGGTATCCTCCGCCATCAGGCTTCTACTGCCATGCACTTGTTCAGATGACATACGCCATCCTCACAATATTGCCTGCAAAATTACAAATTATATTTGTAAATAGACGCTCTATTATTAAAATGTTGCTGTTTTTTATGGATGATTAAGACAAAATGCTCAGATAGAGGCTCAAAATGAGCAGGGCTCATTAAAGAAAATGTATTTTTTTCAAACTTTTTCTGATTCCGCTAATTCTATTGGATGGAATTTCCTCTACATACATGACAAAAACTGCTCCGTTGTGTACTGAATAGATAAAGGATTGGTTTTCGGAGTGGAAGGGATATCATCTCATAAAGCAAAACAAGTTGTTTTGCTATCGCAAATATGGCTTTTGCTAAGGCAAAAGATGGCATTTTGGAAAGCAAAACAAGTTGTTTTGCTGTGAGTGACAGTAGTGACAGGTAAAAAAGAAGTGTCACTTCAAATAACCATCTGACAATAAACACGTTAGCACCAAAAGTGACAGATATAAAAAAAATGGTCAAAAAGAAAATACCACCTTGCAATAATAAAAATTACCCAGCCAATAAGCGGTGGATGATACGGGCGGCATTGTCGGGTGCCTTCTCCTTGCCTAAGCGATGCCACACTTCCTGGTAGCCCGACAGCTGCTGCTGGCGCACGGAGCCGCCAAGCAACGAGGAAAGTTCCTGGCTGAGACGCTGGACGCTGAAGGTGTCGGCCACCAGTTCGGGCACCACCTCAGCATCGGCAATGAGGTTGACCAGCGAGACGAACTTCACCTTGAGCAGCTTGCGCCGCAGGAAACCGTATAGCCAGGGCATGGGCGTGGCATAGCAAACCACTTGCGGCACGCCGAAGAGTGCCGTCTCGAGCGTGGCCGTGCCACTGGTGACGAGCGCGACATGGGCATGGGAAAGCAGGGCAAACGTATCGTTCTTCACCATCCGCACAGGCGTACCCTCAATGAAACGCGCATAATAGTCGTCGTCGATGCTGATGGCACCTGCCAAAACATACTGATAGTCGGGAAACTGAGAAGCCGCCTGAATCATGGCGGGCAGGTTGCCGCTGATTTCCTGCCGACGGCTACCCGCCAGCAGGGCAATGATTTTCTTATCGGAAGGAAGGTGGTTTCGCTGGCAGAACTGTCCGAAAGTTTCAGTATACTGCTGCTTGAACTCCGTCACCTCGTCGGCGGTGGGATTGCCCACATAGTGAATGGGATAATGATGTTTCTTCTCGAAGAAATCGACTTCGAAGGGAAGGATGGAGAATAGTTGACTGACATCACGACGGATGTTCTTGATGCGGTGTTCCTTCCACGCCCAAATCTTCGGCGAAATGTAATAATATACAGGGATATTAGTATTGGCTTTCAGATACTTGGCTATGTCGAGGTTAAAGCCGGGATAGTCCACGAGAATCACTACGTCGGGCTTCCACTCCACGATGTCTCGCTTGCACAGCTTCATGTTGCGAAGGATGGTGGGCAGGTGGAGCAACACAGGCACGAACCCCATATAGGCCAGTTCGCGATAATGCTTCACGAGGTGGCCGCCCACGGCCTGCATCTGGTCGCCGCCGAAGAAGCGGAAGTCGGCGTTCATGTCAATTTCTTTCAGCGACTTCATCAGTCGCGAGGCGTGCAGGTCGCCACTGGCTTCGCCTGCTATCAGGTAGTATTTCATTGGCAAGCCCTCCCTATAGCTCCCTGCAGGGGAGCCAGACTTTCGAATGCCTCGTAGGCGGTGACGTCAATGCGAGTAGGCGTAATGGCCACATAGCCGTGGGTGAGTGCCCAGTTGTCGGTGTCCTGCTGTTCAGGTTCGTCGTTGCGATAATGGCCTATCATCCAGTAATAGTCGTAGCCACGCGGATGGTGGCACGTCGACGTTTCGTTGTACCAGGTGCCAAAGGCCATGCGGCACAGCCTTACTCCCTTGAAGACCGGCAATAGCGGGAAGTTGACATTCAGGCAGACCCCCTTTGGCAGGCCCTCGCTGAGTACCCATCGGGTGATGTCCCTGATGTAAGGGCGAAGAGGCTCAAAGTCGGCATCGTCGCGGTGGTCGCACAGCGAGAAAGCCATCGAGGGGATGTACTTCATACAGCCTTCCAGGGTGACGCCCATCGTTCCGCTGTAGTGCGTGTTCACCGACGCATTGTCGCCGTGGTTGATGCCTCCGATGACCATATCGGGCCTGCGCGTAAGAATATTTTCGAGAGCCAGCTTCACGCAGTCGACGGGCGTGCCGTTGCACGACCACACCTCGACGCCCTGCCGCCGTTGCCTGAGCGTAAGCCTGAGCGGCGTAGTGGCCGAGAAGGCACACGAGAAGCCCGAACGCGGGCCGTCGGGAGCGCAAACAAGGATGTCGGCCATGTCGCTCAGCATGTCTACAAGCTGGTTAATACCCTTGGCCTGGAAGCCATCGTCGTTGGAAATAAGTATCAGCGGTCTGTTTCCTGTCATCGGTTTTAGGATTTTGATGCGCGAAATTATGAAAATATTCCGACATTCGTCAAGAATAGAGTGCAAAAATACTTAAAATATTCATAACTCTGCATTTTCTCGATAGATTTTTGTAACTTTGCATCCTCTTATATAATACATTAGTATATAATTAAGGAAAGAAGATTGAGAATGGGAAAGATTATTGCATTAGCCAACCAAAAGGGTGGCGTAGGCAAGACCACGACGACCATTAACCTGGCCGCTTCGCTGGCAACGCTGGAAAAAACAGTACTGGTGGTAGATGCCGACCCACAGGCCAACGCCTCAAGCGGCCTGGGCGTAGACATCAAGGAAGTGGACTGCTCTCTCTATGAGTGCATCATCGACAAGGCCGAAGTGCGCGACGCCATCTACACCACCGACATTGACGGACTCGACATCATTCCGAGCCACATCGACCTGGTGGGCGCGGAGATTGAAATGCTGAACTTGGACAACCGCGAGAAGGTCATCAAGCAACTGCTGGACCCCATCCGTGCCGAATACGACTACATACTCATTGACTGCTCGCCCTCGCTGGGCCTCATCACCGTGAACTCGCTCACGGCAGCCGACTCGGTCATCATCCCCGTGCAATGCGAATACTTTGCACTGGAAGGAATCTCGAAACTGCTGAACACCATCAAGATTATCAAGTCGAAGCTGAACCCACGGCTGGAGATTGAGGGTTTCCTGCTGACGATGTACGACTCTCGCCTGCGCCTGGCCAACCAGATCTACGACGAGGTGAAGCGCCACTTCCAGGAGCTGGTGTTCAAGACGGTGATCCAGCGCAACGTGAAGCTGTCGGAGAGTCCCTCACACGGCCTGCCCGTCATCCTCTACGATGCCGACTCGACCGGCTCGAAGAACCACCTCGCGCTGGCCAAGGAGATTATCAACAAGAACACAAGCCCTCAAAGTTAGGATGCTATGGCAGTACACAAGAAATTCGCAAAAGGCGGCTCGGCCCTGGGCCGGGGACTCGACGACATAGGCAACGGGCGCGGGCTCGATGCGCTCATCGACACCAGTGAGGTGAAGACGCAAGGCTCGTCGAACCTGAACGAGATACCTATCGACCAGATTGAGCCTAATCCCGACCAGCCGCGCCGGGAGTTCGACCCCGTGGCCATGGAGGAACTGGCTGCAAGCATCCAGACCATGGGCATCATCGCGCCCATCACCCTGCGGCAGGTGGCTCCCGAGCACTATCAGATCATTGCGGGCGAGCGCCGCTGGCGTGCCTCGCAGATGGCCGGACTGACGAGCATACCCGCCTACATACGCACCGTTGAGGACGAGAACGTGATGGAGCTGGCGCTGGTGGAGAACATCCAGCGCGAGGACCTGAACGCCATCGAGATTGCACTGGCCTACGAGCACCTGGCCGAGACCACAGGCATGACGCAGGAGAAAATCTCCGAGCGTGTGGGCAAGAGCCGCACCGCCGTCACCAACTACATGCGCCTGCTGAAGCTGCCCGCACAGATACAGATGTCGCTGAAGAACCACGAGATCGACATGGGCCATGCCCGTGCGCTCCTCTCACTCGACTCGCCCTCGATGCAGCTGAAACTGTTTCGCGAGGTGCAGAAGAACCAGTATTCCGTGCGCAAGGTGGAGGAGATGGTGCAGATTCTGAAGAACGGCGACGACGTGCAGACAGCCAAGAAGAAGATCACCGCCACGACCCAGCTCCCCGAGGAGTTCAACGTGCTGAAGAAGCGGCTCTCCGACCTCTTCAAGACCAAGGTCACCATGACCTGCTCGCCCAAGGGCAAGGGCAAGATTACCATCCCCTTTGCCAACGAGGAAGAACTGGAAAGTATTATGAATGCCATTGACGGACTGAGAAATTGAGACTGAGTACTATCATAGAAGCAAGCCGACTGGCACTCGCTACCATGCTACTGTGTTGTATGGGTGCTACCGGCATGCGGGCGCAGACCGTGAAGGCCGACTCCACGCTGCTGCCCTCGGACTCTATCGTGGCAATGGTCGACTCCATCTACAACGCCATGCAGAACGACACCATCGTGCAGATGGCCGACTCGGCCATGGCTGCGGCCTCAGAGGCCATTGCCCTGGACTTGGCTGCCATACCAGCACACACCGGGCGCGACTGGGCCAGATGGCGGCCCAAGCCTCAGCGGGCTTTGTGGCTGGCATTAGTCATCCCCGGAGGCGGGCAGATCTACAACCGCAAGTACTGGAAGCTGCCCATCGTCTATGGCGGATTCGTGGGCTGCATCTATGCTCTTACCTGGAACAACAGCATGTATCGCGACTATGCGCAGGCCTATCTCGACATCATGGACAACGACCCCACCACGGCCAGCTACAACAAGTTCCTGCACCTGGGCCGCCAGATCACGCCGGAGAACGAGGACCGCTACAAGCAGATATTCAAGACCCGAAAGGACAAATACCGCCGCTGGCGCGACCTCAGTTTCTTCGTCATGGTCGGCATATACGCCATCTCCGTCATCGATGCCTACGTCGATGCCGAGCTGTCGGACTTCGACATCTCTAAAGACCTGACGCTCAAGGTGCGTCCTGCGGTCATCAACAACAACATGTCAAACAACCCGCTGTACGCCACTTCGCTTGGTGTGAATTGCAGCCTAAACTTTTAAAAACTTATCTGAATGAACAAGAAAACAACACTTATAGCAGCCATGCTCTTGTCGGCCGCATGCTCCATGCAGGCCCAGATTGAGGTAAAAGAAAGCGAGACCGACAATGACGAGCTCACCATACAGAACGAGGAGGGCGACGAGGAGGAAGTGACATTCCCCGAGGCCATGACCTACAACCTGGACTCCCTGCTCAGCGAGTATATGCCGCAGACCTATCTCTCGCAGGACAACGACTGCCAGATGACCAGCGACGACCCCGTCTTCAGCAAGGAGGAGTACATCGACCGCCTGACTCGCATCCCCTCGGTGATGGAACTGTCCTACAACGACGTGGTGCGCAAGTTCATCGACCGCTACACGGGCCGACTGCGCCATTCCATCAGCTACATGCTCGGTGCCGCCAACTTCTACATGCCCATCTTCGAGGAAGCCCTCGAAGCCTACCAGCTACCGTTAGAACTGAAGTACCTGCCCGTCATCGAGTCGGCACTCAATCCCACGGCAGTATCGCGCGTCGGGGCCACCGGACTCTGGCAGTTCATGATAGGCACGGCCAAGCAGTACGACCTGGAAGTGAACTCACTGGTCGACGAGCGTCGCGACCCCGTGAAGTCGTCCTACGCCGCCGCCCGCTACCTGAGCGACCTCTACCGCATCTTCGGCGACTGGAACCTGGTCATCGCCGCCTATAACTGCGGCCCCGACAACATCAACAAGGCCATTCACCGCGCAGGCGGGGAGAACAAGGACTACTGGTACATCTACCCCTATCTGCCCAAGGAGACTCGCGGCTACGTGCCGGCCTTCATTGCCGCCAACTACGTGATGAACTACTATTGCGAGCACAACATCTGCCCCATGACCACCCGGCTGCCCGTGAAGACCGACACCGTGGTCATCAACCGCCAGCTGCACCTCAAGCAGATTGCCGCCGTGCTCGACTTAGACATCAACATGGTGCGCGCACTCAACCCGGAGCTGCGCCGCGACGTGGCACCCGGCAACAGCTCGCCCATCACCATCCGCCTGGCACAGTCGGACATCACGCGGTTCATCGACATGCAGGACTCCATCTTCAACTATAACACCGGCGAACTGCTGCCCAAGCGCATCGAGACCAGCATTAACGACGACGTGCCCACCGTGGGCCGCCGCAAGTCGGCCAGGAACCAGCGCAGCAGCCGCAACCGCAGCCGGCGCTCAAGAGACGAGGCTACGGCCAGCAGCGGCTCGAAGAACGGCAAGTCTACCATCACCATCCGCAGGGGCGACACGCTCGGCAGCATTGCCAAGCGCAACGGCACCACGATAAGCGAACTGAAGAGGCTGAACAACTTGAAGGACAGTAAAATCCGGGCAGGACAATCCATCAAGGTGAGATAGCCTGTACGTGTACATATTATATATAATAAGGAGGAACCACTATGGAAGAAGACATGATTCAACGTGAGGCCAATGACGAGAAATTGATCAACGACGCCTTTCAGCGACTACTCACCGACTACCTGAACTCACGCCACCGCAAGAAGGTGGACCTCATCAACAAGGCATTCAACTTTGCCAAGCAGGCCCACAAAGGCGTGCGCCGTCTCTCGGGCGAGCCTTACATCATGCACCCCATTTCGGTGGCACAGATTGTTTGCTCCGAGATAGGCTTAGGCTCGACGAGTATCTGTGCGGCCCTGCTGCACGACGTGGTCGAGGACACCGACTATACCGTAGAGGACATTGAGAACATGTTCGGCCCGAAGATAGCGCAGATTGTCGACGGACTGACCAAGATCAGCGGCGGCATCTTCGGCATGCAGGCATCGGCACAGGCCGAGAACTTCAAGAAGCTGCTGCTCACCATGAGCGAGGACATCCGCGTGATTCTCATCAAGATTGCCGACCGCCTGCACAACATGCGCACCCTCGACTCGCAGCCCGCCAACAAGCAGTACAAGATTGCCGGCGAGACACAGTATCTCTATGCGCCCATGGCCCACCGCTTAGGACTCTATAAAATCAAGTCGGAGCTGGAGAACCTCAGTTTCCGCTTTGAGCATCCCGAGGAGTACAACAACATCGTCAAGAAGCTGGAGGCCACTCAACGCTCACGCCACGAGCTGTTCGACCTGTTCACGGCCCCCATCGAGGCACGCCTGAAGGCCATGGGACTGAAGTACGAAATCAAGGAGCGCGTCAAGACCCCCTACTCCATCTGGTCGAAGATGCAGAACAAGAACGTGACGTTCGAGGAAATCTACGACATCCTCGCCGTGCGCATCATCTACACCCCTACCAGCCGCGACATGGAAATCAAGGAGTGCTTCAACATCTACGTGGAGCTGAGCCAGATCTACAAGAGCCACCCCGACCGCATGCGCGACTGGGTGAACCACCCCAAGGCCAACGGCTACCAGGCTTTGCACGTTACGCTGATGTCGCAGCAGGGCCACTGGATTGAGGTGCAGATACGCTCTACGCGCATGGACGAGATTGCCGAGCAGGGCTTTGCCGCCCACTGGAAATACAAGGAAGGCGAGAATGCCGAATACTCCGAGGACGAGAACGAGCTGAACGAGTGGCTGCGCACCATCAAGGAAATTCTTGACGACCCCCAGCCCGATGCCATGGACTTCCTCGATGCCATCAAGCTGAACCTCTTCTCCAGCGAGATCTTCGTGTTCACCCCAAAGGGCGAAATCAAGACGATGCCCACCGGCTGTACGGCCCTCGACTTTGCCTTCTCCATCCACACCTTCCTGGGCACCCACTGTATCGGTGCCAAGGTAAACCACAAGCTGGTGCCCATCAGCCACAAGCTGCAGAGCGGCGACCAGGTGGAGATTCTCACTTCCAAGTCCATTCACGTGGAGCCGTCGTGGATTAACTTTGTGTCCACAGCCAAGGCCAAGGCCAAGATACAGGCCATCCTGCGCCGCAACGGCCTCGACACACAGAAAGACGACGAGAAAGAGAAGGAGGTCAAGGGGCAGCAGAGCGAGAAATCCAAGAAGAGCGAATCGGAGGGCGGCTGGCGCAAGTTTGTTCCCTTTGTCAAGGCCAAGAAGAAGGAGGAAGCACCCGAGCCGGAACTGTTCATCGTGCCGGAGAAGTTCAACAAGAAGAAGCCCATCTTCATCACCGAGGAGACCATCAGCCAGTACATCTTCCCCGACTGCTGCCACCCCATTCCCGGCGACGACGTGTTAGGCTACATCACTACCAAGAACCAGATTGAGATACACAAGCGGGCATGCCCCACGGCCAACAGGCTCAAGGCCAGCTACGGCAACCGCATCCTCGATGCCAAGTGGGACATGAAGAAGCAGCACTTCTTCGATGTTTCCCTGCGCATGGGCGGCATTGACCGCCGAGGACTGGTGAACGAGGTGACACGTGTACTCTCCAACCAGCTCAACGTGGACATTCGCAAAATCATGTTCACCACTGCCGACGGCATCTTCGACGGTATCATCGACCTGCGCGTACACGACTGCGAAGACCTCACCCAGATTATCGACAGCCTCAAGAAGGTGGAGAACCTGCAGGAAATTTCCCGAATCAAATGATAACTGAAAACCGATGAAACACTACTTACTCACGCTTCTGCTCCTTGGCTCGCTTGCCCTCACGGCGGGTGCGGCCAACAAGTACGACAATCCCGACACCATCGTCGTGGCTCGCGACGGCACCGGCACCTTCCGCACCATCGGCGAGGCCATTGAGGTGTGCCGTGCCTTCATGGACTATCACAAGGTCATCTACATCAAGAAGGGCACCTACAAGGAGAAAATCATCATTCCCCAGTGGCTGCAGCACATTGAGCTGTGCGGGGAGGACCGCGACCAGACCGTCATCACTTTCGACGACCATGCCAACATCAAGACCGCCGACTATCCCAACGGCCTCACCACCTTTCGCACTTACACCCTGAAGATTGAGGGCAACGATATCGTGCTGAAGAACCTCACGGTGGAGAACAATGCCGCCAAGTTAGGACAGGCCGTGGCCCTGCACACCGAGGGCGACCGCCTGCGTTTCGAGAACTGCCGCTTCTTAGGCAACCAGGACACGGTCTACACGGGCCTGCCCGGTACTCGTCTCTACTTCGACCACTGCTACATCGAGGGCACCACCGACTTTATCTTCGGCCCGTCGACCGCATGGTTCGAGAAGTGCGACATCTTCTGCAAGGCCGACAGCTACATCACAGCCGCCTCAACCCCTGCCGACGCTGCCTTCGGCTACGTCTTCAACCAGTGCAGCATCACCACCGCCCCCGAGGTAGAGAAGGTCTACTTGGGCCGCCCCTGGCGCGACTACGGCTACACGCTCTTCATGCGCTGCACCCTGCCCCGCCAGATTCGCCCCGAGGGATGGCACCACTGGCAGAAGGAGCGCGAGCAGACCGCCCGCTACTTAGAATATGAAAACACGGGCGAGGGTGCAGGCACAGCTCAGCGTGCATCGTGGAGTCGCCAGCTCACCAAGAAAGAGGCAAACGCGATTACCCCGGAGAAAGTATTCCAACGTGCCGACGGATGGAACCTCCAACGGTAAAAACAACGTGCTTTGGTCGCACTCCACCGTATGACCGCAAAGCGGTCAACGCTCAGTAGCCGTAGGTCGTTAGACCTACGGATGGAGTGAGGATGGTGACATCGACTCTGAAAGAGTCGCCTCTCAATGATTTTGGGGCACTCTTTCAGAGTGCTTCTTCCTCCATTTCCGTTATCCGTAGGTCCTTCGGACACTACGGCTATTGAGAGGCGACGCTTTCAGCGTCTTCCAACCTCCTTCAGCGTCTTCCAACCTCCTTCAGCGTCTTCCAACCTCCTTCAGCGTCTTCCAACCTCCTTCAGCGTCTTCCAACCTCTTCCAACCTCCTTCAGCGTCTTCCAACCGCAACAGGACGAAAAACAGCGATTTGTTACGTTTGAATAATAACATATTTCGTTCAATGTATCGAAATTATCGTGCATTGAACGATTTTTTTACTCTTTGCATCATAATTGATAGGTAATAATAGAGTTTTTGCTTACTTTTGCGGAAAATTCTAAAACAAAACCCGCAAAACATGAAAAAAAAGAGAAAGAGGAGAATGCAGCCATTGCCATTCTCGACAGCCGAAACGAACTGGTGAAAAGACTCAATGTGCGACTCGCCGTGGACAATACGGACAGGTCAAGCTGCTGCGCCTCTTCATCGACCGCTGTTCCATCGAGGCCTTCGATGCCGAGGGCAAGATGGCCATGACCAACCTCGTGTTCCCTCGCACCCCCGTACCTCCGTACCCCCTTACCCCCGAATTATCCCATATTAATTTTTAACGATTACTAAATATAATAATATTATGGAAGCAAAACGTTTTGTAGTAGGACTCGGAGAAGTCCTGTGGGATGTACTTCCCGAAGGTAAGAAACTGGGTGGCGCCCCCGCCAACTTCGCCTATCACTCTGGTCAGTTCTTAGGTGCCGACAACACCATCGCCATCAGCGCATTGGGCGAGGACGAACTGGCCGAAGAGACCGTAGAGGCTCTGCGCGAGCACGGTCTGAACGACCTGATGCCCCGCGTACCCTACCCCACTGGCACCGTGCAGGTGCAGCTCGACGAGAAGGGAATCCCCACGTATGACATCAAGGAGGACGTGGCCTGGGACAACATCCCCTTCGATGGCGACATCCAGGAGATAGCCCGCAACTGCCGTGCCGTATGCTTCGGTTCGCTGGCACAGCGCAACGCCGTGAGCCGCGAAACCATTCACAAGTTCTTAGACGCTACGCCTGCCGACTGCGTGAAGATTTTCGACATTAACCTGCGCCAGCACTTCTACACCAAGGAGATTATCAAGGAGTCGCTGCAACGCTGCAACATCCTGAAGATCAACGACGAGGAGCTGGAGCTTATCGGCCAGATGTTCGGCTATCCCAGCCTCGACATGGAGAACAAGTGCTGGCTCATCCTGGGCAAGTACAACCTCGACATGCTCGTGCTCACCTGCGGCACCGACGGATCGTATGTGTTCACGCCCGGACAGATGTCGTTCCAGCCGACGCCGAAGGTAACGGTGGCCGACACCGTGGGTGCAGGCGACTCGTTCACCGGCTCGTTCTGTGCTGCCATCCTGAGCGGCAAGCCCGTCAGGGAGGCCCACAAGCTGGCTGTCGAGGTGAGTGCCTTCGTCTGCACGCAGAACGGAGCCATGCCCATCATGCCCGCCGAGCTCTTAGCAAGAACCAAGTAATTACAGAATAAGCATAGAGATTCAATTGTGGTGGTACTGCGACGCGATGTCGCAGTGCCACTTTTTGCTATTTTTTCGCAGATATGAGCCGATATGTCAAAAAATAGCAGTAACTTTGCAGCCGTATGCAGTGGACCGACCGAATACAACAGGTGAAGCTATGGCTGGTGGCGGCGGCAGTGGTGATTGCCGTCACGTCGCTATTGGTGTCGCACTACCTGGTGCGCGACCTGCAACGCGAGGAACACAACAAGATGAAGACGTGGGCGCAGGCCATGCACATGCTGAACCAGGCCGACGAGAGCACCGACCTCTCGCTGGTGATAGCCGTCATCGCCGAGAACAACACCATCCCCGTGGTGGTGCTCGATGCCGACGGCAACGTGGCCGACTACCGCAACATCGACATCCCGTCGAAGGACACGCTGGCCTACGTGGCCAACTACGGACACCGCCTCTACGAGATGGGCAACTACATCAAGATAGACTTCGACAACTCCGACTACTACCAGCTGGTGTGCTACGACGAGTCGACCATGCTGAAACGGCTCACACAATGGCCCTATATACAATTAGGTATAGTGATGATCTTCGTCGTGGTGGCCATCTTCGCCCTCCTCTCGTCCAAGCGAGCCGAACAGAACAAGGTATGGGTGGGCCTGTCGAAGGAGACCGCCCACCAGCTCGGCACGCCCATCTCCAGCCTGATGGCCTGGGTAGAGGTGCTGAAGGAGAGCTATCCCGCCGACCAGCTGATACCCGAACTGGAGCAGGACGTGAAGCGACTGGAGCGCATTGCCGACCGTTTCTCCAAGATTGGCTCGCAGCCCGAATCAGCCTATGCCTCGATGAACGCCCTCCTCGACAACGTGATTGCCTACATGGACAAGCGCACCTCGCAGAAAATCAGGATCAAGGGCCACTACCCCGCCCACGACGTCATCGTGAGCATGAACGTCTCGCTCTTTGAATGGGTCATCGAGAACCTGTGCAAGAACGCCGTCGACGCGATGGAAGGCAAGGAGGGCAAGATTGACCTCTGGCTCCTGGAAGAGGACAACATCGTGGCGGTGGAAGTCATCGACACGGGCAAGGGCATCAAGAAGAAGAACATCAAGAACGTGTTCCGCCCCGGGTTCACCACGAAGAAGCGCGGATGGGGCTTGGGCCTGTCGCTCGCCAAGCGCATCGTAGAGGGCTATCACAAGGGGCGCATCTACGTGAAAAGCTCGGAAGTGGGACGCGGCACCACCTTCCGCGTGGAGCTAAAACGGCGATAAAGATACAAAAGGAAGACTAATTGTTCATTTTTCTTGCATTTTCTTTTGTACTTTAACATCTTTTCCTTAACTTTGCATTCGTAATATATTACAAAGAAAAAGATGGAACGAAGACATTACCTGTTTTGTCTTTCAGTAGTAGTTGTCAGCGTCATGGCATGCCTCATGCCATTTCAGCTTACCGCCCAGACTAAAAGCCAGACACGCCAATATACGGAAGAGCATCCCCTGATCTATGAAGATGGATTGGATATATGGCCGTATTCCTACCTGAACGAGCAAGGCGAGCCCGAAGGCTTCAACATCGACCTGGTGCGATTACTCTGCGAAGACTTAGACATCCCCGTAGAGATTAGGTTAGTGCCTACCTACGATGCGATGAGAGACCTGCATGAGGGAAAGTCAGACCTGATGATCAGCGGCAGCACCCTCCTTGAGCATGATGGGGTTCACACCAGCAAGTCGACAGTCCAGCTGTTTACCCAGAGCGTGGTCTTCCCTATTGGGAAGCAGCACGTGAAGGAGCTGAAAGACCTTGGCGAGCAGCAGGTCTACGTACACAACAACAGTTTCACCCACCGGATAATGAAAGAGAGGGGATGGGACGCCAATGCCATTGCCTACGACGACATGAAAGCCCTGATGCGCAAGGTGAGCATCGAGGGCAATGGGCAGATTGTGTGGAACACCATGGGGCTGAAATGGCTCATGCGCAAGTTCCGCATAGAGAACTTGCAGATGCAGCCTGTCGACATGCCCCATGCCGAGTACAAGTTCATGTCGAAAGACTCCGACTTGCTGGCTCGTCTCGACCACGCCTATGCCGTGATGGGGTCCGAACGCCATGAGATAGAAATGCTGCAGAACCGCTGGTTCTATCCCGAGCTGGTGGAGTCGGGTATCCCCTCATGGGTGTGGTACATTCCCGTCGGCGTGGTGTGCATCACCCTCATCCTCCTGTCCTTCAACCTGTTCTACCGCATGCGGGCCCGCAAGATGAGTGCGCTTGCCATCAAGAACACCAAGTTCCTCTCGCAAATCATCAAGATGAGCCAGATGACCCTCTGGGTCTATTATGTGAAAGAACATGTCTTTGCCCGGGTGAACGAAGCCGGCAACATCGGGCAGAGGTGCAACATCCTTGAGTTCGGGTCCAAGTTCAACCACGTAGATTTCGAGAACCTGTGTGTACACCTGCGACGGGTAGCCAGTACAGAGGAGGACAACATAACACTCCCCCTGAAGAGCATCGACGCCGACGGACGCGAATACTCGGTGGTGCTCTCCGTGCTTTACCGGGAGGAGGGCAGGCCGACGATGATCTTAGGCACCATGAACGACATGACCGAGACCAACAAGCGGCACCGCGAATCCACGCAGCTCATGCTGCGCTACAAGTCCATCTTCGAGACCGCCATGGTCGACATGATCTTCTATGACGCCGAGGGCAAGCTCGTCAACATGAACGACCGCGCCGTGCGCACTTTCGGCATGACCCGCGAACAGGCCATTGCCATGAACGTGAACCTGGACAAGCTGATGGAAGACAAAGAGTTCGACCTGCAAAACTTCGATTACTTCAAGGCCACGCTCAGCATGGATTTCATCAACGTCTACCTGCCCGAATACCGCAAGCCGAAGTCCAGAGTGTACTACGAGCTGCAGATGGTGCCCGTGCGCGACGAGAACGGCAAGCTATTGGGCGTCTACGGCACGGGCATGGAGGTGACCGACTTCGTGTACAACTGGCGACAGCACAAGCAAAACATTGAGAAGCTCAGGAAGGCCAACCAGGAGATAGCCTCATACGTAGAGAACATCAACTACGTGATGGAAGTGGGCGGCGTGCGCATAGCCACCTACTCGCCTACCAACCATCAGCTCACCATCTACAGCAAAACCGACGAGCCGCAGTACATCCTGACCCAGACACGCTGCATGAACCTCATTGCCGACAGCTCGAAGAAACAGGCCATGCGCCTGCTCAACAACATGGACAACCTGACCCCGTCGTCGATCGAGATTACACTCAAGACCAACATACGGGTAAAAGGACAGTACATCTACCTGCAAATCAACTTCATCCCCATCTACGACAAGAACGGACGTGTAGCCAAATACTTTGGCATGTGCCGCAACGTGACCGACCTGAAAGTGACCGAGCAGCAACTCGAGATTGAAGCCACCAAGGCACGCGAGGTGGAGGAACTGAAGACCTCCTTCCTGCGCAACATGAGCTACGAGATACGCACGCCGCTGAACACCGTCGTGGGCTTTGCCGAACTCTTCGAGGGCGAGCACTCCATGGAGGACGAGAACATCTTCGTGGGCGAAATCAAGAAGAATGCCAGCCTGCTGCTCAACCTCATCAACGACATCCTGTTCCTCTCGCGCCTGGATGCCAACATGATTGAAATCAACAAGCAGCCCATCGACTTCTCCAAGACCTTCGAAGGCCACTGCCAGACGGCCTGGATGCCCTACGAGAAGGAAGGCGTACACTACATCGTGAGCAACTATTACGAGCAGCTCGTCATCAACATCGACGATGCCAACCTGGGCCGCATCATCGAGCAGGTGGCCATCAATGCCGCCCAGCACACCGACCAGGGCACCGTGCGGGCACGCTATGACTACATCGACGGACGACTCATCGTAGCCATCGAAGATACGGGATGCGGCATTTCCGAGGAGGCCATGAAGACCGTCTACGAGCGATTCAGCACCGGCAACAAGAACGGCACGGGTCTCGGACTGCCCATCTCCAAGGAACTGGCCGAACAGATGGGCGGCCACATCGACATCAACTCCCAGCCGGGCAGGGGAACCACCGTCTGGATTATCATTCCATGCGAGATGACCGTCATGGAGAGAAAGAGAGAAGTATAGGCAGAGAAAGGACCACAACTATGAAGATTATCACCTATTTATATATAATGGCGAAGAAGGGCGCAGGCCGATGGTTGCTACTGGGCCTGCTCGCTGTCATGGCCTGCCAGGCCAGTGCCAAGCCGTCGACCAGATACACCAAGGATAAGCCCCTTATCATCATGTGCGACTGGGCCTTCCCGCCCTACGAGTTCAACAACAACAACGGCAGCCCCGACGGCTATAACATCGAGTTGCTCAAGATTATCCTCAAGGAAATGGGCGTGCCCTACAAGATTGTGATGAAGGAAGGCGTCCTCATTAACCAGGCTTTCGAGCGAGGCGAGGCCCACCTCATCGTCGACCATGAGGGGCGTTATCGCTATGCCCCCTACTACACCACGCACAAGATATGGAACTACTACAAGCCAAAGGTGGCATCGAGCAACTGGATGCCTCCCATCAAGTCGTTCTCGCAGCTTGACACGACAAAGTCCGTCCTGGTGAGAATGTACGACAACCAGATGAAGACCCTCTTGGAGTCCCTGGCACCCGGCCTGCGCTTAAAATTCTGCTCAACATACGAGGCTATGGAGGCCATCTCCAAAAACAAAGAGCAAGTGTTTGTCTGGGGCGAGGAGCCCATCAAGTGGGTGGCCAGGGAGATGGACTACAACATCACCCTCCACGACCTGGAGATGCCTTTCAGCGAGATGCGTGCCGTGAGTACTGACAGGCGGCTCATCGACGAGATTGACGACCACTACTCCCGCTTGGAGCAAAACGGCAAACTGGACCGCATTCACGACCGGTGGTTCCAACCCGACCGCGTACACAACGACACCTCGCCCATCGCCATCTACATTGCCCTGAGCACCCTCGTCCTGGTTGCCGGCCTCGTCATCCTGAACCGCCTGGCCAAGCAGCGGGCCGCCATAGCCACACGCCGCCGCCAGGAGACGGTGAGGATGATGATGCAGGCCATCAATATCAGCCACTACAACATCTTCGTCTTCGACAAGCCCACACAGCGATTCATCAACCGCCACGGCCACGTTCTTCCCGAGCAAGGAGTCTCCATCCAGGAACTGCGCGAGCACATACACCCAGACGACCTTCAGCAAGTAATCGGACTGTTTGCCCAGATGAAGACCGAGAAGCTGCCCACCACCAACTTAGACGTCAGATGGAAGCCCTTCCCGATTCCCGGCCAGCCCGCCGTCGACGCGAAGAATCCCTGGCAGTACATCCAGGGACATGCCTTCACCGAAACCACCGACAGCAAGGAAGAGCCTACCATCGTCTTTGCCACGAAATACATGACCGACGAAATGCAAGAGGAACGCAAGAACAGCGAGCTGGGAAACCGCTATTCCAGGATGTTCGAGACCTCGCTGGTGGCCATGTCGTTCTACGACAAGGACGGCATTCTCATCGACCTGAACGAGAAGATGCGTGAAATGTGTAATTTCACGGGGGAAAGCGCCGAGTACTTCCGCAATACCAGCCTGTTCCAGTCGCCCTTCCTGCGCGATGACTATAAGCCGGGAAGCCTGGAGCGGTTCCACTCATGCCAGCACATGAGCTTCCCCGAACTGAACCTCGACAGGTATCTCGAAGTGAAAGCCAGGCCCATCTTGGACGAGAACGGCAAGCTGGCCTATTACACCGTCACGGCCCGCGACGTCACCGACGAGCGTGCCATCTATATGGAACAGCGGCGGCACAACCAGGAACTTCAGCAACTGAACCAGAAAATCAACGCCTACGAGGAACAGCTGTACTACCTCCTTGAGCATAGCGACTTGTGGGTATGGGTGTCCGACCTGAAAGAGAAGACCATCGTGTTCTCGCGTTCGCTCCGCAAGAACGACTACACCATGGCGTTCGACGATTTCATCAACTCCATCACTCCCAGCATGAAAGACTATGCCCTGAAGGTCTTTGGAAACATGCAAGGCGTTGACGCTGTTTACAATGCCACCATCAAGTTCGATAAGCTGCCCATATCGAAAGGTTCCTCATGGCTTACGGCAAACGGCATTCCCATCTACGAAAGCGACGGGACGCTGAAGGGCCACTTCGGCATTGTGCGCGACGTGACCAAACTGATGGAGGCCCAGGAGAAACTGCGGAAGGAGAAACAGCAGGCCGACGAGTCGGGCAAGCAGAAGAGCGTGTTCCTGGCCAACATGACCCACGAGATACGCACGCCGCTCAACGCCATCGTGGGCTTCAGCGACCTGCTGCAGCTGGTCGACGACCCGGACGAACACCGCGAGTTCATCCGCATCATCCGCAACAACTGCGACATGCTGCTGCGACTCATCAACGACATCATCGAAGCCTCGAACATGACCCAGGGCCAGCTGGTCATCGATGCCAGGCAGGTAGACTTCGCCACCGTGTTCAGCGACATCTGCCAGACCCTGGCACAGCGCGTGCAGGAGCCGGGGGTGGAGTTCATTACCGACAATCCCTACCAGACCTTCATCACCACGCTCGACAAGGGCCGCATGCAGCAGGTCATCACCAACTTCGTGACCAACGCCGTGAAGTACACCCACGAGGGACACATCAAGGTGGGCTGGGCCTACACCACGAACCCGAACGACAGCGGCAGCGAGCCGAAGGGCATCTACATGTATTGCGAGGACACGGGCGAAGGCATACCACAGGACAAGCAGAGTGCCGTGTTCGACCGCTTTGTCAAGCTGAACGACTACGTGCAGGGTACGGGCCTGGGCCTCAGCATCTGCAAGTCGATAGCCGACCGCTGCCACGGCAGCATCGGCGTGGAAAGCGAGGGCATGGGCCACGGCTCTACCTTCTGGATATGGATTCCCTGCAAGCATGAGACCGCAAACCCCTAACAACCATAACAACCACACCATGACATACCATTTAAGACATATCATCACAACCCTCTGTGCCTGTCTCCTGTTTGCACAGGCCGCAACGGCACAGTTCTTAGACACGCTGCTGCCCGCCGACGACCCGCAGGAGTCAAAGGCGCCGAAGCACTCCTACTCTACCGAGCATCCGCTGGTCTACGAGGGAGCACAGGACCTGTGGCCCTACAGCTTCGTCAACGAGCACGGGCAGCCCTGCGGCTACAACATCGACCTCATCAAGCTCCTCCTCGACGAGCTGGGCATTCCCTACACCATTACCATGAAGCCCCGCCTGGTTGCCTTCAAGGACCTGAAGGAAGGACGCTCCAACCTCTTGATAGACCTGACAGCAGGATTCCACGACACCTACGGCTATTACGGCAAGAACGCCGTGACGCTGTTCACCCAGAGCCTGCTCTCGCCCAAGAAAAAGCCCACGAACATACACAACTTCCGCGACCTGGCCAACCATAAGGTCTACGTCAACGACAGCTCGCTGTGCCACCACCTGATGATGGGCTACGGCTGGGGCGACAACGCCATACCCACCCGCAACATCAGCGAGACCATCCAGCAGATGAGCCTGAAGGAAGAGGGCGAGCTGGTGTGGAACACGCTGTCGCTGAAATGGCTGCTGCGCAAGTACCACATCGACAACCTGCAGATTACGCCCGTGGACATGCCCCACGGCGAATACAAGTTCATCTCCAACGACAAGCACCTGATACACCTGCTCGACAGCGTACTCACCGAAATGAACGCCACCGACAAGCTGCTGCCCCTGCAAACCAAGTGGTTCTACCCGGAACGCCAGGAGACGAAACTGCCTATGTGGCTATGGTATGCCGGCGGCATCTTCATCCTCCTGGTACTCATCTTTACCATCTACGCCGTCAACTACCACATCCACGGCAAGCGCATCACGCAGGAGAACAACCGCCGCAACCGCCGACTGGCCCTGGTGCTCGAAACCAGCCAGGTTCACATCTGGACCTACGACGTGGCCACCAAGCTGTTCACTTGGCGCAACGAGTACGGACAGCCCGCCTATACCTACAGAGCCGAAGAGTTCTCGGAACGCTACAGCCCCAAGGACTTCGAACTGCTGTACTCGCGCATACAGCAGCTGGCCGAGCAGTCGCCCGACGACAATGGCGAGGACAAGGAGATTGTGCTCAACATCAAGGCACGCGACACGGAGAACGACCGGGGCGAAATGCGCGACGTCGTCATCCACCTCTCCGTGCTCAACCGCGACAAGCAGGGCAACCCCACCGTCATCATCGGCACCAAGCGCGACGTAACCGAGCGGAACGAGAAGAAACGCCAGGCCGAGGAGCGCACCACGCGCTACTGGGCCATCTTCAACACACCCTTGGTGGGTATCCTCGTCTTCGACAAGGACGGCATCATTACCGACCTGAACGACCGCGCCTGCGAAATGTTCGAGTGCAACCGCGAAGCCATCCTGCAGGAGCGCGTCACCTTCAGCGACATTTTGGATACAGAGCCGGGACTTACCCTGCCCGAGGCCGACAACTACTATGCCACGCAGGTAGTCACGCCTGCCCGCATTCCCGCCGAGCAGCGGCGAACCAAGTCGGTGAAGCGCAAGGAGAAGCTGTTCAACGAGTTCCGCCTGATTACCGTCTACGACGAGGACAACGTCCCCACCCGCCTCTTCGCCATCTGCCACGACGTCACCTACTTGGAGTCGAGCATTGAACACGAGCGCCAGACCATCCAGAAGGAACACGAGGTCGAGTCTATACTCAAGCGCTACGTCAAGGTCATCAACCACCTGCTCGCGCACTCCGACCTGCGCATGGTGCGCTATTCGCCCAGCGAGCACACGGTGACCATCAACGACCGCCTGGACCACGTGCAGCACGCCCTGACTCAGACCCGCTGCATGACCCTCATCGACAGCAGCATGCAGATCAAGGCCATGCGCCTGCTGAGCGAAATGGACGCAAGAACCAACAAGACCTTCAGCACCGACATACGCACCAAGCTGAGGGCACGCGGAAGCCAATACATCCTGCACCTGGAGTTCCATCTGGAACCCGTCTTCGACGAGAAAGGCAGCATTTCCGAGTACTTCGGCATCTGCCGCGACATCTCCGAACTGAAGAGCATCGAGCAGGATTTCAATGCCGTGAAGGCGAAGACGCAGGAAATCGAGGACACCAAGACCGGCTTCATGCGCAACATGATGGAAGAGATACGCACACCGCTCGACAACATGATCCAGCAGGTGTCAGCCCTCGGCACCCATCAGAGCGCCGAGAGCGAGAACGAGGCCTACGACTCCATCCTGAACACGGCAGGCCGGCTTACCCACATCATCAACGGCATCCTGACGCTTTCGCGCATCGAGGCCCACATGGTGGAAATCAAGAAACAGCCCACCGACTTCACCCAGGTGTTAGAGACATACTGCACCAACGGCTGGAAAAGGTTCCAGCACAAGGGAGTGAACTACTCGGTGGAGAGCAACTACGAACAGCTGGTGGTCGACATCGATGCCGAGCAGCTGGGCAACGTCATTGAGCGCCTGGCGGCCAACGCCGCCCAGTACACCCACGAGGGGTCCGTCCTGGCACGCTACGACTACATAGGCCGCCGCCTGCTCATTTCCATCGACGACACCGGCACGGGCATATCGAAGGAGGTAATGGCACGGCTGCGCACACAGATGGCTGGCAACACCAACAACAGCAGCGGCCTGGGACTTACCATCTGCAACGAACTGGTCAAGCAAATGGGCGGCACCATCGAAATCGACTCCGTAGAGGGCGTAGGCACCACCGTCTGGATCTCACTGTACTGCCAGGCAAGCATCATCAAGCGCAAGAAGATTCACTAACTCCTCAAGGAAAGGAAGGAAAAAAAGAACATGAGAACCCTGCAACACTCATACAGACTCTTCAGCCTGACGACTATCGGCCGCATGCTTCTGCTGCTGACAGTCCTCAACTTCCAGTCCTCAGCTTCCTGGGCTCAGGACTGGAGCAAGCGCTTCAACAAACAGCATCCGCTCATCATCGTGGGCGACTGGGACAAACCGCCTTACGAGTACCTTGACGAGAACGGCACGCCCGTAGGCTCCAACATCGACATCATGCGCGAGGTGTTCAGCGACATGGGCATTGAGTACCGCTACGTGCTCAAGGAGTGGAGTACTGCCATAAGGACGTTTGAACGGGGACAAGCCGACCTCATCCTGAGCAACTTCAACCGCTATCGCAACAAGGGGTACTACTGCTCGGAAAACATCATCAACTACAACCGCCTGTGTGCCGCCTCTATCGGCGACTCGGCACAGATACTGAGCCACAAGCAGCTCAAAGACAGCGGCGTGGTGCTGAAGACCGGCGACTACACCGACACCTACTTCCGCGACATCGACGACTCCTCCCTCGTCGATCACCAGACACCCCGAGTGGCACTCATCGGCGTGAAGAACGGCGACTACAAGTACTTCGTCTGGGGCGAGGAACCGCTGAAATGGAAGATACGCGAGTTCAACATCGAAGGTCTCGTACTCAACGACGTCGAGCTGCCCGTGAGCGAGATCTGCATCGTAGGCCGCGACAAGGCACTCATCGACGAGATTGACGACCGCTACTCCCGACTGAAGCAGCGAGGAGACATCCAGACCATCAAGGACCGATGGATGCACCCCGAGCGCATTAACGACGATTCGCAGTCCATCGGCATTCTCATCATCCTCGGCATCGTCGTCCTCGTTGTCATCTTCATCCTGTTCAACCGGCTGGCCAAGATACACGTCAAGGCAGTGACCCGCACCTCAACCGAACTGAACAAGATGATGGCCAAGGCCCTGCACATGGGCAACTTCCACATCATGGAGTATGACATACGCAACGACCTGATGGTGAACCTCTCGGGCAACATCCTCCCCAAGCGCGGCATCACGCTCGAAGAGTTCACCAGCCATATACACCCCTCGCAGCAGGCTGAGTTCAGGCAGAAGGCTGAGCGCCTGCTCAACGGACGCGAGAAGAAGTTTGAACTGGACAAGCGCTGGCGCACCTTCGGCAACCAGGGCGAGTGGCTCAACCTGCAGGGACATGCCATCGTCGAGATGGACGAGGAAGGCAAGCCGGCCTACGTCATCAACGCCGTGAACGACGTGACGCGCGACCTGGCCGAGGACAAGGCCAAGCGCGAGATGGACAACATGTACAACAGCCTGCTCAACATCCCGTTCATGGCCCTGTCGTTCTACGACAAGAACGGCTACCTCATAGGACTCAACGACGCCATGCGCGACCTGTGCGGCATCAACCGCAACGACCACGAGACCGCCCGCTTCTGGGAGACCGTCAGCCTGTTCGACATCCCCCTCTTCCGCAGCTGCTACTCGCCCGAGGACCGCGACCCCATCTTTGTGTGCCAGCACATGCAGTATGCCGACATGGGCATCGACCACTACATCAAGTTCTTCATCCGCCCGCTGTTCAACCAGAAAGGCGAACTCACCAACTACATCGTGGCCGCACTCGACGTGACCAACGAGCACGACCGCGATCGCGCTAACTACATACACACCGTGCACACCCGCGACCTGCTCGCACAGGCCGAACTCTACAAGAATCGGCTGAGATTCATGCTCGAAAAAGACCGCAACTTCCTCTGGAGCAGCGACATGGACTCAGGGAAATGGCACTTCTACCGCACCCTCGACGAGGATGTCGACGTGTCTCTGGACATCGACACCTCGCTGGCCTATATGAGCGAGGACGAGCGGGCCGAAGTACTCTCTGTGCTGACCAACCCACTGCCCAACCAGAAGCCGTTCAGCCAGCTGTTCCACTATACCCACACCGTGCAGAGCAACGCCCCCGCATGCTTCATCATCAGCGGCTGGCCCGTCTTTAACGAAGACGGATCGGTCAAGGGCCACAAGGGACTGTCGCGCGAAGTGACCGACGTTATGCTTATGCGCCAGCAACTGGAGAAGGAAACCCACCTGGCACAGGAGATAGGACGGCTGAAGAGCGTGTTCATGGCCTCAATGACCCACGAGCTGCGCACCCCGCTGAACGCCATCATCGGCTTCACCGACGTGCTGAAATCCATGGGCCAGTGCGAGGGGAGCGAGGAGTACATACGCATCATACGCACTAACTGCGACATGCTGCGACACCTCATCAACGACATCCTTACCGACACGTCGCTCAGTGCAAACACCACCATCATCAAAGCGACCGACGTGGACTTCTCCAAATCCTTCGACGACATCTGCCTCATCCTGCAGCAGCGCATGGAGAACGGCGTCGCCTTCATCAAGGACAATCCCTATGAGACCTTCCCCACGAGAATCGACATGGGACGCATCGACCAGGTGATTACCAACCTGGTGTCGAATGCCATCAAGTTCACCAAGGAGGGACACATCCGCGTGGGCTACCGCTACGAGAGACAGAGCCTCTACATCTACTGCGAGGACACGGGACAGGGCATTCCCAAGAACAGGCAGAAGGTCATCTTCGACCGCTTTGTCAAGCTCGACGAGTACTCGCAAGGCACAGGCATGGGCCTGGCCATCTGCAAGAGCATCGTGGAGAGGTGCGGCGGACAGATAGGCGTCGTCAGCCAAGGCATAGGCACGGGCAGCACCTTCTGGTTCAGCATCCCCTGCAAGCCCATCGCTCCATTACCCAACTTCCACCACCCATTACCCGACACTCATGGCTAAACAAATCTGCAAATATATGCTCGCCAGCGAGCGCGACCAGCGCTGGGGGCTCACCGTGACCACCATCGGCTACGAGGAGATAGGCCCCCACGACAGCTATCCCACCCGCGGCCATGCCGACGGCTACTACTTTGACCTGGACAAGGGTCGCATCCTTCCCGAATACCAGCTGCTCTACATCATCGGCGGCGAAGGCATCTTCCACAGCCACACCGTGCCCGAGGCCCGCCTGAAGGCCGGCGACTTCTTCCTGCTGTTTCCCGGCGAATGGCACAGCTACCACCCCACGGGGCCGAAGGGATGGACCAAGTACTGGATAGGATTCAAGGGCGACAACATGGATCAGCGCGTGCGATCCGGGTTCCTCTCGCCCACCAAGCCCATCTACCATGTGGGCTACTCCGACCTCATCGAGACACTCTACAAGCAAGCCTACGAGGCTGCGGTGGCCGAGGAGGCCTACTCGCAGCAGCTCATGGCCGGCATCGTGAACCACCTCATCGGCATGATGTACTCCTTAGAGCGCAACATCGAGCTCAAGGCCAAGAACCAGAACCACGTGGAAATGATTGGGCGCGCAAGGATGCGCATACGCGAGTCGCTCGAGTCGGCGCTCACCATCCAGCAGGTGGCCGAGGAGATGGGGGTCAGCTACAGCAACTTCCGCAAGCTCTTCAAGGAGCACACGGGGTTCTCGCCCGCCACCTACCAGCAGGACCTGCGCCTGCAACGGGCCAAGGAACTCCTCTCCACCACCGACATGAGCATCAAGGAGATAGCCTACCGTCTGAACTTCGACTCGCCCGACTACTTCTCCGCCAAGTTCAAAATCAAGACGGGCATGAAACCCAGCGACGTGCGCAGCACACAGTAATACAATCTACTAAAATTGACGGCCTGGAAGGGTCTCTTCTCCGACAAGGGCGAGAAGAAAAAAGCCTTCTACGTGCTGCAGGAATGGTATGAAGGGAAGAAGTGAAAAGTGAAAGCCCACCCAAGCCCTCCCAAAGGGAGGGATGTTTAAGCCTACCCAAGCCTTCCTTCGGACTTCTCCTTATACCCATCTCGGCAACTGAAAACGTAGCAGAAGCCCGAAGGGCTGAAAAGACTACAGGCAGGGGGTTACACCCCTGCCTGTAATCTCAACGCCCCTTCGGGGCTACCCTGGGAGATGTGTATAAAGAGCAGTCCGAAGGAGGGCTTGGGTAGACCCTTTCACTTTGCATTATCTATCTAAACATCCCTCCCTTTGGGAGGGCTTGGGTGGGCTCTCAGTTCTTTAGAACAATAGCGTGCGCTCCACCCAGTAGGACAGGATGCCTGCCAAATAGCCCACGAAGGCAATCCACGTAATCCTCTTCATGTACCAGCCGAAGGTAATCTTCTCCAAGCCCATGACCACCACGCCGGCGGCACTTCCGATGATGAGCATCGAACCGCCCACGCCGGCACAGTAGGCCAGCAACTGCCAGAAGATGCCGTCGATGGCCATGTCGCCTGCGGCCTGTACGGGATACATGCCCATGCAGCCGGCCACCAAGGGCACGTTGTCGACGATGCTGGAGAGCACGCCGATGATGCCCGTCACCAAGTAGTGATTGCCCTCAAAGGTCACGTCCAGCTGCTGACCCAGCAGGGTCAGCACACCGATGGTCTCCAAGCAGGCCACGGCCATCAGGATGCCAAGGAAGAAGAGGATGGTCGACATGTCGATGCGGGCAAGCATCGTAGAGACGCGCTTCTGCATCGCGCCCTTCTCCTCCGGGGCCTTCAGGCGGGCATAGAACACCTCCGTCACCGTCCACAGCACGCCAAGCACCAAGAGGATACCCACGAACGGCGGCAGGTGGGTGATGGTCTTGAAGATGGGCACGAAGACCAGACCGCCCACACCGAGGAAGAAGATGGTCTTGCGCTGCCCCGTAGTCAGGTCACTGGCCGCCATGGTCTGGGCCTGTTCGGCCGTAAACGTCAGCTCGCCTTTCAGCGAGAGCGACAGGATGTAGGCAGGGATGACCATCGAAATGAGCGAGGGAACGAAAATCTCGGTAATCACACCGGCGGCGGTGATGACGCCCTTGTTCCACAGCATGATGGTGGTCACGTCGCCAATGGGCGAGAAGGCTCCGCCGGAGTTGGCGGCAATGACCACCAGCGCGGCATAGATCAGGCGGTCGTTCTTGTCGCTCACCAACTTGCGCAGAATCATAATCATCACAATCGAGGTGGTCAGGTTGTCAAGGATGGCCGAAAGGATGAACGTCATGAACGCGATGCGCCAGAGCAACGCCTTCTTGCTCTTGGTCTGCAGCGTGTCGCGCACAAAGTTGAAACCGCCGTTCTGGTCGACCAGCTCCACAATGGTCATAGCTCCCATGAGAAAGAACAGCGTGGTGGAGGTCGAGCCTAAGTGGTGCTCGATGACTTCGCTCACGGCCTGAGCCACCTGCTGGCCCACGGCTCCGCTCACGTAGCTGCCCGGATCGAGCATGAAGAGGGTCCACGTGGCCACAAACATCAGCAGCGCAACGGCTGACTTGTTCACTTTTGTCAGGCTTTCAATGGCAATACAGAAGTAGCCGATACAGAAAACGATGACAATCCAAATTGATAATGTTGACATGTCTTTATTGTTTTAGTTGAAAGATTATAGTCTCTAAGCGGTTGCAAAGATACGAATATTATTTCTGAAACATGCACGCATTTCAATAATTATTCGTAACTTTGCAGCCAATTCTACTAAACAACTAATCAATAACCGAAACAAAGCGATAATGGAAAAAAAGTATTTCTTCGCCGTCGACCTGGGAGCTACCAGCGGCAGGACGATTGTAGGAACAATCCATGAAGGGAAATTCGACCTGGAGGAGGTGACCCGCTTCCCCAACAATCTCATCGAGCAGGGCGGTCACTACTACTGGGACATCTACGCCCTCTACTTCGAAATCATCCGCGGACTGAAGGAGGTGGCCCGTCGCGGGCTGGAAATCACCTCGATAGGCATAGACACCTGGGGCGTCGACTTCGTGTTCATCGGCGATGACGGAGCCATCCTGAGGAACCCGCGTGCCTATCGCGACCCCATCACCTTCGATGCGATGGACGACTACCTGAAGCACGTCATCTCACGAAAAGAGGTCTACGACATCACGGGCATTCAGTTCCTCAACTTCAACTCCATCTTCCAGCTCTACGCCATGAAGCGCGAGGGCAACTCGGCCCTGCGGCACGCACAGAAGATTCTCTTCGTGCCCGACGCCCTCTCGTGGATGCTCACGGGCAACGAGGTGTGCGAATATACCATCGCCTCGACCTCGCAGCTCCTCGACCCGCGCACCAAACAGCTCGACGAGCGCCTGCTCAGTTCCTTAGGACTCACCCGATCCAAGTTCGGCAAGATGGTCAATCCCGGCACCGTCATCGGCGTACTCACCGACGAGGTGCAGCGTCTCACGGGTCTCGGCCCCGTGCCCGTCATCGCCGTGGCTGGCCACGACACGGGTTCTGCCGTAGCCGCCGTGCCCGCCAAGGACGAGAAGTTTGCCTACCTCAGCAGCGGCACCTGGTCGCTGATGGGTATTGAGACGAAGGACGCCATCATCAGCGACCTCTCTTACGAGCGCAACTTCACCAACGAGGGCGGTATCGAGGGTACTACCCGCTTCCTGAAGAACATCTGCGGCATGTGGCTCTACGAGCGTTGCCGCCTGGAGTGGCCCGACGAGGTGCGCAAGCTCTCCCACCCCGAGCTGCAGGGATCGGCCATGCAGGTAGAGGCGTTCCGCAGCATCATCAATCCCGACGACCCGGCCTTTGCCGCCCCCGCCTCGATGATCGGCGCCATCCAGCAGTACTGCCGCGACACCAACCAGCCCGTGCCCGAGACACCTGCCGAGATTTGCCGCTGCATCTTCGACTCGCTGGCCCTGCGCTATCGTCAGGTGTTCCAGTGGATGCAGGAGTTCGCCCCCTTCCGCTTGGAGGTACTCCACATCATCGGCGGCGGTTCGCTCAACAAGTTCCTCAACCAGTTCACCGCCAACAGCACGGGAGCCACCGTGCTCGCCGGCCCGCAGGAATGCACCGCCATCGGCAACATCATGATGCAGGCCAAGGCCGCCCGCATCGTCGGCGACATCTGGCAGATGCGCCAGATCATCGCCAACTCCATCGAGCTGGTGGAATACAAGCCGCAGGACAAGTCCGTCTGGGACGCCGCCTACGAAAAGTACCTTTCCATCGTGGGCAAGAAATAGCCTTTCACGGTTGGCAAATCTCCTGAGGAAGTACGCCCCATCGGAACGTTCCATCACACCCTGACGGAGCATTCATCACACCTCAACGAAACATTCATCACACCTCAACGAAACATTCATCACACCGTCATGTCACATTAATCAAACCGTCATTAATGTAGCATGGCGGTGTGAAGTCTGTTGTATTGGGGTGTAAAGTAGCATCCACCAAGGTCTAACGGAATATCTGCGACCTGTGCTCTAACTTCGCAGCGTCATTGAGATAGGTGAGTTGCGGTTGCACTTTTTCACCACAGAGAACACGGAGTACGAGAAATTTTTCAGTTGAAAGACGCTGAAAGCGTCCTTCTATCGTACAGCAAGAAATTTTATTTTTAAAATTTGCATACACTACATACACCAGGACGTAACAAACTGGTAATGAGGTAGAAAAACGGTGTAGGTAACGGTGAAGGCGGTGTATGCAACCAAAGTGGTAGTTTCCTTGTGACACATACAGACAAGACAATAATATATGGAAGACAAAGCGTCCCACCCGTTGGGACGGATTGTCCCAGCCGTTGGGACAAACAGTTCCAACGGGTGTAACAACAATCGATTCGGTCGCGAGCTATACCATCTGCCGCAAGCGCACCAAGACAGGTACACCCTTATCCAGTGGTGTAGGCAAAATTTAAAGTACACCGTACATACACCGTTGCATACACCGTTTATTCCATTGATTTATAACGTGTTACAACAAAAGTGTATGCAGTGTATGCAAATTCCACAAAAAAATAAATCGCAAAAGAAAAAAGTGGCGAAATCGGAGCGATTTAAGGTGCTAATCGCGCTCAAATGATACCGATGTTCACGCTGTCGGAGTAAAAATAGAGGCTACAATTGAAAATCTTCGACCTGTAAGGTTGAAATTTTGTTGACAGAAGTGACCTTCTATCGTCAGGATGGCGGTGTAAATGACGAGATATTTCTTTGCATTTCCCCTCTTTTTCTCCCCCCAAATCTAAAAAAACGTTTAAAATCACCCTCTCCTTAGAAATTTTTCGTCAAACATTCTGTTGTTTTTAGAAAAATTGTGTAATTTTGCGTTCGTAATGTCCGCAAGGGCATACATACATATTTGCTCAAATCGTCTTCCGAATCAGCACCTCGCAAAACGAGAAAAGAGCAAGAAACCTAACACCTGTTTGGAGCTGCGCTACAAGCGTAGGCTTCATCCATAAGGTGTTAGGGTCGTGCTGAACCTGGAAGACGTATGGCAGTTGTCTGCGCTTTTCTCTGTATATAGGGGTTAGTGCTAAGATTGCTGAAGAACGAGAGTACTAACCTAAAAGCAAAGAGAAAATATGGATATTTCACTTGCCGCTAACTACATAGGGACCCTACAAGGATTAGAGATTGTCCTCAACGTTTTATCAACAGGTAGACGTTGACGGGCTTTCTGCGTTATTACGATACTGCAATATAAATTTAAATTCAATAAATTATGGGACAAACTAATTATTTGAAAATCCTTTGGATTGTGATGTATCTTTTTTTGGCAGCAATCAGTTGTGTCGTGACGGAAGAGTCTATCCACTTGTCTTTTCCAACTTATTCAGTGCCGATGTGCTGGATTATCACAATATGTTTTTACATCATTGCGTCGCTGGGTGGTTCATTGCTTATTGATAGCTTTGCCCGGAGACCAGTAATTACCTTTATTGATGTTAAGCGCCATAGAACGGCATGCCTTACTTTTGGTGTTCTTATCATGCTATTCTTCTGGTTTGTATTCAGCATGCCAACGAATACGCATACATTCTTGTATCACAACCAAATTGACAAGACAATTTCAGAAGATATTACTGCTACAAATAATTATTTGAATCAACTGAAAGTAGCAAAGGTAACGGAAGAAAAGATTGCTTTAGAGCAAGGAAAAGTAAGCAATGATGTTCATGCTAAAGCTCTCGAATTATATGAAGAGATTAAAAATGCTCTAGTACCTGGTGACGGTCCAAAAGCTGCTGAGATACGTAACAGTTTGAAAGACCTTCTTCATGCAACAAGTTTCGAGAAGCTTTCTTATAATGGTGGAACATCAAAGGTTGAGCGTGAAAGGCTTTGTGACCTCTATAGAGCAAAGATTGAAGGAATGTTGAAAGTACGTCTCGCAGAAATTAGAGACAACTACATTAACCTTGACAAGATGCGTCCTGTATATGTGGCAGAAGCAACAACCCGTGAGGATAACATTAAGGCATGGGAATCTGCCAGACAGCAAGGCAAAGTCGATGTGTCCGATGCTGACAACATACGTGATTTGCAAACACGTCTCAGTGACGGCTATGCAACCATCAAGAATTATAAAGATTTTGTCATATTCATAGACGATGCGGATAAAACTAGATATACCGCCTCAGTACAAACCACACGCATAGAAAGACTGATAAGCGTACTTGATACTTGGTGGGATTTTCTCACAGGTAAGTTTGGCGCAAATTTCGCAATGATCTTCTGTATATTTATTGCAATTCTTGTAGACCTTGGAGCCTTCATATTCTTCTATTTAGCCCAAAAATAAACAACAAACTTAAAGGAATGAAACTATGCCAATAGATGTAACTCTCGGTAGTGACCCGAAAAAACAGCCACAGCAAGAAGTGAAAAGAGAAACAGTAGATACCAATGTAATGAATGAGCCTACTGTAAATCCAAATCCAACACCAGTGAATCCTGTTCCCCCAAGACAGAACAATGTTGCGCATGGCGCTCCTGTTCTTGATGGAGTCGTCAACATACCACCAGACGCTCCTATAATAATTCTATTTGGCCCCACATCATGTGGAAAGTCAATGGGACTAAAGAGGCTGACTCGTTACTTGCGTCAAAGTGGAGAATATCAGGCTATAGAGCCTGAACGGTCATTTAGACCATCCGGCGATACTGCATATCAAGCTGATTGTGACGATTTTAACGATTTTATTACTCGTCCTACTAAAGCGGCAGGTACAACGGGCTATATGTTAGTTAATGTGATTGAAGATGGAAATACAAAATGTCGAATATTAGAGGCTCCCGGAGAATATTATTTTGATCCCCAAAATCCTATAAGGCATTATCCCAATTACATGCATACTATTATTGCAGCCCCAAATACGCGCATTTGGTGCATCTTTGTTGAACCTAACTGGCAGGATCCCCAAGATCGAATGAATTACGTAGGACGTATCAATGCATTAAAGCCCATGATGCAAAAAAATGATGAAGTGTTGTTCATATTTAACAAAATTGATGAGACTCACTTTGTTATTACTCCTGGTGAAATACGGATGAAACAAGCCATCGATTTCGTCCAAGTCCAATATCCCGGCATATTCAATCAGTTCAAGAATGATATCCCAATTTTGAAGTGGTTCAAGAAGTATAATTGTGGCTTTGTTCCTTTCCAGACGGGACTATACCAGCCTGGTTCAGACGTTTATGCTGATAGTGTGAATGACTATCCTACTATGTTATGGAAAGCTATAACTAAATTACTATAAAACAAGCGAACTTCAATGCAATTAGAAATATATATTCATGGCAATCCAAGAGGTTTTAGTTATCTTGGGCCTGCTAACGAGAAAGATTCCTTCTTTCAACGCTTTTATAATAGATCAAAGAGTGTTGGCAAGGAACTTATAATAGAAAGTGCCCAGCCATACTTTTATTATACATTTCTTCTCTGTAAAAATGTGCTAGATACCAATGGCAGACCTAATTCTTATTTTGGTATCACAATCCGTTTTGATGCTTATTACAAGAGTGCTGCTAATCTTTATACGCTGCTTGATACACTTTGCAACAAATGGGTGATAGGTAATTTGCTTAGGGGAGGGAAAGACAATTATCAATATGTCTCATATGAATTATCTCAAAATGTATACGAAAATATTCAAACAGATTTAGTAGGTTGGATTAGCAGGGCCATTGATGATACTGACTTGCTAAATATTCAGAATATTAGTTCCACTAACAATCAGGTAGGGAAACTTAACTTGATTGACTGCTCATCTGACAATATTAGAAAATACATGCAAAAGTATGGGGAAATATCTATTTCGCCAGATCATCTGCTATTGCGAGAGAGTGAGCATGAGAAACGTATACAAACTCTTAATCGGCAATGGACGGATAAATTGAATGACTTACAAAACAAACATGATGCAGCCATTAGCAATGCTCAAGGATTGAATGGCACAATCCAAGCACTTCAAGATCAATTATCTCAAGCGCAAAACAATTTACTTCAAATACAGAAAGAATATGATGATTATAAATCAAAGAACAATTTAAGCTATAATATAATTAATGGCCTTAAAGAAGAAAAGCAAGCCCTTCTGAAACTGGCAGATTTTGTTGATTCTTTGGGAATAGAGCAGTCAAAAATACACGGCGACCAAAGAAAGAACTCTTTTCATGGCAATCGCAATAATGACAGAAACAAGCAAGATGAAGATGACGATGTGTTAGATTTCAACATCAAAAGATACTTGCTATACATCATTCTTGCTATAGTATTAGTCTTAATTGTTTGGTTTTTGTTCTCTCTAAATGATTGTTCAAACAAAGGATTCTCGTCATTTAGAGAAGAAGACAAAACGCGAGTTGCTGAAGTTGTCGAGCAACCAAAAGAAAGCCCTATTTCTGAAAAAGAAACTACTAAAGAAGCAGAGCAAAAAACAGAAGGGATTTTAGCGGATGATGAAAATGTCGAATCAGACAAAGTTAATAAGACAGGAACTATTGACTACAACACCCTAATAATTAATGTTGCGGAATTTACGAAGGGCATTAAATACATGACAAAGAATAGTGCATATACTATAAGTATCTGTGATAATTTAAAGTTTAAGCCAGTAGAGGGTATTAAGGGATGTTGGAAAATACAGGATTCCGATTTCTACATAGGAAATCCTAATTCTACTGAAACGACCATAACACCTAGGCGAAGTGGCAATGATTTGGAATTACAATTCTTTGTCGACGGATATGGCACTCCGTTAAAAAGGACTATTGTGGTAAAAGAATAATAACGTATGAACATAAGAGTATTTGGTTTATTCTTTTGCTTTGCACTAATATTGAATGGATGCAAAAATAAAGAAAAATATGCGCCTCCATATTTTGAGACGAGTAATGTCAGTTCAGAACAACAGGAAAGTTTACCAGGCGGCGAACTTTCCTCTGGGGATATAATAGCTGTTCCGTTTATTGAGAGTGGTGGTGTAAAATACATAGAAGTTGAATTGAACGGAACATTCTCTGTCCACATGATATTAGATAGTGGTTGTTCTGGTGCCCTAATTTCTGTTGCAGAAGCTCAACACCTATACAGCAAAGGAGTGTTGACAGACGATGATTTCGTCGGTAAGTCTAGATCAATGATTGCAGATGGCAGCGTAGTTGAAAACATGGTTGTGAACTTGCGCGAGGTCATTATCGGTGGAAAGATTGTCTGCCCCAATGTACAAGCTACAGTTTCATCAAATGCTCAGGCCCCATTGCTGTTAGGTAATGAAGTACTCAACAGAACTGCATCTTATACAGTAGATAACCAAAATAAGACTATCAATTTCAAACTGAATTAAGCGTGAACATTTCGACATACATATTTGGTTCTTTGGGTAATGGATATTCACAATATCCCAATGACTATTCCCAAACAGTTTTTCAAAGTTTCTACGCTCAATCGTCCGCACCAACTCAAATAGCAGTTCATCGTGAGGATAAGCTAATATATTATGGTTATATCCGCAAACTTGATGCTGAACAATATATTGGTCTGTGTGTTGTACTTAATAGCGTGATGCTGACAGACTTCAAGGGAATGTTCTCCATATTTGAGAACGCAATAACAAGTATGGTCGTAAATGGTACGATCATTCTATTAAATGACAAAGGTGATATTGTCTCTAAGGTTGGTCGGCTTTACACGAACCAAACAGAAGTCTCGCGCATTACAGACTACCTGCGAAATGAATTTACAAATTTAGATGGAACAAGTCGGCCTCTTCCACCTATTAGCTATGGAATAGCAAAAAATGAAAAGAGGACGTTTTCAATTGATGATAATGTAAACGACATCATCAAGGCATCAACATCCTATAGTTACACATTTATCTATAAGCAAAAAGACTTCGATACCCAATCACTAAATAGTTACAGAGGTATTGTGAGCCGACTGAACAAAGAGAATTCTGAAATCACGCAAAAATACATATACTTACAGAAAGAGCATGCAAAAGTCCTGAAACAAAAGAAACAGTTTCAACTTGTCGTATTCCTTAGTCTTGCCATTCTTGCCTGTGGAGTAGGCCTGTTATTTTTGAATGATAGCCTTAAGAGTACACAAGTAGAATTGTCTGAGGCGAACCAGACAATTTTCAATAAAAATCAGAAGATTTCAGAACTTAATGATAATATAGAGACTCTGAATGAGAACCTGAGAGAAGAAACTGAGTGTCGAGAACAGATTGAAAATGAATTTTCATCTTTCAAAAGTTCTCTGAATGATATACAACCGTTTATTGTAAAAAGTACCTCGTTCAATTTCGATACTGGATGGCTGTCATTCGATTACTATAGTTTTAGAGATGATACAATTACGATACAAGTAAAAGCTTTTGGTGAAAATTCATATAGTAATTCATCAAGCATACCCATTGAAGAAGGTTATCACTCAGAATCCATCTATCTAAGCCGTGATTTGAACAAATCCGAGTGGTATTCTTTTGAATTATTGATTAATAACAAAATTGTTGGTGGAGACATGCATTAAAATTACCTACAAACCAAATCCCTGTACCAGAAGTATTTTTCAAAGTGGTTCTGTGTACAGAATCCTCCAATCCCAAAGGTATTGGATTTATATGTAGGAATACGGAGGGCAACAGGAAGAAGGATTTCTATGTGAACTCTATCAGACAGGTAGAAAGAGTTACTGGCTATCAGTTCTTTCCAAGCCCGGATGACTCTATAAAGAGTGTCGTATTTGATATGGACGATATTAGTGAATGGTAAAACTGGGCATTATTGCTTATGCCGTAGATTGATAAGGAGATATAACAATGAAGGAATCAATTTTCATATTGGCAGCTGTGTTGTTGTTCTTTTCCTGTGGGAACAGTAAAAGCAAGGGGAAAGAGGTTGCAACAAAAGTACATACAACAAAGGCAACGTCCGAAAAGCCTGTATTGCATGTATACAATATGGGTGGAGTACCGTCAAACTTAGTAAACCAGCTTACAAGTAGATTGAAAGTCATATATCCTAACACTGAATATTCTGGTGATTTGGCATTAGTAGATAGTGCTTATATAAAGAATGACAAAAAGGGTAATGACCGATACTGGTGGTCAAAACTTCGCCCCCATATAATAAAAACAACGGATACCAAGAGAGGTATTTCTTTAGTTGTCATCAATGCGGAAGTATGCAACTGGGATCATAAAAACAAAGGGAGTCATGCCAATTTGGGTATGAGTGCCTTGGGGGGACATGTTTCCTTTGTATCGTATCAGCGACTAAAAAAGAATAGGCGTAACAACGTAAATGACATGCTTAAGATTGCGATTCATGAACTCGGCCATTCGGTTGGAAGATTGGTAGTTGAAAGAGAAGATCTACGCCATCATTGTCCCAACAAGAATTGTCTGATGAAAGATGCAAAAAATGGGTATCCGTATGATGACGTGAAGACATTCTGCCCGAGTTGTGAAAAGGTTATGAAGGGAAAGGGATTCAAAACCGATACGATAGGATGGTGTTTCTGAGGTAAAAGTATGGTATTATATTTGGAGGTCTCGGAAATAATCATTATTTTTGCAGCAAAAAGCTTATAATTAGAATGCAATGAGGAAAGAATTCAACATAACTGGCAGCTGCAATCCACAGTGGCACTATATGGTGGATACCCGGAAACAATTGAAAGCCGTGGAGGATTTGATTGAGAGGAGAAAGTTTTAGTAAGGTGCGCGCAATAGCTCTTCTAACAAGGATTTGTAAGTTCCGGGGACAATGATGTGATGGTTGCCAATGGGGTTAGTCAGGAAATAGGAGGCTTGACTTTTGTCCGACAGGCGGATGAGCTGTTGGGTACGGCAGAGATCTGGTTCTGACTGGTTCCTGACTAATGTACCCTCTGCGATGAAACTGCGCGACAAGTCGCCCGACACCTTGAACACCGTCACTTTCCCTTCCTTCATATAACCTCTGATGCCCACACCAATGCCAGATTCAAAGTGGGTGTCGTACTCATACCGCTCAACCATATTCAACGGAATGGTACAATGGGCAAAGAGTATTTCGCCAGCCTCCGGGTCGATTGTGGAGGGATTAGCCTGAAAGCCAGAAAGCCCTGTCACCGACTGGATCATCTTCATCGACAGCAGAGCCGGAACATCACCCTCGCAACCAGCAACAAAACCTTCGGAATTCAGTTTTGCCAGAGCAAGGCATCCTGTATTCTTTACGGTACTCAGCAAGTCAAAGCATCGCAAGGTGAACCCCTGGAGATGATGCTCGTCGACAATTTGTTTCAGGGCCTTGTATATCCTGTTGGCTCCCGGGAGAGCACGGCTGATGATTTCCCTGTCGGAGGTTTCACTTGGCATTTCTTCGGGGATGTCTGCCAACGCATCCAGCAGTTCGGCCATTGGTATATCCACCAATTCAATGCCCAACCGCTGCTTCACCATACCATCATCAGCATAACTGGATATCAACCAGTCGGAAGGCTTACCGATAACACCAAGCCGACATCCACTCATCTTTTCCCTCGCTTCTTCCACCTTTTCCAATAGCCGTATACGGCTGTTGACATACTCCGTTCTGCCATGAATGATTTCTCCGTCGACATGATTTTGTCGGAGATACGAGAGGATCTCCATCGAAGCAGCAAGGGAATTGCTCTTCCCGGAAGTCAACAAGTAAAAGGGGCGGTTGGATTTCTCTCGCAATGTGTTAAACAGTCCTTTGAAGATGCCTTCCGTTCCACCTGTTCTTACGTAGATCAGGTTGAGGGTGTTGCTTCCATAATCAGCATAGTCGCTGCCTCGAAACAAATAGTCAATACCAAGACTGCCAAGGAATTCTCGGGTAACAGCATCGACGGCTTGCTCGTCGTGAAGCTCGGATGTCAGTGTGTATATAGCAATATGAGCCATCATTCATGAAGTTTTAAAAGTTGAGAGAAAATGAACGAATTATTTGGCAAAGATAGCAATAATCCTTCATTTCTCCAATATTTATGATAAAAAATGAGGAGTTTTCCATGAGAATATGAAATAATTCGAGTAATTTTGTAGCCGTTTAGAAATATCAGCAACAGATGGCGTGGAAGTTGAAATATCGCTGCAAGGCTTGTGGGTATGAAGCCGAGGTGTACGAGGGGCGTGGCCTCTTTCGACAGCAGATTACCCCAATGAATTGTCCTGACTGCAAGACCATTCAGAACATTGTAGTTGGTGGCATCATCGCAGACGTAGCCCCATCTTATCGAAGCGAGGTGGGGCGGCTTTGCTTGAACTGCGGCAGCGAGAACATCAGGATATGGAACATGAGAACTTGTCCGAAGTGTCAGGGAGAAATGGAGAAAACCGGAGAAAAAGAGTTTTGGACTTAATGTAGAAAAAATGCCAAATATTCGGTAATATACAGAAAAAGTTGTAAATTTGCACCCGTTGAACATTAAAAACAGATACATTATGGAACAGGCAATTGGACTGAATGCAGCACAAATGGAATTCCTGCAGCTCTTAGGACGCATCAAGACCGAGAAGGAACTCAGTGAATTGCGCAAGGTGGTGTGCGATTTCTACGCACGCAAAATTGACGAGGAAATGGATCGGCTCTGGGCTGAGGGCAAGTGGGACAACGAGAAAAACGAGGCCGTTCTGAAAGAACATCTGCGCACGCCATACAAGTATGCAAAATAAGAAAGTCGTACTCGATACCAACTGCCTGCTGGCCTCGCTTTCTAAGCTTGGCGGTGCTTATCCTGTTTGGAAAGGTTTTCAAGAGGAGCGATACACGCTTTGCGTAACTACCGAGATATTGGAGGAGTACGAGGAAATCATTGCACAAAAGACAACGCCGACCCTCGCCAAAAACGTGGTGGACTTGATTGTGAAGAGTCCCAATGTAGTGCAAGTGAACACATATTTCCATTGGAATCTCATCACCGCAGACCCCGACGATAACAAGTTCGTAGACTGCGCCTTTGCCGCCGGAGCCACTTACATCGTTTCCGACGACTCGCATTTCAACATCCTGCGCGACATTACCTTCCCCCAGTTGCTCGTGCTCAGGCTGAAGGAGTTCCTGGAATCCTTACAAAAGGAGGAGCTGTAAAAAAATGAATAAGATACGAATTACTGCCATTCGTCAGACGGTCTATCCTGACTTGATGGCAAAATATGAGAATCCCATTGAACACACCTGTGATGTCAGCGTGGGGCAGCAATGGGTTTCCATCGACGGGCAATGTCCTGAAGGTCTTTGCCCGTCAGCATGGGAATCCATGAGGCCGTTTGTAGAATCTTTGGCCAAAGGGGAAGGCAACTTCTTCGATGGATGGATGAAGGACCCGATGAGTGCGATGATCAGTTGCAACGACGGATTCCGTCCGTTCAGTTTCTATATCGAAGTAATTAACGACTAAGAAATACGACTCTCTATCAGCCGATTTAATGAAACAATGATGAGATTAGAAAGATTAAAGACCTGGTTGCTTATTGCAGTTCTGACCATTTGCGGAACTACCAGCTTTGCCTCATGCTCTTCAAATGAGGATAACGCTACAGAGCAGAGTAACATTTCAACTATTGCCGATAAGGTGTGGGCTTTCAGTCAGGCCCACCCAGACGGATTCACGATTGACATCCGCACGATGACGGAGCCGACGGAGGGAATCGTCGTCAGTTATGCAGCTACTCAGAACAGCCACAGTCGTGACCAGCTCGATAAAGTGGTAAGCCACGCCCTGCAGCACGAAGGCTACGTTGGCGGTTGGTACAATAGTGAGGATGGCCTTTACTACTTCGACAGCACGAAGCTGTTCCCAGAGAACGACCTGAAAGGTGCTATCCAGTTCGGAAAGGAGAACGGCCAGTTCTCCGTTTTCATCCTGTCGACCTATACAGACATTCCCCTCGACGGAAAGGTTGCTGAGATTATTGAACGTGGCACCATCCTCTTTGGTACTACTGGTGACTACAGGCCATTATCCTTCTGCGAACCCGATGGAACTTATTGGGGCTTCGGTATTGAGGTGGCAAAGGAGATTGCTTCACGACTGGGCGTAGCACCAGAGTTCAGAAAGACCTCATGGCCTACGCTGACAGCCGATGTACTGACGGAGCCTCAGTTGTTCGACCTCGCTATTGGCGGCATCACCATCACCGATGCCCGACGTGAGACCATGCTGATGAGCGACGGCTATCTGGCTAACGGCAAGACCATCCTTTGCAGGGCTTCGGAAGCCGACCGCTACAAGTCGTTGGCCGACATCGACAAGCCTGAAGTCCGTGTGATGGTGAATCCCGGTGGACTGAATGAGAAGTTTGCCAACGAGAACCTGACTCATGCCACCATCATCGTCCACCCCAAGAACGAGGAGATCCCAACGCTCATAGCCGAGAGCGAGGCCGACGTGATGATAACGGAGATAACAGAAGCTCCCTACTATGTGCAGACTGACACCCGACTTGCCGCCCCGCTATTGAACGAGCCTTTCAATCACGGTGAGATTGGCGTGTTGATGCAGAAAGGACAAGAGGATCTGTTGCAGATGGTGAACAATGTCATCAGTCAGATGAAGTCCGACGGCTCTCTTCGCCGACTGCATGAGAAGTATGGGCTTGTATATGCCTACTAAAAATTTTTAAAATGAAAAATGATTAATTTTGTAGCCGTTTAGAAACAAATATCAAATATGAATCGCAGTTCACAAATCATTCGCACCAGTTGGATTGGCATTATAACCAATGTGTTGCTTGCATCTTTCAAGGCCGTTGTTGGAATTCTGGCCAGCTCTGTGGCTATTGTGATGGATGCCGTCAACAACCTCAGTGACGCTCTTTCAAGCGTGATAACCATCGTCGGCACAAAGCTCTCACAACGCCCTGCTGACCACAAGCATCCCTTTGGTTTCGGACGCATTGAGTATTTCAGTGCCATCATCATTGCGGTCATCGTTCTATCAGCTGGTATCACCTCGCTTATCGAATCGGTCAAGAAGATCTTTGATCCGACGGAACCATCCTACACAACAACGACCCTTATTGTCATTGTAGTGGCAATCGTCGTGAAGTTGGTGTTGGGGCAATACGTCAAGAAGATGGGTGAACAGTTGAAGAGTGATGCCCTGATAGCCTCTGGGTCAGATGCGCTGTTTGATGCCATTATTACTTTGGCCACACTTGTTTCGGCAGGTGTGATGCTATTGTGGGGAGTTTCGCTTGATGGTATTCTTGGCGCATTGATTTCCGTTGTCATCATCAAGGCTGGTATTGAAATGCTGACTTCGCCCGTCAATGAGCTATTGGGTACGAGCATCTCAGCAGAACTCACTAAGCAGATAGTAAAAGAGGTTTCCGACTTTGAGGGCGTTCATGGCGTATTCGACCTGATACTGCATAACTACGGCCCCGATGTGAAGATTGGCTCTCTGCACATCAACGTATATGATACGATGTCTGCATACGACATTCACGGCCTGACCCGCAAAATCTCAACCTACATGTATAAGGAGCATGGTATCATTATGACAGTTGGTGTCTATGCTGTTGCAACAGGAGAAAACCGCCGTGCCGAATTGCAGTCGAAAGTGATGCAGAGTCTCGCAGCCCACAAGGAGATTGTTCAGGTGCATGGGTTCTACTATTCTGAGAAAGACAACATGCTTTCCGTCGATGTGATTCCCGACATTTCGGTCCATGATGACAATGCTTTTGCAAGTCAACTCACCAACGAGATACAGCCGTTAGTGCCAGGCACAAATGTGGTCATCGTTGTAGACCATAATTATAGCGAGTAAAAAGTAGACCCATAGCCTTTCGAGAGTCATAATGAACTCAGGGGCGTCATGGCTTCACGACTTTTGGAGTCCAGTTCTTGAAGAAACGCAGCACCTTCTCTTGACTGTAGCTCTTTCCCTCTTCCAAGAAGCTCGAATCCTGAATATGGATGACCCTTCCTTCTTCATCAAGTACCACGAACACAGGGAAACCGAAGCGGGCTGGATTATTCAGACGTTGCAACATCGCCTTGGCCAGAGCTTCTTTGTCCGCACTACCAGACTGGTATGAGCGACCCGAGGTCGAGCGTCGTGGATTATAGTTCACATGGATATAGACAAAGCTCTCGTCAATGACCTTGCTGATGGTACTATCATTCGTGATGAAGTCAGCAAACCGCAAGCACCAGGGGCACCAGTTGCCACCCACCTGACAGATGACGAACTTCCCTTCAGACTTGGCTTTTGCTACGGCCTGGTCTATCTGCTCAATGGGGTTGATGTCCTCGTTATAGACCTTCTTTACCGCCGTCTGAGCATTTACAGCCAGTGCAAAGAATGCTGTAAATAACGATATAACAATTGCTTTCCTCATACTCCTGCAACCACTTCAATCTCGACCAATGCGCCCTTCGGCAGCGTCTTTACGGCGACAGCAGAACGGGCAGGATAAGGCTCTGTGAAGAACTCCGCATAGACAGCGTTCATATCCGCAAAGTCATTCATGTCGGCCATGAACACCGTTGTCTTCATCACATCACCCATCGTCAGCCCGGCTTCTTCCAGAATAGCCTTCACGTTGAGCAATGACTGGCGGGTTTGTTCCTTGACACCTCCCTCTACGAATACTCCAGTAGCGGGGTCAATGGGAATCTGTCCAGAGGTAAAGACAAGATTTCCCACTTGAATAGCCTGACTGTAAGGCCCTATTGCTGAAGGAGCCTTTGTTGTGCTTATAACCTTTTTCATATTCTATATCTGATTCTATAAGACATTTCTTCAAACTGCTATTCGTCGCAATTTGCCGACAAAATTACACAAAAAAAGGGAAAAACATTCAAATCTGGCGTGAAGATGTGTTAAGTTCTTTTGTACTTTGATAGTATTTTAGTAATTTTGCAGACAAAAGAGCCAAAACATGGAGAAATACAGAATATACAGTGTGGGACATTCCAACCAGTCGCAGGAAGAGTTTCTGCAACTGCTCCTCGCGCATGATGTAAACTGCATCGTGGATGTCAGGAGTGTGCCCGCCAGCAAATACACGCCACAGTTTAACATGGAGCCGCTGAAGTGGTTCCTGAAGAGACACGATATACAGTATCTGCACTTCGGCGACGAGTTTGGGGCAAGACGCACGGACTGTCTGGATGGCAACGAGCAGGTGAACTTTGAGTTGGCTGTTCAGACTCCCAGTTTCAAGCATGGTGTGGAAAGGCTGATGAAAGGTTTGGAGAAGGATTTCCGCATCTCCTTGATGTGTTCGGAGGCGAACCCGCTGGAGTGCCATCGTTTCTCACTTGTCTCCCGCTATTTCTACGACAACGGCCTTGATGTGCAGCATATATTGAAAGGCGCGGAACTGGCATCACACAAGGCTTTGGAGGACGAGATGATTCAAGAGTATCTTCATGCCAAGAAGCATCGTCTGCCAGAGGTTGACCTGTTGTTTGGCTCATACACGAAAGACGACCAGCGACGGGATGCCTATCGGCTGAAGAACAAGGAGATTGGATATAAGCCTCAGTTGGAATTAGAAGAAATTTATTGACTATGATAACGCTCTATACGATAGGTTTTACGAAGAAAAGTGCCGCACAGTTCTTCAATCTGCTGCGCGACAACCAGGTGAAACAGCTGGTCGATATCCGCATCAGCAACAGCAGTCAGTTGGCCGGTTTTGCCAAAGGAAAGGATTTGGAGTTCTTCGTGAAGGAGATTTGCCATATCCCCTACAAGCACATCACCGACTTTGCCCCAACCAAGGAATTGCTCGACAAGTGGCATAAGGAGGAAGTGACGTGGGCAGAGTACGAGGACATCTATACGGCTATGCTGAAAGAACGGGACATTCTGCGCAAACACGGTGTGAAGCAGTTCGACGGTGCCTGTTTCCTATGCAGCGAGGAGACACCGGAGAATTGCCATCGTCGGCTGTTGGCAGAATATATGCAGAAGCACAGCACAGAGGAAGTTCGTATTGTTCATTTGGTTTAATGTGTTGCCAAATCGTAAATTGTATATTCGTAAATCGTTAATATGGATAGATTTTTCGTTTGTCTGGCCAACAGCTACAAGCACGGTGGCCGCTGCATCGCCGGCGTAGAGGTGGAGTGGCATGAAGACCGCTGGCGCATCGTGCGTGATGAGCGGCAGATGCCGCGCTGGGTGCGCCCTGTCTGCCGTGACACTAATACTGGCGAGATACCCAACGAGGTGGCCGATGACGTGCGAGTACTCGACGTGGTATGGCTCAAGGATGCCGAGCCGTGTGCCGACGGTGCGCAGACCGAGAATGTCTACTACACCAGCATTACCGCTATAGGCAAACGTTATGATGCCAGCGAGCGACTGTTAGAACGCTTTGTCGATGAATCCCATAGACACCTGTTCTACAACTACTCCAAGTCTATCCCCCATGCTGCCTTCGCCACCGAATGTAGCTACTCCATCCTGTTGCTGCGCGTTACCGATGCCGAGGTCTTCGCCGACACCGCTACAGCCGAGTACACCCGCTATCGCCTGCGTTTCAACTACCGCGACCATGCCTACGACATACCCATTACCGATCCCGATTATCTTCGCCAGCTCAGCTGCGGCCACAAGCATGTCGGTCCCAAAGGCACACTCTACGTAACCTGCTCGCTCGGCCAACTCTACGAAGGCTACCATCACAAGCTTGCCGCCTGCATCTTCGAAACCAGCCAGTTGACAACAATTGTAGCCCCACAAGACAACTGGTTCGAAGAATACGAACAGGAGTTGAGCCGCCTCATGACCCAGCGCGAGGAAATCGACAGCCGCATACAGGCCCTCCGCCTAAAAATTCAACAGCAGATGGAAACCTGCCACGCTACCCGTATCAATAGTACAGCCTTTACCATCAGCTACACCCCAGCCCGCACCACTATGCAGTTCGACAGTAAGGCCTTCCGCGAGGAGCAGTCAGAACTTTACGCCAACTACTGCCGCCCCAAAACACGCGAGGCTACTATCACTATCAAAAGGAATAAAGTGGAGGAATAAAGTTTTATGTACCGACTTGTTGATTTGTAGTTTTATTCCTATATCAGATTAAAGTGGCGCAAGGCATTCAGCACGCCATCATCATCAACGGAAGTGGTCGTATAGTCTGCCTCTTGTTTCAGTGATTCGAGGGCATTTCCCATTGCCACACCGATACCGGCGGCCTTTATCATGGAAGTGTCATTGCCGCCATCACCAAAGGCTACCGTGTTCTGAGAGTCTAAGCCCAAATACTTGGCCATTGCTTTGATACCCTCGCCCTTGTCGGCTCCTTTTGCCGTAATGTCGGTAAAGGCAGGGTGCCAACGGCCAGAGGTACAGCTTGGAATGCGCTTCATCAGTTCGCTCTCATAATCCGTAGAGAAGAAGGCCGTCAGCTGCAAGATGCGCTGGCCTAATACCAAGTCTAATGGTTTGGCCAGATTCAGATTCTCCACAGCCAACTCATTACGGAAGATTCTGTCAACCTCGCCTTTCGGGTCAAGCACGGCCACGTCTCTCTCGCCAATGACAATCAGTCCGTAGCTCTTCTTCTGGGCATCCTGAACAACCGTCTGCACATCATCCTTCGGTATGTCCTTGCATCTGATTTCCTTTTCACCGACGAAGCACAAGGCTCCGTTGATGGTCACATAGCCGTCAATTAGATGTTCAATGGCTTTGAGATTGGTAATAATCAACGGAGGACGGCCAGTAGCTATAAAGACTTTATGACCGTTAGCCTTGGCCTGGGTGAGGGCGAATATCGTAGAGGACGGTATTTCGTGTGTCTTGAAACTCACAAGTGTTCCGTCTATGTCGAAAAATAAAGCGTACTTGCTGCCCAGTTCTTTTCTGAAGCATCTGGTAAACTCACTCTCGAAGTTGGGTGTCAGTATACCCTTGCCCATTGCCTCGCGTATCTCCTGCATCGTCCAGAACCGGCCACCGTCCAGTTCCTCTGCTGAAGGACGTATCTCGCCGTCGTAGGTAGTTCGATACACATAGACCAGTTCTTTCTCACGCTTGCTTTCAAACACATACTTGTCAACGAACTCAGGCACGAAGTCTGTTATGCCCAGTTCCTCACGAACCTCTCTTTGAAGAGCTTCTTCTGGAGTCTCGCCATAGTCGATATGACCTCCAACTGCTGTGTCCCACTTGCCAGGCTGAATGTCCTTCCAGTCGGGCCGACGTTGGAGATAGACTTCACCCTTGGAATTCCTGCTGTTGCAAGCGTCCCCTTGGGCCGAACGGAACACATGCAGATGAACGACAGGGTGCAGCAGCTTCGAGCCGCTATGACATTCGCCCCGTGTGGCAGAGCCGACTACTCTTCCGCTTTCGTCTACTATCGGGAATATCTCTTGCTGATTATCCATATTATTCGTAGTATCTTTTTCTTATGTCGATATGATTGTACATCAATAGTTTTTGTTCAAATATGTGGCAAAGGTAGTAAAATTCCTTCATTCCTCAGCCATTTCGGGCGTTTAATTGTCACTTTTTTCGTAGTTTCGTAATTATTTCGTACTTTTGCATGGCTATATTGGGTTTAGACCGAAGCATTAACAACAATTATCGAAATGAAAACAATGAAACTCTGGAGAATTACTTTTTTGATGCTTGCAGCTTTATCCTTCGCCTCTTGCAGCAGTAATGACCGCTCGGACGAAGTACGCTTGCAAGGCAAGAATGAGTAGGTATGCCGAAAGCGATGTCTACACCGTCTCGAAGGCCGAACTTATAAGATAAATCATCCTTACCTTATCTGGAGTCATCGTTATCTCTTTATCAAGGTGCAAAGGTAACCATAAAAAAAGTGGCAAATTAATGCCACATTCCTAATTGTTAATACTCATCCTCGTTGAAATTTAAATACTGTACTGGAAACCAAGGACTTACATCAAACTGGGTGGTTATTGTGTTGGTTATTTGGCACTGAAACGAACCAAAAGTCCAGACACTGCGAACAGGGAATCAGCTATAACCCTTGTAGCAAGAAGTCAAAGATGCCTTTAATGAGGATGCCATCATAATTATAATGTGAGTGGAAACGGTCGCCTGTGATGATGACTTTCTTAAACCCGTCCGGTACTCGGAGAAGAGAAGCCTGTTCCTGCTCCACCTTTTCCCTGTCGGGCATCATATAGGCTGATTGTATATAGACACGCTCGTCAATACGGTTCACGACAAAGTCGATTTCCAGATTGCTTCGGAAGTTCTTGCCGTCTTTGTCTCGCCTAACGGTTTCTATAAGACCAACGTCAACGGTATACCCCAGCTTTCTCAGCTCATTATAGATGACGTTCTCCATCGTGTGATTAGGTTCTATTTGCCGGAAACCGAGAATGGCATTCCTTATACCGATATCCTCAAAATAGTATTTTGTCTCCGTGCCGATATATTTTCGTCCTTTCACGTCATAGCGCAAGGCTTCGCTGATGATGAATGCGTTCTGAAGATGCTCCAGATAACGCGCAATGGTATTAGGACCTATCTCCAGTCCAGCGGCGGACTTGAATGTATTAGCGATACGGCGGACATTAGTGCTGGCTCCCATACCAGAGGCCAGAATACGTATCAGTTCACGCATGCCATCGGCATTGTGCAGACGGTTGCGCTCTATCACGTCTTTCAGATATACTGTCTCGAAAACCTCACTTAGATAGTTCTGTTTCCCCGCAGGAGTGTCGAACTGTGCCACACCGGGGAGTCCCCCATAGAGATAATATGCTTCGAGTGCAGCCCCCTTCTCTCCCCCTACAACTTCATAGTATTCTGCAAAGCTCAACGGGTGGACACGTATCTCCCAACCACGGCCACGGAACTCAGTAATAACATCTTTCGACAGGAACTTGGCATTGGACCCCGTGACATACACTTCTGCATTCTTGATGTGAAGATAAGAGTTCAGGACATCCTCAAACTCTGGAACAAGTTGTATCTCATCTAACAGGACATAGTGCATACCGTCATCCGTCAGCTGTTTGTCAATATATTCAAGCAATGCGTCTGGGTCACGTAGTCGCTTGTTCCTGCGGTCTTCCAAGTTTACCTGTATGATATGATTCTCTGGGACACCCCTTTCCAAAAGATGCTTACGGAAGATCTCAAAAAGCAAGAAGGACTTACCACACCGACGAATGCCGGTGACAATCTTTATCATACCGTTGCCTTCGGCAGAAATGAGTTCTTGAAGATATGATTTGCGTTCAAAATACATTGTTTTATGGAATATTTACGTAGCAATCTACAGATTTACGCCACAAAGGTAATGTTTTTTGCTTGTTTTCACAAATAAAACGCCAAGAAATTCTGTCCTCATTTACTATTTCTGCGTAAATACGCATTTTTCGTTAGATAATCTTCTTCCCATCAATATCCATAGGTTTATAAGTCAGATAGTAGGTGGGCTTAAACAACTGAGGATTATTTATGTCCTTAGCCAACTGATTCATCTGTTCTTGGACCTTTGCAGGATTGACACCGACAATTTCCCCATTGTCTTTCGCTCCTAATACAACATGACCACCTCTGCGATTCAAGAATGCACAGATAGATTCATAGACCTTTCGAGCCAAGTTATCCTTAGATTCCTTGAACTCTATCTCTGTACCCTCTTTCTGGGCAATTATCGCCTTTAACTTATCTGGAGTCATTACTATAAAACGATATCTGAGTGCAAATATACGACTTTTTCTACAAACATAGTATGGAAGATCTCTAAATGTTATATCAGCAATTTAAATCTTAAACTTATGACAGACTGATGAGGCACAGGTACCTCAAAAGACCTCAAAATGCGTTCTTTTAAGAAGATTTTCTTCCGAAATGGAAGATAATAAGAGCATTTTTTGTACCTTTGCACCGAATATTCAACTTAAATACGTATTTATTATGGCATGACTTATCGCAGAAACACCAGTACTCAGCGGCAGCGATGCCCGCCGCTTCGAGGAGGCTATCAGTAATGTGCAGCCACTCAGCAGTGAACGACGTGCTATGGGCCACGGTGTCGGCCTGGTTCTTCTACGGCGACCCCACGCCTGGCTATGAGCTTATCGCCGAAGCCACCAATGGCTTCCATACTTCTGCGCCAGCAGTGGTCCATCTCGTGTGCAACGACTGGCTCGGTGTGGCTGGTGCCATCCTGGCCATGCTCGGCGTGGTGGCTGCGCCCATCACCAGCGGCGACACGGCCCTGCGCTCAGCCCGTCTGATCGTGGCCGAGTGGCTGAAGCTCGACCAGCGGCCCATCCCGAAGCGCCTGATGATCTGCGTGCCGATCTTTGCATGCAGCATCGCCATGCTCATCTGGCAGATAGGCAACCCCGACGGCTTCAACACCATCTGGCAGTACTTCGGATGGTCGAACCAGGCCCTCTCCGTGTTCACCCTCTGGACCGTTACCGTCTATCTCGTGCGTCAGAAGAAGAAC
>ONMA01000003.1 GCA_900318815.1 uncultured Prevotellaceae bacterium
GACAGAAAAAGAAAAAGGCGGTAACTTATCTATCTAAACATCCCTCCCTTTGGGAGGGCTTGGGTAGGCTTTTAGAGGCTTTTCAACAACTTAATTATTTATTGAACTATGAAGAAAGAGACCTGGAAATTCATTGTGCAGACGGCCATCGCCATCCTGACGGCCATCGCAACGACGCTCGGAGTGACCAGCTGCATGGCAGCCATCTGATGAACGAACGTGAATGTGTGTCAAAACACAAGATTGAGTAAAAACAACGGATTACACGGATTATATGGATTTTTTAAGTTGCTGATTATCAGTTAGACTTAAATCCGTTTAATCCGTGTAATCCGTTGTGGTTAATTAGAAGTGGGTAATAACTTACTTGGACTCGCGCTCAATCCATGCAAGCACGTCGCCCTTGCGCACTTTGGCACCTTGCTTGGCACTAATTTCAACCAGTTTGCCACCAAGTGCTGCGGGAATGGGCACAATCTCGCCCCACTTCTCTACCAGATAGCAGAAGGTCTGACCTTCCTCGTACTTCTGACCGATGAATGGCTCGATGCAGGGAGCACACTCGCCTTCGCCGTTGAACTCGTAGAAGATCTGACCAGCAGACGGGCAGACGAGTGCGTCGGCCTTGGCATGCTTGAAGGCGGCCAGCTCCTCGGGTTTCATCTTCGAGCCACCAAGCTTGGCATCCTTTGCCTTCTGAATGTCGGCCAGCAACTGCTTCTTGGCCTGTCCGCTCTTGAAGGGACGGTACTGCTCTGGATGCATGGCCAGCTCGAAGAGTTCCTCGTTGTCCTTTCCGTAGTCCCAGCCGTTTTCGTCCATCTCCTTCTTGAAGCCCTCGAGAGCATTGGGAATGAGCGTATGCGGGTCGTCGCTGGTGAACTCGCGCTTCTGCTGCTTGGCCAGTTCTATGAGCTCTGGTGCTATCTCGCCGGGCACCTTGCCGCTCTTGCCGAGAATCATACCCCAGATGGCATCGTCCATCATGGCGTAACGTCCCTTCCCCTGCTCCATCGTGAGGAGGTTCATCAAGGCGATGTTCTTGGTGTACTGTGAGAATGGCGTGACCAATGGAGGATAGCCCACACGCGGCCATACATACTCCACCTCGTTGAACAGCTTCACCAGCATGTCGTCCATCGTGAGTGCAGCCTCGCCCTTCTTCTCGCGCAACTTGTTAATCATGCTCTGGATGGGGCCCAGGTCGGCCATCATCGAACCCATCATGCCGCCAGGCAGACCGCTGCCCAGGAGGAGCGATGACATGTGCTTGTTGGCGGGGTTGATGAAGTAGCCCAGCCAGTCGTCGATAAATTCCTGTGTCAGGGTGCGAGCCTGCATGTAGGCATTCATGTTGAGGTCGGCCACCTCGAATCCCTCGTTCTTCAGCATCGACTGTACGGAGATAATATCCGGGTGAACCTTGCCCCAGCTGAGCGGCTCAATGGCGGTGTCGATGATGTCGGCTCCGTTATTACATACCTCGAGAATGCTGGCCATAGAGAGACCGGGGCCGCTGTGACCGTGATACTGAATGATAATGTCGGGGTGCTTGGTCTTGATGCTCTTGGTGAGTGCGCCGAGCATAGCAGGCTGTCCGATGCCAGCCATATCCTTCAGACAGATTTCCTCGGCACCTGCGGCGATGACCTCGTCGGCAATGGCACTATAGTAGTCGACTGTATGAACGGGCGAAGTAGTGATGCAAAGCGTGGCCTGCGGAATCATGCCCGCAGCCTTGGCCCACTTGATGGAGGGGATGATATTGCGAGTATCGTTCAGGCCGCAGAAGATGCGGGGGATGTCGACACCCTGAGCATGCTTCACCTTGTACATCAGCTCACGCACATCGTCGGGCACGGGATACATGCGCAGGGCATTCAGGCCGCGATCGAGCATGTGGGTCTGAATACCCACCTCGTTGAACGGCTTACAGAAGGCTCGCACAGCATCGTTAGGATTCTCGCCGGCCATCAGGTTCACCTGCTCGAAAGCACCGCCATTGGTCTCCACACGGGCAAAGCACCCCATGTCGATAATCACCGGTGCTATGCGCTCCAACTGGTCCTTACGCGGCTGAAACTTACCACTGCTCTGCCACATGTCACGATAGACAAGGCTGAACTTAATTTTCTTTTTTGCCATAATAATAGTTATTGGTTACGTAGTATATATGAATAATTTGTGCAAAGATAGTAAATTTTTGTATTCCTACTAACGAATAATTCCATTTTTTTTGTTTAATAGTTATTAAAATGCTAACTTTGCACGCAAAACAGACATGAACATGAAGAAGAAAGCATTGTTTGCTTCCATGATAGGCGCGGCTTTGATGCTCTCCTGCGGAAGTAATTCACAGCAGGCAGACCTGCAAGCCGACATAAACGGCCAGCATCAGACGGATGGCGACAGTACCATCTACGGACTTGCCTGCGACGGCTGTACAGACACGATCTTAGTGATTCTGCGCGACGTGAGGAAAGACCCTGACACGCTGAATATTCTTGAAGCCAGCCGTAGGCATCGCGTGTTCGGTTCGCTCAACATTGGTCACAAAGTGGCCGTGATGCGCAATGCCGAGGATTCCACCGTGGGCGACATCGTGATAGACATGGGTAGCCTGCGCGGAAAATGGTGCTACAAGGTGATGCCCGTCATGCGCCGTCGTGCCAATATGCCGGAGAAGACCGAAGAACAGCTGCTGCAAATGCTGCCTGACTCTTTGCGGGAATTGCTCATGACGCCACGCGAATATGGATTCCACCTCATAGGCGAAGGCAGCATCAGACCCATAGGCGAGCATCAAAGGGCGCTGACGAGTGACGACAAGCACTTTGTGGACTACCCTACCCAACCCCGTTATCGTGACTGGAAAATCGCAAATGGGCTGTTGGTCTTCAGCGAGGTGGGCATTGACTCTTTAGGCAAACAACAAACGGTGCATAGCGACACCGCCCAGTTGGAGTTGCTGACCCCCGACACGCTTGTCTTGCGTTTCAAGGACAGGCTGCAAGGCTACTACAAAAAGTGAAGAGTGAAGAATGAAGAGTGAAGAGTGAAGAATGAAGAGTGAAGAATGAACTACCAGGCAATTATCGACAAGTATTATCCAGAGGATGACGACCTGCGCCGACTTCTGCTGAAGCACAGCCGACAAGTGGCCGACCGCTGCCTGCTGCTGGCCAACAGACATCCGGAACTAAACCTCGACACGCAGTTCCTCGAAGAATCGGCCATGCTCCACGACATCGGCATACGCTGGTGTCATGCTCCTTCCATTTTCTGTCTTGGTCAGGAGCATTACATCCGGCACGGGCTCATCGGCGGACAAGTGCTGCGAGGCGAGGGCTACGAGCGTCATGCCCGCGTTTGCGAGCGACATACGGGCACAGGCATCACTCGGAAGCAGATAGAAACTCAGTCGCTTCCACTTCCGCCAGAGGGTGAGTATGAGCCTGAGACTCTTGAAGAGCAACTGGTGTGCTATGCCGACAAGTTCTTCTCGAAGTCAAAGCCCGACCGTGTACTCACGGTGGAGCAAACCGCTCAGAGCTTAGCGCGATTCGGACAGGAGGGCGTACAGAAGTTTATCAAGTGGTCGGAATTATTTGAATAGGTCTGAAAACATGCAAATACGCCATTTACTACTCCTTATACCTATTCTATTAGGGGGGGCTATCCAGACAACTGCCCAGACATCCTTTAGAGCCGAGACACAGGTGTCGGCCTCTACCGGCGACCATGAACCGCTCTGGCTCAATGCCAACAAGTACGGACTGAGCTCGCTCAACAAGAGTAACGGCTATCTACGCGCAGCCGTTAGCCGCCCTGTTGAGACAGACTCTCTGCGTCGCTGGGGATATGGCTATGCTGCCGATGTGGCTTTGGCTTACGGCTTCACCAGCAAGGCGGTGGTGCAGCAGGCCTACGGTGAGGTGCGCTGGCTGAAAGGTCTTCTCACCGTGGGCAGCAAGGAGCAGCCTGTCGAGCTGAAGAACCAGGAACTGAGCAGCGGAGCACAGACGCTGGGCATCAATGCACGACCGCTGCCCAGCGTGCGCCTGTCGCTCCCCCACTACTGGACGGTGCCCTATACTCGCGGATGGTTAGGGATAAAAGGACACATCGCCTACGGGATGCAAACGGATGACGGGTGGCAGAAAGACTTCACGCAAGAGCAGAGCAAGTATGTGGAACATGCCAAACTGCACACCAAGGCTGGCTACCTGCGTATAGGCAAGGAGGGAGCCTCGCCCGTGAGCGTAGAGATGGGACTGGAAATGGCTTGCCAGTATGGCGGTACGAGCCACATCAAGGACGGCGATTTCACCACTTTCGACAACGAAGACGGACTGAAAGGGATGTTTCGGGCGCTCTTTCCGGGCGGTGGCGACTCTGGAGAAGGTATCTATGCCAACGAGGCGGGCAATCATTTAGGCAGTTATCTCCTGCGTGTGAATATGGACTACGACCGTTGGGCGCTTTCACTCTATGCCGACCACTTCTTCGAAGATCATTCCCAGATGTTCTTCATCGACTATGACGGGTATGGCGAGGGCGAGGAGTTCAACGAATGGAAGCACAACCGCTGGTTTATCTACGACCTGAAGGATATCATGCTGGGCGCAGAGCTGAAGTTGAAGAACAATTCATGGCTCAACGATGTGGTGGTGGAATATCTCTACACCAAGTATCAGAGCGGCCCCGTCTATCACGACCGCACGTATTACAACGCCGACCACATTGCCGGTCGCGACAACTATTATAACAACTACCTGCAGACGGGCTGGCAGCACTGGGGACAGGTAATGGGAAACCCGCTCTACCGCTCGCCCCTCTACAACGATGACGGAATCGTCGAGGTGAAGAACAACCGCTTTGTGGCCTGGCACTTGGGTGTTAGTGGCGAGCCTGCCAAGGGCTGGCACTACAGGCTGTTGGCCACCTGGCAGCGAGGCTATGGCACCTACGACCACATTCTTACCGACAAGCCAACGACGTTGAGTGGTCTGATAGAGGCCTCCTACGCATTCTCCGACCGCTCGTCACTCTGCGGATGGAGCGTCAAGGGGGCGTTGGGAGCCGACCACGGCGACCTGTATGGCAAGAACGTGGGCGTGCAGCTGTCAATTATCAGAAAAATTAAAAGCCTACCCAAGCCCTCCCAAAGGGAGGGATGTTTAGATAGATAAAAAACTTGGGAAAGCCCTCCCAAGCCCTCCCAAAGGGAGGGATGTTTAGATAGATGATACAAGAATATTGAAGAAAGAATAATGAAGAAAGAGCAAAGTAATTATGTAACCAAACATCCCCTCCTTTGGAGGGGCTTGGGGAGGCTTCGGTTGAGGAGGCTTTTGTTGTTGAGGCTTTGTGCCCTCACAATCATAGCATCTCTCGCTTCGTGCGACATAGAGAACTCGCATAACGGCGACTTGGACGGTCTCTGGCTGCTGACCAACGTTGATACGCTATCCACAAGTAGTCGTACAGAGGTGACGGAACAAAGCATTACTTGGGCGTTCCAAGGACATCTGTTAGAGATGAGAACGCTCGATGACAACCGCTTCGACTTCATCTGTAAGTTCGAGCATCGCGGCGACAGCCTCTTCCTGGGGCAACCATACATATCCGAGCAAGGGCACAACGACATCCCCGTCGAGGAAGTAACCGACACGCTGCGCCACATCGGGCTGCAACACCTCCAAGAACGCTATGCAATCCTGACCTTGAATAGCCATCGCATGGTGCTACGTTCCAAGGAACTCTCACTCAATTTCCAGAAGTATTAACGAACTCTTTTCGAAAACAACGGATTTCACGTAATTAACCACAACGGATTACACGGATTAAACGGATTTAAGTCTAACTGATAATCAGCAACTTAGATAATCCGTTTAATCCGTGTAATCCGTTGTCGTTTAATCAATCTTGTGTCTTGACACACTACTCAGTCATCATTACAGCTTCAGTAATCAGCTGTTAGATGGCGTTAATAAAACCTAAGCCGTCTCTGTTTACTCCATAGCATCTTTTAGCTCATCGCGGCTCTCTGCGGAAACTCTGCGCCTCTGCGGCTCTGCGTGAGAAAAGACATGAGTAGGAGAGTTCAGAAAATTAAAAGAGGTGAACAACTCTGTTGAGTGTTCAACTCTTACTCGATACTGATTACTTGATTCGCGCAGCTTATTCGCCGTAGACACGGGTGGTGTGCTCAATAACAAGACCCAGGAAGATGCTCTTGTCGACGTACTCCACCTGATTGATCTTCGTGATACCACCGTTCTTAGCAGCCTGCTTCAAGTCGTTCTGCTCGCCCTTGCTGCTCCACAGACCAAGGAAGATGGTCGACTTGGCCTCGCCCATCTTGGGACCGACAGGACCGTTAGTAATGCTTGCGCCCGAGTTAAAGGTTGCGCAACCGGTCAGCGTTGCTGCCACCATAACAGCTGCTGCGAATGAAAGGAATGCTTTCTTCATAATGTTAAAAATGTAAATGATTGATGAATATTATGCCCCGTCTTATTCGGACAAAGGCAGGTTATTTTTGCTAATTAAATGCAAAATTACGAAAAAGTTAGGAAAACTCCAAACTTTTTCGTACCTTTGCACTCCAAAATATATAAATAAGGTAAAATAGCAAATGATAACGGTAACAAACTTAGCCATACAATTCGGCAAGAAAGTACTCTACAAGGACGTAAACCTGAAGTTTACAAACAACAACATCTATGGCATCATAGGAGCTAACGGCGCAGGCAAATCGACCCTGCTGCGTGCCATTAGCGGCGAACTGGAACCCAACAAGGGTACCGTAGAGATGGGCCCCGGCGAGCGACTGAGCGTCCTGGAGCAGGATCACTTCAAATATGATGAGTTTACGGTGATGGACACCGTTCTCATGGGGCACCAGCCGCTCTGGACCAATATGAAGGAGCGCGAGGCGCTCTATGCAAAGGGCGAAATGACCGATGAAGACGGCGTGAAGGCCGCCGACTTAGAGATGGCCTTTGCCGAAATGAATGGCTGGGAAGCCGAGAGCGAGGCCGCGCAGCTGCTGCAGAACTTGGGTGTGAAGGAAGACAGGCACTACTCGCAGATGGCCGACATATCGAACAACGAGAAGGTGCGCGTGATGCTGGCCAAGGCTCTCTTCGGACATCCCGACAACCTGCTGCTCGACGAGCCTACCAACGACCTGGACCTTGACACCGTGCAATGGCTCGAAGAATACCTCAGTTCGCTGGAGCAATGTGTGATGGTGGTCTCGCACGACCGTCACTTCCTTGACGCCGTATCGACGCAGACCGTCGACATCGACTTCGGAAAGGTGACCCTCTTCTCCGGCAACTACTCTTTCTGGTACGAATCGAGCCAGCTGGCACTACGCCAGGCACAGAACCAGAAGATGAAGGCCGAGGAGAAGCGCAAGCAGTTGGAGGAGTTCATCCGCAGGTTCTCGGCCAACGTGGCCAAGTCGAAACAAACCACTTCGCGCAAGAAGATGCTGGAGAAGCTCAACGTGGAACAGATTACCCCCTCGACCCGCAAATACCCGGGCATTATCTTCCAGATGGAGCGCGAACCAGGCACTCAGATTCTCGAAGTGGAAGGTCTGAAAGCCGTAGACAACGAGGGGAACGTGCTCTTCGACAACGTGAGCTTCACCATCGAGAAGGGACAGAAGACCGTGTTCCTGAGTCACGATCCGAAAGCCATGACGGCACTCTTCGAGATTATCAACGGCAACCGCGAGCCGCAAGCCGGCAGCTACAAGTGGGGAGTAACCATCACGACAGCCTATCTGCCACTCGACAATACCGAGTTCTTCCAGTCGGAAATGAACCTCGTGGACTGGCTCTCGCAGTATGGCCCGGGCAACGAGGTGGTCATGAAGTCGTACCTCGGACGCATGCTGTTCCGCGAGGAGGATGTGCTGAAGCACGTCAACGTACTCTCGGGAGGCGAAAAGATGCGCTGTATGATTGCACGCATGCAGTTGAAAAACGCCAACTGTCTCATCCTCGACACACCCACCAACCATCTTGATCTGGAATCCATTCAGGCCTTCAATAACAACCTAATACAGTTCAAGGGCAACATCCTCTTTGCATCGCACGACCATGAGTTCATCAACACCGTGGCCGACCGCATCATAGAACTGACTCCGAAGGGAACCATCGACAAGCTGATGACCTACGACGACTACATCTACGACGCAGCCATCAAGGAACAGAAAGAAAAGATGTACGCATCTTGAAAAGCGGCACGGAATTTGCTGTTCGATAAGCAATAACAAAAAACAAATGAGCCATGACAGAAAAGAACAAAGAGTACACTCCGCAAAACGAGAGTGAATATCAAGAAAAGAAAGAACAGGAGAGATTTGACGATATGAAAGATTTCGCTGAATCTATGAAAGAACCTGCTGAAGAAGAAACTGCCGAACAGTCAGAAAACCCGGAAGAGGCTGAGTGTGCGGTAGAAAAAGATCTTTTGGTAGTGGCCAACGAGCAGATTGCCGACCTGAAGGACAAATATCTGCGGTCTGTGGCCGAGTTTGACAATTATCGCAAGCGCACGCTGAAGGAACGGGCCGAACTCATCCTGAATGGCGGCGAAAAGACCATTACGGCCTTGTTGCCAGTACTCGACGATATGGAACGGGCCATGAAGAACGGCGAAAAGACCGATGACCCGCAGGTATTGCGCGAGGGCATGGAACTCATCTATCACAAGATGATGAATGTGTTCAAAGGCTTGGGCGTATCGGTCATCGAGACCGAGGATGCCGACTTCAACACCGATGTACACGAGGCGGTGGCTATGGTTCCCGGTATGGGAGACGACAAGAAGGGAAAGGTAATCGACTGCCTTGCAACGGGATACAAACTGAATGATAAAGTAATTCGCCACGCTAAGGTGGCCGTAGGACAATAATGGCACAGAAAAGAGACTACTATGAGGTGCTGGGCGTCGGAAAGCAGGCATCGGAGGAAGAAATCAAGAAGGCCTACCGAAAGATAGCCATCAAGTATCACCCTGACCGTAATCCCGGCGACAAGGAAGCCGAGGAGAAATTCAAGGAAGCTGCCGAGGCTTACAACGTGCTGCACGACCCTCAGAAGCGTCAGCAATACGACCAGTTCGGGTTTGATGCCCCGTTCGCAGGACAAGGCGGATTTGGTGGCTTCGGCGCATCGATGAACATGGACGACATCTTCTCCATGTTCGGCGACATCTTCGGCGGACACGGTTTCAGCGGGTTTGGCGGGGGTCGTGGACGTCCGCAGCAGCACCGAGGCAGCGACTTGAGACTGAAAGTGAGACTGACGCTGGAAGAAATCAACCAGGGTGTGACCAAGAAGTTCAAGGTGCGCAAGGACATGGCCTGCACCCATTGCAACGGCTCTGGTGCCGAAGCGGGTAGCAGGAAGGAGACCTGCCCCACCTGTCACGGTTCGGGCGTCATCACGCACACCACCCAGAGCATCTTCGGTATGATGCAGACCCAAGGCGTGTGCCCCACCTGCCACGGCGAAGGTCAGGTCATCAAAAATAAATGTAAGGCTTGCGGCGGAACGGGCATCGTGAAAGGCGAGGAAGTCGTGGAGATTAACATTCCTGCTGGCGTGGCCGAGGGCATGGTGGTCAACGTGCCGGGCAAGGGCAATGTGGGGCAGCACAACGGCATAGCAGGCGACATTCAGGTGTTCATCGAGGAAGAGGAACACAAGACTTTTGTAAGAGACGGTAACGACTTGATTTATAACCTCCTGCTCGACTTCCCTACAGCAGCACTTGGAGGCGATGTGGAGATTCCCACCATCGAGGGGTCGAAGCTGAAAGTGAAGATAGACAACGGTACGCAACCAGGCAAGACCCTCAGACTGAGAGGAAAAGGACTGCCCGCCGTGCAAGGCTACGGTACAGGAAGAGGCGACTTGGTGGTCAACATCAGCGTCTATGTGCCGAAGACCTTGTCGCGTGAAGAGAGAAAGGCACTCGAAGCCTTCAGGCAGAGCGACAACTTCTCTGGCGACAAGGAGACCAAGGACTCTATCTTCCAGCGGTTCCGCAATTACTTCAACTAATCCTTTAGTGCAAAGAAACAGATGACCTACGAAGAAGCGACCGAGTATCTATTCAACAAGACGGCCAACTACGAGAACCAAGGAGCTACGGGCTACAAGGTGGGACTGGATAACGCCATGAAGCTGGACGAGCACTTCGGACACCCGCATGAGAACTTCCGTTGCATCCACGTGGCCGGCACTAACGGAAAAGGCTCCGTTTCGCACACGTTGGCAGCACTACTACAGGTGTTCGGCTACCGAGTAGGCCTCTACACCTCGCCCCATCTGCTCGATTTCAACGAGCGCATACGCATCAACGGGCGTCCTATTCCCCACGAGTATGTCGTTTCTTTCGTGGAGAAAGAAAAAGACTATTTTGAAACACTTTCGCCGTCGTTCTTCGAAATCACGACGGCCCTGGCCTTCAAATATTTCAGCGAAAAGAACATCGACATTGCCGTTGTGGAAGTGGGGCTTGGTGGCAGGCTTGACAGTACGAACATCATTACGCCTGTTTTGTCGGTCATCACGAACATCTCGCTCGACCACACCCAACTATTAGGCGGTAGCCTGGAACAGATTGCGATAGAAAAAGGCGGAATCATCAAGACCGGCATCCCCGTAGTGATTGGCGAGACGACCCCCGAGACGAAAGAGGTATTCAAGATGCTTGCACAGGAAGCCAAAGCACCCATCACGTTTGCTGAAGATGAGGATGAAATCCTATCGGCCACACCCGTGAAGGGCGGCATGCAATATAAAGCCCGGCACTTTGCCGACTTTATGGGCGAACTGCAGGGAGCCTACCAGAAGAAGAATACCAATACCGTGGTCGTAGCCATGAGAAAACTCGCCGACATGGGCTATCTTTGCGACTACAACAACCCGGACAACACCCATAAGTATCAGAAAGAAATGAACGAAGCGTTCTCAAACGTGGGTTCTATTACGGGACTGATGGGTCGCTGGCAAGTCGTCCGTAAGTCGCCCACGATTGTCTGCGATACAGGACATAACGTGGGTGGATGGGAATGGCTGAGCAAGCAGCTTGAAACGGTGAACTGCAAGGAGATGCGTATCATCTTCGGCATGGTGGAGGACAAGGATGTCTATAGCGTGATGGCTCTCCTGCCCAAGAACGCCACCTATTATTTCACTAAAGGAAGCACCAAACGGGCATTCCCCGAAACGTCGCTGAAGGTGTTTGGCAACCAGTTTGGCCTAAAAGGTGAAAGCTATCCCACGGTGGCCGAGGCATACAAAGCAGCCATGACCAGCGCATCGACCGAGGACTTCATTTTCGTTGGCGGTAGCACCTACATCGTCGCTGATTTCCTAAAAACTTGCGTTTAGCTGTTTTTAACAACAAAAAAATGCCGATATGCTTGCACATGTCGGCTTTTTTTTGTTATTTTGCACAAGTTACATACTAAAAACATTATTTATTATGGCAAACACAACAGAAAATGCGAATCTGTGTGGTCTGAAGCGTGAAGACTTCCAGACCACGATTAATGGCAAGAAAACCGATCTTTACATTCTCCGTAACCGTAAAGGCTATGAAGTAGCTATCAGCAACTATGGCGGTGCTATCTGCGCCATCATGGTTCCCGACAAGGACGGCAACGTTGGCAACGTCATCGAGGGACATGCCAATATCGAGCAGCTCATGAGCGGTAACGAGCCTTACCTCTCCACGCTGATTGGCCGTTGGGGCAACCGCATCTGCAAAGGCACGTTCACGCTGAACGGCAAGGAGTACCAGATGGCTATCAACAATGGTCCCAACCACCTGCATGGCGGTCTGAAGGGATTCAACGCCAAGGTATGGGATGCCCGTCAGATGGGTCCCCGCTCGCTGGCTCTCCATCGTGTATCTTCCTACGGTGAAGAAGGTTACACGGGCGAACTTGATGTAACGGTGGAGTTCACCTTTACCGACCAGAACGAGCTGGTGCTGGAGTATCTGGCCACGACCAACAAGAAGACCATCGTGAACCTGACTCATCACGCATTCTTCGCTCTGGCAGGCACGGCCGATCCCACGCCCACCATCGACGACCTGATTTGCGAGATTAACGCCGACTTCTATCTGCCTACCGACGCTACGGCTATTCCTACGGGTGAGATCCTGAAAGTGGAGGGCACACCATTTGACTTCCGCAAGCCAAAGGCCATCGGTCTGGAGATTGATGCCGACAACGAGCAGATTAAGTTCGGTAACGGCTACGACCACAACTACGTGCTGAACAAGCTGGAGGAAGGCGAGCTCAGCTTCGCTGCCAGACTGACAGACCCGAAGAGCGGACGCACGCTGGAGTGCTACACCACCGAGCCGGGCATGCAGCTCTATACAGGCAACTACTTAGAGGGTTACAAGGGAGCTAACGGAGCAACATTCCCACGTCGTTCGGCAGTCTGCTTAGAGACCCAGCACTTCCCCGACACGCCTAACCGCCCCTACTTCCCCAGCGTGGTGCTGAATCCGGGTGAGCGCTACAAGCAGAAGACCATCTACAGATTCGGTATTGCCGAATAAGAAAACACACGTTTGCTCATGGCGAATGACCTATTTGCCATGAGCAAACATTCTTTTTACCGTATGTAAACTTCATGTTTTTCCAAGCGAAAACAGTCTTATTACTATTCGGATATTTAACAAATAACGCTAAATAACTATGTCACAAAAACAAACCCCGAACTATTTGTTCCCGTTGATTATTGTGTTCATCGTGTGCTTCCTCATCGGATTCATCACGACGATGAACAATTCAATGATTGCATTCCTCTCTCAGGCATTCGACCTGAGTGCCCAGCAAGGCCAGTATGTCAATACGGCTTTCTATGGAGCCTATCTGTTGGCCATTCCTTTTGCCATGCTGATGAGCAAGATTGGCTACAAGGCTACCCTACTCTTAGGTCTTGCCGTCGCCGGCATTGGCTTTGTCATCAATTCCTTCGGTATTAACTGGGCCATCGGCGCAGGTGCCAATGTCTACATCGTATTCCTGCTCTCTATGTGTATCGTTGCTATGGGTGTGGTGATGCTGCAGAACGTGGCCAATCCCTACGTGATGGTGCTGGGCAGGCCCGAAAGCGGAGCCTTCCGCATGACGTTGTCGCAAGCCCTCAATTCCGTGGCCACGACTGTTGCCCCGATGTTTATCACCTACGTGATTATTGCCGGCAAGACGCCTGCACCTGAGTATGTGCCTGGCCCCTTCCTCGGACTGGGTATCTTCACGCTGATTATCTGTGGCATCCTCGTATTCCTGAAGTTGCCGAAGATTGACGAAGGCAAACAGGCTGAGGAAGAGTCGGGCGAGAAGAAGCAGTACAAGTCGAGTGTGTTCCAGTACACACACGTCTGGCTGGGTGCCCTGGGCATCTTCATGTATATGGGTGTCGAGATTGGCGTTCCCTCTATGCTGCCCTATCGCTTCCAGTTGCTCCATCCCGAAATGGACTCTGCCGCCCTCGCAGCCCTCTCTACCAGCTACCTGTCTTGGTACTGGGGTGGCATGATGGTAGGACGTTTCGTTGGTGCCGGCATCCTGACGAAGTTCGAACCGCGCAAGCTGCTCACCGCATGTCTCTGCCTGGGTGCTGCCTGCATCGCCCTGTCGCTTGTATTGTCAACTTCTATGGTGGGTATCTGGCTCATGCTGGCCGCCGGTTTGTTCCACTCTGTGATGTGGCCTCTCATCTTCAACCTCGGTCTGCAAGAACTTGGCCCGCACACGAAGGCTGCTTCGGGTGTCATTAACACAGGTGTTATTGGTGGAGCCCTGCTCATGCCCGTGATGGGTGCAATGGTCGATGCTATGGGCATCATCGCCGCCATGTGCCTCATGTTCGTGTTCTACGCCTACATCATCTGGTTCTGCAACTTCGGTAGCAAAATAGGAATCAGCGCAAAGTGATTTTATAACCATTTATATTATAACTAAAAACAATTATGATTGACATTGAATTTGTAAGAAGCCGTTTTATCAAGCATTTTGACGGCAAGACTGGTAACGTTTACACATCTCCTGGTCGTATTAACCTGATTGGTGAGCATACCGACTATAACGGCGGTTTCGTATTCCCCGGTGCAGTAGACAAGGGCGTGACAGCCGAGATGCGTGCCAACGGTACGGAAGACACCGTGATGGCCTACGCTATCGACCTGAAAGATCGCGTTGACTTCCATCTTGATGATCCTGCTGGTCCCAAGGCATCCTGGGCTCGCTATATCTATGGCATCGCCTTGGAGATGAAGAAGCTGGGTGTTCCCGTGAAGGGTTTCAATATCGCATTCGCCGGTGACGTGCCCCTCGGTGCCGGCATGTCTTCTTCTGCCGCTATGGAGAGTTGCTTCGCCTGTGGTCTGAACGACATCTTCGGCGAGAACAAGGTCTCTCAATGGGATATGGTACTTGCTGGTCAGGCAACAGAGCATAACTACTGCGGCGTGAACTGCGGTATTATGGACCAGTTTGCATCGGTATTCGGAAAGGCAGGCTGTCTCATGCGTCTCGACTGCCGCAGCCGTGAGTTCGAGTATTTCCCCTTCAAGCCCGATGGCTATCGTCTTGTGCTGCTCGACTCTGTGGTGAAGCATCAGCTGGCCGGATCGCCCTACAACGACCGCCGCAACTCTTGCGAGAACGTAGTGAAGCACATCCAGGCCAAGCATCCGGAAGGCAAGTTCGAGACCCTGCGCGACTGCACATGGGAACAGCTGGAGGAAGTGAAGGCCGAAGTGGGCGAAGAGGATTACAAGCGTGCTAAGTTCGTGCTGGGCGAGAAGGACCGCGTACTTGCAGTTTGCGATGCCCTGAACGAAGGCGACTACGAGAAGGTGGGCGAAATGATGTACAAGACCCACGAGGGCCTGTCGAAGGACTACGAGGTGTCTTGCGAAGAGCTTGACTTCCTGAACGACATTGCCAAGGAGAACGAGGTCACAGGTAGCCGTATTATGGGTGGTGGCTTCGGCGGTTGCACCATCAACCTCGTGCGCAATGACCTCTACAAGAAGTTCATTGCCGATGCCAAGAAACGCTTTAACGAGAAATATGGTCACGAGCCCAAAGTCTATGATGTTGTCATCGGCGACGGCTCGCGCAGACTCTGCTAAAGTTTAGAGTGAAGAGTGAAGAGTGAAGAGTGAAGAATTTGCTACCGCTCAAGCCATCATTTACCTGATGCGGTAGCAAATTCTTCACTCTTCACTCTTCATTCTTCACTTAAAAATCTTCACTCTTCATTCTTCACTCTTCACTATTTACTCAACGGTGACCGACTTTGCCAGGTTTCTTGGTTGGTCAACGTCTTTTCCCTTACAGACGGCTACATGATAGGCCAGCAACTGCAACGGAATAGTAGCCACCAACGGCTCTAAGCACTCCTGTACATCAGGCAGTTCAATCACCTCGTCGGCAATCTTTGCGATAGTATCGTCGCCCTTGGAGACCAGCGCGATGACCCTTCCCTGACGGGCTTTGATTTCCTGAATGTTGGAAAGCACCTTCTCGTACATGGCGTTGTGCGTGGCAATGACCACGACAGGCATGTCCGAATCAATCAGGGCAATGGGGCCGTGCTTCATTTCTGCGGCGGGATAGCCCTCGGCATGTATATAGGAAATCTCCTTTAGTTTCAAGGCTCCCTCAAGGGCAACGGGGAAGCTGAAGCCACGTCCTAAGTACAGGAAGTTATGGGCGTAGGTAAAAGTGCGTGCCAGGTCGGCAATACGGTCGTTCAACGTCAGTACTTCCTTGATTTTGTCGGGTATCTCGCTAAGTCCCTTCACTATATCCAGATACATGCTACGCTCAATGGTTCCCTTGGCTTCGGCCATTGCGAGGGCAATCATCGTGAGCACACTCACCTGTCCGGTGAAGGCTTTGGTTGATGCTACGCCGATTTCCGGCCCAACGTGGATATAGGTGCCCGTGTCGGTAGCCCTCGGAATACTGCTGCCAATAGCGTTGCAGATGCCGTAGATGAAGGCTCCTTTCTCCTTGGCCAGCTGAATGGCTGCCAGCGTGTCAGCCGTCTCGCCGCTCTGGCTGATGGCTATCACTACATCATCCTTTCCCACCACAGGGTTGCGGTAGCGGAACTCACTGGCATACTCCACCTCGACAGGCACTCGGCACAGCGTCTCAATCATCTGCTTGCCTATGAGACCTGCATGCCACGATGTGCCACAGGCCACGATGACGATACGCCTGGCGTTAAGCAACTGTTCGCGATAGTCGATAAGAGCACTCAGCGTCACATGGTTTGCCTCCACATTAACACGGCCTCGCATGCAGTTAGTGAGGCACTCAGGCTGCTCGAAAATCTCCTTCAGCATGAAGTGCGGAAAGCCTCCCTTCTCTATCTGGCCTAAGTTTATGTCGACGGTCTTCACCGTCAGCGCCTGTTCCTCGCCCAGCAAGCTCACCACCTTCAGCTCCTCGCCACGGCGAATCAGGGCAATGTTCCCGTCTTCCAAATAGACCACCTTGTCGGTGTACTCAACGATTGGGCTGGCATCCGACCCCAAGAAGAACTCGTCCTGGCCTATACCCACCACCAACGGACTCTGCTTGCGGGCAGCAACTATCTGGTCGGGGTCGTTCTTGTCGATGACGGCAATGGCGTAGGCACCAATCACCTGATAGAGTGCCACCTGCACAGCCGTGAGCAAGTCGAGCTTCTTGTGATCCTTGATATACTCAATGAGCTGCACCAGCACCTCGGTATCGGTATCTGAGACAAAGTGAACGCCCTTTGCCTGCAGTTTCTCCTTCAGCGTAGCATAGTTCTCGATGATGCCATTATGGATGATGGCAAGGTCCTTCGACTCGGAATAATGCGGATGAGCGTTGCGCGAAGACGGTTCGCCGTGGGTAGCCCAGCGGGTATGGGCAATGCCCACCATGCCGCTGACATCCTTATCGGCACAATACTCACAGAGGTTGTCTACCTTTCCTTTTGTCTTGTAGACGTTCAGTTCGCCCTTTTCATTGATCATGGCCACGCCTGCGCTGTCATATCCGCGATACTCCAGCCGCCGAAGACCCTTAATCAGAATAGGATAAGCATCCCGCTTTCCTATATATCCAACAATTCCACACATAGGTTTTTGTTTTTATTTTGTGTTGCGTTTAAAAGAAAAGAGACTGGTTTGTTTGCCAGTCTCTTAGATGATTTACTTCAAGATGTTGTAAAGCAGCGAGGTCAGCGAAATCAGGATTGACGTGGCCGAGAACCATAGCGTTGTCATACTACCCACACTGGAGTTCTGTGCCTTCACCTTGTTAGGAGTCACGTAGATGACGTCGTTCTGCTGCAAGTAATAGTAAGGCGAGTTGATGATGTTGGCATCGTTCAGGTCCATCTCCACAATCATCTTCTTGCCTGTGGCATCCTCACGTATCAGTTTCACGTTGTTACGCACACCGTAGATGGTCAGGTCGCCTGCCTGAGCAAGGGCCTCGAGGATGGTAATCTTCTCACGGCTCACGGTAAACGTACCGGGACGGCTCACTTCGCCAAGCACCGAAATCTGATAACCCGTCATGCGCACCGTGACGATGGGGTTCTCCTCGCCGGCCATGAAAGGCTTAATCTTCTGCTCGATAAGCTTTTCAGCCTCCGACTTGGTCAGTCCGCCCAAGTGAATCTCGCCGATAATAGGGAAAGTGATGTTACCATTGTTGTCCACCAGATAGGTCTGCAACATGGCCTGCGAATAGGTTGAGCGCGAGTTGACCGTATAAGGTGTCGGCACAGTCATATTAAATGGCGTTGCTGCCTCGTCGTTAATGGCACTCACGGTGATGGTGAGCTGATCCTTCGGCATGATGCGGGCATCATAAAGGAACGATGATTTACTCAGGTCAGCCTCCTGACTATTCTTAAAATAAGCCACATCTTTAGTGCTGCCACAGCTGGAAAGCAGGGCCAGCATCACGATGGAGAAGAAAAACGATAGTGCCTTCTTGTTCATGTTAATTTTACCTTTCTTATTAATTTGGGTGCAAATTTAATGCTTATTTCCGAGATATGCAAGAAAACAGCAAAAAATCTCGCTTGTAAACACTATATTTAATGAAAGAAAACATAGTACTTAGCACCCGTAAATACCATACTTAGCATAGGTAAATGGCATACTTGCCAGGAGCAAGTATGCCATTTGCCAAATCTTAGTAGAACTTGAAGTAGCGGCGGGCGTTGTTGTAGGAGATGTCCTCGACCATGCGCCCTAATGTCTCGCGGTCGTCGGGCAACAATCCTTTCTCTACGTCATTGCCCAGCAAGTTGCAGAGAATACGGCGGAAGTACTCATGACGCGGATAGGAAAGGAACGAGCGCGAGTCGGTGAGCATGCCCACGAAGCGGCTCAGCAAGCCCAGTACGGAGAGGGCATTCATCTGCTTAATCATGCCGTCCATCTGGTCGTTGAACCACCAGCCGCTGCCGAACTGAATCTTTCCGGGCTCTCCACCCTGGAAGTTGCCCAGCATGGTGGCAATCACCTCGTTGGCGCAGGGGTTCAGCGTATATAATATGGTACGTGTGAGCTTGCCTTCCATGTTCAGCTTGTTCAGGAATTTCGACATGGCCTTTGCCGTATTGAACTCGCCAATCGAGTCGAAGCCCGTATCGGCACCTAACTGGTTGAACATCTTCGTGTTGTTGTTGCGGATGGCACCATAGTGGAACTGCTGCGTCCAGTCGCTCTCGGCATCCATCTCAGCCATGCGGGTGAGGAAGCAGTTCTTGAACTGGCGAATCTCCAGATTGGAGAGTTGCTGGCCGCGCATGGCCTTCTCGAAGATAATCTCAATCTGCGAGTCGGTGTATTCCTCGTCGTAGAACTCCTCAATGCCGTGATCGGAAAGCTTACAGCCATTCTCGGCAAAGAAGTCGTGACGCTTCTGCAGGGCGTCAACCATATCGGCAAACTTCACAATGTCAACACCGCTCACCTCGCTGAGCTGCTTCACATAGTCGGCAAACTCGGGAGCCTCGATGTTCATGGCCTTGTCGGGACGCCATGCGGGAATCATCTTCGGGTCGTTCTCCCCCTTCTCGGCCGCATATTTAATATGGTTGTGAAGGTCGTCCACGGGGTCGTCGGTGGTGCAGACGCACTCTACGTTGTAGTGGCGCATCAGTCCACGGGCCGTAAAGTTAGGATCGTTGGCCAGTTTGTCGTTGCACTCGTCGAAAATCTCGCGGGCTGTCTTCGGGCTGAGCAGCTTCTCAATGCCGAAAGCCGTCTTCAGCTCTAAGTGAGTCCAATGGTAAAGGGGATTGCGGAAGGTATAGGGAACCGTCTCGGCCCATTTCTCAAACTTCTCCCAATCGGTGGTGTCCTTGCCGGTGCAGAAGCGCTCGTCTACGCCGTTGGTGCGCATGGCACGCCATTTGTAGTGGTCACCACCCAGCCAAAGCTCAGTAATGCTCTTGAACTTGTGGTCGCTGGCAACCATTTCGGGAATCAAGTGGCAATGATAGTCGATGATGGGCATCTTGGCCGCATGGTTGTGATACAGGTCCTGGGCTACTTCGGTTTCCAGGACGAAGTTCTTGTCATTGAATTGTTTCATAACGTTAGATGTTTTCGTAGTTTATAAGAATTACAAATTTCATGCAAAGATAATAAAACACGGGCGTATTCCTCCGAATACCCCGTGCTTTTTTTGTTTTTTTAGCGTTTTATCGCAAATGAAAGGCTGTTTAGCAAATAGGACGCTTCACAACCCGATTCGTTGGATCACTTACTGAAGCGTACCGTTCTGGGCAGCATTGATCATCTGCTCCGAAGCATACATGTAGACCTCTACACGACGGTTTTGGGCCTTACCAGCGGCAGTCGAGTTGTCGGCCACGGGGTTAGCCTCGCCGAAGCCTGTGGTGCTGCGAATCTGGCTGGAGCTCACGCCAAGCGACATCAGGTAGTTGGTCACGGCCTGAGCACGCTGCTGCGAGAGGTTCAGGTTCTTCTGGGCACTCTGCTCTGCGGTGCTGTTCTTCCATCCGGCATTGTCGGTATAGCCCTGAACGGCCACGTCGCAATCGGTATTGTTCTTCAGCACGCCGGCAAACTGGGTCAGCGAGTTCTTGGCAGTAGCACTCAGCGTCGAACTACCCGTAGTGAAGAGAATACCCGAGTCGAAGGTAACTCTCACACCCTGCAGGCCATTGGCATCGGTAATCTGCTCCACCTGGGCGTTCTTCACGGCCTCGGCCTGAGCCTTCACCTTATCCATGTGCTTGCCAATAAGTGCTCCGGCACCGGCACCCACAGCCGTGCCAACGGCGGCACCTACAGCCGTGTTACCGGCAATTTTACCAACAATAGCTCCAAGAACAGCACCACCACCAGCACCGATAGCGGTACCCTTAGCCAGATTATTACAACCTGCCATTACAATGCCTGCGCAAAGCGCCAAGGCCATCACTTTCAAATTCTTCATAACTTTACGGTCATTTAAATTGTTAAACATGAATAATCAGCATGCAAAGTTAGCGTAATTATTCGGATAATGATAATTTTTCCAACTTTTTTTAGTATTTTTGCACCCAAAATTGATTCATAGACAAAAAAGACATGGCAAAAGAATTAAAAGATTTAACAAAACGGGCCGAAAACTACTCGCAGTGGTACAACGACCTGGTGGTGAAGGCCGACCTTGCTGAGCAGTCGGCAGTACGTGGATGTATGGTCATCAAGCCTTACGGCTATGCTATCTGGGAGAAGATGCAGCATCAGCTGGACCTCATGTTCAAGGAAACAGGGGCACAGAATGCCTACTTCCCCCTGCTTATTCCTAAGTCGTTCCTCTCGCGCGAGGCCGAACACGTGGAAGGCTTTGCCAAGGAGTGTGCCGTTGTGACCCACTACCGTCTCAAGGCTACCGATGACAAGAGTGGCGTTGTGGTAGACCCCGCCGCAAAACTTGAGGAAGAACTCATTGTGCGTCCCACCTCGGAGACCATCATCTGGAACACTTACAAGAACTGGATTCACTCTTGGCGCGACCTGCCCCTGATGTGCAACCAGTGGTGCAACGTGATGCGCTGGGAGATGCGCACACGTCCGTTCCTGCGTACCTCGGAGTTCCTCTGGCAGGAGGGCCACACCGCCCACGCCACCCGTGAGGAAGCCGAAGAGGAAGCACAGAAGATGCTGAAGGTATATGCCAAGTTTGCCGAGGAATGGATGGCTGTTCCCGTGCTGCAGGGCGTGAAGAGTGAGACCGAGCGATTTGCCGGAGCACTCGACACCTACACCATTGAGGCCATGATGCAGGACGGCAAGGCCCTGCAGAGCGGTACATCGCACTTCTTAGGACAGAACTTCGCCAAGGCCTTCGAGGTAACCTATCTTAATAAAGAGAACAAGCCCGAGTATGTATGGGCCACGTCGTGGGGCGTTTCCACCCGTCTTATCGGTGCCCTCATCATGACCCACAGCGACGACAACGGCCTGGTGCTGCCTCCGCGTCTGGCTCCCATCCAGGTGGTCATCATCCCCATCGCAACGAAACCCGAGCAGATGGAAGTGGTCAACAAGGAAGTGATGCCTATCATGGAGCAGTTGCGCAAGAAGGGTATTACGGTGAAGTTTGACGATTCGGACAACAAGCGACCTGGATTCAAGTTTGCCGACTACGAGTTGAAGGGTGTTCCCGTGCGCTTAGTGCTGGGAGCACGCGACTTAGAGAACGGCACCATCGAGGTGATGCGCCGCGACACGTTGGAGAAAGAGACCCGTCCGTTGGAGGGTATCGTGGACTACGTGGGGCAACTGCTTGAAGACATCCAGAAGAACATCTTCGAGAAGGCTCGCAAGTATCGCGACGAGCGCATCTACGAGTGCGACAACTACGAAGAGTTCAAGGAGCGCGTCAAGGACGGAGGCTTCTTCCTCTGCCACTGGGACGGCACCGCTGAGACCGAGGCAAAGATTAAAGAGGAGACCCAAGCTACTATTCGCTGCGTGCCGTTCGACTTCGAGCAGACTCCCGGTACTGACATGGTGAGCGGAAAGCCCTCGAAAGCCCGCGTCATCATTGCCCGTAGCTATTAACATGAGAAGACAAGACCGATACGAAACGGTACTCGCTCGCTTCCGTAGCCAGATGCCGGAGGTGAACACAGAGCTGGAGTTCGGCAGCGTGTTTCAGTTGTTGGTGGCTGTCATCCTCAGCGCTCAGTGTACCGACAAGCGTGTGAACCAGGTTACTCCCGAGCTGTTTCGCCACTACCCCGACGCACGGAGCATGGCTGGGGCCGAACCGGAAGACGTACTGGAATACATCAGCAGCGTGAGCTATCCTAACGCCAAAGCGGGCCATCTGATAGAGATGGCCCGCATGCTGATGAGCGACTTCAACGGTGAAGTACCTGGCGATATGGATCAGCTCCTGCGTCTGCCAGGCGTGGGACGCAAGACCGCCAACGTGATTCAGGCCGTGGCTTTCGGACAGGCCACAATGGCGGTTGATACGCATGTGTTCCGCGTGTCTCACCGGTTAGGACTGGTCAGCAAGAGCGACAACACGCCGCTGAAGGTAGAGCGTCAGCTTATGAAGCACATCCCCGCAGAGGACATTCCCCGTGCCCATCACTGGCTCCTGCTGCATGGTCGCTACGTCTGCACATCCCGCCGTCCTCATTGTGACAAGTGCCCCTTTGATGATGTCTGTCCTAAACAGATGGAAGACTCGAAACTGGCTTAATCGAGTATAGAACAAAAAAATCCGAACCGCATTTGCGATTCGGATTTTTTAGGCTCTTATTCATTATGATTTAGAAGAAGAGGTAACGGTTGTCCTTTACCTTTGCATTCTTGTAAAGCTCCGACATGAAGCGACCGGCGGCCTGCATGGCCTGCTGACGCAGCTGTTGTTCCTGAGCCTTCTCATCGAGCTTGGCACCCTCGCGCTGCTGGCGGTTCAGCACCTGGAACAGGTAGACACCACCATTGCCCTTCACAGGGGCAGCAACCATCTGGCCAGCCTCGGTCGAAGCTACTGCACCACTCAGGGCAGGCTCACTGGCACCCGTAGCCTGCACAAAGACAGGAGCCGAGAAAGTAATCTGTTGAACGGTATCTAAGCGGGCACCCTGTTTCTCGGCTTCGGCCAGCGTCTTCACGCCTTCCAGCTTCTTCGAAAGCACCTCAAACTTCTTGTCGCGCATCACTTCCTGTGTCAGCATGTCCTTCACACTCACCCAGTCACGATAACCTGTGGAATGAACCTTGGTCAGGGCAACCACTAACAGGTGGTCGTTGTTGCCGCACTCATAAAGAGACGAAACATCGCCAGCCTTGGCATCGAAAATCCACTTCATAGCCTCACGGGTTGCACGCAAGCCAGCCACGTTGTGCTCGTAGTTAGCAATGTCGTTGCGCTCCTGAACCATGAAGCCGAACTTCTGGGCATTCTGCTCCAGACCTTCGAGCGTCTTGTTCTCGCTGACATACTGGCTGAACTTGTTATAGGCATCCGAATAGGTCTGCTTAGAGAAGTCGATGGTGTGCTTCACCACGGCCACGTCATACTTATCCACCATGTTCTTTCGGTTAGTCACCTGCAGAATGATGTTACCCTGCGACAGCTCCACGTTCTTCACCTCGCCCGAAGCAGCAGAGAGAATAGCGTTCAAATAGTTCTTCGACTCAGCATCGATGACGGTCGAATTCTGATACTGGGCAGAGGTGAGCCACTGCTTGGCACCTTCCTGGCCATACTTGCGGGCAATGGTGTCGAAAGGAGCGCCTGCTTTGAGAGCAGTCATCACACTATCGGCAGTCTTGCGAGCAGCCTCCAGCGTCTCGCCACCCACCTGAATCATGCGGAACTCGATGGAGTCGGGCTGCTGGCTCTTGGCCAGGAGCTTCACAACGTTCAGCGTGTTGTCGCTACGGGTCTCGAAGGGAGCCGATGTCTGACCAACTATCATCGAGTCAATACGAGCTGCAATGTCAGAGGGAAGAGCGGCACGGGTAACGGGCAGGCCCACGTAAGCCACCTGCGACTGAGCCTTACGCACCACCTCAGCAGGGGCGGCACCCTCGGCAAGCTGCTTCTGAGCCTCCTGCATGGTCTTCATCAGTTCGGCACGGTCGGCAGCCGAAGCCACCACCTGATAGGTCACGTACTTGATGTCGCGGGTCTCCACGTCCTGCTTGAACTGCTCTTTCTGCTCGTTGTACTTAGCCTTGAGGTCGGCATCCTCCACCTTCACGTCGTTGTCGTTGACGCTGTTATAGGCCAAGGAAGCCAGCACGATGTTGCTCTCATTGGTCTGGTCGGCAAACGAAGCCTTCACCGAGACGGGATTGCTAAGCAGGCAACCAGCCAAGAGTCCCTGGAACTTCTGTGCGAGCGTCTGCTGGCGCAGCTGCTTTTCGATGAACTTCCAGTACTTATAGATGGTCTGGTACTGGTCATACACCTGAGGATTCTGAGTCTGAGCCGTCTTGTAATCGTTCAGGAACTTGGTCAGGGCAGTCACGTCGAAGCGACCCGTCTGCTGATTCATGAACGGAGTCTGCATCAACATGGGGTTCGTTCCTTCACGAAGGATGTTCTGCAACTCCTCGTCGGTAACGGTAAGTCCCAGCTTTTCAGCCTCCTTCTCGATAATCTTGCCCGAGATGAACTGGTTCCAGACCTGATCCTTCACCTGATTAAGTTCTTCTTCGCTCAGGTTCTCACGTCCCTGCAACTTGAGTACTTCCTGATACTCATCGACGAGTGCCTGGAATTCCTGCACAGAGATCTTGTCACCTAACACTTGGCCTACCTGCTGGCGCTGTTCGTTCTGCGTTGCCTGGCAAGAGCGGAACAGTTCTTCAGCAATAAAGGCAAACAGGGCCAAACCAATCACTGCTACCAGTGTCGGCCCCCAGCTTCTAATTTTTCCAATTGCTGCCATTTTTGCTTTTTATGATTTTAATTTTTTATTATTGTGTCTAAATTACAATTTCGGCCTGCAAAATTACTAATTTTATGTGAAACAAATGCACATTTTTTCAAAAAAATGGATTTTTCCAACAAAAAGGCCAATCTTTTTACTTTTTTTAGTTTTCTCGTTTTATAGAAATCACGATAAAATGGCTTCAAAGTTTCTTGTTGGTCGAAACCACGAAGCTCCATATCGTTACTTTCTGATAATCTGTACTTCCCCACCCTGCCCTAATTTGATAATGCTCGATGGCGTATGCGGCTGGTGTTCCTGTCGTCGCGACCAGCAAACATAGTCAACGGCTTCAAGCAGCTGAGGGTCAATATCACAAAAGTTCTGGGCTGCCGGCTGACCACTGATGTTGGCCGATGTGGAGACAATAGCCTTCTGAAACCGGAAACATAACTCCTTGGAGAATGGCTCCTGGGTAATGCGTATGCCGATGCTCCCGTCTTCTGCAATCAAATTAGGGGCCAGGTTGACGGCACCATCAAGGATGAGTGTAGTGGGCTTGACCATGCAGTCAATGAGCTGCCACGCCACGTCGGGCACATTTCTTACATACCGCTGTAGGCGGGCATCGGAGTCAACCAGGCATATCAACGCCTTGGAGTCATCGCGCTGCTTGATTTGGTACACTTTTTTGACGGCTTCCTCGTTGGTAGCATCACATCCTATGCCCCACACCGTATCGGTGGGATAGAGGATGACACCCCCACGGCGCATCACCTCTACAGCATTTCTAATGTCCTCTTCTCTTGTCATTTGTTATAAATTGTATTCTTTTTTCTTCACGATATTCTTTGGGCGTGAGCTTGTACAGGTGGAAGAAATTGCCAATGAAATAATTAGGTGTATAGAAACCACACCCGTCGGCTATCTCCTCTATCGACAGCTCGGTCTCTTCCAACATCTTCTTCGCCCGCTGCAAACGAACTTGTTTGGACAGTTCGCGCGGATTCTTGTACAAGTCGGCAATGATGATGTCATAGAGTTTCTCTACCTCTATACCCGAGACCCGACTCAGCCGCGACATGGTCAGGTCGCTATTCTTTTGCTGATGGATATAGGGGGTCAACTTCAGAATGAGTTGGATGAACTCTGGCTTCATCTTGCTGCGCTCTTCCTCGAAGTCGCCATAGTACTCATCTTGTGTTGGGGCCAGAAGTTCGTTGCTAAATGAGTCGCATCGCTGGACAAACGAGCGTAATTTCTTAATGAAGTCGCCCTCCTCGTTGTTTCGGCGGGCACGCATCTTGGTATTCCTGCTATACAAGAAGAGGTTAGCCAACAAGACCAAGAGGAGCAAGAACAAGAGAATGGCATAGACACCCGTGGTCTTCCACCACGGTTGGTTGACGTGTATAACCCACTCTTTTGTTTCTCCACTCCAGGCATTGGGGAACATCGATGCTTCCAACTCTACCTTATAATCACCTGGCTGCAGGTTAATCAGGGGCAGATGCAGTTTTCCCCTGCTATCGACCAGTCCATCTGAATTATAATAGGAATAGATAATCCAATCATTCTGGATGCCTTTGCCCGACACACGCACACGATAATAAGACTGTATAGGGCGGAAATAGTTCATCCCGGAAAAGGTGAGCGATATGGAGTTCTGATTAAAGTTAAGTGTAATGTCGTGTACCTGCGTGATAGCTTTGTCGAGCACGACATTATTATCAACCACCTCGCCAGGCTTCACGATGAAGCCGTTAACAAGCAGACGGACAAACTCTGGATGGAGACTGAGGGGCCTGGAAACATTCACCGTGGTGAAGTCACTGGGGTCGAAAGTCACAATATGGTCTATGGACTGCATGATGATGGTGCCATCGTCGAGACACACCGCCTTGCAATTGACAAAGGACTCGTTGGGAATGTTGTCTTCATAGTTGAAGCTATTGACAAAGACAGGCTCGTCTCCCTTGAAAATGATACAGGATATACCATAGGATGTAGCGAGCCAGATATTGTGATCCTTATCTTCAACGATGGCGTGTATATAACTGTTTATCAGACCTTCACGCTTACCGAAGTAAACAGGTTTTCCATTCGCCGTGCGATACAGATAGAGTCCTTTCGTTGTGCCTATCCACATCCAGTCACGGCTGTCGTTATACATGCAATTGGCTTCTTTCCCGTCGAACTCGGTGATGTTCTGGCGCAGATGATCAGTCATAGCGAGATATTGCGAGGCAGCAGGATCCATCAGATGATACACTTTGAAACGGGCGTTCTGAGGTCGGGCATAGAGTACGCCCCTGTTTTCCGCAGCAATCCACAGACCGCCTTGCTTGTCAAAGGTCATGGCGTTGTAGATGACCTCCATCGAATTTCCAGCATGGGAAGCCTGCTGCCCTTCGTTGTAAATGAATGTCTTTCCTGCCATATCATAGACCAGATAGCCCTGTTCCGACGGGATATACAGGTGACTACTGCCCTCCTCCAATGCAAAACCATTGAGATGATAGGGAAACTTCTCAATGGTTGACCATTTCAGTTCATTCGGGTCAAAGTACATCAAGACTGAAGAAGTATCTCCGTTCCTGATTTGGAAGAAACCTTCTTTGTAGGCAAAGGTTAGAATATTGCTGCCATAGTCCTTTGCTTCGTTCCGGTCGTATGCACGGGTACGATGGAGCATCTTACCCGTACTCACCTCCAGTCCTATCTCCTCGCCATTGTCGTAGAACAGCAAAAGGGTATCTCCCCTATAGATTTGCATGTCCTGTAAGTTACAATCTTTCAGTACGTTATAGTGTTTCTGATTAACTGAATTATAGAGACCTTTGTCGGTTAGAAGCCAGACGCTGCCCTTTTTGTCGACAAACAGGTCTTCAATCATTTCACGGCAATGCAGAACCTCCTGAAACACAGAGTCCAGATTGGCCACATATTGCTCGTTCAGGAGGTCAACACACGCAAGCGAGTGGTCGCTCTTCAGCCAAAGATGACCTTTCTTGTCATCAAGAATCTGGAAGTTTCCCTTATAGAGTGGCAATTGATACTGGTATTCCGGAAGTTCGTCAATATAAGAAAAGGAAGAACCGTCATAGAAATTGAGATTTCCCTGGGTGGCGATAATCATTCGACCGTTATCGGTACAAAGGACGGCTAATGCACTATTGTCGGCTAATCCATTAGCTGCATTGAACACTTTGAAGGTACGCCCATCGCCAGCTTCGGCTTTCAGAACGGCAGCCACCACAAATAGCAACAGGAATAAGGTACGTAATAGCAGTTTCATTGTCTTCTTTATGAATGGTTGCGCAAAGGTACGCAAAAAAATAAGTCTAACCAAATTTTTAATGAATAAAAATAGGAGTTGCACCCTATTACGAATGCAACTCCCGGAATTTTCGTTGAGATTTGATGACTATTTAATCAGGTCGACCGAACGCTTCAGGAACTTGTCGAGTGCCTCTCCCTTCAGCATGCCGTTCTGCAGCAGAGCCAGGTCGATGAGCTGATGCACGATGTCGTTCTTCTGAGCATAGTCGCTGATGAGCTGTTCTTTCTTTTGCTTCTGCTCGTCGATGGCCTTCTGCGTGTTGGCTTTGTCGTCCTTCTCCTCCTGTGTGATTTCCTCGGGTTTCTTCTTGTCCGTCTTCTGGTTCAGCGCGGCCAGACGGGCTTCCTGTCCCTTGATCTCACCCTCGATGGGCTTGAGCTGTTCGGTCAGTTCGGTGTTGAAGGCATTGAGCACATCCTTCACCAGACGGTGGTCGCTGTTCAGCACCAGGTTGTATGAGTCGGGCATCTGTCCGTAGAAACTCATGCCCTGCTGGTAGCGGCTCATCTCCTTCATGCGGCGCATCCATTCGTTCTGAGTGATAATCACCGGACGAGCCTCCTCGCCCAAGGCATCCACCTGCACCATATACTCAGCTTTCTCGGTCTTTGGCATTTGTGACTTAAAGACGGCTGACAAATTGTCACGCTCTGCGTCTGTCAGATTGCTCTTCGGGGCATCGCTCTTCACGATGAGGCGGTCGATGATGTCGCTGTCCACGCGAGTGAAGCGGCTCTTCTCGAACTTCTGCTCCAGTGTCTGCAACGTGGGTACGTCAAGCTGTCCGTCCATCAGCAGCACGGAGTAGCCCTTGTCCTGTGCGGCCTTGATATACGAGTACTGCTCGTCCTTGTCGGTGGCATAGAGGTAGACCAGCGTGTCGTCCTTGTCCTTCTGTGCGGCCTCGATCAGCTTGCGATACTCTTCGAAGGTGAAGTACTTGTTCTCGGTGTCTTTGAACAGGGCGAAATCCTTGGCACGGTCGTAGAAGTTCTCCTCCGACAGGATACCGTAGTTGATGAAGAGTTTCAGGTCGTCCCACTTCTCCTCATACTGCTTGCGATCCTCGTTGAAGATAGCCTTCAGGCGGTCGGCCACTTTCTTGGTGATATAGGTGGATATTTTCTTCACCTCACGGTCGCTCTGCAAGTACGAGCGGCTCACGTTCAGGGGAATGTCAGGCGAGTCGATGACGCCATGCAACAGCGTAAGGAACTCAGGCACAATGCCTTCCACCTGGTCGGTCACGAACACCTGATTGCAGTAGAGCTGAATCTTATTGCGCTGCAGCTCGATATTGCTCTTGATTTTCGGGAAGTAGAGAATGCCCGTGAGGTTGAAGGGATAGTCCACGTTCAGGTGAATCCAGAACAGCGGCTCGTCGCTCATGGGGTAGAGCGTGCGGTAGAACGACTTATAGTCCTCGTCCTTCAGCGTCGAGGGGGTCTTCGTCCACAGCGGCTCCACATTATTTATAATATTATCCTCTTCGGTGTCCACCTGCTTGCCGTCTTTCCATTCGGTCTTCTTGCCGAAAGCCACGGGTACGGCCATGAACTTGCAGTACTTGTTGAGCAGTCCTTCGAGCTTGTACTTGTCGAGGAACTCCTTGCAGTCGTCGTCGATGTAGAGGATGATGTCGCTGCCGTGCTCAGCGCGTTCGGCATCGTCAATCTCGAAGGCAGGGCTACCGTCGCAGCTCCACTTCACAGCCTTGGCATCCTCCCTGTAGCTCTTGGTGATGATTTCCACCTTCTTCGACACCATGAACGAGGAGTAGAAGCCCAGTCCGAAGTGACCGATGATGTTGTTGGCATTGTCCTTGTACTTCTCTAAGAAGTCTGAGACACCCGAGAAGGCTATCTGGTTGATGTACTTGTCAATCTCCTCCTCGGTCATGCCTATACCATGATCGCTGATAGTGATGGTGCCCTTGTCGGCATCAAGGCTGATGCGCACGGTCAAGTCGCCCAGTTCTTCCTTGTATTCGCCCTTTTCCTTGAGGGTCTTCATCTTCTGCGTGGCATCGACGGCGTTGCTCACCATTTCGCGCAGGAAAATCTCATGGTCGCTGTAGAGAAACTTTTTGATAACGGGGAAGATGTTCTCGGTCGTAACCCCGATGTTACCTTTTTGCATAGTTGTTATATGTATTGTTATGATTTTGTTGCTGATACTGCAAATGTCGTGCCAAAAAAATGCAGAAAACGCGGGGAATCTTTTGTCAGTACGGAAATAAGTAGTAACTTTGCGCTATCATTTAAGAATACCCAGAATAGAAGAATCCATGCAGAAAAGTGATTTACGAATAGTGTTCATGGGAACCCCGGAGTTCGCCGTTGAGACGCTGAAGGCGTTAGTTGACAATGATTATCAGGTCGTGGCCGTAGTGACGCAGCCCGACAAACCCGTAGGCCGACACGGCACGGTGTTACAGCCCTCTGCCGTGAAAGTGTTTGCTCAGGAACATGGCCTGCCTGTACTTCAGCCCGAGAAGATGAAAGACCCCGTTTTCATCGAACAGCTGTGTTCCTTCGAGGCCAACCTTCAAGTGGTGGTGGCCTTCCGTATGCTGCCCGAAGTGGTCTGGGCCATGCCCCGTTACGGCACGTTCAACGTGCATGCTGCCCTCTTGCCGCAGTATCGCGGAGCGGCTCCCATCAATTGGGCCGTTATCAACGGGGAGACCATGACAGGAGTCACCACCTTCTTCCTTGACCACGACATTGATACGGGCCGCATCATCATGCAACTGCCATTCCCTATTCCCGATGATGCCGATGTCGCTTTCGTCTACGACGGGCTGATGCACTTGGGAGCCGATATATGCCTGCAGACGCTGGAGCGCATCCTTACAACTGATGGTCATCCTGAAACGGTGGAACAAAATGATTCTTCACTCTTCACTCTTCACTCTTCACTCTCCTCCTTCCCCTCTCCTCTCTCCTCTCTCCCCTCTCCTCTAAAAACCGCTCCCAAGATATTCAAGGAGACCTGCGAAATCAACTGGAAGATGACGGCCAAGCAGGTCTACGACTTTATACGGGGTCTGAGTCCCTATCCTGGAGCTTGGACTACGCTGAAATCGCCCGACGGTACTGAGTCTGTACTGAAAGTCTTTCACACCACCAAGACCGACAAACCTGCCACCGGTACTCCTGGGCAGATTGTGACCGACCGCAAACACCTCTATATATCCTGTGCCGACGATCTGTTGCAAATCGACGAGCTACAACTGGCAGGCAAGAAGCGCATGGCTGCCCAGGCTTTCCTCAACGGAATGAAAACAATTGAAAATTATTTGGTCATTTAACATAATAAATAGCATTCTGTGGCGTTTCTTAATTGTAAACAGCTTACTCATAAAAACGGAATGCCTATGCAAATTTTTACACGAGAAGAAACAACTCCGAGTGAGAAAGTGATTAAACTCATTAGGCAGATTGCCTACACCTATCGCGTGGCCAACAATCAAGCCTATTGTCTGAACTAAAAAAACAAACATGGCAACATTAGTATCTCCCTCATTGCTCGCTGCCGACTTCCTGCATCTCGACTCCGAGATTGACATGATTAACCGTAGTGAGGCCGACTGGCTTCACCTTGACGTGATGGACGGCTCGTTCGTTCCCAACATCTCCTTTGGATTCCCCGTACTCGAGGCCGTTGCCTCCGTCTGTAAGAAGCCACTCGACGTGCATTACATGATAGAGAAGCCCGAGCGCTACATCAAGCAGACTGCCAAGCTGCATGCCATGATGATGAACGTGCATGTGGAGGCATGTACCCATCTGCATCGCACCGTGCAGGAAATCCATGCGGCTGGCATGAAAGCCGGCGTGACGCTTAACCCCGCTACACCCGTCTCTGTGCTTGAAGACATTCTTGGTGACATTGACATGGTGCTGTTGATGAGCGTGAATCCCGGCTTCGGCGGGCAGACTTTCATAGAGAACACCATTGCCAAGGTGCAGCGGTTGCGCCGCATGATTGACGAGCGTGGCTGCAAAGTGCTTATTGAGGTCGATGGCGGCGTACAGGGCGAGACGGCTCCAAGGCTTGTCAAGGCTGGTGTCGATGTGCTGGTCTCTGGCAGCTACGTCTTTAAAAGCAAAACGCCTGAACAGACCATCCACGACCTCCGCATGCTATCGTAGAACACAAAAGAATAACCGTCTGCAAAACAGGCGGTTATTTTAATTATCGTCGAGGTGACAAGGAACCACGATTACCATTTTCTCGCGAATTATTTGGCCATTAATGGAAAAATTACTATCTTTGCAGCGCAAAAGTGGAAAAAAGTGAAATGAAATATACAGAATTGCACAGGAGATTCATCAAGGCCGGATAGAAGTTCGACCATGCAGAAGGAAGCCATTACTACTACATGAAAGATGGCGTGATGACAGAGGCCGTTCCCTACCATGGAGCAAAGGAAATGGGAACAGGACTTGCAAACAAGCTAATCAGAAAGTACGGAGTATAATACCCCTGTACATAAATAAAAATAATGTTTTATCCTATAGAACCGTAGAGTCATGGAGAAAATAATAATGATTATTGAAAAGTCAAAGGACTTCTTTGATGCCTATTCAGACAACTGTGACGGCATTTATGCAGCAGGAGACAGCGTCCAGGCTGTCAAGGAAGATGCGATGAGGGCAATAGAGGGTATCAAGCGCAACCTTCCTGAAGACCGCTGGCCGAAGCAGATAAAGGGAGAGTTTGAAATAGAATGGAAATTCGACGTGCCCAGCTTCCTGGAGTACTATGGCAACTATCTGTCACTGGCAGGTCTGCAGCGCATGACGGGTATCAACCAGAAGCAGCTATCCAACTATCTGCACCACCGTGCAGTGCCCAGGCAGAAGCAGGCCGACCGCATCATCAACGGACTGCACAACTTCGCAAGGGAGATTCTGAGCATCACACTCTGATTTATTGTTTGACACCTGCAAGCCGTTGTGATTCTGCCCCACTTTTGGCGCGATACTTTTTATAAAATCAAAATAACCGTCTGATTTTCAGACGGTTATTTTATTTTTCGTCGAGGTGACAGGACTCGAACCTGCGACAGCCTGGTCCCAAACCAGGAACGCTACCAACTGCGCTACACCTCGCCTTAAAATTTGCGGGTGCAAAGGTAATCATTTTTTCCGAACCCCGCAAATTTTTTCACATAATTATTTGATGATACCTTGTTCAACAAATATTTTCTTCAAAGCAATCACCGACCGCTCCACCTGTTCCTGCGTGTGCGTAGCCATCAGCGCATAGCGCACTAACGTGTCTTGCGGAGCACATGCCGGAGGAATAACAGGATTAATAAACACGCCAGCGTTGAAGGCAAGTGCCGTGACGAGGAATGTCTTGTCAACATCACGCACATACAGCGGGATGATGGGACTCTCCGTCTCACCAATCTCGAAACCTTCCTCGCGGAAACGCTGCAAGGCATAGCGAGTCACTTCCCATAGCTTCTCTATGCGCTCTGGCTCTTGCTGGATGATATGCAGGGCTTCAAGTGCAGCAGCCGTGGCAGCAGGAGTATTGGAAGCCGAGAAAATATAAGTGCGACAAGTGTGACGCAGGTAGTTGATGGTGTCGAAATCGGAAGCGATGAAACCGCCGATGCTTGCCAGGGACTTAGAGAAGGTGCCCATGATAAGATCCACTTCCTTAGTGAGTCCGAAATGGTCGCATACGCCACGTCCCTGACGGCCAAAGACTCCTAAGCCATGAGCCTCGTCGACCATCACAGAACAGTTATACTTTTTTTTCAGCTCAATGATTTCCGGAAGTTTGGCAAGGTCGCCCTCCATAGAGAACACGCCATCTACCACAATCAGCTTAATGGCTTCGTAAGGCAGCTTGGACAGCACGCGCTCCAGGTCGTCCATGTCGTTATGCTTGTAGTGCAACTGCTTAGCAAAAGCCAAGCGACGCCCGTCAACTATAGAAGCATGGTCGCGGTCGTCGCATATTACGAAATCATCTTTACCAAGCAATGCAGGTATCACACCCTGATTGACGCTGAAGCCCGTGGAGAGACAGAGGCAGTCGTCTTTACCGATATATTCTGCTATCTCCTTCTCTAACTGTACATGCAAATCCAATGTACCGTTCAAGAAACGGCTACCGGCACATCCCGACCCATACTTGTCGAGTGCAGCTTTGGCAGCATCAATAATTCGCTGGTCGCCCGTAAGTCCAGTATAGGCATTGGAACCAAACATGAGTACCTTGTGCCCACCCATTTCTACTTCAGTTCCCTGTTTGCCTGTAATTGCGCGGAAGTAGGGATATACGCCTTCGGCCATAAACTTCTGCGGTAGACGGTACTGTTTGTATCTTTCTTGTAGTTGTCCCATATATCTTTTATAGGTTTTCTTTTCTTACAGTCTGCAAAGTTACATAAAATAATTCAAATAGTGAACTTTTTTCAAAATAAATGTAAGTTTTAAGCATTTTTATTTTCCATTTATTGTGTTTTTCGGCTATTTTTGCTACTTTTGCACAGTATGAACGAGAAAAAAAAGAAGATAACATTCATTGTGAACCCTATTTCAGGCACCAGCAAGAAGGACTCTGTGCCTGATTTGGTGAAGGAAATGCTCGATGCTGAGATATTTGAGCAGCCAGAGATTCTGTTTACGGAATATGCCGGACATGCCGCAGTCATAGCCCGGCAATGTGTGGACAGCCATGTTGACGTGTGTGTGGCCGTTGGCGGCGACGGTACAGTTAATGAGGTGGCACGCTCACTTGTCCACACCCACACGGCATTAGGCATCATCCCCTGCGGAAGTGGTAATGGGCTTGCCCGCCATCTTTGCCTCCCCATTGACCCCAAACGAGCCATTAGCATTATCAACAAGTGCCAGATTGAGGACTTCGATTATGGCCTGATCAACAACCTTCCTTTCTTCTGCACCTGCGGAATGGGATTTGATGCCTTCATTTCCCTTAAATTTGCCGAGGCTGGCAAACGCGGCCCCATCACCTACGTGGAAAACGTTCTGAAAGCGGGGTTGAAATACAAGCCGGAGACTTACGTCATTGACGATGAGAACGGTTCTCAGAAATACAAGGCTTTTCTTGTGGCGTGCGCCAATGCTGCCCAGTATGGCAACAATGCCTATATCGCACCAGGAGCCTCCATGAAGGACGGCATGATGGATGTCATCATCATGGAGCCGTTTGATGCGCTCGAAGCACCCACCATCGCCTACGACCTCTTTTCAAAGACGCTCACCCAGAATTCGAAAATCAAAATGTTCCGTGCTAAAAAGATTCATATCCACAGGAATGCCTCTGGGGCCATACACTACGATGGCGACCCTATCATCACGGGCACGGATATTGACATCGAAATGCAACCACTCGGATTGCGGGTCGTCGTCAACCCTGATGCCATAGAGGATCAGACTCCGCCGAATGCCATGCTCAATGCTTTCAGCGATTTGTTTAATAATATAAATAATGTACGCGAGGACATTGTCCGCAGCGGACGTCGCATCCATATACTCAACAAACTGATGTTACGGCGCTTGTCCCGACTATAAGTCCAAGAATCAAACACAAGTTTTGTCAAGACATGCAGTTAATCATAACTATCATCCTTGTTTTGGCGGCCATCGCCTACGCCGCCTACAGGGTATATCTGTCTTTTCAACATACATACGACCCTTGCAAAGGATGTCCAGGATGCGCCAAGAAAGGGCAAATCAAAGAAAAAAACGGGTGTAAAGAAAAAAATAGCGGAATTTTTTTGGTCATTTAGAAAAAAAAGACTACCTTTGCACCCGCTAACAAGAACCACGGTGCCTTGGATGAGTGGCTTAGTCAACGGTCTGCAAAACCGTCTACAGCAGTTCGAATCTGCTAGGCACCTCAAAAACAAAAAGGAGAGTTGGCAGAGTGATCGATCGCGCTGGACTCGAAATCCGGTATACGCTTATGCGTATCGGGGGTTTGAATCCCTCACTCTCCGCTTATCAGCAAAAATGGGAACCTTACGGGTTCCCTTTTTTAGTGTCTGAATGCCAACTGCTTACGCTTACAAGTCTTTGAAATAGAGGCTTATAAGGGGAAGGAGTTCTCAAAAAAACTTGTGGAATCATGCAATGTCATAATTGGTCTTGCAGCCCAAAAGTATTACAAAAAGAATTACAACACTCATGTGAACAAGTAATGTGTAATACTTTTAAATGTTATTAACATGAGGACAACACCAAATGTAGAGCTTATCTACAACCGCCGCCACACGGCGACAACAACGAAGGAGGCAGCCGTAGAGCTGCGAGTGTCATTCCGCAAGCAGCAGAAGTACATGGCCACTGGCATCAAGCTGCTGCCCAAGCATTGGCATAGGGGGCACGTTTCAGCCCGTACCGATGCCATTCTCATAAACCAGACACTTGACAAGCTGGTGAATGATGTGCGGAAAGTGATTTATGAGATGATGGAAGAAGGTGACATCGATATCTTCACCATTCCCGACCGTCTGAACCGGATGCGTTCAGGTGGCATCTCCTTCCTCGACTACTGCGAGAAGCGTGCTGAAGTGCGCCGGTTCGGTAAGTCGGCCGACAGCAAGACTCGTTATGAGCGCTTTATGAGGAAATTCCGTGAGTGGGGAGGTATTAAGGATTGGGCCGATATCACCGAGGAGAAGATCATCGAGTTCGACAATTATCTGACCTCAAAGGGCATGAAGCCCTATTCGAAATGGAACAATTACCACCGTTTCCTCAACTCTTTCATCAACGATGCCATCAGCGAGGGTTATCTTCGACGCAATCCGTACCATTGGGTGAAGATTGAGAAGGACAAGTCGAGCGGCGGTATCGGGAAGTACCTCACGTCAGAAGAATTCAGCAAGATTTGCGATGTAAAACTTGGTACCGAGAGTCTGCAGCGTGTTCGCGACGTGTTCGTGTTCCAGACATACACCTGCCTCTCATACGTTGACCTTGCAGCGTTCGACCCGAAGAAGATCAAGGAAGTGAAGGGGAAGAAGGTCTACATCGAGAAGCGCGGGAAGACCAAGCAGACCTTTACCATCCCCTTGCTGAGTCCTGCCCTGAAAATCCTGAAGAAGTACAAAAACAAGCTCCCTATTATAAGTAATGTAAAGTACAACGAGTATCTGAAGATAGTTGCACAGGCTGCAGGCATCGACAAGCCGCTGAGCAGCCATTGGGCCAGGCACACCGGAGCGACTTTGCTGCTGAACGAGGAAGGCGTTGACACAAAAGTTATTATAACCTTGAATTTTCTCAACCTATGTCTTGATAATTCACACCTTTTTGCTATCTTTGCAGAAAATTTCGGCGTTATGGCAAAGAATCTATTAAACAAGTACGTATGGCTGGTGGAAACCATCTACAAGTTCAAGAAGATTTCTTTCGAAGAAATCAACCGTCGTTGGCTTGATAACGATATGAGTGAGGAAAAGCCTCTCTCCATACGCACGTTCCACAAGTGGCGTATTGCTATCGAGGAGATGTTTGGTCTTATTATTGAGAATGAGCAGGGTGGGCTGTATCGTTATTATATCCAAAATGCCGATGAATTACGAAGCGGCTCTATGCGTAGCTGGCTCTTTAATACGCTGACTGTCAGCAATCTGATGTTGGATAGCGTGAGCATCAAGGACAAAGTGCTGTTTGAGGAAAACCCTGATGGAGAGCAGTATCTCCCTGACATCCTCGAAGCCCTGAAAAAAAATCTACTGCTTGAAATGACCTATCAGAGCTATTCACGCAATAAGGCTAATACTTTCGAGGTGGAACCCTATTGCCTGAAAGCATTCAAGCAACGTTGGTACTTGGTGGCTCGTAGCCCATATTACAATAAGGTGATGATATACGCCTTGGACCGAGTCGAATGGTTAGGATTAACCGATAAGAGTTTCAAATACCCCAAGGACTTCAATTCAGAGGTGTTTTTCTCAGATTGTTTTGGCATCATAGTAGACCCAAGTGTCAAAGTCGAGACCGTAAAATTCAAGGTGTCTGCAGCACAGGCAAATTACCTTCGCAGTCTGAGGCTTCATCAGACACAAAAGGAGATTGACCGGACAGATGAATATAGCATCTTCACCGTCAGGCTTCGCCCAACCTACGATTTTCGCCAGGAGATACTCTCGCAAGGTAGCGACATAGAAGTGTTAGAGCCCAAATGGTTTCGTGACGAAGTGGCTGGGATTTCAAGATGCGTATGGAACAAATACAAAAGTGACAAATAAGAAGCATCAAAATATAAAGCACTTATGATTAATGGATTTAAAGTTATAACCCTTTGTGGTAGTACTCGCTTCAAGGAACAATTCTTGGAAGCACAAAAGCGCTTGACTCTTGAAGGTAACGTGGTTATCTCCGTTGGACTCTTTGGACACTCTGGAGATGATGAAGTTTGGAGCGAGGGAGCGAAAGAGATGTTGGATTGCCAGCATCTCGCAAAGATTGACTTGGCAGATGAAATCTTTGTCATCAACGTGGGTGGCTACATAGGCGACAGCACAAGACGGGAAATCGCCTATGCAGAATTCAAAGGCAAGACAATCTCTTATCTTGAAGAATGCAGAAAGCCCAGTCTTTATGATAACTATAAGGCCCTTGGCGAACTCCATGAGTCAGGCAAACTCTCAGATGAAGATTTGAAAAATGCAGAACGTTGGTTTGACGAGAAACGGAAATCCGCTATTGCCGAATACAATGCTTGTATAGGCCCTTGGCCTTATCAATGGAAAAACATCGATGCTGTTGTTTGTGGAATCTTGCAGCAACATGGCCTTGTTTCTATAGATTATCACGACATCAAAGACTTCTACGATGCAGATTGTGTATATGAAGTTCGCATCAAAGGTAAAGGTGCCAACGATGAAGAGCAACTACAGAGCATTATCGACACCATCAAAAGTGAATACATAACCCAACTACGTCCATCAAAGAAAGTCGTTGCTACACTATGTAATTCTTCTAACCTTTCAAGCCAGATTGAAAAGTTTGCAGATTGTATGGACGGCTTAAATGTTGTTTGGCAGACAAGAAAAGAATCTGAGATAGAAATGTCAATTGTATATATTACAAAAACAGTTCAAAATATGGAAAAAGAAACGAAAAAACAAGAATACGACAAATGGGTATCAAAAGTATGCTCTTTCTTAGTTGAAGAAAGTAAGAAGTTGAATGTAACTTGCGGTACATTTCAATCAAAACCAATTTTAAATAAGCAACCAGACGTTGTCATTCTTGGTTATAACCCTCATGAAATAGGAAAACCTTTACCTTTCAATAAAATAAAGGAAAGATTTTATGAAGGAAATCCTTACTTCTATTCTGACGAAAGAAATGAATGGCCAATGTGGGCACCATTGCGATGGTCATTTGAATGGGCTGGTTATACTAAGCCAACAGAAGATGGGAATTTTGTGTTTTTTAATGCTGTGTTTTTTGGAACTAACGATATTAGTGAATTTAAGAAACTACCACGCAGTAATGAAGTAATCAAAAAATGTCTTCAATATACAGGAGAGGTTATACAAAACATATTTAGGCCTAAATGTGTTGTATGTCTTTCTGTACCAGATTGTTTTGATAGTCTTAACAAGCAATTCCGTTTTTCTGATGTGAAAAGAATAAGTACTCTACAAGAAACTGATGCTGATTTGATAGAGTTCGCATTGAATAAAGAACGCAATGGATGGATAACTAAATACGATTGCAAAAGGGTAATAAAGAAAGGTTCTTGGGATGGTATTCCTGTTTATGGTATTCCTCATCCAAGCGGTAGGATTTCTTATAATGACTTTGGTGCAATTGCTCTGTATTTAAGAAGTGAAATGCAGAAACTTGGAATATAATTGTCTATTTCTCCATAATATAATTAAGCCTCTGCCCCAAAACGGCAGGGGTTTCTTTTATCTTTGCATTGCGAACAATAAAGATAAAAGATTATGACTTTCAAAGAATTATTAAACAGCGTTACTTTTGAGGAGGTGGCTCCACACATTTTACGTATGTACCCAGATACGGAACATCAGCTGAAATGGTATAAGATTCATTTTGATATGCTGCGTCTGATGATGCCAAAGCGTCATGCTGATGCGAATAGTGATGTGTGTCATATTTCTTTGGAAGAGTGGACGAATGGGGAACTTCACCTCGATGCTCATCCTATGGAGGGAGATTTGTGGGAACACTCATTGACAAAGGAAATCATTATTGCGCCAGACGTAAAGGCTACCAATGCTGAAATAGCAGCCTGTTGCCTCTGGCATACCTCATTCTATGGTTTTGTACGAGAGCACTCGATGGATTATTTCAGATTGGGCGAAATTAGTATGGGTATCAAGGATAGGTGGGATGACTCTAAATATTATAAGGCACGAGCAGAGAGATATTACTCCATCATCCGCAGAAATGGTGGCCACATCCCAACCATCAGAGAGTTGGCACCGTCGAAGAAGTGCGAATTAATATGTCAATCCAAGAAGAATTTCGGTTCTATTGGCAGGTCGAAGAATAAGATTAAAAGAAAGAAACTGTTCCGCAGGCAGTTCTTGTGGTTTTACTATGAACGTATGATGAACATCGCAGGTTTTATTGTCCAGGCAATTCCGGCATTGGGTGACGAGAGAAACGATATGAGTATTGGGCAACTCTGTGATTTGTTCCAATCTGACCAGTTCTGTACAGAGACCGTCACGTCGTATGCTGATGAGCATTCGAATGGTGCTGAGTATTTATGCGAATTGCTGGAGATGGAAGACTTGCATACCAGATTAGACAAAATCGTGGCGTTTCTGACAACAGGAGAAAGACATCAGGAAATGACGGAAGACGAACAACGCTTGTGCAAACTCCTTGTTGGGGATTGCAAATATAGCGACATTCTCTTAGCTACAGATCCCTCATTAGGCAGACAAGTCCGCATCACTTATGCAACCTTCAATTCACAATATCCATTAATAAACGAACAATATGAAAAGGAAGAAGAGAGATGATGACTCTGAAAACTGGAGCTGTAAGAACGACTATCCAATAGAGGAAGTCTGGAATACTTATCACTATATCGCACAAGCGATTGTACCTCGTTTGAAAGCATTTAAGGCACTCGACAAACATGGACATGCACCAGGATTTAGTGATATAAATACTTGGAATAAAGCAATTCAGAAGATGATAGATGCTTTTGAGTTACTGATGTATTATTCGATGAGTTCAGATAAAGACGAACAGCGTACCATCGAAGAAGGATTGGATTTGTTTCGTAAACATTTTCTTAATTTATGGGATTGACTTATCAAAATATTAGCGACTATAGTATTGAGGCTATAGAGAGGGAAATCGTTCAGAGGTATAACGATTATCGTTGTTATGGCTCTGATGATGATGTATTGTTATCCTTGCGAAAACACATCATCAATAAGAAGGTACTGGCAAATCAGGAAGAACTACTGCCTGACATTATCTCCTTCAATGACGCGTTACGAGAGGCGCTTCATGAAATGTACGAACGTGCACATCGTATCTGGGATAAAATGATACAGAACATCGATGAGACTGATGGCGAAGAGATGGAGTTGACGGCTAAGTGCTATTTTGACTTCAACTATCCGAAACTGCATCCTATACAGGGTAAGGATCGACAGGAGTTGTGGCATGCGCTCTGTGATGGAGACCTAAACCCTATGTATGCTGATGGAATATCTATTCTGACTCTGACATTTCCAAGAGATGAAGGCTATACCTTTGATTCGTTCATTGGTATGGACTGTCCGCCTCCAAATTGGAATGAGGGACTTGATCCTGTACTTACAAAGGATTTACATCTTATCAGCCAGTTCCACAATCTCTTTCAGCACATGGAATTTGCAATTACTGATTTTATCTATGTGAGGAAGTTCAGAACGGAAATCAATATTGAAATATCCAAGTAAAAAGTTGCAACTCCACCTCTTTTGCACAGAAAAAGCAGTCTTACGATCTGCCTTACTATCAAGGTTGAAACCTTCGATTTGACATTGAGCTATAATGCTCAGCCTGATGACTCGTTTATCATCGCGACTGAAGATAGATACCCCAAATGTGCAATTTTTAACGGGTAAAACAAAATTTCTCCGTAAGAAATTGTTGTTTTTAAAGAGTTGTTACTATCTTTGCACAGCAAAATGTGTATTTATGGAAAAAATCACAGAGAGAATTGAGGCACAGGGTGGGATCATCTCCACCTCAGAGCTCAACGGGAAGGCTGAATATGAGCGACTGAGAAGGGCTGTGCAACGTGGCGAGGTGGTGAGATTTTACAATTTATAGAACATATCTTTATATGATTTCAGAAGAAGTAAGCCGGATGCAGCTCAATTCTCGAGAGAATTGAGCTGCAAGTATGCTGTTTAGTAAAGGAAAAGAGGTACTTTACGCCTCAATTCTCTCGAGAATTTAAGTGCAAACAGGCAAGATTCCTGTCACCCTTCTGTCACCCTTGTCACCCTTTAAATAGGGTGCAAACGCCCTGTATATCGGCATTCTGTCACCCTGTCACCCTTTTTTAAGAAAATCCTAGTATATAATTTTTATTCAGGCTCATTATCTTGAAAAAAGATTAAAACACATGCGTTATTGTTGGTTTTTGGGTGGAAAATGACTAAATTTGCGTCAAATTAAAGATATTACTATCAAATACAGGAGCAACAATGATAACAGGCGAGATAAAAGCGAAGATAGACTTGATATGGGAAGACTTCTGGACGGGAGGCATCACCAACAGCATTAGCGTGCTGGAGCAGATGACCTACCTCTTCTTTATGAAGCTGCTCGACGATGCTCAGCAGAAGGCAGAGAGTAATGCCAACCTGCTTGGCACCAGTCTGGTGAACCCGACGTTCCGCTGAAGGTGGTGGAGGGCGTTGACGGTCTCGACATGAACAACCGCGACACGATGGGCGATGTCTATGAGTATGTGTTGGGGAAGATGGCTGCTTCGGGCACCAACGGCCAGTTCCGCACGCCGCGACACATCATCGCCATGATGGTGGAGCTGATGAAGCCTACCATCAAGGACACCATCTGCGACCCGGCTATGGGTAGTGCGGGATTTATCGTGGAGAGTGCGAAGTACGTCAAGGCACATTATGCCGACGAGCTGATGAAGCGCGAGAATCAGGAGCATTACCGTAATCGCATGTTCCACGGCTTCGACACCGACCAGACCATGCTCCGCATCGGGGCCATGAACCTGATGCTACATAGCGTCGATAATCCCGACATAGAATATAAGGACTCGCTATCTACCGACAATACCGATAGCGACCGCTACACCCTCTGTTTGGCCAACCCACCTTTTGCCGGAAGCATCGACAAGGAGGTTATCGCCAAGTCGCTGACGGCTATCGCTTCGACGAAGAAGACGGAGCTGCTCTTTGTGGCACTCTTCACCCGTATGCTGGAGTTGGGCGGTCGTTGCGCCTCGATTGTTCCCGACGGCGTGTTGTTCGGCACGTCGGCAGGACACAAGGCCATTCGTAAGGAACTGGTAGATCATCAACGACTACAGGCCGTCATCTCTATGCCCAGCGGTGTGTTCAAACCTTACGCAGGTGTGAGTACCGCCATACTCATCTTCACCAAAACGAATAGTGGTGGTACGGATAAAGTATGGTTCTACGATATGCGGGCCGACGGTTTCTCTCTCGACGACAAGCGCAACCCCGTCAGCGAGAACGACATCCCCAACATCATCTACCGCTACGAGCACTTAGAAGAAGAGGAACAACGCAGCCGCAAGGAGCAGAGTTTCTTCGTTCCCGCCGATGAGATACGAGCTAACGACTACGACCTCTCTATCAATAAATATAAGGAGGTGGAGCGCGAGCGCGTGGAGTATGAGCCGGTCACGCCGGAGGACATCACACAGCTGGAGCGCATTATGTGGGAGGAACTGTGTACCCGTGAGGACTACGTCCGCTATACACAGTCGGACTCGATGAACGTGGCCATGTTCATCCGTTCGGTCATCAAGGTCGACCGTCAGGTGGCCTTAGAGAAGTTTACTAACTTCCTCAATGGCTCCACGCTGAATGCCCGCCAGATGGAGTATCTGAAGAGCATCATCTCCTACGTCTGCGAGAACGGTGATATTGAGCCACAGACCCTGATGAGCGTGTCGCCCTTCAACGACATCAACATCATCGACCTCTTCGACGACAAGGCCGTCCATGTCGGCAAATATGTGAATATGTTACACAACCTGATAACTGCTTAATAACCGTTTGAAAATGAGAATAATACCACTTATTACAGCCATGCTACTTGCCACCACAGTTTCGGCACAGGAGCATTTGCAGAAGAAGGCGTTGGCCTCGGATGCTAAAAAGACCTTTACTGTTGTTAAGGAGAACCCGATAACGAGCGTAAAGAACCAACACCGTAGCGGTACGTGTTGGGCATACGCTACCTTGGGATATTTCGAGAGCGAGATTCTTCGTAAGACAGGAAAAACTTACGACCTCTGCGAGATGTTCGCTGTCAGCAAGGACTATATGGACTGCGCCACCCACTATGTGCGTATGCATGGCTATAGCCAGATTTCGGAGGGCGGTTCGTGCGACGATGTGCTGGAGGTGATACGCCAGCATGGCATCTGCCCTGAAGAAGCTATGCCTGCGCCAGGCTCATTGGTGGGCGACTCGCTGGCCAACTTCAAGGTGTTCTTCCCTGAGTTGGAACGAATGGTGAGTAGCATCGTCAAGAAGGGTGCTAAGGAACCTATGCCACATTGGCAAGACAGCGTACAGACCGTTATCGAGAAATACATAGGCCGATGCCCGGATACGTTTGTCTATGAGGGAAGGACGTTCACGCCGAAGTCGTTTGCGGTAAGTCTTGGCCTCGACCTTGACGACTATGTTAGCCTGACCAGCTACACCCATCATCCGTTCAACCAGTGGTTCGTCATTGAAGCACCCTACAAATGGCGGTTGAAGCCCAGCTACAATATTTCCATTGAGCAGTTGATGGATGTGCTCGACAAAGCTCTGGACGCTGGCTATACGGTGGCATGGGGCGGCGATGTTACAGGTGATTTCACCCGCACAGGCCTGGCCATGCTGCCTGACAGTATCGTGCCTACCCAGCAGATGCGACAGGAACAATGGGACAACTGGCGGATGACCTACGACCATGTGATGGTTGTCTACGGCAAAGCCGTTGACGAACAGGGCAAACCGTACTACTTGGTGAAGAACTCTTGGGGAAAGAGTGGACAGTACAAAGGTATCTGGTATATGTCGCGTGACTACATCACGTTGAATACCACCTATCTGTTTCTCAACCGTCATGCACTACCCGAAGCGATGCACGGAGTTACTATACATGTATGACAACGTAGAACAACTATGCACTATAACTCAGCCAAGGCCAATGCCGCCGAACAGAAAGACCAGCGCAAGTCGCTGCGACAGAACATGACTCCTGCCGAGGCGCTGCTTTGGCGGTCGCTGCGCGGACGTGGCGCAGGGGGCTGGAAGTGGCGGCGGCAGCAGGGCATCGGCCCCTTCGTGCTCGACTTCTACTGCCCCGCGCTCCGGCTTTGCATCGAGCTGGACGGCTCGGCGCACGACTATACCTACGAGTACGACGAGCAGCGCACGAGGTATCTCAATGCGCAGGGGATTCGCGTAGTGCGGTTCTCCAACGATCAGGTGTTCACCTGCTACGACGGCGTGGTGGCCGAGATTGTGCGCATCTGCGGGGAGATGGCTGAGAATACAGACCCCACCCCCAGCCCCTCCCCTTGAAGGGAGGGGAGACACCGCGAAACTCCCCGCCCCTGTAGGGGAGGGGTTGGGGGTGGGGTCAGAAACTTAGAAACTCCTTAGAAAATCTTAATTCCCGAGGCGAAACAGCGTCGTTCTCGGGATTTCTTCGTAACTTTGCAGGCGATATGAAACACGATTTCGAGCTATCGAAAGTGATTTTTTCTGAAACTTATTGGTACAACGAGAAGAATGAGTATACAGGTGACATATAGAAGGACGAAACAGCTGTCCATGCGCATCGTGAAGAATGGCGATGTGCATGTGTCGGCACCAATCGGTCTGCCTCGCGAGAAGGTGATGGAGTTTGTCGAGGAAAACCGCGACTGGATTAACGAAGCCAGGAAGAAAACATACGAGCGGCAGAAGCAACGGGCAGAATTCTTCAACCAGTTGCCATTGGCCACCCGTGCGCAGGCTGATGATGCGCTGAAACGTCTGAAGGCATTGGTTGAGCCAATGATGGATCGGCATTCCAAGGAAATGGGGGTACATCCAAGTATCGTCTATTACAAAGCAACTATTTCACGCTGGGGACAATGTAACGTCCGAGACCGCAGCATCTATATATCCGCATACGTTCTGCTGTTGCCAGAGTGGTGTGTGGAGCATGTAGTGGTGCATGAACTGTGTCATCTGTTAGAGCCCAGTCATAATGCCCGCTTCCATGCCTTGATGGATAAGTATTTCCCTCGATGGCGCGAGGCACGGAAAGAGACCCGCAGGATATGCCAGATGACGGATGATGAGGGTAATGACGAAGAATAAAATACAAAAAAATGCCCCGCACTTCCCAGCGTGGAGCATCATCCCTATTAGGTATTAGCCTTTTTAAGGTAAAAAGATTGTATTCAGGATAACGGTTGCAAAATTAATAAATATCTATATTAAAGACAAATAATTTCGTGTGTTATTTAGCATGTTTGTTAAAAATTGCGCCATTCACGCCTTCCTCTCTCTCCTCTTGACCCACTCTCCCCTCTTGGTCCTCTCTCCATGTTATAACTGTTACCGAAGAAATTGAGCCTGTAGCTGACGTGGAGCATAGCGTAGGTAGTAATGGCGTGTACCTCCCTGTCGGTCCAGCCGTTGGCATTGACATTGCGCGAGAAGTTGGTCTGCTGGTGCAGGATGTCGTACCATTGGAGCATCACCATCAGCTTCTTTCCACGCAGGAAACTATGGGAAAGCTGGGCGTTCCAGATTACTTCATTGGTGTTCAGCGTCTCGTCGCTATAGCCTCTCTTGCTGTATATGTGAATGTCTGTGCTCAGGGTGGTTTCCCAGGGGAAGGTAATCTTTGTGTTTCCGCCGTAGGAGATGTTCCAGGTAGAGAGGTTGCGGGAGGCCTGTAGGCGGTTCTCGGTTCGGGCGTATGTAGCACGTGCGTTGAGCGAGAAACTGATGTCTCGCACCCGATAGCTTAGCGAAGCCGATGGCGTCAGGTTATAGGTATGGGTCACGTTGCGGTCAGGCTGGGCAGTACGGTTGAGGTTGACATAGCCCACGTGGTGGCTATAACTACCGCTTAGACCGCCACTGACGTCCCATCTGTTGAGCGTGTCAAGACCTACGTTGAAGCTGGAGCCACCGTTCAGGCTCCAGTTGCCGTTGATGTTTTCCGGTTTTGATATGCGTCCGCCCGTTGTCTCATTGTAAGTGACAACGTTTCCCACGGAGTTGCTGGTGCGCTGCCAGTTGCCATTCACGCTGAAACTCCAGTGCCGCTGCTGCTTCGGTATCTGCATGCCAAGGCTGTCTTCCACGAACGCTGGCGGTCGCTGCATCTGGAAGTTGGTGCTAAAGTTGGTGGTGAACGAAGGTTTCAGTCCGGGATTACCCATCGTAATGTTGAGCGGGTTGGTGTCGTCGTAGATGTCGAGCAACTGCGTAATACTGGGCTGCTGCGTGTTGCCTCGCAAGGTGACCTGCAAGTTGGTCTGCTGGTTAGGGCGATAGCGCCAGTTCAGCGTGGGCGACATGTTGGCCACCGTGCGCACGGTGTCGACAGGTAGTCCTAAATATTGCTGAATGTAGTGCGAACGCTGGGGCTGTATGGACACGCCCACGTTCATGTTATACTTCTCCCTGACAAACCGCAGTTGCACGTCGGCATTATACCCATGTTCTGTACGCTCCGAGAAGCGGCTCAGCCGGTCGCTCAGGTATTCCTCGTAAGGGTTGTCCAAGTAACCGAAGAGGCGGTTCCATTCACGGTATTGGTTGAGTACGTCGGCGAAGGCCTCGTCCGACAAGTCGGGGAAGTCGTAAGTTGATGGGTCGTTCTTCTGGTGGCTGTAGTTATATCGGAGGTTCAGCTGTAGGAAAAGACCTTGCGCACCAAAAGACCTCTGGCCCCTGCGGCCTCCACGGGAGGAAGACCTCGAAGCAGAAGCATTGGCTTGCGCCTGTGGTGGCGTCCAAAGAGGCTCGGTATAGGTGCCCCCAATCGAATAGCTGAAGTTGAATGAGGGCGACAGGGTGTAGCGGTTGGTCTGATAGGTGGAGTCGTTACCATACTGGTCCTGCGTCTGGTACAGATGTACCCGTGACAGACTGGCATTCCGGCTGTCCCCGTCACGATAGTTGATGTTGCCACTGATGGCCACATTGCGCCCTTTGTTGCCAAAGCGTCGGTACAACTGAATCTGCGAACTAATGTTCCTGCTCTCGCTATAGCCTAACGACTTGCCGAGCCTATCATTAACAATCTGGTCTTTCTCGTGCATGGTCTGCCGCCCTTCCTCACTCAAGGGGGCGGTGACGAAATCGTATGGATTGGCATTAAACGATGCCGAGGTCGACGTATTGCGGCTGTTGTTGGAGGAAATGTTCACGTTGGGGCGGAAAGAAAGGGTGGTCAGCGAGTCGATGGTCCATTGCAGGTTCATGTTGCCCGTCCATCCGTTACTACGGGAATAGCTCTGGTTGACACTGTTGGAGAAGGCACCGCCACGAGTCTTTACAAAGCTTTCCGACCCCGTGCGGTTCCAGTTGTCGGCATCATTCCTGTCCCACGTCACCCGTCCGCTCACCTTCAAGTCCTTGTTGTTCTCGTAGCTGATGTCAAGTGCCGCCGTCTTCGTCTCTCTCTGGCCGCTTCCATTACCTCGTCCGCGACCGCCCCGCCCAGAGAAATTGCGGCCATTCACATTGTTGGCATTGCCCATGAAGGTATAGCGCATGGCTCCGAAGGGCTTCATCGCCGTAAGCCGCAGGCCGTATCGTTGATCGGTGCCGTAGCCAATGTCGGGGTTTGCCTGTAGGCCGCGACGGGCACTTCGTTTCGTAACAAACTCAAGCACAAAGTCGTCGTTGCCGTCGTCCACGCCCGTGAGCCGCGAGAGGTCGCTTTTCTCGTCGTAGGCTTTCACCTTGTCGATGACGTAGGAAGGCAGGTTCTTCATCACGGCATCGTTATTGCCCGTCATAAAGTCACGTCCATCCATCTTGAACTTCTTCACGTTCTTGCCGTTGATGCTGATGCCGCCGTTATCGTCAATCTTCGCGCCGGGCAGCATCTCGACCAGCGCCTCTATCACCGAGCCTTCGGGCACCCTGAAGGCATCGGCATTATAAACTACGGTGTCGTCCTTGATCGTCATCTTGGGCAGGTTGGCCGTGACGACCGCCTCTTGAAGTTCCACTACGCTGGGCTGCATGAGGATGTCGGCCAGCGAAGTGTTGCGACCGCTGGTCAATGATAGGCTCCTGACGGATTCCTTATAGCCCAGATGACTGATCCTGAGCAGATAATTGCCCTTCGGGATATTGCTGATGGCAAAACGGCCTTGCCCGTCGGTCAAGGCTCCCTTCAGGAAAGAGGTGTCCTTCTTCTCAATCCTGAATAATTGTAAGGTGGTCTGTATGAGGGCTTCCCGACTCTCGCCGTCGACCACGCGGCCAGAAAGCGAAGCCCTCTGTGCCGACACAGGTGTCAGCGCCGAAAGAAAGAAAAATGAGAGAAGGAGAAGCCTTAAGTCCATGTCTTGTCTTTGTCTTTTATCGGTTGTCAATATACAATTAGACGAAAAAAGCGGGATTAGTTTAATCAAATGATAGCAGAATCAGAAATTATTCGTAAATTTGTAGCGCCAAATAAACAATTCATGTACAAACCAAACTTTCAGAAACGCGAAGTATTCGTTTTCCATCAGTTTCAACGGAAAGGGTACTCGCTCTTTGCGTGTCTGGGTCGCGAGGTCATCATCTCGGTGCTGAGCGTGGCCACGCTTTCATCAACGAAAGCAGCCATCGTCAGCAACAAGGTGTGGTACGGCGAACAGGCAGACACGGTAAAGACCGTATGGCTCGGCGACGTCGGCATCACGGGGGCACGCGCTCCGCTGACCAAGAGTCAGGCGGCGAGAATGGTAACTGTACTGAGCCGCGAGGACATTGCGCAGGCGCCAGTACAAAGTGTTAATGATTTGCTGAAGTACGCCGTGGGCGTTGATGTGCGTCAGCGAGGGGCACTTGGCTCCCAGACCGACATCTCCATCAGGGGCGGAACACAGGAACAAATCACCCTCCTGCTCAATGGCATCAACATCTGCGACCCGCAGACGGGGCACAACGTGCTCGACCTGCCCGTGCAGCTCAGCGAGATAGTGCGCATCGAAGTACTCGAAGGCCCTGCCGGTCGCGCCTATGGCACTTCATCGCTCGTGGGAGCCATCAATATCGTAACGAGAGGTAATTGGCAGCCTTCGGCTGACCTCTCAGTAGAGAGTGGCTCTTTCGGCTACGCCAAAGCCTCCTTCGTAACAAGACTCTCCCCGCATCACCCATCGCCCAGTGCCCATCAGCACTCGGTGAGTGGCAGCTACCAGCGCAGCGACGGCTACAGTCGTTCTGCTGCGGGCACGCTGAACACCGACTACCGAGGCTCGAAGGCTTTCTATCAGGGAGAGTACGAGGACGGGCAGGTACGGCTCTCCTGGCACGCAGGCGTAGCCGACAAAGGCTGGGGTTCCAGTACCTTCTATGCGTCGCCCCGATGGCAGGCCGACGACCAGTATGAACATACCACAAAGTTCTACGCCGCCCTTCAGGCCGATACTAAGCAAGGAGCCGTGCATTTCCATCCTACAGTCTACTGGAACCAGTTCCTCGACCGCTATGAGGGCTATCGCGGCAAGCCCGAGGTCATGCCCTATAATTATAATAGGTGTAACGTCTATGGCATCAACCTGAACAGCTACTTCGACTGGGTGGCTGGAAGGACGGCCTTCGGTGCCGAGTTGCGAAATGAAGACTTAGTGAGCGGGAACTTGGGCGAACCGCTCTTCCAGACGCATCACATCAGCGGAACCGACCGCGACTACACCCTCGGCATCAACAGGACCAACATCACGGCACATGCGGAACACAACCTCCTGCTCCGTCGCCTGACGGTCTCTGCCGGCTTTGTGGCGGTGAAAAGTTCATGGAGCCACATCAACATGAGCCTCTATCCGGGCATAGACATCAGCTATCAATGGAACAACGCACTAAAGCTCTTCGCGTCCTATAACACCTCGTTTCGCCTGCCCTCTTTTACCGAGATGTACTATAAGCTGCAAGGATATGCCGCCGACCCGCACCTGAAGCCCGAAGAGATGCACGCCGTGGAGATTGGTGTCCAGTATCAGATGCCCGCCCTCCAGGCCAAGGCCGCCATCTATCATCATCACGGCAGGAACATGATAGACTGGATCATGGATACTTCAGCGGGCGAGGCAGCCGTCTGGCAGAGCGTGAACCACACCAAGATCAATGCCTACGGGGTGGAAGCCCATGCTGCGCTCGACTTCCGCGAACTCATTCCCACGCAGAAGGTACTGACGTCGGCGCAACTGTCGTATAGCTATATCGCGCAGGACAAAGAAAAAGAGCCAGGCATCGTGTCGCAGTATGCCTTGGAGTATCTTCGCCATAAGCTGACGGGACGTGTAGGCCTGCATGTATGGCGAAAGCTGCACGCGGGGCTGAACATCCGCTGGCAAGACCGCGTGGGAATCTACACCGACTTCCAAGGCCAGGTACACGACTACCGTCCCTTTGCCCTGCTCGATGCCCGGCTGACGTGGAACAGCAACCGCTATTCCCTCTATGCCGAAGCCAACAACATGCTCGACAATCGCCACTACGTGGACTTCGGCAACGTGCCCCAGCCAGGTCTCTGGTTGGTCATTGGAGGTCGCTGGCACTTCGATTTATGAATGGTTTTGCCAAGTAGATATGTCACAATAGCGGTCATAGCGCAAAAAAGATTTAAATTATGAATTACATATTATGATTTATGAACAAAAAATCGTATCTTTGCGCTCAGTTTGTTATACAAATTATTTACCCATCAATTGTTTACTAATATGACAATCAACGAATTTAACTTTGCCGGTAAGAAGGCAATCGTGCGCGTTGACTTCAACGTGCCCCTGGACGAGAATGGTAACATTACTGACGACACACGCATCCGCGGTGCCCTGCCCACCCTGAAGAAGATTCTGGCCGATGGTGGCGCACTCATCATCATGAGCCACATGGGCAAGCCCAAAGGCAAGGTGAACCCCAAGTTCTCGCTCGGACAGATTCGCGAGGCTGTGGAGAAGGCTCTCGGCGTGCCCGTAGCATTCGCTCCCGACTGCGCTAAAGCCCAGGAGGCTGCCGCTGCCCTGAAGATGGGCGAGGCCCTGCTGCTTGAGAACCTGCGTTTCTATCCCGAGGAAGAGGGTAAGCCCGTGGGCATTGAGAAGACCGATCCTGCCTACGACGATGCCAAGAAGGCCATGAAGAAGAGCCAGAAGGAGTTTGCCAAGACCCTGGCCAGCTATGCCGACTGCTACGTGATGGATGCTTTCGGTACTGCTCATCGCAAGCACGCCTCTACTGCCGTCATCGCCGACTACTTCGATGCAGAGAACAAGATGCTGGGCCTGCTCATGGAGAAAGAGGTGACTGCCGTCGATAACATCCTCTCTAACATCAAGCGCCCCTTCACCGCCATCATGGGTGGCTCTAAGGTGAGCACCAAGATTGGTATCATCGAGAACCTGCTGGGCAAGGTGGACAACCTGATTCTCTGCGGCGGTATGACCTATACCTTCGCCAAGGCTATGGGCGGCGAGATTGGCAACTCAATCGTTGAGCTTGACAAGCTGGACGTGGCTCTCGACGTGATGAAGAAGGCCAAGGAAAACGGTGTGAACCTTGTACTGGGCACCGACTGCATCGCAGCCGACAAGTTTGCCAACGATGCCAACACACAGGTATGCCCCGCCAACGCCATTCCCGAGGGATGGGAAGGACTGGATGCAGGTCCGGAGACCCGCAAGGCATTTGCCGAGGCCATTGAACCCGCCAAGACCATCCTGTGGAACGGTCCTGCCGGCGTGTTCGAGTTCGACAACTTCATTGGCGGTTCGAAGGCTATTGCCGACGCTATTGCCAAGGCTACGGCCAACGGAGCCTTCTCGCTCATCGGCGGTGGCGACTCGGTGGCTTGCATCAACAAGTTCGGCATGGCCGACCAGGTGAGCTACATCTCTACGGGTGGTGGTGCTCTGCTCGAGGCTATCGAGGGCAAGGTGCTTCCCGGCGTGGCTGCCATCAAGGGCGAGTAATCTGAGAACTGGCAATTGCTCTTTACACGATGAAGGGGCTCCGCAACATATTTTTGTGCGGAGCCCCTTAGTAATCGTAAAAAAAGGATAATTCGGGGGTGCGAAAGTACGAGGGTACGGAGGTACGAGTATAGTTTGCACGCCCAATTCTCTGCGAAGAATCTATCCTCGTACCTCCGTACCCTCGTACCTTCGTACCTCCGAAATCGTACTGTTTATATTTTGCATGTTACTCAATCCTCAGTCATTCATCGTAGATATGAACTTCAGCAATTGCATCAGGCTTTTCTTGTCCAGCCAGCTAAAGTTGTCCTGACTGATGATGGTCTTATAGAGACGTTTCTTCTCCTTCGGGAGAATCCTCGACAACTCACGCTCATGTACCCGCACGAACTTACCTTCAAACAGGTAGTAGAAGATGTCGATGACCGGCATCTGTATGCTGTCGCGCTGTTCCAGGTCGATGGTGGAATAGGAAATCTGGTCGCCTAAGCTCAGGTTGGATATGTTCACGTTGTTCTTCATCAGCGACTTGTAGGCATCCATATCGATGAGGGTGACGCAATAGAGCTTGTTGGCACCCACCGAGTCGACAAAATAGGCTAACTTGCCCTCAATCTTGATATATTGACGGTCGTCGAAGTCAACGCCCAGCACATTATCCATGTTGGCCTCCATCGAATACGTGCCACTCACGTAGAGCAGCGACGAGTTCTTCATGAAGATGTTCAGCAGCGGATTCTTCAGGTCCCTGCCATTGGCCATGTGAATCACGCCCGGCTTGAAGTTCTTGTAGACGGTAAACTCCTTGGTCACTTCCTGTGCATTCATCATGCCTGCACACACCAGAAACAATAAAACGAATAGCTTTTTCATCATGTACTTAATAAATGAAAGCTCACCGATAAGTTTCGATGAGCTTTTAGGTTGGCGGTGCGTACGAGATTCGAACTCGTGACCTCCTGCGTGACAGGCAGGCATTCTAACCTACTGAACTAACGCACCTTCCTTTTTAAGATGCTCAAGACTTGCGGTGCGTACGAGATTCGAACTCGTGACCTCCTGCGTGACAGGCAGGCATTCTAACCTACTGAACTAACGCACCAGTCTTGGTTTCTTGTTTGCGGGTGCAAAGGTACTAAACTTTTCTGAAACTCCACAAGAAGAAACAAAGAAATTTTTACGTTCAAACATTTTTTAACAGATAACGGAATACCCTACGCGGGTACATATCATAAATTAATTGAAAAAATCGCCCTATTCGCTGATTAAATTTGCAGAACAGAAATAATAAAAGTAATTTTGTAGCGAAAAGTAACAGACTACAGAATGGAACGAATCATCAACGACTTCAAACCCATTACGCTGGCCGAGATGAAAAGCGTAAAACTGATGAACCGCACGGACACGAAGTTCGTGACTACGCTCCCCATGCTGAAGAAGCTGTTGGAGATGGCACGGGGCGACTACTACGCCCAGGAGATTGACGGGGAGCGCAACATGCTCTATGACACCACCTACTTCGACACGCGCGACTTCGACATGTATGCCGAGCATCAGCACGGGCACACTAATCGGCAGAAGCTGCGATTCCGCACCTACGTGAGCAGTCATCTGCAGTTCATGGAGATCAAGACGAAGAACAACCACGGGCGCACCAAGAAGAAACGCATAGAAGTGGACGACATGGAACTGGCCGACAGCAAGAAGCGCGAGTTTATTGCCAGCCATCTGCACTTCGATGCCGACACGCTGATACCCCACATGCACAACCACTTCCATCGGGTAACACTCGTCAACTTCGCAAAGACCGAGCGCCTGACCATCGACACGGCCCTTCACTTCCACAACATGCAGACGGGCGTAGACAAGGATATGGGACCGTTGGTCATCGTCGAACTGAAACGCGACGGACTGGTCTATTCGCCTGTACTCAACATGCTGCGACAGCTGCGCATCCATCCGCACGGCTTCAGCAAATATTGCATGGGAGCCGCTATGACCAACGACCGCCTGCCCGTCAATAACTTCAAGACCAAACTCATCGACATCAACAGAATACTCAACTTAAATACATTATAACTTATGGAACTAACTTTTTCCAACGAATTTCTTGGCACGCTGCTTCGATTTGCCATCTGCGTGCTTGTCAACTGGAGCATCATCAACCTGCTCTACTTCAAGAAGAGCCATCGCCGCGACTTCTACTTCACCTTCATGCTGATGACCGTGGCCATCTTCTTCCTTGTCTACTTCATGATGGGCATGGAACGAGGCAAGGCAACCATGGGCGTAGGACTCGGACTCTTCGGCATCTTCTCCATCATGCGCTATCGCACCGACACCATGCCCGTGCGCGAAATGACCTATCTCTTCGTCATCATCTGCCTCTCGGTGGTACATGCAATGGCCGAGGTGTTTGCCGAACTGCTGACTATCGACGCCATCACCTTTGCCGCCATCTGGTTCTGCGAGCAGATGATGAAGCCCCAGTGTACCAAGCTCATACAGTACGACCGCATAGAACTCATCAAGCCCGAGAAGCGCAACGAGCTTATTGCCGATCTGGAAGCACGGACGGGACTGAAGATCAAAGGCGTCGACGTGGGCGGCATTGACTTCCTGAAGGACAGCGCGGTACTCCGCGTCACCTACGAAAGCGACCGCGACAACTCGGTTGACTCATTATTCACCGTAAAGAAGTCACAATGGAGAGAAGTGTAATCATCGCCGTGCTGGCCATCCTCATGGGAAGCCAGCGCGTCCATGCCCAGAGCGACGACTTTGGGGCATGGTACGAGATAGGAGTAGAGAAGAAACTGTCGCGCCAATGGAGTATTGGCGGCGAGGCAGAGCTTCGCACCCGCGACAACATGAAGACCACCGACCGCTGGAGCGTGGGACTTAGTGCCGACTACAAGCTGAACAAGAACCTGAAAGTGTCGGGCGGCTACATCCTGCTTGTCGACAACAATGCCGAGGAGCTTGACCTGAAGAGCGACGGGCTTACGCCCAACAAGTGGACACCCTCGTACTGGGGTGTGCGCCATCGCTTCAACGTCAGCCTGCAAGGCAGCGTAAAGTGGCAGCGTCTCAGCTTCTCCCTGCGCGAAAGATGGCAGTACACCTATCGCCCGGCAGCCGAAGGCAAGCGCTATGACCTGGACTACGACGTGTGGACCGACCGTAAAGGCAAGGGCAAGAACGTGCTGCGCAGTAGGCTGGAAGTGGCCTACGACATTCCTAACTGGAAGTTCGACCCCTACATCAATGCCGAGATGTTCAACGACAAGAGCGGCATCAGCAAGATGCGCTACTCCATTGGCGCAGAATATAAATGGAAGAAAAAGCACGTCTTCGGCCTGAGCTACAAGTACCAGAGCGTAAACGACAGCGACGACGACCAAAGTGCCAACCGGCATATCATAGGTCTGAGCTACAAGCTAAAGTTCTAAGCGAATCGTATGGACGGCAGAAACTACCAGTATACAGGGGAGTAACCACTGGTATACACGGTAGATACCACTACTAAATGGCATACTTGCTATGCACAAACTACAATTCTTACAAATGAAAAAGATACTTTTCCCACTATTCTCCCTTATTCTCCTTGCCGGATGCACAGCCGACGACGAGTACCAACTGAGTGACTTCGTAGGCAACGACACGCTAACCATCAGCTATAACGGCACTTCGGCCACCATGGGTACCCTACCCTACTTTGTCAGCGCAAGCACCAACGGCGCCCATGTCACGGTCAATACCTACACCAGCAAGCACCTCATCATACAGCTCAGCGGCACCACCACCAATGGCTCCCTGCTGTTCTATGGCAGCAAAGGCTTCAGCATAGACCTGAACAACGTGCATATCACCAACCCCAACGGGCCTGCCATCAACAACCAATGTGGCAAGGCGCTCTACGTGACCATGACCGACGGCACCACGAACTCGCTCTGCGACGGCACCTCCTACGCCGATGCGCCCATTAGCGCCAGCGGCGACACCATCCAGCAGAAGGGTGCTTTCTTCAGCGAAGGACAGATTTACTTCAGGGGTAAGGGCGAACTCAGCGTTAGCGGAAACGCCAGAAACGGCATAGCCAGCGATGATTACATCACCTTTGAGAGCGGTACGGTCAACGTGAGCGTGGCCTCTACGGGCAGCAACGGCGTGAAAGCCAACGACGGTGTGTTCATTCTGGGCGGCACACTCAACATTGACGTAGCTGCCAATGGTGCCCGTGGCATCAAGAACGACGCACGAATGGAAATCAGAGGCGGCACCACCACCATCAGCACATCGGGCGACTGCAAGATTGAGACCGTCGACGGCGTGACCGATACCACCTCCTGCGCCGGCATCAAGTGCGACAGCTTGTTCACCATGACGGCAGGCACGCTCATCATCACCAGTACTGGCGATGGCGGAAAGGGCATCAACGCCTCGGAAGCCTTCCTCTTCAAGGGTGGCACCCTCCAGGCTCGGGCCACGGGAAGTGAGAACAATGGTAAGCCAAAGGCCGTGAAGAGCGAAGTAGGCATCACGCTGAGCGGCGGCTCGTTCTATGCGGAAAGCCGCAAGAGTAAGGCCACCGACAACGCAGGCGACGAGACTCCCACCATCATAGGAACACCTAAGACGCAGATTCTCACCAAGAAGAAAGTCTCGGTCGAATATTAGTACGATTCATTGGTCTTCCGCTACGCGGGCTGGAGAAAAACAAAATAAAACCTCAAAAAACAAAACAAAACCATAGATGATATGGTTTTGTTTTGCTTTTATCTCCAGCCCGCGTAGCGGAAACAGGACGTACAAAGAACCTTTCTGGTTAGGATAACTGCATCTCCAAATCATTTCGTGCCGTTGCGATTGAAAGACGCTGAAAGCGTCACCTCTCAATTGCCGTAGGTCGGTACGACCTGCGGATAAAATGTGAGAAGGTACATCGACCCCAAAGGGGTCGCCCATTGAACTGATGGGGCACGCTTTCAGCGTGCTTTTCTCTTTTTCCGTTATCCGTAGGTCCTTTGAACCTACGGCTATTGAGAGGTGACGCTTTCAGCGTCTTTCAATCGCAACAGCACAAATCATTTACTCCCATCCGAGCAGCCTGCCCACCTGGCAGACAATGGCCGAGACGGCCCAGGCCAGACCGGTGGTGTAGAGGGCGGCAAAGGCAGACCAGCGCCAAGAGCCCGTCTCGTTCCTGATGGCGGCGATGGTGGCGACACAGGGGAAGTAGAGCAGGACGAAGAGCAGATAGCAGAAGGCAATGAGCGGCGTTATGCCATCGGCCTGCATCTTCTGGCGCAGACGCACATACTTGGCCGTGTCGGCTGAGAAGCTGTCATCATCGGCAAAGGAGGCATCGTCGCTATAAAGCACGCCCATCGTCGAGGCGACAATCTCCTTGGCACCCACGCCCGCAATGAGCGAGACGTCGAGCTTCCAGTCGAACCCCTGCAAACGGAACACGGGTTCAATGGCCTTGCCCATCCTGCCTATGTACGACTGCTCCTGCTGGGCCTGTCCGTCCAGTCCTTCATGGTGGGGGAAATAGCCCAAGGCCCAGACGATGATGGAGGCCACGAGGATGATACCGCCCATCTTCTTCAGGTACTCCTTGCCCTTCTCCCACGTGTGGCGGCATATAGCCTTGGCCGTGGGCCAGCGGTAAGGCGGCAGTTCCATGACGAAGGGCGTGTCCTCGCCCTTTATCAGGTACTTGCTGAAACAACGGCTCACTACGGCTGCCATCAGAATACCAATGGCATAGAGCGAGAGCATGACAAGGCTCTGATATTCCACGGCAAAGAAAGTGCCGATAATCATGATATAGATAGGAAGACGGGCAGAGCACGACATCATGGGCAACACCAGCATGGTGATAATCCGCGAACGCCTGCTCTCCACAGTACGTGTGGCCATGACAGCCGGAACATTGCATCCGAAGCCCATAATCATAGGAATGAACGACTTGCCGTGCAGTCCCATCTTGTGCATCAGGCGATCCATGATGAAGGCTGCACGCGACATATAGCCTGAGTCTTCCATAAAAGAGATGAAGCAATACAGGATAAGTATCTGCGGAAGGAACACGATGACCGAGCCTACGCCGCCCACGACACCATCGACAAGCATGTCGCGAAGGGGGCCTTCGGCCATGTTGGTACTCAGCTTCTGGCCAAGCCACCCGACCAGCCACTCTATCCAGTCCATCGGATACTGCCCCAGTACGAAGGTGGTCTCGAACATCAGGAACAGGATGAGGAAGAAAATGGGGAAGCCAAAATACTTATGCGACAGCACACTGTCGATGAGATGGGTCGTGCGGTATGTGTCCTTCTTGTGGCCGGTAGTGTACTTGGCCTCTGTAAGTGCGCCGTTGACAAATCCGTACTTTGCATCCATGACCGCCGTTTCCGAGTCGGTATTGGTCTCTTCAAACACGCGGGCAGCGGCCTTGTCGCGCTCAGCGAGGATGATGCTGGCATTCTTGCCCGTCTCGCGGCGCACATAGTCGGCAATATGGGTGTCGTGTTCCAGCAGCTTCAGGGCCAGATAGCGCGTTGAGTAATGCAGGCGTATGCCAGGTTCTGGCTTGAGGTACTTCTGAATATGGCTGATGCCGTCCTCAATCTCATGGCCATAGTTGATGTGGATATGGCGGGCATGCCTGTTAGTATTCTCATAGACCTGGATAACCGTCTTGAACAGCTCCTCGACCCCCATGCCGTTCTTGAACGAGGTGGGCACCATGGGCGTACCGAAGAGCATGGAAAGGGTCTTGATGTCTACATGGTCGCCTCTCCGCTCGAACTCGTCGAACATGTTGAGTGCGCACACCATGCGCAGGTTCATGTCGATGAGCTGGGTGGTCAGATAGAGATTACGCTCCAGGTTACTGGCATCGATGACGTTGATGACCACATCCGGCATACGCTCCGAGAGGTGCTGGCGCACGTAGAGTTCTTCGGGCGAATAGCACGAAAGGGAATAGGTGCCTGGCAGGTCGGTCAGCTTGAACTCATAGCCGAAGTAGGAAGCATGGGCCTCCGAGGCATCAACCGTGACGCCCGAATAGTTTCCCACGTGGCCGTGGGCGCCGCTGGCATAGTTGAAGAGCGATGTCTTTCCGCAGTTAGGATTGCCAATGAGGGCCACATTGATGGTGCGCCGCTCGCGCCAGGCCTGGTGCTGCAGGTAGTCTTCCTCATGGCCGGCCATTGAAAACAAGCCATGACGGCCAGCGTGCCTGGTGCCTTCTGCCGACGACGGAGTGTTCTTCTCCTCGTCGGTACTGTTTTCCTCCACACGTGCTTCACTACCCATGCTCCACGACTTGCCCTCCGCATTCCTCACGCTATTCTCGCTCACCACTTCTATCTGCTCGGCTTCCTGGCGGCGAAGAGATACTTCATAGCCCATCAGCTTGTATTTCACGGGGTCGTGCAACGGGGCATTGAGCAGTACCTCAACACTCTTTCCCTTGATAAAGCCCATCTCAACGATGCGCTTACGGAAACCGCCGTGTCCCAGCACCTTGACAATGATGCCATGTTCACCGGTCTTTAGTTCTGAAAGTTTCATTGTTCTGTTTATTTTTTGCAAAAGTACTGAAAAAAATCTATGCAAGCAAAATAAACCAATAATAAAAGAGGAATATACCTAAAAAAGGGGATGCGGGGGAATTGGGAAATGAAAAAAAAATAAAATGGGATGATTTCGAAGGTACGAGGGTACGGAGGTACGAGGATAGACTCTTCTCGGGAAAATTGACGTGCAAACTATTCTCGCACCCCCGTACCCTCGTACCTTCGTACCTTCGAATTATCCATTCATCGACATGAGGAACTCCTCGTTGTTCTTGGCCGTTACCAGACGCTCGCGAACGGTGTTCATGGCCTCCATCGGGTTCATGTCGGCAATAAACTTGCGGCATATCCACATACGGTTGAGCGTAGTCTCGTCATGCAGCAGATCGTCGCGACGAGTAGACGACTGGACCAGGTCGATGGCAGGGAAGATACGCTTGTTCGAGAGCGAACGAGAGAGCTGTATCTCGCTGTTGCCCGTACCCTTGAACTCCTCGAAAATCACCTCGTCCATCTTCGAACCCGTATCTACCAGAGCCGTAGCGATGATGGTAAGCGAACCGCCTCCCTCAATCTTACGGGCTGCACCGAAGAATCGCTTCGGCTTTTGCAGGGCGTTGGCATCGACACCACCCGTGAGTACCTTGCCGCTGGCAGGGGCTACGGTGTTGTAGGCACGTGCCAGTCGAGTGATGGAGTCCAGGAAGATGACCACGTCGTGGCCGCATTCCACCATGCGCTTGGCTTTCTCAAGCACGATACCGGCAATCTTCACATGGCGGTCGGCAGGCTCGTCGAAGGTCGAGGCAATCACCTCGGCATTCACCGTGCGTGCCATGTCGGTCACTTCCTCCGGGCGCTCGTCGATGAGTAACATCATGATGTAGGCTTCGGGATGATTGGCCGCGATGGCATTGGCAATGTCCTTCATCAGGATGGTCTTACCCGTCTTGGGCTGAGCCACAATCAGGGCACGCTGACCTTTACCTATCGGCGAGAACAAATCGACGATGCGAGTCGACGGATTGGTGGTCTGCGGGTCGCCGGTAAGAATGAACTTCTCCTCGGGGAACAGCGGCGTGAGATGCTCGAACGATACGCGGTCGCGCACCTCAGCCGGATTGCGACCGTTAATCAGATTCACGTTCGACAAGGCAAAGTACTTCTCGTTGTCATGTGGCGGACGCACGGTGCAGTCGATGACATCGCCGGTCTTCAAGCCGTATTTCTTGATTTGCTGGGGAGCCACATAGATATCGTCGGGCGACGACAAGTAATTATAGTCGCTGGAACGGAGGAAGCCGTAGCCATCCTGCAGAATCTCAAGCACGCCGTTGCCGGTGATTAACTCTTCGAAGTCGAAGTTATTGCCGTGTGCCTGGGCCGAAGGCACGGACACAGGCTGATAGACAGGAGCAGCCTGCTGAACAACGGGACGGTCGAAAATATCGAGCGTAGGAATGGCGGCCTGGTCCTCAATGGGAAGGTCTATCAGCGTGATGAAGTCGGTTCCGTCGCCGGGATCGCCTTCCCACACATCATCAGGAATCATATCAGCTCCTTCACCGGTCTCTTCTTTTTCTGCTGTGCGCTGCGACATCTTCTTCTGCAGCTGTTCAAGCATCTCCATGTCGGGGGCATCCTCAGTCTCCGCGCTATTTTGCTCGGCCTCTGGAAGTTCCTCGGCAACTATCTCTTCGGGGTCAGTTTCTATATCTTGCATAGTTGTTTGATTATTTTCGTTTTCGTTTTCCTTTTCCTTTAATTTCTCTAAATGCTCTTTCCTGGCCTTAAAGGCAGCCTCGGCAGCTGCAATGGCAGCCAACTCGGCCTTCGACTTGCGGCCACGGTGCTTCGGGAACGAGGCCAGCGGGTCGGCCGACAGCAACTGTTCGGCAGTAGGACGCTCGCCCTCTATTTCCGTAGGGGGAGCATCGTTGAAAAGCGTAGGCGGCTCCGTCGACTTAGACTTGGTGCCCTTGGCATTCAGGTTCTCAGCAGTCTTGCCGGAGACGGTGTACACCTTGTCCGTATCCTTCTTAGTTATACGAGTGCGTTTACGTTTTGACGTACTTGCCCCAGTAGATGCGCTGTCTTCAGCCGCCTTGTCGAGAATGGCATAGACCACCTTTTCCAGCTCATCATCCTGAGACACCTTGACACCAAGTTGCTCCGCAATAGTCAGCAGCTGGGGTACATCCATCTGCATTAATTCTTCTTTTGTATACATTACTATTTCAATAAAAATGTTTGCTTTGAATGAAATTGTGAGATAGAAATGTTTCCAGAACGGAAACCTTATTCAGAATTTGGGTGCAAAATTACACAAAAAAAAGCAGACAACCAAAAGATTGACTGCTTTTTCTATGCTTTTTCAAGTAAATTATCTTCTTTATACCTATTATATTATAATAAGGTGTCTATTTGTTCAATGGCAACAGCAGGCTGAACGTTGAGCCTTCGCCCACAACAGAGTCTACCACCACGTCGCCACCCATCTTGCGCGAGAAGTCGGCGCAAAGCATCAATCCAAGACCCGAGCCTTCTTCGCCACCAGTACCGTAGGTGGTTTCACCTTTATTGAAGATAGAATTCAGACGGCTGGGTTCGATGCCCACGCCATGGTCTCTTACGCTGACCTTTGCAAACTGCCCGTCGCTACTCATCGTGATTTCAATCGAAGAACCTTCGGGACTGAACTTCACGGCATTCGACATAAAGTTTCGAACGACGGTCTTCAGCATGTCGTTGTCGGCTCTTACAAGCAATGGCTCGGGGGTTCCCTGATAGGCCAACGTGATGTGCTTCGTCATGGCAATCATCTCGAAGATGTCCACAACACCAGGAATAATGTCGTTCAGGTCGAGATCCTGCAACACAACACTCAGTCGGCCCGTCTGGCTCTTCGTCCACTTCAGCAGGTTGTCCAGTAGGTCGTGTACCTCTTCCGACTCCTTGTTGGCCTTATCCAGCAACTCAAACAGTTCCTTACCCACGGTTTCGGGCGTTACAGCCGATACCACCAGGTTAAGAACCATGCGGATGCTTGCCATAGGCGAGCGAAGGTCGTGGGCAATCACAGAGTACATCTTGTCGCGATTGCCAATCGTGTTGCGCAACTCCTCGTTCTGCTGCTGAATAAGTCGCTTGGCAGCAACGAGCGTAATCTGGTGCATCACGCGCACCACCAGCTCTTCCTTGTTGAAGGGCTTCGTCAGGAAGTCGTTGGCTCCCACCTGGAAACCGTGAACCAGGTCGCTGGGATTGTTCAGAGCCGTTAAGAAGATGATGGGAATATCAGCCGTTTCCGGGTCTTTCTTCAAGATGACAGCCGTATCGAATCCGCTGATGTCGGGCATCATCACGTCGAGCAGGATGAGGTCGGGTTTCTCACTCTTCGCCTGCTCAATGCACTTGTTGCCGCAATTGGCCGTGCAGACCTTAAATTTCTCATTGGTCAACAATATTTTAAGCAACAGGACGTTACTCACCACATCGTCAACTATCAGAATTTTATAGTCACTACGATTTATCTTTGTTTCAAGTTTTTCGCCTAATTCCATATATTTTAAATGGGGGTTTATTGTTTCAGTGTGCAAAAGTAGTATTTTTCTTTCTTTTCACCAAATTATTAATTAATATTTTTATCGTCTGCACGTTAAAATAAGTGGAATCGGCGTTTTAATCGCTAAAAATACTTACCTTTGCAGAGAATATGGAAAAAATAATCATGGGAATTGACCCAGGAACCAACATCATGGGCTATGGCGTGCTGAAGGTAAGCGACGGCAAAGCGAGGATGATGACGATGGGCGTGATAGACCTGCGGAAGTTCGGCGATGCCTATCTGAAGTTAGGACACATCTTCGAGCGTGTCACGGGCATCATCGACTCCTTCCTGCCCGACGAGATGGCCATCGAGGCTCCTTTCTTTGGCAAGAATGTACAGTCGATGCTGAAGTTAGGACGCGCTCAGGGCGTGGCTATTGCCGCTGCCATCAAGCACGGAGTACCTATTCACGAATATGCTCCGATGAAAATCAAGATGGCTCTCACCGGCAATGGCTCTGCCTCCAAGGAGCAAGTGGCCGGCATGCTACAGCGACTGCTCACCATCAAGAACGACGAGATGAGCCAGTTCATGGATGCCACCGATGCCCTGGCCGCCGCCTATTGCCATTTCTTGCAGATGGGGCGTCCCGAATCGGATGCTCCCCACTATAGGGGATGGAAGGACTTTGTAGTGAAGAACCAGGACAAGGTGAGACAAAACAAATAACAAATGAGTAATTTTAAATGAGAAACTGATGGGGAAAGTTATTTGTATCGTAGGACGGAACGGCAGCGGAAAAACGCTGTATGTGGATAGTCTGCGCAAGCAATGGGCCAGCGACACCGTGCGCTATGTGGCCTTTGGCGATGCCTACGGCGCCAGTACCGACAAGAGTTATTACCTTCAACTCCGCTGGAACCAGCACGACATAGACGAAGAGACACCCACGGTGGGCCAGCTTTTAGAACGCACCTTCGCCATGACGGGGGCTGATACGCCAGAACGCCGCGCTTTGCAACAGCATCTCTACCAGCAGTTCCAACTCGCACCGTTGCTCGATAAGTACATCATCCTGCTATCCAGTGGCGAACTGCGTAAATACCAACTGGCCAAGACGCTCTTGGCTAATCCAAAGACGCTCATTCTCGACAATCCTTTCATCGGACTCGATGCCGAGACACGCTCCTTGCTGAGGGAACTGCTGCTTTCGCTCACGACTGAATGGGACATTACGCTCTACTTGGTACTATCGAAAAGCGACGAAATCCCCGATTATACCGACACGGTTATCTCTCTTCAAGAAGGGCAGACCGTTACCATGTCGCCGCAGGAATATCGTAACCAATTGTCACCCGTTGACCCACAAGTCCTAAACGAACAGTTGCGGCAAGCCATCATCAATCTGCCCACGCACCAAGATGACTACCACGCCGACACGGTCATCAAGATGAACAAGGTGAGCATTCGCTATGGCGAGCGCACCATCCTGAAAGACCTCGACTGGACGGTGCTTAACGGCGAGCGGTGGTCGCTCTCGGGCAGTAACGGTAGCGGCAAGTCCACGCTGCTCTCGCTGGTATGCGCCGATAATCCGCAGTCCTACGCCTGCGACATCATATTGTTTGGCTTCCAGCGAGGCTCCGGCGAGAGCATCTGGGACATCAAGCGACACATTGGCTATGTATCTCCCGAGATGCACCGCAGTTACAAGCGCACCCTGCCCGCCATCCATGTGGTGGCCAGCGGACTGAAAGACACCGTGGGACTCTATGTCCGACCCAACGAAAAGGAGAAAGAGACATGCCGGTGGTGGATGCGTATCTTCGGCATAGAGCATCTTGCCGACCGCCTGTTCACCTCGCTGTCATCCGGCGAGCAACGTTTGGTACTGCTTGCCCGTGCCTTCGTGAAGGATCCCGAATTGCTTATCCTCGACGAACCCTTACACGGACTCGACCAATACAATCGACAACTGGTGCGCAATGTCATCGACACCTTCTGCCAGCGCAAGAACAAGACTCTCGTCATGGTGACCCACTATGAGGAGGAACTGCCCGGCTGTATTACATTACATAAGAAACTTATCAAACAACAATAACACAAACAATGAAGAAACTCGTATCATTCTTGTTATTCACCCTTCTGGCCACCACAGCCAATGCGCAGGCGGTCTTCGAAGAAATCAAGCAGATGGCCCAGAAGCAGGTCAGCGACCCACACACATCAACTGTAGTCAAGGAAATCAATCGTTTCAAGGTTGATGCCCTTAACTACATGGGTATGAAAATGAAGGAAGAGATGCCTGATTCGTCGGCTGCCTATCTCGACAACCAGGCCTACGCGCTGTACACTTTCGTGAATCTCTACACCAAGACGCTGAAGCTGCACAGCAGCGAACCGCAGAAAGACCAGTTGGCCAACCTCCGCATGTTTATCGAGGCCAGTACCACCTGCCCGCTGTTTGCCGACAAGGACGACCTCGACTACGTCATGTCCTACGTGAAGAACCCTGACAGCCCCATCCGGTTCTCACTCGACACGAACTGGATCAGGGCTTACCTGCTGGTGACCGCGAAACTGAAGAGGTAACTATATCTTCAGTTCGCGCATGATTTCCGACATACGCTGCAACGTAGAGATACGGGTGGGCACCAACGGCAGGCGCAACACGTTCTCGATGAAGCCCATTTCGTGGAGCATAGCCTTCACGCCGGCAGGGTTGCCATCGACGAAGAGCAACGAGAACAGGTCGGTGAAGCGATGGTGAATCTTGCGTGCCGGGTCGTATTCGCCACGCATCTGCAGGCGAATCATCTTGGAAAACTCCTTGGGCAGCGCATTGCCAATGACCGAGATGACACCCACAGCACCACAGCTCACCATCGGGAACGTGAGCGAGTCGTCGCCCGAGATGACGTCGAAGTCACGCGGCTTGTTCTTAATAATCTCGTCTACCTGTTCCAGATTGCCGCTGGCTTCCTTGATGGCCACAATATTCTTGCAGTCACGAGCCAGACGGACGGTGGTCTCTGCCTTCAGGTTGACACCTGTACGGCCAGGCACGTTATACAGCACTACGGGCAATTTGGTGGCCGCTGCTATAGCCTTAAAGTGTTGATACAGTCCTTCTTGCGACGGTTTGTTATAGTAAGGGCACACACTCAGTATTCCGTCGACGCCCTTAAAGTCGCCCGTCTTCAGTTCCTCCACGACGGCAGCCGTGTTGTTGCCGCCGCAACCCATCAGGATGGGCACTTTGGCCTGAACCTTCTCTACTACCAAATCCTTGATGCGCTGCTTCTCGTCTCGGGTCAGCGTAGGAGTCTCGCCTGTAGTGGCCAGAATACAGAAGAAGTCAGCACCGTTATTCAGTTGATAATCTACCAGACGCAGCAAGGCTTCGTAGTCTACCGAGCCATCCTGCTTAAAAGGAGTCACAAGGGCAATGCCCAGACCTTTAAAAATATTGTATACCATAAAGAGAATTATTCGTCTTCTTTCGAGCTGCAAAGTTACAACAAAAAATCGAAAAGCAGAGGAAATCAGAAGAAAATAAACGAAAATACCTATCAATTTGAAGTAATTTTATCCGAAATGCAAACAAACTGGCACAATTTAAGTATATTTACTCATAATTGTGCCAGTTTGTCTATAGTCTAATCAGGTGTTGACCGATGCCTTATTCACTCTTGAAGAGATCCTTGATGCCGCCGATGCTTCCTAACAAGTTGGTGGCCTCGTAAGGCAAGTAAACGGTCTTGGTCTTGTCGCCCTCGGCCAGTTCCTGCATCATCTGGATATATTTCTGGGCAAGCAGGTAGTTGGCAGGATTCGTACTCTGCCCCACGGCCTGAGTAATCAGTTCAATGGCCTTTGCCTCGGCTTCGGCCTTGCGGATACGGGCCTGTGCCTCACCTTCGGCATGCAGGATACTCTGTTGCTTGGCAGCTTCGGCACGGTTGATGAGTGCCGTCTTCTCACCTTCCGATGCAAGAATCTCGGCGGCTTTCTGTCCCTCCGATGTCAGGATCTGTGCGCGCTTGTTTCGCTCGGCCTGCATCTGCTTCTCCATCGCGGTAAGCACCGAGTCGGGCGGCGTGATGTCCTGCAGTTCTACGCGGTTCACCTTTACGCCCCACTTGTCGGTAGCATCGTCGAGAACCGCACGCAGCTTAGTGTTGATGGTGTCGCGCGAGGTAAGCGTCTCGTCGAGTTCCAGTTCGCCGATGATGTTACGCAGGGTGGTCTGCGTCAGCTTCTCAATGGCGTTGGGCAGGTTGTTGATTTCGTAGGCAGCCTTGTAAGCATCCATGATCTGGAAATAAAGCAGGGCGTTGATTTCCATCTGGATGTTGTCCTTCGTGATTACATTCTGCTTGGGGAAGTCGTACACCTGTTCGCGCAGGTCGATGGTCGAGGAGTACACGTAGCGTCCATGCGAGAGTACAACGATGTTCTTGGCCTTGTCGATAAAGGGCACGATGATGTTGATACCCGGGTTCAGCGTGGCGTGGTAGCGTCCCAGCCGTTCAATGATTTTGGTTTCCGACTGCGGGATAATGACCAATGCCATCTTGGCAAAGATCAGGATGCAGAAGATGACTGCAACCAGGAAATAAAGGGTAATGTCCATAGATAAAGGATTATTTAAAGATGAATGAATGCTTGGAGTTATGCAAGCCTCTCAACGGTGATGATGATGCTTTCGCGTCCCACCACCTTTACACGTGTCCCCTCGGGAATGGCTGTCTCGTCAGCCGAGACAGCCTTCCAGTCATCGCCGTCGATGGCTACGCGCCCGAAGCCTTTCGCCTCGATGGTCTCCGTCACACGGCCCACACGCCCCATCAGCGCGTCGGCGTTGCTCACGCGGTTGGGTTCGTCCTTGTGCAGATAGCGCAAGGCAAAGGGTCGCACCTGATAAATACTCAGGGCGGTGATGAGGCCAAAGACGGCGAGTTGCACATAAAAACTGGCAAAGGGCGACACCACGGCAGCACCACAGGCTCCTATCGCAAAGCAGATAATGAAGAAATCGCCCGATGACAATTCGAGTATCAGTCCCAGGACGGCCACTACGGCCCACACTTGCCACATATTGGCTGAAAGATATTCTATCATAGTAAACTTATTAATTTATGCCGACAAAGGTAGGTCTTTTTCTCCAAATATGCAAATATATTATTAAGCATTTTCTTCCAAAGGGCAAAGAATCAACAGTCAAAAACACCTTGATATAATAGATTAGGTGAAGATTTGTAACTACTCAGTCATCATTACAGCTTCAGTAATCAGCTGGTAACTACTCAGTCATGTTCCCATGACTGAGTAGTTACATTAATTGAAAATCAGGCTGGAGATATACAATAGGATTGCGGGGACTCCCTCCAGCTCCACAAACCCATCAAACAAAATACTAACTTCCTGCCTTCTTGTCCTGACAAAGGCATTCCCTAACGATTATATACTAGGATTTTTTCAAAAAAGGGTGACAGGGTGACAGAATGCCGATAAACAGGGCGTTTGCACCCTATTTAGAGGGTGACAAGGGTGACAGAAGGGTGACAGGAATCATGCCTGTTTGCACTTAAATTCTCGAGAGAATTGAGGCGTAAAGAACCTATTTTCCTTTGCCAAACAGCATACTTGCTGCTCAATTCTCTCGAGAATTGAGCCACATCCAGCTTACTTCCTCTGTTAGCCTGTCATCCTTCCACGTTTTATCTCACTTTTTCACATACTCGAAGCTGTCGGATTACAGATTACAGATTACAGTTTTCAGGGGAGCGTATGGATGGATGAAAGAAAAATTGACATAATTAATAATTACTATATATATAATATATTATATATATAGTAAAATTTTGAAGTCAATCTTTGATGGTGCTGCTGAGAAAACTGTAAACTGTAATATCTGTAATCTGTAATACAATGCATCATTTACTCCAAATGAATCATTAACACCTTAAAACACACGAGTTCTTGTGTCCCTACGGAGCATGATAATTGGTTAGGATTCACGCACTCCCGCATTCATCATTTTGGTGAAGAAAAGGATAAAAATCGAATAAAGTTTGGAGGTTTAATGAAAAAGAGTTACCTTTGTACCAACAAATAGCCATAAAGATGAGGAACTTTGATTATATTGACGAACAAGATGTGGTAGTAATAGACTATGCTCCCATGACTTCCGAAGAAGCCCATCTCCGCATAGAAGAGGCGGAGCGAGGCATTGCCAATGGCAAAGTGGTGCTTCACGCTGACGTGATGAAGCATTCATATCAATTGCTGCAACGATATGGTTGTTGAGTGGTTTGAGAAAGCTCAACAACATTGGGATGAGCAACTTGAGTATTGTGCAGAGACTTTTGGAAAGACTACTGCCCTGAATAGCATAAAGACAGTAGAAGAAGAGATAGATAGTCTCTGCAAGTTTCCAGAATCTGGCACCCCAGAGCCTTTGTTGAGAGGCGAAAAACTGATGTATCGGTTTGTTCATATCCAGAAACGGATAAAACTCATTTACCGATAAGATGAGCAGCAACAGACTATCTACATTGTGGATGTGTGGAACACACGAATGTCGCCACAACGCCTGTTAGATAGAATGAAATAGAACAATAGTTATTCACTATTGGGAGGGGTAGATTTTTAGCCCCAAAAGCATGCCTTCCTCTATGATTATATCAGGAGTCAATACATCGTAGACCTGATTAACTGCTTGCGGATTCAGAACATGACGATATAGGGAATGTGGGGCTGAACGTTTAGTATATATCTGCTTTAAGGTGCAAACTATTCACCTTAGAATCCGTTTCGAACGGCAGCTCCTCGAATGGATGAGGCTCATAACAGCCGAAGATGTCGGTTTGGGTATCCTCAGCCTTCATAATGTCAGGAATCTTACTGCGGTATCTGGCATACGTTTCTATGCGCTCAATTTCTTCACGACGCGCCTTGCTCATGGCAACAAACTCGGTTTCTCGTTCGATTCCGAGGAATTGCCTTCCTAAGAGGTTGGCAGCAATACCAGTTGTTGACGAACCTGCAAACGGGTCAAGAATCCAGGCACCAGGCTTCGTGGAGGCCATGATGATACGACTCAGCAGGCCCAAGGGCTTCTGGGTGGGGTGTTTTCCACACGACTTTTCCCAAGGCGCAATAGCAGGTATACGCCACACGTCGGTCATCTGCTTGCCTCCGTTAATGTGCTTCATCAACTCGTAGTTGTAGTAGTGCGGCACCTTTTTACTTTTGCGAGCCCAGATGATGAACTCCGTAGAGTAAGTGAAGTATCGGCATGAGATATTGGGCGGTGGGTTCGTTTTCGCCCATGTTATTACATTCAGAATCTTATAGCCCAGCTGCGTGAGACAATTTGCAACAGAGAAGATATTGTGGTATGTGCCAGAAATCCAAATTGTTCCGTTGTCCTTCAGTTTCTCTCTACACATCGATAGCCATTTCAGATTAAAGGCGTTGACATCTTCCTGAGACATGCTTTTGTCCCAGTTGCCTTTATCCACGCACACCACCTTACCACTTTGTATGCTAATGCCGCCACTTGATAGGAAATACGGCGGGTCAGCAAATATCATATCGAACTTGAAGTTGAACTGTGGCAGCAACTCAAACGTATCGCCACTGAGCAAATTGAAGTCATGGTTGGGAGACTTGTAATAAGGTGTTATCATCTGGTAATATTTTTATTTTAGTTCACCTTTAATCTCCTCCAAGAAACTGCCTAATGACTCAAAATTATACATTCTGTCTATCTCGTTGTAAGCCTCTTCGAGTTTGTTCCGAGCTGAATTCCATCCTTGGCCGTCTGTCACCCAGACGAATTCAAATCCATCCACTTTGTTCACTATCGGCGATAACTCACGATATGCACGTGCAACCTCGTTAGGCTTTGAACCTCCACCATTATAGAAATTCACTTCTATGAGATAAGTGCATCGTTTCGTCTCTATTACAAAATCGAAACGCTTCTCGTCTGCACCTAAGGCTTTCTGTAATATCGGATACTCATGGGAATAAACCTCCATTCGATGTTCGATGCCGTTGGCGGTCAAGATGCGATGAAGTAGCAGCTCCGTAATATCGCCACTTCTATTCTTTCTGGCATGAGTGTCAAGGCCTGCTTCCACTCCGAACACATAGTCAACGAGGTTCTTAATGTCTTTATTCTTTAGAACATCTGTCAAGCCTGTTTCGTTTAGGAACTTCATGACTCCCTCATAACTATCCAAAAGTTTATGAACAAGATGAGCCTTGCCCATGTTATCCAAGTATTTCTTATGCTGGTCTTGACGAGTAGCTATCAAAATGTCGAGGATGCTAAAGACACGTTTGTCATTATCCCACAATTCTTTAACGGCAGCAGCCAAATCGTCTTTGCCAATTAGATAATTGAGAGTGTTTAGTTTTATCTCAATACTTCGTACATTTTCACGAATCTTAGAGAAATCCGTATAAAAATCGAGCGTGGCATTTGTTTCTGCCAACTGGCTCATAAATAGATTGAAGTCCTTACTCATAGTTTTTAATCAAAAGTTCTGTTAGTTTACCACGTTTTTGGGGATTCGCATTAATAGCGCGAGAGGCATAGACGCGATGGATATGAAAATTGGAATAGATATCCTCAAAGAATGTATCTTCCGGATTCTTGGCCGAACAATCTGCATTACTAAGCATCCACTTCATGTTGGACTGCTCGTTGAGGTATGTGCAGAAATCACGCAGACGAATCTGTTCGTCGTCGTTGAATTCCTCTTTAGCGTATGAATTAAAGCTGGATGTGGCATTCAACGGACGATAGGGAGGGTCGAAATAGAAGAAGTTTAAGCCTTCATGAATTTCGTCAGCCGTCTGTTCGAAATCACCGTTAAGTATCTTTACGTCAACACGATTAAGTGCTTCGCTATCAGCAAGGATAGTATCTGCATTACAAATTGTAGGATGGAGATAACGGCCAAATGGAACGTTGAACTTCCCTTTGGCGTTGACGCGATACAATCCGTTGAAGCAGGTACGATTCAAGAATATCAGATACTTCGTGCGTTCCAACTCATCAAGTTCCTTGTCATTAAAGATATCACGCGCATTAAGGAAGTATTCCTTCTTCGGCTCTTCACCTAACCTCGAAAAATACTCTTGCTCCATAGCAGAAAGCCTGTGTATCAGTTCGTTGGAGTGTTCCTTAATGACGCGATAGGCGGTCGCCAGATGCGGATTGATGTCGTTGATGACTGCGTGCGTGATATTTGGAAACCTGCGGAGCATGTGAAACAACATCGCTCCGCCACCCACGAATGGCTCAATATAGGTGAATACCTGCCTTTGCAAATCATCTGGCAGATGTCCGTCGAGTTGCGATAAGAGTTGTCCTTTGCCTCCAGCCCATTTCAGAAAAGGCTTTGCTTCTGTACTCATCTTTCTTTTTGCCTTTAGGCGTGGACAAAAAGAAAGCGCACCACCTCCGTTTTCCAACTCCTAACGAAGGCCGTCCACCACAGAAGCCTATACAGAGAGAAGGAAAGGAAGGGGTACGCCTATACGGAATAGGCGTATCCGCATTCCCCGAGACTCTCTGTATTAAACGGTTTGGTGGACTGTTTTCGTTAAAAGTCTCTTCGAATTTAGATACTGCTATCTAATTTCCACGATGTCATTTTGCGCTTATGATGAGTATCAAAAGCGGTGCAAAGATAGTCATTTTCTTTCGAAAACTACCAGCACTCACCCCGATTTTTCATCTTTCACGCTGATTTCTGTCACTTTGTAGTCAGAATCATCCAGCACAATCTTGCATTTACGATACATCTGCTCCACCTTTTCTATGGCTTCCTCCTCGTCTGAGGCCTCCACTTCAACGATGCGGCTTAGCACCTCCAACACTTCTATACTGTAGTTCTTCATACGAGCTACAAAGTTAGTACAAATACAGATGATTTTTGCGATTAGATCAAAACTTAACAAAAATGATCAAAATAGATCAAAACAATTTGCAAGTTTTGTCGGGATCTTCTACCTTTGCGGAAAAAATGAGTAACCCTGCATTTATGACTGTCTGCATCGTGGGCGACAGACGAGAGATGAGGTCGCTGTACGGGAAGATGCTGCGACTACAAAACAGAAAGAAACCATTGGTAGAGAACGGTTTCTATTACCCCCAACGATGGCTGGGCAATCTGGTGACGAGGTTAGGTGCCGACTGGCACGACGTGTATAGTAGAGGCACGTGGGATGACCTAAAGCTGAACCGCAAGTCGCTGTGTTTCTCTACGGAATCAGCGTGGCAGGCCCCTTTCGAAGTGCTACAACTGATTCAGAGGGTGTACCCAGGGCTGAAGATATACTTCTCTGCCGTGGGTGACGATTGGGATGCTTATCTGACGAATGACAAGGAAGGGCGATTCTTTACTTTGCGTTTCGAGCTGGATATGCCGCCCGAGAACGACTATTACGACACGATTGAAGAAGTGGCAGAGCACATCGGTGCCTACATAGGTCGACATATCGAACCCAACAAGGAAGCCGTCTATGCCGCCATCGACGAGTTTGACGAGACGAATGACGACATGGATGCCTATATCTTCCTGAAAGAGTTTGAGGTGGTGGAACTGAACGAAGTGCTATGACCCCCTTCACCGAGAAAGGCAACTCACTTTTCGGAAACTCAAAAAGTCCAGCCACAAAATCCTGCAAGCGTTTCGATCAGTACGATTAAAAGACGCTGAAAGCGTCACCTCTCGATAGCCGTAGGTCGGTACGACCTGCGGATAGAACGTAAGAAGGTACATCGACCCCAAAGGGGTCGCCCAATACGTGGTGTTGGGGCAATCCGTACTCACGGTTGCCCTCCCCTTCAGAGTGCTAGCCCTCCCCTGTTTACTGTCCGTAGGTCGTTCCGACCTACGGCTACTGAGAGGCGACGCTTTTAGCGTCGTTATTACCATGACCTGTTATCCGTAGGTCTTTCAGACACTACGGCTACTGAGAGGCGACGCTTTCAGCGTCTTTCAGTCAACGCAAGGCAAGGGCTACCGCGTCACGCGAATCCAGTCGGCATCCACCCATCCTCGGTCGGCCTTGCCCGCTGGCTCTACGGCTATGAAGCCGAACTTGGCACCTATCCACTTGCCTTCGCGCATCTGGAACTCCTCGCCGCAGTCGGTGAACTTCTTGCCGTTCAGGCTATAGGCAAAGTGGAGCTTGGAGTGGGCCACGCGCATGCGCATGTAGATGTCCTCGTGAATGCCCGGACGATAGTCGGTCTGGTCGATGGCCGTGGGTTGCAGGGTGGCAAGGAGCTTTTCCTCGTGGGGCTTGCCCTTGTCGGCTGCATGGCAGGTGATCTGCAGCAGCTGGAACTCCTGCCCTACCCGCTTCACGACTAATGCCGAATAGTCGAGCCCCATCATGATGACACCGCCCATCTGCTCCTGGTCTTTCGAGGTGAAACGCAGCTTGGCCGTGACGGTAAACTCGTCGGCAGGGGTCTTCTGCAACAGCATGTTGGGCACTAACCAGAAGCTCTTGGCATCCTCGGCCAACTTGTGGGTGTAGATGCGGAAGGTGCCGAAGGCCGTGGGCACGCCGAACTTCTCGTCGTAATTGGCCTGCCATTGCCATTGCTTGCCTACGGTGGGCGTATTGAACTCGTCGCTCTCAACGGGGTTGACGATGGTGGTCGAAGAAGAACGGGGCTTCTGATACGTGAGCACAGGCTCGCCCTTCCTGCCCATGACGGGCCAGCCCGACGACCAGTCGACGGGTTGCAGATGGACTACGCGACCGTAGGCATCCTTGTCCTGGAAGTGCAGGAACCAGTCCTCGCCGTATTTCGTGTGTACCCAACCGCCCTGATGAGGGCCGTTGACGGGCGTCTTCCCCTGAGCCAGCACCACCTTGTGCTCGTAGGGGCCGTAGGGACTACGCGAGCGCATGGCCAGCTGGAAGCCCGTGGGCACGCCGCCCGCAGGACAAAGAATCCAGTACCAACCGTCGCGCTTATAGAACTTCGGGCCTTCGCAGGTGCGGTTCTCGGTGCCGTTGCCGTCGAACACGATGACAGGCTGGCCGATGGCGCGGGTGCCGTCGGGCGAAAGCTCGCGCACGGTAAGTACGGAGGCAAAGCGCGCACGCGAGTTGGCCCAGCCGTTGACCAGGTAGCAGCGGCCGTCATCGTCCCAAAGGGGCGTGGTGTCGATATAGCCCTGACCGGGAATCACGCAGACGGGTGACTCCCACCGCCCGGCAGGATCCTGCGTGCGCGTCATCATCACGCCAAAGTCGGGGTCGCCCCAATAGATGTAGTACCATCCTGCATGGTAGCGGATGCTGGGAGCCCACACGCCGTTGCCATGCTGCACGGTGCTGAAATGCTTAATCAGCTCTGTATTACCTGCATACAGATGCTCGTTAAGGGCATAGTTGATGATTTCCCAGTTGACCAAGTCCTTGGAGTGAAGGATGGGAAGACCGGGTACACATTGGAACGAGGAGGCCGTGAGGTAGTAGTCCTCGCCCGAAGCTCCCACGCAGACATCGGGGTCGCTGTAGTCGGCGTTGATGACGGGGTTCTTGTAGGTGCCGTCGCCCAGGTCAGGACTCCACACCTCCGAACGATACTGCGCCTGAGCGAACAGCGGCAAGGCCGCAGCAATTACGAATAGTCTTTTCATATCAATTCTCTTTTAACAGTTAAATTCAAGTTTTTTTAACAACGGATTTCACGGATTATACGGATTTACGGCTACGCGATTTCTGAGGACAACGGATTTCACGGATTATACGGATTTACGGCTACACGATATCTGATTGGATAATCCGTATAATCCGTGTAATCCGTTGTAGTAATTCATACGTGCGAAAGTTATGTCAGTTTAAGGAAATAGTGGTCGGTGAGTTCTATGCGCATCACCTTCTGCCGTTCATCGTCGTTAGTGGGATTGCAAAGGGTAGTCAGCGTTAAGGCCACATGCCCCATGGTGCGGCGAAGGTTCAGTTCGACGCAGGGGTGCAGCAGCAGGCGGCGACTGGCGATGGTGTCATGCACCAGCATCATGTCGACGCCGAAGGACCCCACATAGTTGCAGGCGAAATAAGCGGAAGTGAGGCGGGTGATGCGCCGGGCTACCTCGTCGAGGAGCGAGAGGGGGATGTAGCGGCCTAACGACGCGCGCTTGGCCTGTTCGGTGGCCAGTACGTTGCCCGTGTACGCCCCATTCTTCGTGTGGAAGAGCGAGAGACCCAGATAGTCGACCGTTCCGTCGGCCTGCGCCACAAACTCCATCCCAAAGTCTAACACCTTATCATAATAAGGCTCGGCCATCACAAAGCCCTGCGCCGAGAGCATGCGTCGCAACCACCCCGATTGCATCGGCAACGTGTTGCGCTCCTTGTCGAGGAAGCGCAGCCCCCGTCCGCTGGAACTCCAAGGAGCCTTGAGCACCACACGCCCGTAATGGTCTAATAATACAGAAACGTCGCTCTCCTGTCGGCAGATGAACGACTCGCCTATGGTGCCGTCGATGCGCAGGTCGGGCAGAAGAAGATGGGCCGTCTCGCGGTTAGAGAGCCGACGGATGCAGGCTATCTGCTCGTCGCCGGGCAAGAGCGACGGGGCGCAACCGGCACGTCGCAGGGAGTCGCGAAGCGCCAAGTCCCATCCCCACGGCGCTATCTGACTGATGGGAAGCCGTGCCAGTTGCCTGCGTTCGACCATCATCGCTTTGCGGACGTGCAGACGGGCGTTCTTCAGGAACCGCTCGTAGGCAGCCGTTGCGTAGTGTACATCGTCGACAAGTACCGCGTCGCCTTCGTCGGCCCAGAGCGCGGGCAGCCATCCCAGGTCGTGACGCAGTTGCCGCCCTGCATGAGGAGCCGTGAAGTTACTCAGGTTGGCGGCAAGAGCTATGTCGTGTTCGGGATTGAATAGGTGGAGTGTCATAATAATGTTTGTTTTAGCAATCTGGGCGCAAAATTAGTCATTTTAACTGAGTATTCGGCAATTTTTACATTTTTTCTTTGTTGATTGCCTTTTTTTTCGTATATTTGTGGCACAAAAACAAACACCTCCAAAAACATGAGACAGATTACATTATTGGTGAGCTTGATGATGATGTCGGTAGCCAACATGCTGGCGCAGGACGTCAAGGTGGAGTTCTATACTCCGAGTATCGTACACGTGGTGAAAGGCGAACCCACAAAGACGCTTGTCGTTACAGCCCAGCCCGGGAAAGTGGCCGTGACGAAGAAAGGCAACTCGTGGGCCAGTAGCGACCTCATCGTGCGCCAGGATGCGCAGGGCTGCCTGACCTTCCTGACTGCGAAGGGCAAGGTGCTTTTGAAGGAGAAAGGCTGGAGCCTGAAACGGAAGAATATGGATGAGTTTGAGGTGAGTCAGACTTTCCAGCTCGACAAGGACGAGGCCATCTACGGCTTGGGCACTATCCAGAACGGCAAGATGAACCGCCGGGGCGAGAAGAAACGTATGGAGCAATCGAACTTAGAGGACTTCCAGAGCGTGCTGCAGAGCATCAAGGGATGGGGCCTCTACTGGGAGAATTACTCGCCCACATTGTTTGAGGACAACGCCCAGGGCATGACGTTCACCTCGGAAGCCGGTAAGGGCGTCGACTACTACTTCATGTATGGCGGCTCTGCCGACGGCGTGATAGCCCAGATGCGCCAGCTCTCGGGCGACGTGCCGATGTTCCCGCTGTGGACCTACGGTTTCTGGCAGTCGAAGGAGCGCTATAAGACCGCTGCCGAGACGGAGAGCATCGTAGACAAGTATCGCGAGCTGCAGGTGCCCTTGGACGGTATTATCCAGGACTGGCAGTACTGGGGAAGCAACTACCTGTGGAACGCGATGGACTTCCTGGCCGAGGACTTTGCCAAAGGGCCGCAGATGATCAAGAACGTACACAAGAAGCATGCCCACTTCATGATTAGCATCTGGGCAAGCTTCGGTCCCAAGACCAAGCAGTTCCTCGAACTGGAAGAGAAGGGACTGCTCCTGCCCATCGAAACCTGGCCCCAGAGCGGCATTTCGCATATCTGGCCTCCGAGGATGGACTTTCCCTCGGGCGTAAAGGTCTACGATGCCTTCAGCCCGGCGGCACGCGACATATACTGGAAGCACCTCAGACAGCTCTTCGACTACGGAACGGATGCCTGGTGGATGGACTCTACCGACCCCGACTTCTTCAATCCGCGTGAGTCGGACTATAATTATAAGGTATATGGCGGCACCTGGCGCTCGCAGCGCAACGCCTTCCCCTTGGAGACGGTACGCGGCATATACCAGTCGCAACGCAGAGACTATCCGGACTCGGAGAAACGTGTCTTCATCATGACGCGCAGCAGCTTTGCCGGTCAGCAGCACTACGGCTCGAACATGTGGAGCGGCGACGTGAACTCGTCGTGGGACATGCTTCGCAAACAGGTGCCGGCAGGACTGAGCTTCTCGCTGACGGGCAACCCCAACTTCAATACCGACATCGGCGGATTCTTCTGCGGCTCCTACAACACCCGAGGAGCCGGGTCGGCTCCTAAGAATCCGCAGTTCCAGGAACTGTACGTGCGCTGGATGCAGTATGGCCTGTTCTGCCCCGTGTTCCGCAGTCATGGCGCCGATGCGCCCCGCGAGATATGGCAGTTCGGAAAGAAGGGCGAGCCTGTCTACGATGCGATTGAGAAGATGATACGCCTGCGCTATCGGCTGCTACCTTATATCTATAGTACTGCCTGGCAGGTGACTTCGGCCAACGACAGCTACATGCGACCGCTGTTCAGCGACTTCGCCTCCGACAAGAAGGTGTGGGACATGACCGACGAGTTCCTGTTCGGACGCAGCATCCTCGCCGCCCCCATCGTCAACCCGCAATATACGGAGGAGAAAATCATCCGCACAGACGCGATGACCGGATGGGACAGGAAAGACGTGAAGAGCGAAGAAGGGAAAGGCGGCTCGCTGGACTGGACTACCGAGAAGACGGTCGAGAAGTATTTGCCGAAGGGGGCTGCCTGGTATGACTTCTGGACCAACAAGAAATACAACGGAGGCCAGACCATCTCGTTGGCAACCGCGCTCGACCGCGTGCCGATGTTTGTCCGCGCAGGTAGCATCCTGCCGTTAGGCCCGGAGATGCAGTATGTGGGCGAGAAGGCATGGGACAACCTCGAACTGCGCATCTATCCCGGTGCCGACACTACCTTTACCCTCTATGAGGACGAGGGCGACAGCTACCGCTATGAGAAGGGTGTCTACAGCACGATTACATTCCGCTGGAACAACGCGAAACGTCAGCTGACCATCGGCGAGCGTCAAGGACAATACCCAGGAATGCTCCAGACGCGAACGTTCACCCTCGTATGGCCCGACGGCACGACAAAGCAGGTGGATTACAGCGGCAAAGAAGTCTCTATCGCCCAATAGTTGGGGTAACTACTCAGTCATGGGAACATGACTGAGTAGTTACCATATCAGGCTCATTATCTTAAAAAAAAAGATTAAAGTAGATTGCATTATTACAAAATCAGACAAGAGAGCAATTTAATATGATAGCTGAATGAATAAGAATCTCCTCATATTGATATACTTTGTTTTGACATTTGTGAGCTGCGCAACTCTACAGGAACGTGCAGAGCGGAAGGAGCAAATGAAGAAAGCGGTATCTGAAGCCGTGTCCATGAAGCAGATGCACATCGACATCACGTCAATGAGCACCATGCGGTATGGCTCACGGACAGTCACGCCAGATTTCTTCTTAGAATTGAAAGGCGATTCCATCAGAAGTTATCTTCCGTATCTGGGCCAAGCTTATCAGGCCCCGATGATGTCACCATCACAAGGGCTGAACTTCGAGACGAAGGCCAAAAACATCAGTGTAACACAATCGAAGAGAAACCTGTCTCGCATAGAGATAGACTTGAAGACGAATGAGGACACCTATCTATACGTGATTGAACTGTATGACTCGGGTAAGGCTTATATCCATGTGCGCTCCCAGCATAGAGATCCCATCAGCTTCGATGGTGACTTTGAACCATTGAAATGAAAAGAATGAAAAGAAAGAGTTTTATCGGTATGGCTCTCAACGGTTCTGACATATAAGGTGGACAAATACCTGAAGGAGTTGACGACGGGCAGATCTGATTAATCAGTTGAAACAAAAAAAAGAAAATATGGACGAAAAAGATGCAGGAATCGGAAAAAACGTTGTAACTTTGCACCCCAAGACTGAAAAAAGAAGATAAAAATGAACATGAAAGAAACTCCCGTTCTGCTGCTGACAGGCTATTTAGGCAGCGGAAAGACTACATTACTGAACAGAATCCTGAGCAACAAGCGGGGCATTAAGTTTGCCGTCATCGTGAACGACATCGGCGAGGTGAACATCGACGCGACGCTCATCCAGCAGGGCGGCATCGTCAACCAGCAGGACGACAGCCTCGTGGCCCTGCAGAACGGCTGCATCTGCTGCACGCTGAAGATGGACTTGGTGAAGCAGCTACAGGACATCATCCGGATGCAGCGTTTCGACTACATCGTCATCGAGGCCAGCGGCATCTGCGAGCCGGGCCCCATCGCCCAGACCATCTGCTCCATCCCGACGATGGCCCCGGAACTGACCAAGGAGGGCTGCCCGCGACTGGACTGCATCGTTACCGTGGTCGATGCCCTGCGCATGCGCGACGAGTTCGGCAGCGGCCTTGACCTCACCCGCCCCCACATCGACGAGGAGGATATTGAGAACCTGGTGATCCAGCAGATTGAGTTCTGCAACATCGTCTTGCTGAACAAAGCCGCTGAGGTGGAGCCCGACGAGCTGGGTCGCATCCGACAAATTGTCAGCACCTTGCAGCCCCGTGCCGAAATCATCGAGTGCAACTATGGCGACGTGGAGCTTGACAAAATCATCCACACCAATATGTTCGACTTCGACAGCGTAGCCACCTCAGCCAAGTGGATTCAGGAGATTGAGGGCCACCATGAGGACGAGGAGGAAGACGAAGACGATGATGATGATGACGAGCATGAACACGAACATGAACATGAACATGAACACGAGCATCACCACCATCATCATCACCATCACCACCACGACGAGGGCGAGGCCGAGGAATATGGCATCGGGACGTATGTGTATTATGTCCGCCGCCCCTTCTCGCTCGGACTCTTCGACGAGTTCGTGGCCCGCAAGTGGCCGAAGGGCATCATCCGTGCGAAGGGCATTTGCTATTTTGCCGACGAGCGCGACGTGTGCTACGTGTTCGAGCAGGCTGGCAAGCAGGTAAGCATCCGTAATGCTGGCCAATGGTATGCCACCATGCCGAAGGACGAGCTGGAGCAGTTCATGGCACAGAATCCCTCCTTGCGCCGCGACTGGGATGAGCAGTATGGCGACCGCATGCAGAAGCTCGTCTTCATCGGCCAGCACCTCGACAAGGAGCTGATAGCCCGCGAACTGGACTTCTGCCTGGTGTAATCTTACGCTTCGCGTCTGAAGAAAAACAAGAAAAAACCAAAGAAAACAAGAAAAAACAACTGTTTTCTTTGGTTTTGTTTTGTTTTTTGTGGTTTTTTTATCAGACGCGAAGCGTATCGATTCAGAGCTTGCCCTGGTCGCCGAGATAGGAGTCCTTGAAGCCGAGGAAATAGAGCACGCCGTCGAGTCCGATGGTATTGATGCTCTGCTTGGCATTAGCCACGACGCGGGGCTTAGCGTGGAAGGCGATGCCGAGTCCGGCCTGGCTGATCATAGGCAGGTCGTTGGCTCCGTCGCCCACGGCGATGGTCTGCGCCAGGTTCACCTTCTCCACCTGGGCTATGAGCTTCAGCAGTTCGGCCTTGCGATGCCCGTCAACCACCTCGCCCACGTAGCGGCCCGTCAGCTTCCCGTTCTCGTCAATCTCCAGTTCGTTGGCATAGACATAGTCGATGCCATATTTGCGTTGCAGATACTCGCCGAAGTAGGTGAACCCGCCGCTGAGAATGGCGATCTTATAGCCACACCTCTTTAATATCGTCATCAGGCGGTCTACGCCCTCGGTGATGGGCAGGTGCTCGGCGATATCCTGCATTACGCTGACGTCGAGCCCCTTGAGCAGCGATACCCTTCGCGTAAAGCTCTCCTTGAAGTCAATCTCGCCACGCATGGCGCTCTCGGTGATGGCCTTCACCTCGGCTCCCACCCCAGCCCGCTCGGCCAGCTCGTCGATGCACTCGGTCTGAATGAGCGTAGAGTCCATGTCGAAGCAGATGAGACGGCGCATGCGACGGAACATGTCGTCGCGCTGCAAAGAGAAGTCGATGCCCAGCTCAGCCGACATCTTCATCAGTTCGCTCTGCATCTGCTGCTTGTCGTGTGGCTCGCCGCGAAGCGAAAGTTCGATGCAGGCCCTGCCGTGCTTGCTGGGGTTCTTGATGCTCTTGCGACCCGTCAGACGGATGATGGAGTCGATGTTAAGCCCCTGGCGGGCCACAATCGTGGTAGCCGCCTCAATCTGACTGGCTTTCAGCTCGCGGCCCATGAGCATGAGGATGTGGCGGTTCTTGCCTTGCTGCGACACCCATTCCTCGTACTCATCGTCGCCGATGGGCGAGAAGCCGATGTTCACGCCCAGCTCGGTGGCCTTGAAAAGCAGGAGCTTCATCACCTGTCCGCTGTTGGCCTCGTCCATGCGGATGAGGATGCCCAACGACAAGGTGGAATGTATGTCGGCCTGGCCGATGTCGAGAATCTGCGCATCGTAGCGTGCCAGGATGCTCATGATGGATGCGGTGAGTCCAGGGCGGTCCTGTCCGGTGATGCGCACGAGGATCTGTTCTTCTTTGTAGGTAGTTTCCATGTTACTATAGTATATTGATGATTTCTCGGAGCGATGTCACCTCGAAAGTGACGGGATTGGGAGCGGGATAGTGGGGGTAGCGATTGAAGTAAAGCGTGTCGAGCCCCGCGTTCTTGGCTCCCATGATGTCGGTCTGGAAGTTGTCGCCAATCATGAGCGTGGTGTCCTTGCAGGCCGCCGACACCTTCAGGGCATAGTCGAAATACTCCTTGGCGGGCTTGTTCACCCCCGCATCCTCGCTCAGGATGATGGTGTCGAAGTAGGGGCGCAGCCCGCAGGAGTCCAGCTTCTTGTACTGCACCTCATGGAAGCCGTTACTGGTGATGTGCATGCGGTAGCCCTTGCCGTGCAGGTAGTCCACCAGCTCATGGGCACCATCGACCACGCCGGGCTTCGAGGCGCAGAAGTCGAGGAACTTGTCGCTCACCTCTAAGCAGTAGTCTGCCGACGGCTCCAGCCCCTTGCCCCGCGCGAGCGGATGCCTGAACCGCTCCACTATCAGGTAGTCGCGCGTGATTTCTCCCTTGGAATAGCGCGTCCAGAGGTCGATGTTGGTGAGCCAGTAGTCTTCGTAGAACACTCGCGGGTCGGCAAAGTAGCGTGCCAGTCCGAAATACTCGAACGTCTCGACCAGCGCAATCACGGCGTTGCCGTGGGTGTCGTAGAGCGTGTCGTCGAAGTCGATGAACAGGTCGGTATAGTGCTTCATGCTGCAATGATACTTCAATCGTCGGCATTCCCTTGGGGTAGATGCGCTCAGTCAAGGCCGAAGAGCGTGCGCAGACCGCCGTCGACACCCGAGAAGCCCATGAAGGCCAGGCTGAGCAGACCAGCCGAGACCAGCACGATGGCCATGCCCTGCATGCCCTTGGGGATTTTTACCAGTTCCAGCTGCTCGCGCATGCCGGCAAACACGGTCATGGCCAGGCCGAAGCCGATAGCAGTGGAGAAGGCATAGACCACGGACTGGAGCAGGGAGAAGTCCTTCTGGATGACGAGGATGGCCACGCCCAGCACAGCGCAGTTGGTGGTGATGAGCGGCAGGAAGATGCCTAACGCCTGATAGAGGGCAGGCGACACCTTCTTCAGGACAATCTCGACCATCTGCACCAGCGAGGCGATGACGAGGATAAACGCGATGGTCTGCAGGTAGCCCAGGCCGTTGGGGTCGAGGACAAACTTCTGCACGAGGTAGGTCACGATGGTGGCCAGCGTCATCACGAAGGCCACGGCAGCCGACATGCCCAGCGAGGTGTCAATCTTCTTCGACACGCCCAGGAAGGGGCAGATGCCGAGGAACTGTGCCAGCACGATGTTGTTGACAAAGATGGCACTAATGAATATCAGTATGTATTCCATAATTTTAAGCCCACCCAAGCCCTTCCAAAGGGAGGGATGTTTAGTTACATGATGGGTGCTCCTTTTATTTGTTACTATTTATTTTTACTTACACTTTTTCAATCTCCTCCCTTTATCTATTCAGACATCCCTCCCTTTGGGAGGGCTTGGGAGGGCCAGTTATTTTACTCTATTCACCACGGCTATCAGATAGCCCAGGGTGATGAATGCTCCCGGAGGCAACACGAAGAGCAGGATGTTGTAGGTCTCTGGCAGGAGCGTGAAGCCGAAGATGCTGCCACTTCCCAACAGCTCGCGGCAGATGCCTAAGAGCGTGAGACCAAGCGTGAAGCCTAGGCCGATGCCGATGCCGTCGAAGAGCGAGGCCACAGGACTCTGCTTGGCGGCGAATGCCTCCGCACGTCCGAGGATGACGCAGTTGACCACGATAAGGGGGATGAAGAGGCCAAGGGCTGCGTCGACATCGGGCAGAAAAGCCTTGATGACCAGCTGGAGGATGGTGACGAAGGCGGCGATGACCACGATGAAGACGGGGATGCGCACCTTGTCAGGCGTGACGCTCTTCAGACAGGAAATCACGAAATTGGTACAGATGAGTACGGCCATCGTGGCCAGGCCCATAGCCATACCGTTGGAGGCACTGGTGGTAGTGGCCAGCGTGGGACACATGCCAAGCATCAGGACGAACGTAGGGTTCTCCTTGACGATGCCGTTCTTTATAATATTGACGTAACTCATAATTGTCTTTTCTATTCTCAATAATCAGTTCTCATTATGCGTGGTGGCTCCTGTCGTGCCGTCGACGGGCGTAGCCTTGAAAGCGCTATAGGCGTTGTTCACGGCCAGCAGGAAGGCACGGCTGGTGATGGTCGAGGCAGTAATGGCATCCACCTGCCCTCCGTCCTTCGAGACCGTAAGCGGCTCGGCTGGACTCTTGCCTATGATGTCGCCCTTCTCTCCCTTCTGGAACCACTTGTCGGCCTTGGCTCCCAGTCCGGGGGTCTCGGCATGCTCCAGCAGCGTGTAGCCCTTGATTGTTCCTTCGGGGTCGAAGCCCACAAGCACCTTCAAGGCACCGCCGAAGCCGCCAACGGTACTCTCAACGGCTGCGCCGAGGTCTTGCCCCTGCGCGTCCTGCGTCTGGTAGATGATGTAGGTGAGTTCCTTGCCCTTGGCATCGTTCTGCCTGACGGTATCGGTACGGGTGACCACCAGGTCGTTGCAGGCCAGGACTGCCTTGATGCCGTCGGCCAGGGTCTTTTCCTTCTGCGCGCTGATAGGGCCGCTCGTCATGTCGTTGACGAAGGCGAGGACGGCTCCCATGATGACCGCTACTGCTGTGAGCACCAGCGCCATGTTGGTAAGTGATGATTCTAACTTCTTCATATTCTTCTTACTTTTTAGCTGGTACTTCGCCGAAGCGCTTGGGTTTGACGTAGGTATTAATAAGCGGAGTGAAGGCATTCATAATCAGGATGGCAAACGACATGCCCTCGGGGTAGGCACCCCAGTTGCGGATGACAACGGTGAGCAGGCCGATGGCCACGCCATAGATGAGCTGCCCCTTCGGAGTCATGGGCGACGTGACGTAGTCGGTGGCCATGAAGATGGCACCCAGCAGCAAACCGCCACTCAGTATCACCGTGGTGGGGTCGGCATAGATGGGATCGGCCAGGTGCAGGAGCATGCTAAACACGAACACCGTTGCAACGATGCTGACGGGGATGTGCCAGGTGATAATCTTGCGCCAGATCATGTAGGCAAAGCCGAGTATCAGGGCCAGGCCGCAAATCTCGCCGATGGTGCCGGCACCGCCGCCGATGGAGTAGTCGCCAAGCAGCAGGGAGAAGGCGTCGGGCAACTGTTCGAGCACGCCCGCGTCGCCGCTCTTGATGGCCTCCTTCATCACGGCCAGCGGCGTGGCTCCCGTAGTGGCATCGGTATAGTTCATCCATTGTCCGGGCAGGGGCCACGACGTCATCTGGGCGGGGAAGGCCACGAGCAGGGCGCATCGACCCACGAGCGCAGGATTGAAGATGTTGCACCCCAGACCGCCGAAGGTCATCTTGGCCACGCCGATGGCAAAGAGCGCGCCGATGATGATAATCCAGACGGGCAGGTTCGAAGGCAGGTTCATGCCGAGCAGCAGGCCCGTCAAGGCTGCCGAACCGTCGAGGATGGTGTTGTGCGGGTTCTTGAGAAGATATTTATTAATGGCCCACTCGAAAAAGACGCAGGCTGCCACGCTGGTGAGACACACGATGACCGAACCCAGGCCGAAGTAGAAGAACGACACGAGCAGCGCAGGCAGCAGGGCGATGATGACCCCGTACATGTTGCGCTCCACGGTGTCTGTTCCGTGTGCGTGTGGCGATAGTGAAACGATTAATTTACTCATATTCTTTTCTTTCTGCCACGATTTCCGCGCAAGGGCGCGATTCGTGGCCGTTGGTTATTTCTTGGCGTTTCTGTTTCTGATGATTCCCATGACGGTTGATTTGCCCTGGCGGATGTTATCGAGCAGGGGTCGGTGGGCAGGACAGGTGAACTGGCACGAGCCGCACTCGATACACGACACGATGTCCTCATGCTCGGCACGCTCCCAGTTCTTCAGGTCGCTCAGCCTGGCCAGCAGGTAAGGCTCCAGACCCATGGGGCAGGCTCCCACGCACTTGGCACAACGGATACAGGGCTGCGGCTCCTTTCGGCGAGCATCGTCACCGCTGAGGATGGTCACCGAGTTCGTACCCTTGCAGATGGGCACCTCGATGCTGGTCAGCGCCTTGCCCATCATGGGACCTCCGGCCAACAGCTTGTTGTCGCCCTCGGGCATACCGCCGCAGGCCTCGATTAGGTCTTTCATGGGCGTACCCATGCGCACGAGGAAGTTGCCGGGATGGGCCAACAGCTTACCCGTCACGGTGGTATATCGCTCGAAGAGGGGCTTGCGCTTCATCACGGCCTCATAGACGGCGAAGGCCGTACCCACGTTCTGCACGATGGCTCCCACGTTGACGGGGATGGCAGGCGGGGCAGGCACCTGACGGCGAATCACAGCATCGACAAGCTGCTTCTCGCCGCCTTGCGGATAGCGTTGGGCCAGGGGAACCACCTCGACGGAGTATGCAGAAGCGGAAAACGCCTCGGCACACTTCTTCGTCAGCAGCTCGATGGCGGCGGGCTTGTTGGTCTCTATGCCGATGTAGCCCTTAGTCACCTTGGCTCCCTTCATGAGCAGCTCTAAGCCTACAAGAATCTCGTCGGCATGCTCCATCATCAGCCGGTAGTCGGCGGTGATGTAAGGCTCGCACTCCACTGCGTTGATGATGACACACTCGGCCTTGGCCGTGGGGGGCGGGGTGAGCTTGATGAAGGTGGGGAAGCACGCGCCGCCCATACCTACCACACCCGCGTTCTTGATGCGGGCCACAATCTCCTCGGGCGTAAGCTCGGGATGGTCTTTCACCTGCTCTAACTTGTCTGAGCGGTCGATGCTCTCCTCCCACTCGTCGCCCTCTACATTAATAATAATAACGGGCTTGCGATAGCCGGTGGCATCGATGGCGGTATCAATCTTGAACACCGTGCCGCTGACCGACGAGAAGATAGGGGCAGAGACGAAACCGCCAGCCTCGGCAATCAACGTGCCCACCTTCACCTTGTCGCCCTTCTGAACCACGGGCTTGGCAGGTGCGCCGATGTGCTGGCTCAGGGGGAAGATGGCCTGCCGTGGCAAAGCTGCCACCTGAGTAGCCACCTCGTGCGTGAGCTTGTTCTCTTCTGGGTGAACGCCACCGATGCGGAATGTTCTGATGTTCATGCTTTGGCCTCCTTTCCTTCTGCTTTAGGGGTTACTGTTGTTGCGGGTTCAGCCTTGGGTGCAGCCGGTTCCTTGGGCTTGGGTGCCGGAGCGGGGCTGGGGAAGTTGACGTCGCGGATGGCCTTGGTGGGGCACACGCCGACGCACTTGCGGCACAGGCGGCACTTCTCCGGGTCGATGTAGGAGCAGTTGGCCGTCACGGTGATGGCTCCGAAGGGGCACTCCTTCTCGCACTTGCCGCAGCCGATGCAGCTCACCTTGCACGCCTTCATCGACACGGCACCCTTGTCCTTGTTGACGCACGACACGAAGACGCGACGGCTCTTCGGGCCCTTCTTGCGCAGTTCGATGATGCTACGCGGACAAGCCTTGGCACAGGCTCCGCAGGCCGTACATTTCTCGTCGTCGACCTCGGGCAGACCCGTTGCCTCGTTAATGCGGATGGCCCCAAACTGGCAGGCGGCCACGCAGTCGCCACACCCTAAGCACCCAAAGCCACAGGCGGTTTCACCGGCTCCGCAGGCGTGCATGGCGGCACACGTGCGCAGTCCGGCATACTCGGCAATCTTGGGGCGAAGCTCGCAAGTGCCGTTACATCTCACCACGGCCACCTTGGGCTCGCCATTGGCAATGGCCATGCCTAAAAGGTCGGCCACACGACCCATCACCTCGGCACCGCCCACAGGACAGCTGAGTCCGTCGAGGCTTCCGGCATCGGCACCCTTCACCAGGGCATCGGCCATGCCTCCGCATCCGGGAAAACCGCAGCCACCACAGTTGGCACCTGGCAGCAGTTCGGCAACTTGCCCGATACGGGGGTCTTCATAGACAGCGAATTTCTTGGAGGCGGCATACAGCACAAGGGCTGCAATGAGTCCGATGGCACCAAGAACAATCACTGCAATCAAGATGGAATTCATAAAAGTACTTTTTAGTTTGATATATTAATTTGTTTTAGTTTGTTTGTCTCACTCAAAGATTCTTCACTCTTCACTCTTCACTCTTCACTCTTCACTTCAATACCGAACGCGACATTCCGTGAAATGCGCTCCTTCGCTATCCACAGCACCACGTAGTAAGGCACCAGGCTGCACAAGGCCGCTATTCCAGCCACCTCTTCGTCGTGAGTGATCAGGAACGTTGCAACGAGAACCACGAGCAGAAGCACTAACGGCAGGCCGAAGCCCACCATCAACGCCCGGCGAGCCACTGAGTCGGTCGTACTCACCACCACCGCCTGGCCTACGCTCAGCCCCTTGGGGTCGGATTCCACGTCCACGATTTTCTCTTTCATCTCCGAAGCCCGGCAATGTGCGGCTATCTGGCAGGCCCCGCAGGCCGAAGTCTGCAGGATGCGCACCCGGATGTGACGCCCCTCAATGCTTTCGATGATGCCATCGTGTCTGATGTCGTGCGCCATGTCTCTTTCTGTTGTCATTTCGACTTTGCTGATGCAAAGGTAATACAAAAAAACGAATAACTTATTGAGATAAGGCAATTATTTTCAAAAATTGTCCATAATCGTTTGGAAATACAAAAGTTTTTTATACTTTTGCAACAAAAATATATCAAAAGAGATGAAAGCGACCGAGCAAACACTACAGCAGATAGGCCGGGCTATTAGAAAGGTGGCCGACAAGTTTCCCCCAACCAAAGAGGCTGTGCTTCTTACCGACCTGCACATCCGCGTGACCCAGGAGACGGGCGAGTTCGTGGTCTTCGACGACGACGACCAGGAGGTGACGCGCTGCGTCATCGAGCAATGGATTGACAACAAGGACGACAACTTCTACGACGACGTGGCCAACATCATCAGGAAGGTCATCGACAAGCAGAAGGACACGGTGGGCAACCTCTCCATCCTGAAGCCCTACTCCATCGTGCTCGAAGACGACGACAAGGAGCCTATGGCCGAGCTTTACGTGGCCGACGGCGACACCGTCATCATCGACCCCGACCTGATGGAGAACCTGGACAAAGACCTCGACGACTTCTTCGACGAGCTGATGAAGTCGTGATTCATTCTTCACTCTTCACTCTTCATTCTTCACTCTTCACTCTAAACTCAAATCATGGAGGTTCAAGCAACAGACAGCCAGGTGCTTACGTGGCGCGACAAACTGCATGCCTGGCGGCAGCAGCACGTCAGCGAGCGCATGTTCATCCTCGTGCTCGCCTTCCTCGTCGGCTTCTTCGCCGCCGTGGCTGCCTTCGTGCTACATTGGTTCATCAACCAGATAGCCGCCCTGCTCACCAGCTCGTTTGATGCCACCACCTCCAACTGGCCCTACCTCGTCTACCCCGTCATCGGCATATACCTCACCTCGCTCTTCGTGCGCCATATCGTCAAGGACAATATCTCCCACGGCATCACGCGCATCCTCTATGCCATCAGCCAGAACCACTCGCGGCTCAGGTCGCACAACACGTGGTCGAGCGTCATCGCCTCGGCCATCACCATCGGCTTCGGCGGCTCCGTAGGTGCCGAGGCGCCTATCGTCCTCACCGGCTCGGCCATTGGCTCCAACTTAGGCAAGCTCTTCAAGATGGACTCCCACACGCTGATGCTCCTCGTGGGCTGCGGAGCGGCAGGAGCCATCGCGGGCATCTTCAAGGCCCCCATCGCCGGACTCGTCTTCACGCTCGAAGTGCTCATGATCGACCTCACCATGGCCTCGCTGCTGCCCATCCTCGTCAGCTGCGTCACGGCCACCTGCTTCACCTATATCTTCAGCGGCGACGCAGCCCTCTTCACCTTCCACTTAGATAACAACTGGACGGTGGAGCGCGTGCCGGCCTGCATCGGGCTCGGCGTGTTCTGCGGACTGGTGAGCCTCTACTTCATCCGCGCTATGGGCTTTGCCGAGGGCATCTTTGCCCGCTTCAAGGAGCGCCCCTACGTGCGTCTGGCACTCGGCGGCATCACCCTCAGCCTGCTCATCTTCCTCTTCCCCTCCCTCTTCGGCGAGGGCTACGCCTCCATCAACCTGCTGCTCAACGGCCAGACCGAGGCCGACTGGAACCAGATACTCAACAACTCGCTCTTCTCCGGCGACTCGCACATGCTCATCCCCTACATCGCGCTGGTGCTGCTCACCAAGGTCTTCGCCACCTCGGCCACCAACGGCGCAGGCGGCTGCGGCGGTACTTTCGCCCCCTCGCTCTTCATCGGATGCTTTGCCGGATTCCTCTTCGCCCGCGTGTGGAACATAGAGGAGGTCGGGGTCTATGTGCCCGAGAAGAACTTTGCCCTCATGGGCATGGCTGGCGTCATGTCGGGCGTCATGCACGCACCCCTCACCGGCATCTTCCTCATTGCCGAACTGACGGGCGGCTACAGCCTCTTCCTCCCGCTGATGATTGTCAGCGTCATGTCCTACCTCACCATCATCATCTTCGAGCCCCACAGCATCTACGGCTCGCGCCTGGCACGCGAGGGACTGCTCATCACCCACCACACCGACCACGCCGTACTCACGCTCATGCAGCTCGACTCCTGCTTGGAGCGCGACTTCGAGGCCGTGCCACGCGACATGAAGCTGGCTCAGATGGTGCATAAGATAAGCCGCTCGCGCAGCAGCATTCTGCCCGTGACCGATGCCGCAGGCGTTCTCCTCGGCGAGGTCGACATCACCAAGATTCGGCACATCGTGTTCCGCACAGAGCTGTACCACAACTACACGGCCACACAACTCATGCTGCCTCCAGCCGCCACCCTCTCCGACCAGATGCCCATGACCGACGTGATGAAAGTATTCGACGAGACTCATGCCGACCAACTGCCCGTACTCGACCACGAAGGCCATCTCAAGGGCTACATCTCGCGCCAGCGACTCTACAGCCAGTACCGCAAGATGGTGGCCGACATGAGCGAGGACTAAGCACCCTCCCCACACACTTAGAAGCATTTTCGACCGTCCAATCCACGGGATTGCACCGTTCAATCCTGTAGATTAGACGGTTCCATCTGTTTATTTCTCGCGCAGAGCCGCAGAGGCGCAGAGGTTGCGCAGAGGTTATTATCTATTTCTGAGCAGAGGTTATTTCTTTTTCTGTGAATGGAGTTCACGGAGTTGGGGCGGCCTCTGGCCGTCTCTGCCTACTCCATGCAGTCTTTCAAGAAGTCACGTCTCTGCGAAAACTCTGCGCCTCTGCGTCTCTGCGCGAGAAAAACGTTAGTAAGAAAGTAGGAAAGTAGGAAAGTAACTTGTGGACAGGAATGAAAATGAGTTGGTACGGGTTGGGGTGAAAGAGGACGGGAATCAAAGATTTTATATATATTATTATTATTATATTATATATACCTTATATTATAATATATATATTACTTTATATATATAATAAATTATTAATTATTATATACCTTTATAATATATATATACTCCTTACGATGTAGAGAATAAAACGCTTCCTGTCCACAAGTTACTTTCCTACTTTCCTACTTTGTCGGCGTTTTGTTTGGCAAAGCCAGGATTATTTCGTAATTTTGCAGCCAATAACAAAAAAACATAGAACTATGAAACTTTCTTTAACATTGGGCATAGCCATGATATGCCTCTCTTCAGTAAATGTAATGGGACAGGACAAAGAGACCGTGAAGCTGAGAGTCATCGAGACCACCGACGTGCATGGGAGCTTCTTCCCCTACGACTTCATCGAGCGCAAGCCCCTGAAAGGCTCCCTGACAAGGGTAAGCACCTACGTGAATAGGCTGCGCAAGGAGTATGGCGACCGGCTGCTGCTCTTAGACAACGGCGACATCCTGCAGGGACAGCCCACCTGCTACTATACCAACTTCGTAAAGTCGGAAAAGCCGAACATAGCCGCCGAGGTCATCAACTACATGAAGTATGATGTAGAGACCATGGGCAACCACGACGTTGAGACGGGACACGCCGTCTACGACAAATGGATTCGCGAAGTGCGTTGTCCGCTGTTAGGTGCCAACATCCTGATGAAAGAGTCGGGACTGCCCTACCTGCCCCCCTACTCTATTCACGAAATAGGCAAGACAAAGGTGGCCGTGCTGGGCATGATTACGCCCGCCATCCCCTTCTGGCTGAAAGAGCCGGTGTGGAGCGGACTGGAGTTTCAGGACATGGTGGCCTGTGCCAAGCAATGGGTAGATTATATCAACAAGGAGGAGCAGCCTGACGTACTCATCGGGCTCTTCCACAGCGGCAAGGACGGCGGCATCAGCACCCCTGAGTGCGAAGAGAACCTATCGGCAAAGGTGGCCAAGGAGGTGCCGGGCTTCGACATCGTCTTCTTCGGACACGACCACATCGTGCATAACGACTGGATTGTAAACGTGAAGGGCGACTCGGTGCTGTGCCTCGACCCGGCCAACAACGCGCAGCGCGTGGCCGACGCTCAGATAGAACTGACCTACGAGAACGGCAAGCTGACGAGCAAGCGCGTTGAAGGCAAGATTCAAAGCATAGCCGACGAAGACGTTGACGAGGAGATGCTCAAGCACTTCCAGGCCACCATCGACAGCGTGAAGCAATACGTGGAGCGACAGATTGGCTTCTTTGAGAACAAGATTTCCTCGCGCGACTGCTTCTTCGGCTCAGCTGCCTTCACCGACCTCATCCACAACATACAGCTGACGACTACAGGGGCCGACATCTCCTTTACCGCACCACTCAGCTTCAACACCAGCATAGAGCAAGGCCCCTTCCATGTAAGCGACCTCTTCAAGCTATACCGGTTTGAGAACCTGGTCACGGTACTCACGATGACGGGAAGCGAAGTGCGCAAGCACCTAGAAATGAGCTACGACCTGTGGATAAACACCATGACGAAGCCCGATGACCACATCCTGAGAATCAAGAAAGGAGCCTTTGCCACCAAGCCCGACAGTTATAGCTTTACCGAAATGACCTTCAACTTCGACTCAGCAGCTGGTATCGACTATGAAGTCGACGTCACCAAGAAATACGGCGAGCGGGTGCGCATCCTGCGCATGTCGAACGGAGAGCCTTTCGACGAGCAGAAGACCTATAAGGTGGTGATGAACAGCTACCGCAGCAACGGCGGCGGCGAACTGCTTACGAAGGGGGCAGGCATTCCGCACGACGAGATAGCCAAACGCATCGTCTACCAAAGCGAGAGAGACCAGCGTCACTACCTCATGCAGGAAATAGAGAAAGTAGGACACATAGCTCCCAAGGCCAACAACAACTGGCGTTTCGTACCCACAGAATGGGCTGAACCCGCGCTGAAACGCGACCGCAAACTGATTTTCAATGAATAAGGGACTCAACTTTCGCATGTATGAATAACAACAACGGATTTCACGGATTATACGGATGCCACACAGCTACCTCATCGCGGCTTTAGCCGCTGTAATCTGGTTTAATCTGTGAAATAACAATAATGATGCGTAGTATCAAATCCGTATAATCCGTGAAATCCGTTGTTTATAATAACTTGAGAAACTTGAAAAAGGTATATTATTTCGTGTTTTGCAAGGATTCGCTCCTGCTTGAAAAAGCGGCCGACGGCTCCTTCACCATCCCCTTACAGGAAGAGCCGCCCGTGGAGACGAAGCCCTGGACGCAGATACTGAACGTAACGCCGATGGCCGACGGCACGCCCGTGCGTGCCTACAGCATCGACCAGCCTGTGGCAAATGAAGAGAAGTACGAATTGTGCCCGCTGCGGCAAAGCTACTACAAGCTGACGGAAGAGTTGTATCTGAAGGGGGGAAAATGCGCCGAACTCATCTACTGGCATCAAAACACACGTTTCTGCGGCGTGTGTGGCGGGCCGATGAAGTTTCACACCGACATATCAAAACGCTGCGAACATTGCGGGAAGGAGGTGTGGCCCCAGCTGGCTACAGCCATCATCGTGCTGATTCATCGCGGCAACGACGAGATTTTCATGGCCCGTGGACGCAATTTCCGAGGCGACTTCTACGGACTGATTGCGGGATTCGTAGAGACCGGCGAATCGCTCGAAGAGGCCGTGAGGCGCGAAGTGAGGGAAGAAACGGGTCTGCAAATCAAGAACCTGCGCTATTTCGGCTCGCAGCCCTGGCCCTACCCGAGCGGACTGATGGTTGGCTTTAATGCCGAATATGCAGGGGGGCATCCCCATCTGCAACGCGAAGAACTGCTGAAGGGCGGATGGTTCCATCGCGACCACCTGCCCAAGCTGCCGGAGAAGCTGTCGATTGCCCGCAGGCTGATAGACAACTGGCTCGGAGCAGAGGAAGAAGTGAAGGATTAACGCCCGATGCGATAGCGCAGTTGTACGTCAAGGTCGGTCTTCGACGAGTGGGCAATCTGCTGAAGACCACTTGCGATGGAGGCACGGTCGAAATAATGGGTGTAGCCCAGGCGCACGTGGCACAGCCAACGCCCTACCTCGTAGCGAGCAAGGAGCGAACAACGAAGTCCCTCGCCCGTAAGGGAACCGAAGTCGAATGAATGGGGCAGCTGTCGCTCGTAGAGGTAAAGGTAAGCACCCGAACCGGCGTTGAAGTAGGCCGAAGTCATCGACAGGAGCCAGCGGCGGGGCTGCCAGGAAGCCGACTCGCTGACCATCCATCCTTGCCCGGTAGCCTGCAGATAGTCGCCCTGCGTGGTAAGGCTCAACGGTACCCCCTTTGAAGAATACGTCGTACTAAGGCGCGCTCGATGCTCCGTGTGATGCTCGAGTGTGCTTTTTGTTTCATCATCCCGTTCGCGCCGATGGCAACGGTAGCGAGCCTTGAACGTCCAGGAGCCAAGTTCTATGACGGACGAAGCCAACAGGTCGACGGCAGAAGAGGCCTGCGAGGTCATGCTGCGAGCCCAAGGGAAATAGGCGTAGTCGGCATAGACCTGCAAATGCCAGCGACGCAGGGGTTTCCACGTGGCACCCAGCATGAGACCGCTCTCGTTCTGGACGTGCCCGCCTTCGCTCAGGGCATGAGCATGAAGCGACTGGTAACGATAGCTGTAGAAACGCTGGATGGCCATCAACGCCAAAGCATTTGAAGGCTGAAAGTTCAGCACATGAAAGGTGGCCAGATGGCCCTTGCGGTCGATAGCCGTCTCGCCCGAAAGACGCAGCCGCCATGAGGAATAGCCATAACTCGCCGAGAGGTTCATGAAATCGCTGCCCGAGGCCTGATAGCGACGGAAGAGTGAGCTTGTATCGGGCTGCAAAGAACGGTCAAGATGCGTGTAGGCCGCATGGAATCCTGCATGAAGGGGGCCATGCTGCCATCCTAAGGACACGCCAAGGTCGGTTGCCCTCACGTTATACTTCTTCTCCATCTCGGTGGGAGTACGGTGGTAGCCCGACGTGATGAGCGTCCTTGCCGTGCTGTCGGCATTGAGGGTGGCATCCATCGCGCGGCAAGACAGATAGGGAGTGAGGCGCCAGGAGGGAGCCAGACGCAACGTGGCAGCCGCCCCCTGGAGATAGTCGGCCTCCGAACGCGAGGCATGAGGGCGCAACAGGGCGGGTGTACGCCCCATGGTCTGCATCGCGGCCAGTTTGCCAAGCATGAAACTGCTGCCCATGACAAGCCCCATGCCAGCACTCATCTTGTATTTCCCCACAACAGCATTCTCCACGACTCCCATGCCTTTCAGCTGCACATAATAGCTGTAGGCATCATAGCCCCATCGGTTCTTGTTGGCACCGAAAGGCTCGCCAGCATCCTGTGCGCCAAGAATACCGGCACGCAGGCGGTTGGCCGAACGGAACTCATAGCGCAGCTCATGGCGATAGCGATAGCCTAAGTAGCCGTTTTCATCGCCACGGCGCGTGTAAAAGGGAATGCGCAGGGAGCCGGTCAGCTCATGGCGACCCCAACGAAGGAGTGAATCCAACGTGGGGGAAGAGTCCTTCTTCTCGCCCGACGTACCCACATAGACGAAAAAGGGCAGCAACTGCAACTGGGCATAGTCGAGCGACGACACCATGCGCAACTCGCCCAACGACCGCATAGGGCCATAGCGTTCAAGGTATTCCATCAAGTCCATCACCTGCCGGGAAGAAAGAAATGGCAGTTGCTCCAGTTCGGTGCGCGTGGCCTGGTTGATGTCCAAGGGCTGTGCAGCAAGCTGCTCGAGCCAGTCGAAGGATTCTTCCCAGTCGGATGTCTCTGTTTCCTCGCCACTCATCACCTCATGCCATATCTCCTGCCACGAGGCCGCTTGCTGAGCCTTGGCCACACAAACAACAAAAGGCAGCATGCATAAAAGCATCTGCCTTAGTAAACGGTTCGAAACCGTAGGTTTAACGTTCCAAGAGCTTGTAATCCACCTCGCCATTGAAACCTATCCTTGTTTCAACAACATAGCAACTGGGGCCGTCGGGGATGCAAAGCATGGCATTGAAGTAGAAGCCCTTGGCATCGACGCGGCTGTACGTCATATTGCTCAGGATGGCCTGCGCAAGGAATTGCGCAGGCACCTGCTGACTGTACATCTGTTTGCGGAAGTCGCGCCAGAAGAACTTGTCGGCTCCATGAAACAGGCTGATATGGATGATGTTGTCGTAATAGACATTCTCCACACCCACCCCGTCGTCATTATAGGAAGTCTTCTGAACCTTATAGCGCGTGGGGTTAATGGCGATGTACCAATGATACCTCTCTCCATTAAAGACAACAACCGAATCCTTCTTCATCACCTCTGTCACCGTCACCGACTGGGGCGGAGCCTGATGATCGAACGAAAGGACATCGTTCGGGTCGTCGCTCTTCATCAACTTGATGATGTCGCCATTCTGATTGCGGAACCAAAACAGATGGGAGGCCTGCTTGACAACGGGATAGCTCTGGGTGCCCAGCATGAAGGAGTCCTTGGCAACCCGGAAATAGGCCGGCATACTGGTAGAGTCAGGGAAATAGACCGTGTCGCCCTTGATGCGGAACGACACTTCCTCCGTCTCACTATCAATCCAGATACCCTGCAACATGGCCTTTGCCTGACGGTTCTCGACAACAGGAACCGCCGTATCGCCGCTCTTGCCCTTACAGGCAGCAAGAGCAACGACAAGCAGAAGGACAATGAAGGGTGAAAACTTACTCATTCTGAAACTTATTTTCCTATGCAATGATATTCAAAGCCGCACTCCTCGACTTCGTCGGCATCGAAGATGTTACGGCCGTCGATGACCAGCGGATACCTCATGGCCTTCTTGATGACACCCCACGTGGGCAGGCGGAACTCCTTCCATTCGGTGAGCAGCAGCAAGGCATCGGCATCCAGTACGGCATCGTACATGTCGCGGCAATAAATGACCTTATCGCCGATGCGGCGGCGGCACTCGTCCATAGCAATGGGGTCGTAGGCACGAATAGTACACCCGGCATCCAACAGTTTCTGAATCATGACCAAGGCGGTAGACTCACGCATGTCATCGGTCTCGGGCTTGAACGAGAGTCCCCACATCGCAATGGTCTTGCCCTTGAGGTCGGCCTCGCCTTCGAATGCCTTCTGCAGCTTCTCGAACAGCACGCCTTTCTGACGCTCATTCACCCGCTCCACGGCCTTCAATACCTCCATAGAATAGCCATTCTGGTCGGCGGTCTTGATAAGAGCCTTGACATCCTTGGGGAAGCACGAACCGCCATAGCCACAGCCGGCATAGAGGAACTTACGGCCAATACGGGTGTCGCTGCCTATTCCCGCGCGTACCATATTAACATCTGCCCCCACACGCTCACAGAGATTGGCAATGTCGTTCATAAACGAGATGCGAGTGGCCAGCATGGAGTTAGCGGCATACTTGGTCATCTCAGCCGAAGGAATATCCATGAAGATGACGCGGAAATTGTTGAGCAGGAACGGCTTATAGAGCTTGGAGAGAGCCTTCTTGGCTTTCTCGCTCTCAACACCCACCACCACGCGGTCGGGACTCATAAAGTCCTTGATGGCATTGCCTTCCTTCAAGAACTCAGGATTGGAGGCCACGTCGAAAGGAATGTCGACACCACGCTTCTTCAGTTCCTCCTCGATGGTGGCACGCACCTTGCGGGCAGTTCCCACGGGCACCGTAGACTTCGTGACAACCACCAGATAGCGGTTCAGATTCTCGCCGATGGTCTTTGCCACCTGCAAGACATACTTCAAATCGGCCGAACCGTCTTCATCGGGCGGCGTGCCAACAGCAGAGAAGACAATCTCCTGGTCGTTCAGGATTGAAGCCAGGTCGGTAGTAAACTTCAAGCGTCCAGCCTTCACATTCTTCAGCACCATCTGGTCAAGCCCTGGTTCGTAAATGGGAATCTCGCCATTCTTCAGTCGCTCTATCTTCTGTGCATCAACATCGACGCAGGTAACATTAACACCCGTCTCGGCAAAACATGTGCCGGAAACCAAACCGACATAGCCGGTTCCTACGATAGCTATATTCATACGCTAATCAAAACAAATATGTATTATTCAAATAATTCTGCATCTTTCAAGAGCGGCTGCACCAGGTCTTTCGCACTCATAATCAACACCTTGGGGTCTATGTTCCAGTCAATGGCCAGCGCAGGATCGTTCCAGCGTAAGCCCGCCTCTGACTGCGGAGCATAGACGTTGTCCACCTTATAGGTAAAGATGGCCTCGGGACTCAAGACCAGGAAACCGTGGGCAAAGCCACGAGGAATATAGAACTGACGCCTGTTCTCCTCGCTCAACACGACAGCCACGTGCTTGCCAAACGTGGGAGACGACTTGCGAATGTCGACAGCGACATCCAACACCTTACCTTTAATCACGCGCACAAGCTTAGCCTGCGAGAACGCGCCCTTCTGATAATGTAGTCCACGCAACACACCGTATGACGACTTCGACTCATTGTCCTGTATAAAGTCCACCTTGCCTATATGCTCTTCAAATTCAGCCTTCTTCCATGACTCCATGAAGTAACCACGAGCATCTTCATAGACCTTCGGCTCAATGACATATACGCCCTCAATGGCCGTTTCCCTATATTCCATATAATATATATAGATGAATTATACTTGATTCAAATTTGTATTTTCGATGTGCAAAATTACAAATTATATTCCAAACTCTGCAAAGATTTTTTGCTTTTCTACATTTTTTGGGGTGCTTTTCATTGTTAATCGGAGAAAAAGTTGTAATTTTGCATCGTGATTGAATTAGAAAGACATATTGAGATACTGCTGTTAAGTAACGACTGCGTGATTGTACCTAACCTCGGCGGCTTCATGACGCATCACGTAAATGCACGTTATGACTTGGGCGACGGCCTGTTTCTACCGCCGCTCAGGACGCTCGGATTCAATCCGCAGCTCACGATGAACGACTCGTTATTGGTGCAGTCGTACATCGAAGCCTACGATATCAGCTACCCCGAAGCCCTGCGGCGAGTGGAAAAAGAAGTGGAAGAACTTCGCAAACATCTGGAAACGGAAGGGCATTACGAACTGAACGACATTGGCGTCCTTCACCTGCTGGACGACGGGCGCATGGAGTTCGAGCCTTGCGAGGCAGGAATCTTAACGCCGTCGCTCTATGGACTGAGTTCGTTTATGATGTATCCTGTTGACCAGGAAATCATCACGCCAATTTCCAATACCACTCAAGAACCTGTAAAGGAGGAGAAACAGGCTATGGAAATTGAAAACGTTGCGGAGATTGAAGTTGAACAGGAACAGCCTGCCAGACCTATCATTGACAAGGATAACGATACGATTGTCCTCAAGATGTCATGGGTGCGCAATGCAGCAGCTATTGCGGCTGCCATCATAGCTTTCTTTATGATTCAGACTCCTGTGTCAAACAGCAACGTGGCCGTAGACCCTCAGCAGAGCACGATGCTACCTATTCAAGGGCATCAGATGGCTAAGGCTGAGACGGCTGAGAAGGATGTCCGGGAGGAGACGAATCAGGAATTAGCTAGGCCAGAGGCTACAAGTCCCGTGGTAAGCGAAACACCTAAGAGAGAGACTACGGCCAGGGATAAAGTTGTTATCTCGGAACCAAAGGCAAAGTCGGCAAAGAAGGAAGAGGCGGCAAGAAAGGCTGAACCTAAGCCCACGAAAGAGCCCGTGAAAGAGGCAACTCCGAAGAAGCAGAGCAAAAGCTATACGATAGTTTTGGCCAGCCAGACTACAGAGGAGAATGCAATGGACTTCCTGATAACGCTGGATAGCATGGGATTTAGCGACAATATCCACATCGTTAAAACGAGCAAAAACGGGAGAGTGCGCGTGACATACGGCCCCTTCAATACGGAGGAAGAGGTCTATGCAGAGCTGGCGAAGCTTCGCAAGCACCAGTTACTAAAAGGGTCATGGGTATTGCGCCCATAACCCTTTTCTATTTATCTACAAACCCGATTATCTTTTATTGATTATGAAAAGAGTGCGTTGTCCTAAATGTGACAATTACATCATTTTCGACGAAACAAAATATGAAGCAGGCCAGTCGCTTGTTTTTCAATGTAATGAGTGCGGCAAGCAGTTCGGCATCAGAATTGGCGTGTCGAAACTACGGCCCACACAGAAGGAAGAAAACAAGATGACTACTGAGGAGCAGCTAACACAGCAGGAAAGCGAGCAGGGAGCAGACAACTGCGGATCAATCGTCGTTATCGAGAATGTCTTCCACTACAAGCAGGTGCTGCCGTTGCAAATGGGCGACAACAAAATAGGACGCTATCAGAAAGGGAATCCTATCAATACGCCTATTGAGACCGTTGACCCAAGTGTCGACCTCTGGCATTGCACCATCAACGTAGCCCGTGACAAACGCGGACAACTGAAATACACGCTTCAGGATGCCAACAGCAACACAGGCACCTTCGTTGACAACATAGAGATTAAGCCTCGCGAACGCCGAGTGATTGCTGATGGCACCTTGTTTACCATCGGTGCCACCAGCATTCTTCTCTCTATTCCTCCTCAGGCGTAATCAGCTTGTAGCCCTTGCCGTGGATATTGATAATTTCTATCTGCGGATCGTCCTTTAAATGCTTGCGCAACTTGGTGATATAGACATCCATAGAGCGGGCATTAAAGTAGTTGTCGTCAATCCAGATGGTCTTGAGGGCAAAGTCGCGCTGTAGAATCTCATTGGCATGCGAGCAAAGCAATGCCAACAGTTCATTCTCCTTCGTGGTCAGCTTAGTCTGCTTCTCACCTATGGACAGCAACTGCTTCTGGGTATCAAAAGAGAACTGGCCAATGTGGTAGAGAGTACTCTCCTTGTTCTTCTTACCACGAACGCGGCGCAGAATGGCCTCAATACGGAAAACAAGTTCTTCCATCGAGAAGGGTTTGGTGATATAGTCATCGGCACCAAGCTTGAAACCCTCGAGAATATCGTCCTTCAGCGTCTTGGCAGTAAGGAAGATAATGGGGATTTCTGCATTGGCAGTACGGATTTCCTGCGCCAGCGTGAAGCCGTCCTTCTTGGGCATCATCACGTCGAGCACACAGATATCGAACTTGGTCTTCAGGAAAGCCTTGAAGCCAGCTTCGCCGTCGGGGCAGAGTTCTGCCTCATAGCCCTTGGCGGCCAAATACTCACGGAGCAGCATGCCGAGGTTCTCGTCATCCTCGCAAAGCAAAATTTTCAGTTTCTCATCCATTGTCTTGTTGGGTTTTAAAGTGATTATTAAATATGACTATTGTTTATCTCTCATCTAACACGGGGAGTGAAATGATGAACTTCGTGCCTTTGCCATAATCACTCTCACAGCGTATTTCGCCTTCGTGCAGGTTGATAATCTTCTTAACGTATGCCAGACCGAGGCCAAAGCCTTTCACATCGTGTACATTTCCCGTGTGAACACGGTAGAACTTGTCGAAGATCTTCTTCAAGTTCTCCTTCTTAATGCCAAGACCGTCATCGGCGATGGAAAAGAAGAGACGTCCCCCTTCGTTCCATGTGCGGATGTGAATGTTGATGGGCTGGTCAGGCTTCCGATACTTCACAGCATTATCCATCAAATTGGTAATGGCGTTCTGGAAGTGTACTTCGTCGACATAGATAGCCGAATCCACCGCTTCAATCTCAATGTTAATCAGCCCGCCCGTGTGCTGCACGCGCAGATTGAACGATGCAGCCACCTGCTCCAGAAGCTCATTCAGGTCAAGTTCCTTCTTCTTGAAAGAAGCATCCTTACGATCGAACATCGACATCTGCAATACCTTCTCAACAAGGAAGCGCAGGCGTTTCGACTCGTCGTTAATCACACCGCCAAGATGTTTCTGCATCTGCGGACTCTTCGATACAGAGTCGTCGTTGAGCATCTGGGCTGCCAACGAAATGCTTGAGATAGGCGTCTTCAACTCATGCGTCATGTTGTTGATGAAGTCATTCTTTATCTCTGTATAGCGCTTCTGCCTGAAAATAATCACAATGGTAAAAATGAACGTGATGAGCAGCACCAACGTAAAGGCAACAGCTGGTATCATAAACCGCACCGACGAGAAGATATAGGAGTTCATGTCGGGGAAATGAATCCTCACCACGCCTTTCTTCGAAGTAGGGTCGTTGTGGAACAGCGTCTGCATATAGCTGTACTCCTCTCCCTCTTCTGAGTACTCGGGGCAACGGTAGACCTCGCGTCCATCGCTGGTCGACACCGTAAAATGATAGGGAATATTAATGCCGTTGTTCAACAATTGCACCCGAATATCCTGATCGAGCAACTTAAAATTAACTCGCTCCTTCAAAGGCTTATCGCTCGCCGTATAGAGTATGTTGTAGACCACCTCGTCAAGTAATGCCTTCTGATAGATGTAACGGTTGCGCACAATCTCCTGCAACGACTTAGCCGAAAGAGAGTTCTTGTCGGAATGCAGAATCATGGCCTTGGGAATTGAGGGGGGCTTGGTGGCAAAGGTCTTCAGCTCAAAGGCCGAGTAAACCGTCCCATCGTCGGCAGCTACAGCAAATTGATGGCTGTGCTGAATGCTCCCATCCAAACCGCTCACTATCACAGAGTCTTGCGAGTAGGCACGACGCTCTACCTCATTGACATCCTTCTCCAGATAACGCAGCGTTTCATTCATCTCCAGATTACGCGCAGCCTGATACAACGAGCGATTCACAGTCTCGTCAAATTGTTCCTTCTTCATCTTCACCATCTCCTCTATATATGAGAGTTGCAAGAAGAGCAGGCCCAGGAACGAGAATCCCATCACCACAGCTATCGTCCATATCGTTGATTTCTTCATTTGTTTCTATCTTCCTTTAAATCGATGACAAAGATAGGGGAATTTGTAGAAATAGCATCTAATTTAGTTAATTAATTCTGTTAATTTTAACGTTATTAACATTTAATCTTTATTTTAATTACAAATACATAAATATAAAACAAGACAAAAAAGCTCTACAAGCCTGTTTTCATCCACCCGTCCGCGTGTTGCAACTGGCCCTGTCACGGAGCCGCAGACAACGAAAAAGTCCCGGCTCATTGCTGAACCAGGACTCTCACACTTAAAAAGAAGGCGGCCTCCTACTCTCCCGCATTGCATTGCAGTACCATCGGCGCAGGCGGGCTTAACTTCTCTGTTCGGAATGG
>ONMA01000014.1 GCA_900318815.1 uncultured Prevotellaceae bacterium
AAGCGTTTCGTCTGGCGGAAAGTTCCGCTCTACAAAGGCAAGCAAGTCCTCGGCTGGCAGTATGGCGGCAGAGAAGACCCCCTTGGCATACTCCACATTATATGCAGGGTCTATAACGATGTCTTTCATGTCATCATCGCTGTTGCCTTGGCAGGAAGCAAAGCTGCAGAGTGCCATAGCTGCAAAGCAGGCGGGGCACAACACATGCGTAAAAACGTTCTTTCTCATGATTTTTATTCTTTTACTCAATATCATTTATCAACTATGTCTGCAAAATTAATATATATTTCTGACTTGGGCAAACTTTTTAGGAAACTATTTGATTATAATTACGTTCAGTTGGCCCCGTTCAGTCGGACTTCCAAATCCGACTGCTTCGAGTATTAGCATTTCTAATGCGAAACAAAAACAATTATCACTTCGCCTGCACCTTCTTTCCGTTCTTTATATACAGTCCATGCAGGGGCTTGCCAGTGAGGCGATGACCCTGTAGGTTGAAGATAGACGATTCTGACGGATAAATGTCTGTGTCGTTAGTTAGATCATAAAGTTTTGTACTTTCTCCTAAAGGTCTGTCATCTAAATTGAAATGTATAGTGTACCTGTCACTATGGGGTGCGGGAAGCCCGTAATAATAGGCTATATCCTTATGCCAAGCAGCTATAGCAGCATCAGTCGCGGGATTCAGTTTCCATACGTATACAAGATAAAAGTCATCGCCTACTCGATAGAAACAGTTATATTCGCGATTCGGTGAACGCCATCGTTCATCTTCAACAGTAAGGATTCCGTCTTTGTATGTGCTGTTGACATATTCGGTTTTTCCTACATAATCTGTGGTTTCCTTAGGCATTCCTGAATCATGTGCAAAAAAGGGATCTGAAGATATCTCACGAACCAAATAATGCCCCTCATCATACTCCATCCAAAGCGTCTGAGTTTGCCTAACTTCGCTCATTGGTAGAATCATGAAATGATTGGTAAACGAGCCAAAGCCTTCAAGCCAATGGTCAGAATATCTGCCATCAACAGAATGTACTTTCAACAGTCTTTTCATACAACTTTCACCCTGACCTTTGTAAGAGGTATTTACTATGGTGTCAATAACGGTTTCTATCTCCCATTCCAAGCCATTGTATGTGATGAAATGGTCGCCCTCAGAAAGAGAGAAGTCGAAAGCTAAACGTTCCTCATTTATTTCGATGTAATCTGCTTTCAGCGTAATATTACCTTGACCAAGTATGACATCTCCATGTACTTTTGTATCGATGATATAGTGTTATTTCCTAAGATATCAGGCTGTTTTACCCTTGACCGCAAAGGCTGTACTACTACCAGAGGGTGTCAGATTAAGTTCTTGCACTATATCGCCACCGCCAAGGACTTCGCTGTACATGGCTTTTTTATGGCCTTTATAGGCCATGTAATTTGGAATCTCCACCATAGTTCAATGATACGGGGGATAATGGCGTACTCGTTGTCGTCATGCCTACATATCCATTACTGCCGACTTTCAATTGAGCATTTGCTGTTAATGTGGCCAGACAAAGTGAAATAAAAAAGATTGTTTTTTTCATTGTTCCTGTTTTTTTGATGTTCGATTACTGTAATGTGATGTAGCCGTAGAAGCAGAGGTTGTCTTGTACGAACTGTAACTCATAGCTGCCAGAAAGCGATGTGGGCAACTCCACCAGGGAAACGTTTTCGGGAACTACTACGCTGTAAACAATAGTGGTACCACTGACGATGTTCAGAACATACACAGCATGAGGAGCCTCAATTTCAATCTCATAATCCTCCTGACATACGACAGGGTAGATAATAGGAGATCTTGGACTACCTGGATGCAAGGGCTTTTGGTCAATAATCCTTACTTCAAAGTCAATGGGGCCGTTTTGCTCGTTAGCATACGACTTGCCTCCACTCAACGTAAGAAAAAACATTAATACTGCACTGATTCTTTTTACCATAATTAATTTGATTTTAGGTTTAACTTATGAATGTCGCTGCAAAAGTAGGACAAAAAAAAGAAAGTCGCAAAGATTTTTGCGACTAAGAATTGACTATAAAATTGACTATCAATTTCAATAAGCAGCTGATTACGAGAAAGATATGTTTTAATAGGCAATTGTTGGCTATAACAACTTCACAAGGTCGAACCGCTATGATGCCGCTTCAACAGCCTTTTATCCTGCCTATCTGGCGGACTAACATATCAGCCTCCTTGCTGCTTGCGGCCACACCGAAAAGTTTCTTTACCATAGAACGGCGGACACGGGTGACGTATGAGGCATCAAGCCCCAAAGCGTTGGCAATATTCTTAGGCTTGAAATAAAGACGTACTAATAAACAAACACGATACTCGTAATCGGTGAGGGCGTGACGGTTGTCGGACAAAAACTGGTGAAATTGTGGTAGATGGTCTTTCTGGAACTCTTGGACAGCCTTCCAGTCGTTCTCAGACAACGGGTGTCCCTGGTCGGTCAAACGCAGAAGATCCTGATAGAACGAAAACTCTCTTAACAGGGATTCTTCATCTGAAGAGGCTGCTGCCGTCAGTTCTTCTTTCTTGCGATAACGGGTCAGTTCCGCATCCAGCCTGTCGAGTTCCAGTTCTTTCTCGCTGATGAGTTCCTTCAGCATTTGCTCACTCTGGTGCAGGCGATTCACTTCTTGGGCTGTCTGTTCCTTCCATTCGGAGGTCATTCGCGCAAAGTCTCGGAGTTCAGAAAGTTCTTTCTCTGTGCGCCTATAAGAGTCCTGCAAACGTTGATAATGCACCTTCTCCTTTCTACGCTTTTTCTGCACACTATGGTATCCGTAGGCAAAGAAAATGGCCAGGGCCAAAACAAGTATGGCTATTATAGCTGCAACGATAAACCGTAATTGTGATTGTATGGCATCAATCTTGCTTTGCTGGGCTTCATGTGCATAACGGGTGTAGTCATATAGTGCCTTGGTCGCGGCCACTTCTTTGGTTGTCTTGTGGGCATAGACGGAATCATTCATCGCATAACTGCCAAGGGCATATTTTGCAGCGGAATCTGGTTCGTGGGCCTGCTGGAACAACAGCGCCAATCCGTGCATACCAGCATTCTGATTGTTGAAGTCTCTGCCTGTGGCAAGTTCTTTGCGGAAGAAATACTCAGCAGAATCATACCGACATGTCTTGAGGTAGTAATACCCTTTGATGTAATAGTATATCTCACGCCCCTCCTCTATATTATTATTCACGTCAAAGAAACCTGATTCAGATTCGTAAATGTCAAAAAGCTGCTTTGCCCTTGGTATGTCACCCCTATCAAGTAGGTATTCGATGGGGGTTAAGGACATTCCTGCTGCAATCTTCTGATACCCTGCTTCCTGTAGAAGACTTTGTGATGACTCAAATACATAAAGCATCGAGTCCGGTATAGATAGTATTTTATAGCCATCCATCTTCTGTGCATAAGCCAGCAATGCTGCAAGAGTGTCTTTTGCCAAATATCCATAGTAAGTGGCACGGTCAAGGCTGACTAACTGATTTTCGAATAGATTCTGATAATAGAAGACGTCCGACATCTGGGCATACACGCGGCAAAGTGTTTTGTAGTCACAGTCAGTTGATGTAGTGTCGGCATTATTGATGGCATCCTGGTAGCATTCCAGAGCCTGCGGTGCCTCGCCCATGTCGCGGTAGGCACAGCCGAGGAGGTAGTGGGCGCGCATGCGCTCGTTGGGCGTGCCGTGGCGGTCGTAGTAGCGGCAGGCAAGCAGGAGCAGCGAGTCGCTGGTCATGGCGACGTAGTGGCGGTTCATGGAGTCGGCCTCACCATGCAGAGCGCAAGCATCGCCAGGAGGGAGGAAAAGACCCTCTGCACGACAGAACCTATATCCGTTATCACGTTCATCCTTGCAAAAGTACGAAATAATCACGAAACTACGAAAAAGTGACGGATATTATTGACGTTTACTATATATTTGGAGGTCTCGGAAATAATCATACGGGCAAACGCATATTTTAAAATTTTTATTTTTAAAATTTGCATACACTTCATACACTAACGTATAACAAGCTGATAATGAGGAAGAAAAGTGGTGTAGGAAACGGTGAAGGTAGTGTAGAATACACAATGTCCCATGCGTTGGGACAAAACGTCCCACCCGTTGGGACAACCAGCATCAACGGGTGTAACGTTTCATTACACCCTGTCGAAACGTTCAATCACACCTCGAAAGGCCAACACCCGGATAATAGTACTACTCCAGTCCTATTATCTTCTTTAGACGCTTTATTTCTCTATCAGAAATGGTGCTCCGATTCGATTTGTCGTAGATGGAAAGCAGAATCACCTCTCCCTCTTGCTTCTGAACTATGATGTCGGCAGTATATGTGATAACTCTGGCACCACCGCTCTTGCCCTTGCCCTTTGAGGCAATAGCCATACGGATTTTGCGAATGCCACCACCAAGGTCAGAGCCTTGAAGTGGGTTCTCCTGCAAGTCGGCAAGAAACTGGCGGAAGTCATCGCGGAATGATGGATAATGCTTAGCCAGCTGATGCGCCTGGCGGTCGAACACCTCAATGGTACTTATCTTATAGCTCATAAAGCAGGGCCTCAGCATTACGGGTGGTACGCTTGCCTTCTTTCACTTCTTTCAGCTGTTGGAAGGCCTCCTTCAAGTCGGCTTTTACTTCCTCGGCACTCATCACGGACTCACGGCGAGGCTCTGTAAGCTTATCAGCGAGCCACTTGCGATTGCTTGCCGTCAGCGACAGACCTTCGAGGTAGGTCCAGAGGTTGTTCATTGATACTGCGTTCATTTTTTCTGTTTATTATAGTCCTTATTTGATTGTCTTTATGCGACAGTTTGCTGCAAAGATACAACATTTTTTTTATACAACTTCTTTTCTGCTACAAAAATAAGGAATTTTTAGCAAACAAGATTAGGACAATAAAACCATCATTGTTTTTGCTTGTTTTTCTTGTTTTATTTTGTTTTTCTTAAAGGCGCAAAGCGCAAAGAAACACACGGGAAAAATGACTAACGTTTCTTTACACCCCGTCGAAACGTTCCGTCACACCCTGACGAAACATTCCTTACACCTTGATGAATAACTAATCACACCCTGATTAATCACTCATCACGGTGTAACGAATGATGCATCAGGGTGTGATCAATTATTCGTCATGCTGTGACTAAACGTTGCACCACACTTTGGTCAATACGTCTTCAGTCCGCGCATGAGGAAGTAATCATAATAATAGGTGTTGCCGAAGAGGGGCTTTAGTGCCTGCTTCAGCTGTTCCTCGCCCATGTTGGTGTTCTGCTTGGCTATCTGCATGAACTGACGGTAGCCCTCGGGGATGGATGGGTCGAAGGGCATGCCGCTGATGTCGACGTTGTGTTCCAGGTTGCCGAACATGAAGGCGGCCTCCTGATAGTGTCGCGGCATGGGGCCGTCGGGATGGGTGCGCACGTACTGGTCGAAGGCTCGCCAGAAGACGGGGATGCTCTTCTGCTGTAGGGCGGCCTGCATCATCAGGTCGGCCTTCAGGGGATTGGTGGCGGGCTGCGAGCTGAGCAGCGTGAGCAGGAAGGTCTCGATGACCGACTGGTCGCTGGCCAGCACGTCGGCATGGTCGAGTAGCGGGATGATGGGACCCAGCTCCGGGTCCTTCTCTATCAGGCTGGGCTGCAGGGCCAGACGCTCGTAGTGCAGAGCCCAGTCGCGGTAGTAGCGTGTCTGCTTCAGCAGGTCGATGTAGCGCTGTGCCAGTACGTACTCGCCGTTGACCAAGGCACAGCGCACCATATACTTCAGGTAGAGCGTGCGCCAGCCGTACTCCACGCCGTCCTCCATGCACCAGCGGTAGCAGTAGTTGGGCAGACCGTAGTGCAGGTAGAGCTGCTTGCCGCCCTGCACGGCGATGGGCAGGGTGAAGGGACTCTCGGGCTTCTTGCTGCCGTTGCGGTAGTTGTACATCTCGTTGCCGCCGCGTCCCAGCTTGAAGATGGCCAGGTTCTTGTACATCCAGAGCATGCGCGTGGGTTCGTCGGGGTTGGTGGCGGCCACGTCGAGTATGGCCTGCCAGTCGGCCCGCTCCACGGCATCCTCCATGATGAGCTCGCGGTGGAAATTGCCGTCCTTGTACCAGTAGTGCCAGCAGCCATAGACCGAGCCGCCGATGATGACCACCTGCAGCAGGCACCAGAGGACGGGCTGCTTTAGCAGGCGGGCCGACCGATCCTCGCGAAAGGCCAGGGCAAGCAGGACGAAGAAGCCGAAGAGCAAGCCGTAGGGCCAGTAGTATTGGGGGATGGGTATGCCTGTGTCGAAGAGTGGCAGGGCCGTGCGCCACAGGTCGTCGCTGCTGGTCTGATAGTAGATGGCGCGGTAATAGATCATCGGTACGAAGCCCACGAGTACCAACGCCAGCAGCGAGCCGCCGATTTTCCACCCCAGCGTGTTCGTGTCCATGCGCCACGCCATGACGGCCATGAGCACCGTGGCCAGCAGGCCGTAGAAGCCGGCTACGGGATAGAGCACGATGGCCGACAGCACCATGAACACCCAGCGCAGACCGTAGCGAGCGGGCAGCATGCGGAACGCCCACACCGCCGACAGTGCCACGCAACAGCCGATGACGGTGATGAAGAAATGGCCGCGCAGCTTCAGCAGATAGATCCAGTAGCCCAGGTCGAAGTCGGTGAGCAGCACCAGTACCAGGGGCACCAGCAGCAAGGCTCCCCAGCGGGTGGGCACACGGAACGCCTTGGCCGTGAGCCACAGCAACAGGCCGCACCACAGGCAGAGCAACAGCGTGCCCAGCCAGGGATGATAGAAATACTGGGTGAAGTAGGTGCCTGCATACGTGAGCAGGCCACCGGGCACCACCAACTGCTGCTTGAAGAACAGCGGGGTGTAGAGAAACAGGTTCATCTCCTGGACGCGCAGCAGGAAGTAGTGCTCGCGGCTCGTGATGAACACAAAGGCCGCTGCCAGGGCCACCAGCCCCAGCAACAGGGGATAGAATCGCAGACGGCGCTCCGTGAGCCACGGCTGCTTTTCTGTTCTTTTCGGCTCCTTAGCCGATGTCTTCTTTTTCATCGGTTCGATATTAATTTGTCACGGTTTGACACGGTTCAACACGGTTTTTGTCATCGGATAGCCACGGTTTGACACGGTTCTACCCGGTTTTTCGTCATCAGATGGCCACGGTTTGACACGGTCTTACACGGTTTTTGTCATCAGATGGCCACGGTTTAACACGGTTCAACAAGGTTTTTGTCATCGGATAGCCACGGTTTGACACGGTTCAACACGGTTTTTGTCATCAGATGGCCACGGTTTGACACGGTTCAACACGGTTTTTGTCATCAGATGGCCACGGTTTGACACGGTTCAACACGGTTTTTCGTCATCAGATGGCCACGGTTTGACACGGTTCAACACGGTTTTTCCGTCATCGGATAGCCACGGTTTGACACGGTTCAACACGGTTTTTCCGTCATCGGATAGCCACGGTTTGACACGGTTCAACACGGTTTTTCCGTCATCAGATGGCCACGGTTTGACACGGTTCTAACACGGTTTTTTGTGAAAGGGTTGGCATCAAATATGCCTATGGATTTATACGATTTCCAAATAAAAACCGAATAAAACCGTGTAAAACCGTGGCAATAATATACCGTTTACTGTTTTGATGACAGTTGCTTCTGTTTGTCCGACCACTTCTTCAGACGCTTGTACTCCTTCTTCGTCAGGCGCATGAACGAACCGTGCTGAGGACCGGTGACGCCCTTGATGTCGACGGGGTCGTGGAAGTTGCGCAGGTTCTCGTTGGCCTTGCAGATGCGGTAGTGCTTGGGGTTGTCGCTGTACTGGATATAGGCCACGCGCCATGTCGGGTCGCCGATGAGCTGGAAGGCACTCGAACCCTCGCAGTTCTTCTTGCCCTCGAACGAGACGTAGTCGTTCTCGACAGGCTCGCCCCAGCCAGAGGTCAGCTGCTTCGAGGTGGCCGTGTAGATGCCGGGCTTGCCGCCCTCCTTCTTGATGAGCATGTGGTAGAGACCGTCGCTGAGTAGGTTGATGTCGGCATCGATGGTGGCATAGCCCCAGTCGAAGAGCAACTTGGGCTGCGTCAGCCTGGTAAACGACTTGTCGGCGTAGGAGTAGTACATGCGGTCATACTTCTCCTCGGGGCGGTTGAGCATGCTGTAGTAGATCATGTAGCCGCCGCGCTCGCCATTCTCCCATACGTAGTCAGGGTCCCAGAATATCTGTGGTGCCCATACACGGTTGATAGTCGACCAGTCCTTATAGACGCTCTCGGCTTCGGGATTGCAGAAGATGGAAGTGCCCTTGCGATAGTCGAAGGTGACGCTGGTCCAGTGGATGAGGTCGTTGCTCTTGAGCAGGTCTATGCCGTAGTTGTCCCAGACGTGGCTCTTGGCCACGCACATGTCGGTGGTGACCATGACGAATCCCTTGCCGTCGTAGGAGCGGGTGATGTAGGCATCGCGCTGTCCGCCCTCGATGCGGGCGTGTTCCTTGGGGTCCATGACGGGACGCCCGTCGATGATGTCTTCATAGTTGTAGCCGTCGTGGCTGAGGGCGTAGGCCGTGTACTCGCCGCGGTCGCTCATGTGGCAGTACAGATAGCCGTAGTCGCCCTTTTGCATGTTCTGGGCCTTGGTGGCCAGCACGTTCATTACGATGAATGCCAGCAGAAATAGTTTCTTCATATTCGGAATAATTATTGGTTAATTGGGCCACGGCAGAGCCGTGGCCAACGGGGAAGGGTAGATACGTGATTATAGCTTCTCGCCATAGCAGAGGTCGCCACAGTCGCCGATGCCAGGCACGATGTATTTGTGTTCGTTCATGCCGGGGTCGATGGCAGCCACCCAGAGCGTCGCGTCCTCGGGAACGGTCTGGCGCACGGTCTCGACACCCTCGGGAGCGGCGATGACGCAGCAGATGTGGACGGCGGCGGGGCGGCCCGTCTTCACCAGTGCCTCGTAGGCGGCGGCCATTGAGCCGCCGGTAGCCAGCATGGGGTCGATGATGACGAGCGTCTTGTTCTTCACCGAAGGCGTAGCCATATACTCGGTGTGGATGCCCACCTCGGTATGCTCGCGGTTGGTGTACATGCGGTAGGCCGACACGAATGCACAGTCGGCACGGTCGAACACATTCAGGAATCCCTGATGGAAAGGCAGTCCGGCACGCAGCACGGTGGCAAGGACAAGATTGTCAACAGGCACAGCGACGTCTATCGAGCCAAGCGGCGTGGTAATGGTCTTGGCCTTGTAGTCGAGTGTCTTGGATAGTTCGTAAGCCATCATCATACCGATGCGCTCAATGTTGTGGCGGAACACCATACGGCCTTTCTGTTGTGCCTTGTCGCGAAGAAGGGCCATATACTGGTTGATGACTGAGTTTTGCTCGGAGAAATTGATTACTTTCATGATTATTGGGGGTTAATGGGGGTTCTGGGGGTACTGGGACCTCTGGGACTTCTGGGGTTATTGAGACTACTGGGCTATTTACAGTCCGCGGGCCTTTAGCAGGGCCGAGGCATCGGGCGAGGGCATGCCGGTGAAGTCGCTGAACATCTGCATCAGATCGCCGGTGTTGCCACGGCTCAGGATTTTGTCGCGGAAGTCCTGGCCGGTCTCGGGCTTCAGCGGTCCGCGCTTGGCGAAGACATCGGCAACGTTGACGGCCAGCACCTCGGTCCAGAGATAGCTGTAGTAGCCGGCGGCATAGCCACTGCTCCAGATGTGGTTGAAGTAGCTGGTGGAGTAGCGGGGAGGAATCTGGGGATTGAGAAGTCCTACCTGGCGCAGGGCCTCGGTCTCGAAGGCAGAAGCCTGTTCGGCAGTAGGAACCTTATTTATAGGCAGCACGTGCCAGGCCATGTCGAGACAGGTGGCGGCCAGGTTCTCGCCCAGGGCATAGCAGGGCTGGAAGTTGATGCTGCTGAGCATGCGCTCTTTGAGGTCGGCAGGCATGGGCTGCCCTGTCTCTGCATGGCGGGCGTAATGGTCGAATATCTCGGGTATCGAGGCGAAAGACTCATTGAACTGTGAGGGCATCTCCACGAAGTCGCGGGCCACCTCGGTGCCGCTCAGCTTGTCGTACTGGCATTGCGAGAGGATACCGTGGAGGGCATGGCCAAACTCATGGAACATGGTGGTAACCTCGTCCCAGGTGAGCAGTGAGGGCTGGCCGTCGGGAGCCTTGGCGTAGTTGCACACATTGAACACGATGGGCAGCTGGTGGCGCTGGTGGCTCTGCTTGGCAAACTCGTCCATCCAGGCTCCGCCGCGCTTGGTGGGACGGCGGAAGTAGTCGCTGTAGAACAAGGCGATGGACTGGCCGTTGCGGTCGACGACCTCGAACACCTTCATGTCGGGGTGATAGGTGGGTATGTCTGTGCGCTCCTTGAAGGTGAGTCCGTAGGCGCGGTTGGCGGCGTAGAACACGCCGTTCTTCTGCACGCTGTCCACGTTGAAGTAGGGCTTCACCTCGTCGTCGCTGATGCTGAGCTGTTCTTTCTTCATCTTGGCCGAGTAGTAGAAGCGGTCGTAGGGTTGCAGTTGATCGAGGCCGGGCGTCAGGCGCTTGGCATACTCCTCGATGGCACGGGTCTCGGCTTCGGCCTTCGGTGTGTAGGCCTTGATGAGGTTCTTCAGGAAACTATAGACGTTATCGCTTGTCTGGGCCATCGTGTTCTCCAAGGAGTAGGAGGCATAGTCCTTGTAGCCCATGAGCTGAGCCTGTTCGGCACGCAGGCGTGCCATCTCGGTGACGATGGGGAAGGTGTTGTGCTTGTTCGTGCCGTCGGCGCGGTGGATGGATGCCTCGAATACGCGGCGGCGCAGGTCGCGGTTGTCCAGGCTGGCCAGGATAGCCTGCTGCGTGGTATTGACGATGACGATGCAGTAAGGTGCCTTGCTGCCACGGCTCTCAGCGTCCTGCTTGCACTGGGCGATGTCGGCTTCGCTCAGGCCAGCCAGCTCGTCCTTGCTCTCTACCCACACCACGGCATCGTTGGTGGCCTCGGGCAGCTGGTCGCCCCACTGCTGCTGCAGGTCGGAGATGCGCAGGTTGATTTCCTTCATGCGGGCCATCTGTTCATCGGGAAGGAGGGCTCCTTTGCGCACGAAGTACTTATAAGTTTCGTCGAGCAGTCTGAGGTCTTCGCCCTGTAGCGCGTCGCGCTGATGGTCGTAAACGTACTTGATGCGCTCGAAGAGCTGCTTGTTGAAGGCAATCTCGTTCTCCAAGTCGGTCAGCATCGGCGTCACCTTCTTCTCAATGTCGGCTATCTCGGGCGTCTTGTCGGCATTGGTCAAGGCAAAGAAGATACGACTCACGCGACTGAGCAGCAGACCGCTCTCCTCGTATGCCAGAACGGTGTTCTCGAAGGTGGGCTCCTCCTCATTGGCGGTGATGCGGGCGATGTTCTCGCGTTGCTGGGCCATGCCCGCTTCAATGGCAGGGAGATAATGGGCCGGCTGTATCTGACTGAAGTCAGGGGCACCGAAAGGCAGCGAACTTTCCTGCAACAGGGGGTTGTCGGCCGGTGAGGTCGACTGCTTGCAGGCCGTGAGCACGGTCAAGGCCGAAGTGAGGCCAATGGTAAGAATAGTCTTAGTTTTCATAATAAGGTATTTTAATTATTGATATGTGCATGAATCACTCTTCACTCTTCACTCTTCACTCTTCACTCTTCACTCTTCACTCTTCACTCGTAAGAGTGTGCAAAGATACGAATAATCCTGCGATATTTGTAAAGCAGATGTGCCAAAAGTCTTGCAATGGCCTTTGTTTTCAGATACTTTAACCTAAAAAACGCTTAAATGGCAGGAAATAATTGCGATTTGTGAATCAAGAATTATGAATAATTTTGTAACTTTGCAGGCGTTAGAAGAAAAAGACAAAAGTTTTAACATTTAAATCAATAAATAAAAAATGGCAAAGTTAGATTTAACACAGTATGGTATCACAGGTTCGACTGTGATTGCCCACAATCCGTCGTATGAGTATCTCTTTGAGGAGGAAACCAAGCAGGGTCTGACAGGCTTCGACAAGGGTGTGAACACCGAGCTGAACGCCGTGAACGTGATGACTGGCATCTACACCGGCCGCTCGCCCAAGGACAAGTACATCGTGAAGGATGCACAGAGCGAGGACAAGGTGTGGTGGACTAGCGAGGAATACAAGAACGACAACCACCCCATGAGCGAAGAGGTCTGGGCCAAGGTGAAGGAGATTGCCATCAAGGAGCTGTGCAACAAGAATCTGTATGTGATGGACGCTTTCTGCGGTGCCAATGAGGCTACCCGTCTGCGCGTGCGCTTCATCGTTGAGGTGGCCTGGCAGGCTCACTTCGTGAAGAACATGTTCATCCAGCCTACTGAGGAAGAGCTGGCCAACTTCGAGCCTAACTTCGTAATCTATAACGCTTCGAAGGCTAAGGTGGAGAACTACAAGGAGCTGGGCCTGAACTCGGAGACCTGCGTGGCCTTCAACACCTCGACCCGCGAGCAGTGCATCATCAACACCTGGTACGGTGGCGAGATGAAGAAGGGCATGTTCTCGATGATGAACTACTATCTGCCCCTGCAGGGCATCGCTTCGATGCACTGCTCGGCCAACACCGACATGGAGGGTAAGAACACCGCTATCTTCTTCGGTCTGTCCGGCACGGGTAAGACCACGCTGTCTACCGATCCGAAGCGTCTGCTCATCGGCGATGACGAGCACGGATGGGACGACGAGGGCGTGTTCAACTTCGAGGGTGGCTGCTATGCCAAGGTGATTAACCTCGACAAGGATAGCGAGCCCGACATCTACAACGCTATCCGTCGCGATGCCCTGCTCGAGAACGTGACTGTTGATGAGGCCGGCAAGATTGACTTTGCCGACAAGAGCGTCACCGAGAACACCCGCGTCAGCTATCCTATCAACCACATTGAGAAGATTGCCCAGAAGGTGAACCAGAAGAGCGCTGGTCCCGAGGCTAAGAACGTCATCTTCCTTTCGGCCGACGCCTTCGGTGTGCTGCCTCCCGTGAGCATCCTGACCCCGGAGCAGACGAAGTATTACTTCCTCTCTGGCTTCACGGCTAAGCTGGCTGGTACAGAGCGCGGCATCACCGAGCCTACTCCTACCTTCAGCGCTTGCTTCGGCCAGGCTTTCCTTGAGCTGCATCCCACGAAGTATGCTGAGGAACTGGTGAAGCGCATGGAGAAGAGCGGTGCCAAGGCTTATCTGGTGAACACTGGCTGGAACGGTACAGGTAAGCGTATCTCTATCAAGGATACACGTGGTATCATCGATGCTATCCTGGGCGGTGACATCCTGAACGCTCCCACCAAGAAGATTCCTTACTTCGACTTCGAGGTTCCCACACAGCTCAACGGCGTGGCTTGGGGCATTCTCGATCCTCGCGACACCTATCAGAACCGCGATGAGTGGGAGGAGAAGGCCAAGGATCTGGCTGGTCGCTTCATCAAGAACTTCAAGAAGTACGAGGGCAACGAGGCTGGCAAGGCCCTTGTCGCTGCAGGCCCGAAACTGTAAATAAGTGAAGAATGAAGAGTGAAGAGTGAAGAATTTGCTCCCGCTCATAAGTGAAGAATGAAGAGTGAAGAGTGAAGAATTAATCTTTACTCTTCATTTTTCGTGCTGTTGCGATTGAAAGACGCTGAAAGCGTCACCTCTCAATAGCCGTAGGTCGGAACGACCTGCGGATAGAACGTGTGAAAATACATCGACCCCAAAGGGGTCGCCCATTTGCACTGTTGTGGCACGATCATTCTTGCGTCCCGATGGTAGCAAGCCAGCAGAACTGGAGTGCCCGAGCAAGCTCGCCTACCCGTAGCCTTTCAGCGTGCTTTTCTCTATTTTTCCGTTATGCGTAGGTCCTTCGGACACTACGGCTACTGAGAGGTGACGCTTTCAGCGTCTTTCAATCGAACAGTACGCCTTTTTTTATCTGCGGTAGCAAATTCTTCACTCTTCACTCTTCACTCTTCACTCTCAAAAAGTGATATTCTCTACATTGACGGGTTCGTGTAGGAATATCTGTGCCGATTCCTTGAACTTCTCCGGGTTTTCGGTAGTCAGATAATGAACATTGCCGCCTTTCGAGCACTTGCGTTCCATCTCAGGATGACGCTCGAAATAGTTCTTGAGAGAATCGGCCACATATTCGCCCTGTGGTACAATGCGCACGCCGGGGCTGATATATTTCAGGATCTTGGGCATGAGCAGCGGATAGTGGGTGCAGCCTAAGATGATGGCATCAATCTGCGGGTCTAAGCGCATGAGCTGGTCGATGCGCTTCTTCACGAAATAGTCGGCACCGGGCGAGTCGGCCTCGTTGTATTCCACTAACGGCACCCAGAAAGGACAAGCCACGCCTGTCACGGTGATGTCGGGGAATAGTTTCTTTATTTCCAGATTATAACTTTCGCTCTTGATGGTTCCCTCGGTGGCCAGTATGCCCACGTGACGTGTCTTTGTGAGCGAACCAATGACCTCGGCTGTGGGGCGGATGACACCCAGGACGCGACGTTCGGGGTCTAAGTGTGGCAGGTCGTTCTGCTGAATGCTACGCAATGCCTTGGCCGAAGCGGTGTTACATCCTAAGATGACCAGATGGCATCCCAGCTCAAACAGCCGCACCACCGCCTGGCGAGTGAACTCATAGACCACGTCGAACGAGCGTGGGCCGTAGGGCGTCCGTGCATTGTCGCCCAGATACAGGTAGTCGTAGTCGGGCAGCAGCTGGCGTATGCCGTGCAGAATGGTCAGTCCCCCATAGCCGCTGTCGAATATGCCGATGGGGCCAGCCTCTTTACTCAGGTGAATGGTTGTTTCGTTCATGCGGGCAGAATAGTCTTTTGGACAGGTGTCTTGCTGAGTGGGAGCACTATTTTTTCAGAAGGTTGATGACCTCTTCCTGAATGTTGAGGCTCTGCGAAGGCTCGATGAATGGGCAAGCGTTGGAGTCGGTATTGACGACGAGGGAAAGACTGTTCTTGCGGGCCACGTTGGCAATGGCTTCGTTGAGCTGGGTGCGGAGTGGGGCGATGGCCTCGGCCTCGGCCTGCTCAAGGTCTCGGCGACCCTGTTGCTTGAACTCCAGGTTCTTCTGCATGAGTTCCTGCAGCTCGTTCTGGCGCTTCAGCAGGATGGTGCGGGGGAAGTCGCGCTGCCCTTCGAGGAAGGACTCGTACTTCTGGTTGAACTCGTCTTCCACACGTTTCACCTCCTTGTCGTAGGCTTGGCGCAGTTCTTTCAGCCGCGCCTGGGCGATGATGTATTGCGGCATGCTGATTAAGGCTGAGTCATAGCTCAGATAGCCGAAACGTATCTGTTGCGGCAGCGAGTCGTTCTGGGCACTGACGGAGAGTGACAGCAGAGCGAAAAGTGAGAATAGTAATTGTTTCATGGGGATTACAGATACAAATGCAGGCCACGGCATAGCCGTGGCCCACAGTGATAGGTAGATAAATGATTACTTGATGCCGAGCTTGGCCTTCACCTGAGCGGTGACGTCGGTCGACAGGGTAGTGTTGATGAAGGGGATGGAGTTGGTCTCCATGATGTAGACGTAGCCTCCGGCGTTGCCCACCGACTTGATAGCCTCCATGACCTTGTTCTGGATGGGAGTGAGCTTATCGGCGTATGCCTTCTGAAGGGCCTGGGCATTGTCCTGACGGGCCTGGGTGATCTTCTGCTCCATCTCCTGAATTTCCTGTATCTTGCGCTGCTTCATGTTGTCGGGCATGGTAGCCTCGTCCTTCTGGTAGGCCTCGACCTTCTTCTGGTACTCGTCGATCATGGCTTTCTCGTCGGCCTCATACTGCTTCTGCAGGGCCTCCATCTCAGTGCGCATCTGGGTGGCCTCGGGCATGGCCTGCATCACCTCCTGTGAATTGATGTGTCCGAACTTCTGTGCGAATGCTGCCATGGGAGCCAGCATCATCAGTGCTAAAAATAACTTTTTCATTGCTCTTTTCTGATTTTTATTTGGAATTACAATTTATTTGTAAGATTATTGACGTTTGTCTTGCTTATACTTCTAATTGGCATAGCCGAGTTTCAGCAGCACCTCGTTGCTGATGTCGATTTTGGGTGAGCCGAAGATGATTCCCGTATCGCTGGCGCGGTCGAGTATCAGCTGATAGCCGCGCAGTTCGGCAATATCCTTTACGGCATTGTAGATTTCTTCCTGGATGGGGTTCATCAGGGCCGTGCGCTTCTTGAAGAGCTCGCCCTCGGGGCCGAAGTACTTACGTTTCAGTTCGCTGGCCTGCTTCTCCTTCTCCATGATGGCATCCTGCTTGGCCTTTTTCTGTTCCTTGGAGAGGAATACCACCTCGTTCTGGTAGTTCTTGTAGAGTGTCTGGGCCTCGGTGGTCAGTGCCTCGACCTCGGCCTGCCACTTCTTCGACACCTGCGCGAGCTGTTCGTTGGCACGCTCGTAGGCGGGGATGTTCTTGAAGATATAGTCCATGTCGATGAGTGCGAACTTCTGGGCCATAGAGTGAAGAGCGAAGAGTGAAGATTGAAGAATCATTAGCATTGCCAATGTCATCAGTCGTTTTGCCATAACATTCTTTTTCATATTATTCTTATTTAAATTGTTTTCTCTTCACTTAGAATTCTTGTCCCAGCACGAAGTGGAACTGCGAGCCGCCGCGCTGTTCGCTTGACGTACCTCTGTAGACCTTGTCGAAGCCGTAGGCCCAGTCGATACCCATCAGACCCACCATGGGGAGGAAGATGCGTACACCGACACCAGCTGAGCGCTTCATGTCGAAGGGATTAAACAACTTGATGTCGTTCCATGCGTTGCCCGCCTCGGCGAAGGTGAGTCCGTAGATGGTGGTGTTGCCCAGCATGAAAGGATAGCGCAGCTCCAGCGTGAAGCGGTCGTAGGCATAGCCTTCCTGTCCGTAGGGAGTCAGCGAACCGTTCTCATAGCCGCGCAGGCCGATGGTCTCCTCGGCATAGCTGGTGGAGTAGCCGCTCATGCCGTCGCCACCCATGTAGTAGGTCTCGAAGGGCGACTTCTTGTATTTGTTGTAGTAGCCTAAGAGGCCCAGCTCTACGCGCGTCATCAGCACGAAGCACTTGTTGCCGCCAGTGAGTGCGGTAAAGGTGCGGCTCTTGAACTTCCACTTATGGTATTCAATCCAGCGATACTTCTCCTGCTGCTCCTCCTGATAGGTGGCACTGGTGTAGTTGGTGGCCATGTTCTTGTAGTCCTTTCCGTCGAAGGCCGACCAGGGTGGGGTAGCGGTGACTGAGAGGACGAACTCCGAGCCGTGACGGGGGAAGAGCGGGTTGTCGGTCGATGTGCGGGTCAGTGCGAGTGAGAGGTTCAGGTTGTTACAGTTGCCGTTGGCAATCATGAAGTAGCGCCAGTCCTTCAGCATGTAGCGCTGATAGGCCAGTGTGGCCGACACCTGGAAGTAGTCATCGGGCCAGCGCAGGCGCTTGCCCCATCCGAGCGAGAAGCCCAGCATCTTCAGGTATTTATCGTCGTCAAGATACGACTCGTAGTTATTGTAATAGTAATTGTTGTAGCTGCCGTAGCCAGAATAGTAGCTGTTGATGGAGTTCATCCACGACGAGTTGTAGTAGGTACTCGACACGTCGCTCTGCTTCATGTAGAAGGCACCCACGTTGAGGGCGTTGGGGCGCTTGCCGCCAAACCATCCTGTAGAGTAGCTGGCGTTGTAGGAACGGTAGTAACGGCCATTGGTCTGGAAGTTCAGTCCAATCTGCTCGCCGTCTCCAGCGGGCAGGAAACCACGGTGCAGCTTGTTCTTGCCCAGGAGGTTGCGCATGGAGAAGTTGTTGAACTTGATACCTATGCGGCCGATGATACCCGTCTGCCCCCAGCCGAGCGAGAGTTCCAGCTGGTCGTTCGACTTCTGCTCCAGGTTCCAGTCAATGTCGACGGTGCCGTCCTCGCCGTTGGGCTTCACGTCGGGCACCACTTTCTCTGCGTCGAAGTAGCCCATCGACGCGATTTCGCGTGCCGAACGCATGATGGCCTCTTTCGAGAAGAGGTCGCCCGGCTTGGTGCGCAGTTCGCGGCGCACCACCTCCTCATACAGGCGGTCGTTGCCGTAGATGTTCACATGGCTCAGATGGGCCTGTGTTCCCTCGAAGATGCGCACTTCCAGGTCTACCGAGTCGCCAACGACGTTGACCTCTACCGGGTCTACGCCCGAGAACACGTAGCCGTTGTTGTAGTAGTAGTTATGCACGGCATCGTCGTCCTCGACCAGACGTTTGTTCAGCAACTTCTGGTTGTACACGTCGCCCGTCTTCATGTTCAGCACCTTGTTCAGACCGTCGGTAGTGACGATGGTGTTGCCCACCCAGGTGACGTTGCGCAGGTAGTAGCGTTGTCCTTCCTCAATCTTCACCAGTACGTTGACGTGCTTCTCGTCGTTGTTCCATACCGAGTCTTCCAGGATGGTCATGTCGCGGTAGCCCAGCTCGTTGTATTTGTCGATGAGTGCCTGCTTGGCCTCGGCATAGCGTTCTGGCGTGAATTTCTTCGCCTTCAGGAAAGTGGAGAACTTGCCTGCCTCATGAATCTTTCCAAAGGCACCCTTGGTGAAGAGCTGTCCCTTGAGTTTTTTGTCCGGCAGCTGTTCGTTACCCTGGAATGTGATGGTGCGCACTTTCATCTTCGACTTCTTGTCAATGTCCACGTCGAGGATAATGCTGTTCTTGCTGGCCACGTCGTCGCGCTGCCTGATGATAATTTCAGCGTTCTTGTAGCCCTTGTCGTCGAAGTATTTCTTGGCAAGGATCTTGGCACGATCCAGCACGTTGGGTGTCACCGACGAGCCTTTCATCATGCCCAGCTTCGACTCTAAGTCCTCGCGCTCGCTTTTCTTCACGCCGTTGTAGTTGATTTCGCTGATGCGGGGACGCGGTGTCAGGTGGAAGGTCAGATAGACTTTCTGCCCCACGATGGAGTCGGCCTTCAGGCTTACCCCTGAGAATAGGCCATGCTTCCAGTAGTTCTTCACGGCGTCAGTCAGCTCGGTTCCTGGCACTTCGACCATCTGGCCTATCTGTAGCCCGGAGATGTTGGTCAGGAAATAGTCCTCGTAATAGCCCTCGACACCCTTAATGCCGATGCCACCTATCTCGCACTGTCGGGGTGTTCCGGCATAGCTGATGTCAGGATCAATGATGACATCCTGGGCCTGTAAAGTGAAGAGCGAGGCATGAAGCGTCAGGATTGTTACGAACAGCAACAATCGCTTCATCTTCAGACATGTCTTCACTTTCTTATGTGCAAATAAAATGTTCATGCTATAGTTTTCTTCAAAGCGGTAGCAAATTCTTCATTCTTCATTCTTCACTCTTCACTTTTCACTCTTCACTCTTCACTCTTCATTCTTCACTCCTCACTCTTCACTCTCCACCTGTGCCTCGGTCTTGCCGAAACGACGCTGGCGGTTCTGGTAGCTCTCGATGGCCTTGTGCAGGCAGGCTTCGTCGAAGTCGGGCCAGTAAGTGTCGCAGAAGTACAGCTCTGTGTAGGCAATCTGCCAGAGCAGGTAGTTAGAGATGCGCAGTTCACCGCCTGTGCGTATGAGCAGGTCGGGGTCGGGCATGAAGTAGGTATTCAGGTGTCGGCGAACGGTTTCTTCGTCGATTTGTTGTTTCATCTCCTCCACGCTGCACTCTTTGGATGCCACCTTTGCCACAGCTTCGCACGCAATCTGCTTCACGGCGTTTACTATCTCCCAGCGGCTGCTGTAGCTCAGTGCCACAATCATGGTCATAGCCGAGTTCTTAGCCGTATGCTCCATGGTCTCCTGTAGTTTTTGCTGTACAGCCTCGGGCAGGCGGTCCATGTCGCCGATGACGCGGAAGCGCACGTTGTTCTTCTGGAAGATCTCGTCTTCGAGCGACGTGAGTACCAGTCCCATCAGGGCGGCAATCTCGTCGCTGGGACGGTTCCAGTTCTCGGTCGAGAAGGTGTAGAGGGTGAGGTACTTCACGCCTAATCGCACACATTCCGAGGTGATGCGACGCACGGTGTCCACACCGGCCTGATGGCCGTAGGTGCGCTCCTTGCCGCGCTCCATAGCCCAGCGTCCATTGCCGTCCATGATGATGGCAATGTGCTTGGGGATGCGGTTCATATCTAATTCTGCATTCATATATTTCAATTGTCAATAATCAGTTCTCAATTCTCAACTTTCACTCGCGGTCGTTGTGGCAGGTGCGGCAGCGTTCCCAGAACTCGTAGGTCAGCGACAGCTGTAGCGTGCTGTACCCGTCGGTATTCTTGAAGAGTCCCTGGCTGCGTATGCCGTAAGGATCGTGGAGTCCGTCCAGCTTGTCCGTGCCCGTGAAGTGCATCACCCATTCGGCGGTCAGGTTCAGACGGTCGGCCAGTTTGTATTTCACGCCTATTCCGATGGGCATCTGCAGGGCGAAGCTGCTCTCCTTGCGGTTCTCGCTATCCTGCTGTGTCAGTTTTGCATCGGCAATCGTGAAGCCCAGCCCCAGCGTCAAGAAGGGAGTGAAGGGTCTTGCCCCGTGGTATTCGCGTCCGGTGCCGAAAGCCCAGAAGTTGTACTCATAGCGTATCTGCACATCGTAGAGCGATGTCTTGAAGTTGATGGGCCGTTCTTCCAGGTCGGGCAGCCATGACTCGCTGTTCTTCGACGACCCCTTCAGCTGCGTGGCTCCGATGTTCAGGTCCCATGCCATGCGCGGGTTCAGCTTGTATCTTGCCACGATGTTTCCCGTGGGTTTCATGTCGTGCAGCAGGTTTCCGTTCAGGTCGCCCACGTAGGTTGTCAGCCCTGCCCCGACACCTATCTCCATGCGGTATTCGGGTTCGCTCTGTGCATGCATGGTGAGTACCATGAGCAACAGGCTTGCAAGGGCAGACAGTTTCTTCTTCACCTTATATTATATATTAGGTATATGAGTCAGGCCTTATAGCTTGCTCCCTTTCCATATCTGACCTTTGTCGGTGATGAGCCACAGCACGTCGTTGCCGTCGGCGGTGATGCTGGCGGCTGTGCCTACCAGCGTGGAGGGCAGGGCGAAGTCTGCAGGCTGTTGCCAGGTGATGCCCTGGTCGCGCGACTGATAGATCTTGAGGTCATTGCCCAGGGCAAGTACCGTACCGTCGTAGTAAGCCAGTGACAGTTGCGTGAGCTGGGGCAGCTTCTCGTGGTTGCTGTAATCCTGTGCCATGCACACCCATTGGCCTTGCTCCCGCTGCGTGCTTATCTTGCGCCAGATATTCATCTGCTCGTCCGACAGTTTGGGCTGTTCCTCTGAAAGATTGCCCACCATGAGCACGTAGTCGGTGTTGTCGGTGGGGGAGTATGGCCAGTAGACCGTGGCGATGCAGCCCGAAGGCAGTAGGCTGGCCTCCTCGTCCAATAGCTCGTCCTGCCAGGTCATGCCGTCATCGGTCGAGCGCTTCATGCGTCCGTCGTTGCCAATGGCAAAGAGTTCGAACGACGAGGTTCCCACCAGTTGCCGCAGTTCCGTTGCGTTACCCCTTTGTTCCCACTGCTCCAGATTGCTTGAACGCTCCACGCTGCCGTTGTTCAGCCTGAAGGCATAGCTGCCCTTTACCATAATGTTGCGGTCGAGCAGCAGGATGGTTTCCCCAAAGGCGACCAGACGCTTCGAGGCGAAGTCGTCGGCTGGTGCCACGCTGTCGGTCTTCACCCATTGGAAGGTGGTGCCCGTGGTCTGGCTTACGTTGAGTTCTACGGTATAGTCGCGCGAGCCGCTGCCGTTGATGGCGAACACGCGGAAGATGCGTGCCGAACTCAGGTCGAGCGAGTCGGTCGAGGAGTAATAGGTCAGCGTATCGCTGGTGAGGCTCTTTACGTAGACCACGCCATTGTTCTTGGTGTTGATGGTGCAGACGACGTGCTTGCTATCGGTGCCGATGGGCAGCGGCTTCGTGTTGTATATCCTGTGGTTGATCTGGTCGATGGTCATGGGATAGTAGCTCCCCGTGAAGGTGCTCTTCACGATGGTGTCGTTGCCCGTCTTTGTCGATGTTGTTTGCTGGTATCTGTTGAGTGTACCCAGCGTGAAGCTGGTAATGGCCATGTCCGAATAGCTTGTAATCGACGAGTCGCTGTCATCTTTCAGGCACGATGACAACGTTGTCGTTACTGCAACCAGCAGACAGAGCATCCATTTGTTTCTTTTCATTTGGTATTGTTTAAACAATTTAGGCTGCAAATTTACTCACATTTCTGCAAATATTGGCTAATTTGTGCCGATTATTAAATAAAATATATGATAAAACGTTCTTTTTAAGTTAGTTTTAGGTTTTACGGTACTTATTCATCGGCATTTTCACAAAAAATCAGGGAAAGCGATGAGGCTTTCCCTGATGTGCTAAATGTTGTCACACGGTGTTGTGTGTCGGTTCTTACTTGGTCTCAGCGGGTGTCTCCTCCTCGCGGATGTTGCGGCCCATGACAAGGAATGCCGTGGGAGCAGCGATGAAGATGGACGACAGCGTACCGAACACGACACCCAGAATCATGGCAAACGAGAACGAACGAATCGAGTCGCCACCCAGGATGAAGATACAAGCCAGCACGATGAACGTGGTGACCGACGTGTTGATGGTACGGGCCAGCGTCTGGTTCAGCGAGTCGTTGAACAGCTGTTGACGGTCGCGCTTGGGATAGAGCTGGAAGTTCTCGCGGATACGGTCGAACACCACCACCTTATCGTTGATAGAGTAGCCAATCACAGTCAGGATGGCACCGATGAATACCTGGTCGATTTCGAGCGACATGGGCACCCAGCCCCACAGCACGCTGTAGAAGCCGATGACAACGAGGGCGTCGAGCGTCAGGGCAATGGTAGCACCCGTAGAGAAGGCCACGTTGCGGAAGCGGAACAGGATGTAGAGGAAGATGGCGATGAGGGCGATGATGACCGAGACGATGGCACCGTAGGTAATGTCCTTAGCTACCGACGGACCCACTTTGGCCGACGAGATGATGGAACCACCCTGGCGCACGTCGGGATTCTTGAAGTCCTCAACGTTCTCCTGAGCCACCAGTCCGGCACCCTTCAGGGCTTCGTAGAGCTTGTTTTCGGCCATGTCGTCCACTTCGGGATTGTTCGACTCAATGTCCCAGTTGGTCGAGATACGCACGGTCTTTCCGTCGGTACCCAGTGCGATGACACTGGTGTTGGCAGCCTGTCCGGCCTTCTCGCCAATGGTGTTGACGAAGGTCCCGTCGAGTACCTTGCGCACATCCTCCACGTTCACCTGCTTGTCGAGCGTCACCACGTAGTTACGGCCACCGGTAAAGTCGATGCTCTGGCTCAGACCGCGCACAAAGAAGCTGCCAATAAAGCAGACGGCGGCAACGGCCCAGATGGCGTAGCTCTTCTTATAGGCACCCATGAAGTTGTACTTGCTGTTGGCAAAGGCATTCTTCAGGATGAAACCCTGGAAGTTCAGGTTGGTCCACTTGTCCTTGCTCAGGCGGTTCTCATAGACCAGACGGGTCATGAACACGGCGGTGAAGAACGACACGGCGATACCGATGATCCAGGTGGTGGCGAAGCCCTTCACAGGACCTGTACCGAAGTAGAGCAGGATGATACCCGTAATAAGCGAGGTGAAGTTAGAGTCGAAGATAGCCGAGAAGGCGTTAGAGTAACCCTTCTGGATAGCTTCCTTCACACCGAGACCACGGCGAAGCTCTTCCTTGGTGCGCTCATAGATAAGCACGTTGGCATCGACTGCCGTACCCAGGGTCAGCACGATACCGGCGATACCAGGCATGGTCAGTGCGGCCTGGAACGAGGTCAGGATGCCGAGGGTGAAGAACAGGTTGAAGAGCAGGGCAATATCCGAGATGATACCGGGGATGAAGCCGTAGAGCAGAATCATGTAGACCATGAGCAGCACGAAGGCCACGATGAACGAAATGATACCCTGCTGGATGGACTGGGCACCGAGCGACGGGCCTACCACCTCTTCCTGCACGATACGGGTCGGGGCGGGCATCTTACCCGAGTTCAGCGTGTTGGCCAGGTCCTTGGTATCCTCGATGGTGAACGAACCCGTGATTTGCGAGTTACCGCCGTCAATCTGCGAAAGGATGCGGGGAGCCGAGTAGACGGCATCGTCGAGCACGATGGCCACGGCCTTGCCGATGTTCATCTTGGTAATCTGCGACCAGCGGCGTGCGCCGTCGCTGTTCATCTGCATCGATACAGAGGGATGGCCCATCTGGTCGAAATCGTCCTTGGCGTTGGTAATCACGTCACCCTCTAACGGAGCGCGTCCGTTAGGCTCGGTAATCTTCAGGGCGTAGAGGGCGTAGATGTCGCCGTGGGTCTGTCCGCCGAAGTCCTCGGGCTTGGCGCCCCAGCGCAGCTTGCACTCGGCTGGCAGTATCTGGCTTGCCACATCGCTGTAAATCACCTTGTCGATGTCGGCGGTGTCGCGGGCATTGGCATAGCCCACGATAGCCAGACCCTGACCCTGTGCGGGCTGGAAGATGGCGAAGAGCGGGTTCTGTCTCAGAGCCTCCTCGCGTGCCTTCACGTCGTTGGTTGCCTTGCTGTCCTTCTTGGTCAGCTTGGAAGCCAGGTCGGTGGTCTTTGCTGCAACAGAATCGCTTTCCTCGGCAGAGGGTGTTTCGGCCACGGCAGCCGTGTCGGCGCTTTCGGCAGTCTTCTCACCGCTCATCACGGCGGCATAGCGCGTGTTCAGCTGAGCCAGCAGGGGAACAATCTCCTGCGTGTTGTAGGTCTCCCAGAACTCGAGGTTGGCAGAACCTTGGAGCAGTTTGCGCACGCGCTCAGGCTCCTTGATACCAGGCATTTCCACCATGATACGGCCGCTCTGGCCTTCGAGCTTCTGGATGTTGGGCTGCACCACGCCGAACTTGTCGATACGGTTGCGCACCACATTGAACGAGTTGTCGACGGCACTCTGTACCTCAGCACGCAGAGCTGCCTCCACCTCGCTATCTGTCGACTGGGTGCTCACCTTGCCCTTCATCTGCTGTGTGGCAAAGATGCTGGCGAGGGGACGTCCCTGTCCGTTCTGCTTCCAATACTTCACGAAGAGCGAGATAAAATCGTTCTGACTGGTCTCTTCTTCTTTCTTGGCCTCTTCCATTGATTTCTTGTAGGCTGCGTCCTGTTTGTGGTCGGCCAGCACGTCGATGACGTCGGGCACGGAAACCTCCAGGATAACGTTCATACCGCCTTTCAGGTCAAGACCCAGGCCAATCTCCATCTCACGGCACTGCTTCAGCGAGTAGATGCCCATGTACACTTTCTCGTTCATTACCGAGTCTAAGAACTCCTGTCCCTCAATCTCGCCCATGGCGGCAGCCTTACTTTCGTAATGCTTGGTCACAAACGAGAAGGAAAGGTAGAAACAGCAAATCAGCACGAGAATCAGTGCAATAAACTTTACAATTCCTTTGTTTTGCATTTTGTTTGTTATGATGTTTATTATATATATACGCGCAATTTAGCTTGCAAATATAGTGAATTTTTTACATTGTGGAAAATTTCCAGCCCATTTTCATACATTTTTTAAGGTTTCTCCCTCATTTTCAGCCAACAAACGACTGGATAATGGTCACTATCTGCAATTTTTGTGTCAACGACGCAATGGTATGGAGTGATGTCGGGAGAACACAGAATGTGGTCGATGCGGAAGTTAAATCCTTTCTGATTATATGACAAACCGAGTCCCCGTCCGCTGGCGGCATAGCAGTCGGTGAACCCTTTTGACAGGGTGTGACGCACGAAGGAAATGGGCGTATCGTTGAAGTCGCCGCAGATGATGACGGGCTTGTCCTTGCTGTTTTGGTCTACATAGTGCTTGATGGCCTTGGCCTGCTTGGCCCTGATGGCGAAGGCCTCGCTAAGCTTCTCCAGCATGTCCTTGCTCTCGGCCTTGGCCGTGTCGCCCTTTATCTCGCCTTTTAGTATTTCTTTGTATTGCTTGCGGTCGGCAGTATCCAGGTGGATGTTTTCCAAGTGACATCCCACGACGAGCAGGGTGTCGCCGTCCACTTGCAGGTAGAAGGCGACGGCACCGTTGACCTTGGTGCCCGATTCCACCTCAATAATTTCCTGCTTCAGGATGGGGAAGCGGGTATGCATGCCTATGTGGTTGATCCACTTCTTATCCTTGGCGGTTAGAGTTACCCGTTCGTTGTAGTCGAAGTGCTTGGCAAAGAGCGTGTCGGAGTGCCGCCATGTGTCGTTGTCCTCCACGATGCACAGGATGTCGGGCTTATTGTCGGTGATATAGCCGAAGATATTGCCGAAGGTGTCCTTGACCTTGGTGCCCCTGCCGCCGAATCCGCACACGTTGTAGGCCATGACCTTCAGGGCATCGGCGGGTGGATCGTCGATGAGGCGGATGGGCATATATATATTAATAGGTTCGTAGGCGAGGATGAATCCCAGGATGGGAATCCACGCCTTGCGCCAGTAGAAGAGCATCCAGAATCCTAAGAAAAGGAAGTTGGCTATGATGAAAAAGGGGAAGGTGATGCCCACACAGCCAACAATGGGATAGTGCTCGGGGTCGATATGGTCGCTGTAGCCCACGAGGAGCATGAGCACGACGATGGTGATGTTGGCACCCGCAAAGAACTGTAGGGTCAGCTTCTTCAATTGTTTAATCATCTTTCGCGGCTGGCATCGAAGAGTTTCTGTTTTTCCTCCTTAGTCAGGCTGTCGTAGCCCGAACGGCGAATCTTGTCCAGAATGGCGTCAATCTCGTCCTGTCTTGCTTTTTTGCGGGCATTGTAGGCCATGTCGTCCTCGCGGGTGGCAGTGTGGTGTTGCTTCTCGGCGTGCATGTACGGGTTGCTGCCCTGTCGCTTGTGCTGCTCGAAATTACGTTTCAATTTATCGAAGAACTGCTGTCCGCGCCCAATATCGAAGTTGTTGCCGGGGTGCTTGCTCCAGTAGCGTATGAGGAAGAAACCGAAAAGCATGCCGCCCAGATGGGCCATGTGGGCTATGCCGTCGCCCGACTGGTTCATGGCCGAGAACAGCTCGATGGCTGCATAGCCGATGACAAACCACTTGGCCTTGATGGGGATGGGCAGGGGGAAGATGAAGATGCGGTCCTCGGGAAAGGTCATGCCGAAAGCCAGCAGGATGGCATACACGGCTCCCGAGGCACCAATGGTACACCAGTGGTTCAGGTAGTCGCCCACGGCCATCTGTCCGTGGTTCATCACTTCTAAGTATTCGTAGGCTGCCAGTCCTTCGTTGGCGTAGGTCACATACTGCACCAGTTCCTGGCATATTCCGGCTCCGATACCGCAGAAGATGTAATAAAAAAGGAATTTCTCCTTGCCCCACACATTCTCTACTACGCCACCGAACATCCAGAGGGCAAACATATTGAAAAACAGGTGCATGAACGAGCCATGCAAGAACTGGTAGGTGATGAACTGGTAGAAGTGGAAGTCGTTGGCCATGAAAAAGTGCAGGCCGCCCCATGCGTTCAGATTGATGCCGCGCAGGTTGAGCACTTCCGAGGCCAGATACACCAATATATTGATGATGAGCAGGTTCTTGGTGATAATAGGAATATTACGGAACATCTTTGTATTTGCTGTTTGTTGATTTACTACTTGTTGCTTAATTTTCGGGGCAAAATTACGAAAAAAATCAGTTTTACAGCACAAAAAACGGCTATAAAGCACTTTTTTTCAATAAAAATCTCATTTTTTCTGAATTTTTGTTTGTTTTCTGAATACTTTGCCCTATATTTGCGGTTAGATTACTCATATTTATAGTATTTATTCACATAAAAAAACAACGAATTTATGAACAAGACTGATTTAGTTGAGAAAATTGCTGCTGGTGCAGGAATCTCAAAGGCTGATGCAAAGAAGGCTCTTGACGCTGCCATTGCAGCTGTGAAGGACGCATTGGTTTGTGGCGACAAGGTGTCGCTCGTGGGCTTTGGCACATTTGCCGTTAGCGAGCGTCCCGCCCGTGAAGGTATCAATCCCGCTACGAAGGAGAAGATTCAGATTGCAGCAAAGAAGTCCATCAAGTTCAAGGCCGGTACAGAGCTGGCTGAGGCCCTGAACTGATTTTTGTAAAATAAAATACGCAGGCAGCGACTCTCATGGGGTCGCTGCCTGCTTTGTGTCTTCATGTTTTTCCAGAATTACTTAGGCTGCTTGCCGATGTAGGCCAGGATGCCGCCGTCCACATAGAGCACGTGACCGTTCACGGCGTCAGAGGCGTGTGAAGCCAGGAACACGGCGGGGCCACCCAGTTCAGAGGGGTCGAGCCAGCGGCCTGCGGGCGTCTTGGCGCAGATGAACGAGTCGAACGGATGGCGGCTGCCGTCGGGCTGGCGCTCGCGGAGCGGAGCGGTCTGTGGCGTGGCGATATAGCCCGGGCCGATGCCGTTGCACTGGATGTTGTACTCGCCGTACTCCGAGCAGATGTTGCGGGTGAGCATCTTCAGGCCACCCTTGGCAGCGGCGTAGGCCGAGACGGTCTCGCGACCCAGCTCAGACATCATGGAGCAGATGTTGATAATTTTACCTTCGCGGCGCTCCATCATCTCGGGGATGACAGCACTGGCGCAGATGAACGGACCCACGAGGTCGATGTCGATGACCTGCTGGAACTCCTCGCGCTTCATCTCGTGCATGGGGATGCGCTTGATGATGCCGGCATTGTTCACCAGGATGTCAATCTGACCCACCTCTGCGTGTACTTTCTCCACCAGTTCCTTCACGGCGTTCTCGTCGGTCACGTCGCAGATGTAGCCCTTTACGTTCTCGATGCCTGCCTCCTTGTAGTTCTGCAGTCCGCGCTGTAGGGCATCCTCGTTGCGGTCGTTGAAGATGATGGTCTTAGCGCCGGCGGCTACGAAAGCCTTGGCGATGTTGAAACCGATGCCGTAGGAAGCGCCGGTAATCCAGGCGTTTTTGCCCTCTAATGAAAACATGTTTGTCATTTCTTTGTAAGTTTATTAGTTTGTAAGTTGATAAGTTTGTAATTTATTTGAGGTCTGTAATCTCCGAGAAGTCCTGGTCGCCGTAATCCAGGTTTTCGCCTCCCATGCCCCAGATGAATGTATAGTTGTGGGTGGCGGCTGCACTGTGGATGCTCCATTCTGGCGAGAGCACGGCCTGTTCGCCCTTCATCCAGAGGTGGCGCGTCTCCTGTGGCTCGCCCATGAAGTGACAGACGGCCTGGTCCTGGGGCAGTTCGAAGTAGAAGTAAGCCTCCATCCGGCGGCTGTGGGTGTGGGCTGGCATGGTGTTCCACACGCTTCCCGTGGCCAGTTCGGTCATGCCCATCTGCAGTTGGCATGTGGGCAGCACCTGATTGACCAGCATCTTATTGATGTTGCGCTTGTTCGACGTCTCTAAGCTGCCCATGCTGGCCACTACGGCATCGGCCTTCGTCACCTTGCGACAGGGATAGGCGGTGTGGGCGGTGGTTGAGTTGAAGTAGAACTTCGCAGGCTGGGCGGCATCGACGGAGGCGAAACGCACCTCGCGGTCGCCTCTTCCTATGTATAATGCCTCCTTGAAGCCGAGGCTGAACGTCTCGTTGCCCACCGTGACTACGCCCGGCCCTCCCACGTTGTATATGCCCACCTCGCGGCGGGTGGTGAAGTAGGGGGCACGCAGCGGAGCAATCGCTTCGAGCAGTAGCTCCTCATCTGCGGGCATGGCGCCACCCACCACCATGCGGTCGTACATGGAGTAGACCATGTTCACCTCGTTGGGCGCGAAGACACGCTCCACGAGAAAGTCGCGGCGCAGGCGTGCCGTGTCGTAGTGACGGGCATCCTCGGGATGCGCTGCATAGCGCAGTTCGTAGTTGGTTTTCATTGATGTTTCGATTAGTTTGCTGCAAAGTTACGAATTATTTTCGTACTTTTCATGCCTGTTATGCGTTTCGCGTGCTAAACTTACTTAAAATAGCGGTGATAAAGCATCTTTATACCCCCCATATTGTCAATTATGAGAGCAATCGCTTGGAAAAATAGCGCACGGGATACCACACCGAGAGGAAGCCCACGACGAGTACGGTGACGAAGATGAGCACCACATCCCAGGGATGAACGCTCACGGGATAGGCATTGACGATGAACGAACCAGCCGACGAGCCAAGGGCGATGACACCGAACTGCTGCTGAATCCAGCAGAGCAGCAGGCCCACGAGAATGCCGATGACGGCTCCGAAGGCCGAGATCATGCGGCCCTCGAAGAGGAAGATACGGGTTATCTGGCGGTCGTTGGCCCCGAGGTTGCGCAGGGTGACAACGTCGTTGCGCTTGTCGATGATGAGCATGGAGAGCGAGCCGATGATGTTGAAGCAGGCCACCATGAGGATGAACGTGAGGAAGATGTAGGCAATGAGTTTCTCAATCTTCATGATCTTGAACGTGTCATCCTGCTGTTCGTAACGGTCTTTCACGTGGAAACGGTCGCCGCAAATCTGCTTGATTTGGCTTTTCACCGCCTCGAAGTCGCTGCCCGGCTTCAGGCGTAGCTCCAAGGACGAGAGCATGCCGTACTGGTCGAAGAGGTTGCGGGTGAAGTTGATGGAGGTGATGATGTAGTCCTTGTCGTAGCGAGCCTGTTGCACGCAGAAGATGACGCCCGGCGAGAAAAGCTCGTCCTCCACGAAGCCGTCGGCAGGGTTGCTCATGTCGAGCTGCCCCTGGCGGCGCGGGGCGTAGATCTTCATCGGCGAGCGATAGCGGTAGCCCGTGCCTAACTGGTCGGCCAGCCTGACGCCGGGAATGCCGTAGCTCATGTCGGCGGCATGCAGCTCGTAGCTCCCGTCGCCCAAGAGAATCTCGCGGATATGGGTCAACTTGTCGAAGTTGTCGTCGACACCCTTGATGGTCACCATGGCCTGACGACCCTCGTACACGGCCAGTGCCTGGTCTTCCACGCACTCGGTGGCCACCTCAATCTGGGGCAGCTGGCGCACCTTCGTCAGCAGCGGGTCGTCGGCAGGTGCCGTCTTCCCTTCGGCGGGGGTAATCTCTATCTGCGGGTCAAAGCTGGTGAAGAGCGAGGCCACCAGGTCGTGGAAGCCGTTGAACACGCTCAGCGTGACCACCAATGCCATGGTGGCCACGGCCACGCCTACGACCGATATGCCGCTGATGACGTTGATGACGTTAGTCGACTTCTTTGAAAAAAGATAGCGGCGGGCAATGTAGAAAGGGAAGTTCATTTCTTCAACAGCTCGTCAATATGCTCGATGTAGTCGAGGGAGTCGTCGATGAAAAAGCGCAGTTCGGGAATGATGCGCATCTGGTAGCGCACGCGCTGGCCCAGCACGTAGCGAATCTGGGCCTGGTTCTTCTCTATATTCTTCAGCAGTTCCTCGCCCCGCTCTGAGGGGAAAATGCTCAGGTAGGCGGTGCAAATGCTCAGGTCGGGCGATATTTTCGTGCGCGTCACTGAGACCATTACGCCGTGCATGCCACGGGTCTGCTCCTGGAAAATCACGCTCAGCTCCTTTTGCAGCAGGCGTGCTATTTTGTTTTGTCTTGTTTCTTGCATACAGAATGATGGGTAATAGGTTTAACGGTGCAAAATTACAAAAGATTTTCTGAATAGCGAAGAAAAATGCCTACATATTGTAGAACTTGTTCATCAGGTCGTGTCGGTAGTTCTTGCTGATGTGCAGTTCCCTGTTGTCCTGTAGTGGCTTGGGCAGTAGGCAGGTGCTGTCCTGTATCTTGACGATTTTCTGAATGTTGACGATATAGCGTTTGTGTATTTGCACAAAGAAGTCGGAGTAGTTCAGGATGATTTCGGCAGTAGTCCTGTGGCGCAGGACGTTGGTCGTTCCGTCGGTTCTTACCACCTCCCAGATTCTTCGCTCACTGTCGAAGCGGAAGAACGCGATGTCGCTCAGATGTAGGGGCGTATGCTCGCTGACGGCATTGACAATCATGACGATGGGCTGCTGTTTGTCGTTTTTTGCCGATGCCGTCTGGATGCTGTTCAGGCGGTTCTCGTAGTAGCGTGTCATGATCTTGGCCAGTTCCGGCTTCGAGGCTGGTTTCAGCATGTAGTCGAAGGCTTGCCGGCGCAGGGCCTCCAACAGGTACTTGTCGTAGCCCGTGTAGAACACCACCTTCATCTCCGGCTTCACGAACAGCCGCACCCTTGAGCAGAAGTCCAGCCCCGACATGTCGGGCATCTCCACGTCGAGAAACAGCAGGTCGGGTTCCAGTTCGATGATTTCGTCCATGGCCTTTTGCGTCTCCGTCTGCGTGCCAACGACCTCCACGGAATACTCGCTGAGCAGCCGGCGCAACAATTCGATGGAGTTCGCGTCGTCATCGACGATATATACGGTTACTAACTTCTTGTTTTCCATTGATTCAGGTGATAACATATTTAAAGTTGTCGGGCAGGTAGAGCGTAGCCCTGCAGCCCGAGCCGCTGTCGGAATGCTTGTAGTTGTAGAGCGAGAACAACATTTGCTGTTTGTTTTGCTCGTTCAGTAGCATGATGGTCTGGATGACCACTTGCAGGCCGGTATTGGCTTGGTAGTTTTTGCTGGAAAGCAGGCCCACGCCGTTGTCGATGACCTCAAGCTGCGTGCCGGCGTCCTTTCGCGTGGCTTTTATCAGCACGGTGCGCTCCTTGCCAGGCACTCGTGGCTTGGGTTTCAGCCCGTGTTTCAGCGAGTTCTCCACGAGAATCTGCAGGAACATCGAGGGCAGCTGCACCTTCTGCGGGTCTACGTCGTCGGCCAGTTCGGTCTTCAATGCGAAGTCCGGGCCAATGACACGGCTCTCGATGCTGCAATAGAACCTGATGAACTCCAGTTCCTTGCTCAGTGTGGTCTGTTCGGTGCCCGCCATTTCGGTGCCTCGGTGCAGCAGCTGTACCAGTGGGTCCAGGTTCACCTCCTTGCCGTCCATCTGTGCCAGTATTTCGGCTGTCAGGGCATTGCTGATGAAGTGGGGGGTGATTCTGTTGCGGACGTTCTCCATTCTCAGGTTGGCAATATGCCCGCGCAAGTTCTGTTCCTTGAGTTCTCGCTCATGCAGTTTCTGTTTGCTGATGATGACAATCAGGACACACACCACGACAGCGGCGATGAGCAGAATGACGGTCCAGCGGAGTGAGAGTTCCTTTTCCTCAATCATTTTCTGCTTTTCCATTATTAGTTTTTCGTGTTGGTGGCGCATGATGACTTCCGAGAACAGCATCCTGTTCTTGTCGTTGGTCAGTGAGTCGTGCAGCTGCCTGACAGTCTTCAGTGCTTGGTTGAATAGCTTCCAGTTGTCTTGCTTCTCGTAGAGTTTCATGAGAACCCTTTGGCGGAACAGCCGCTGTTCGGCTTTGGGCATATAGGTGTCCTTGTCTTGTTGGGCCAGACGGCTGGCTTCGGCGATGTCGCCGTTGAGCAGGGCCATTTCTATGCGCTGTGTATTCAGGTAGTAGACGGGTATGGCCATGTGTTCCTTTCGGAAGAACGGCTCAGTCTCGTCTATCAGGGGCTGTGCGAGCGCAGGCTTCCCCAGCTTGATGTAGATATCGCTCATATTGGCCATGCAGAACATCCTCTCCCAGTGCATGTCGGGGTTCTGTCTGGTCAGCGTGTCGAGTTCCTGGAAGTACTTCAGGCTTTGGTCGTATTTCTCCTGTAGGTAATAGTCGTTGCCACGGTTGTTCAGGTAGATGAACAGGTCGGTCTTGCTCATCATGGGCCGCATCTCGTCTACTCTCTTCCACCATCGGTCGCTCTCCTCGAAGCTGCCCATAGCCGTATAGGCCGACGCGATGCCGATGCTGATGGTGAGCTGGGCATTGGTGTTACTGCCGGTGGAGTCGTCCAGTTCCATGGCCCGGCGGTAGAAGTACACGCTCTTGTCGAACTTGCCTAACCACTTGTAGGCATCGGCCGTGTTGGTCAGTGCTATCAGCTCGTTGTGCTTGTTGTCTGGCGTCTGCTGCATCAGCTCCAGTGCTTTCTGGAAGTAGACGATGGCTGTGTCCATTCGGTTCGTTATCTTCGACTCGTAGACACCGCGTTGCATCATCTCCTCCGTTCGGAGTACCTTCAGCCTGTTATCGCCAGTATCGTGCTGTCGGTTCAGGAATTGTTTCAGTTGTAGGTGAGAAGCGTAGAAGGAATCGACTTGCATGGCTGTGTAATAGCATTTCGACTGCAACACCTCGTACTGGTAGTACTCTACGCTGTCGCGGGCATTCCGCCTCTCTCTGGCAATCAGTTCCTTAGCCTGTTTCACGTTGCTGGCACCCAGCAGTTCTTCCACCTCATCGAAAATGGGTGCCTGGCTGATGCTGTAGGAAGGCTGCTCGCGATGCAGCATCGTAAGCAGGGAAGGCGGCAGCGTGCTGGCTGGCAACAGATAAAGCAAGGCTATCGCACCAATAGCCAGCAGGCACACAACAGCGGTGGCGAATCGTCGTGTTTTTTTGGACATCTATGAGCTAATTACTATGATTTTGCAAAGTTACTGATTTTTTTGAAATAAAATGAACAAAAATACAACAAAAAAGCGATGAAATCTTCTATAATTGAACTTTTTTTAGGTGAAAAGGTTAAAATTGCAGATTTCCGGACTATTGCTTCCTGATGAGCGTCAGTCCGTCGCGCAAGGGAAGAATGACTTGTTCAGTACGGGGGTCATTCTTCACATAGTAGTTGAATCGCCGCACGCCAGCTGTCTGCTGGTCGCGGTCGTAGGCGGGGTCGGTGACATGTCCGTCCCAGAGCGTGTTGTCGGCCAGGATGAAGCCGCCTGGGCGCAGCACCGAGAGTACCATTTCGTAGGTTTCCACATAGGTGCGCTTGTCGCCGTCGATGAAGGCCATGTCGAAGTCGATGCCTAAGTGCGGGGCCTCGGTAATGGCGTCGCCGATGATGAAGGTAATCTTGTCGGCCACGGGCGAGCCTTCTATCCACGGGCGGGTGAAGTCTTCCTGCTCGTCGTTGATCTCGAAGGTATAGACACGTCCGCCCTCTTCCAGTCCTTCGGCCATGCAGATGGCCGAGTAGCCGCTGAACGTGCCCACCTCCAGGACGTTGCGTGGCCTGATCATCCTCACCAGCATCTTCAGCAGCCGTCCTTGCAGATGCCCGCTGGCCATCCGCCCATGCAGCAGTCGTATGTTGGTGGCACGCCACAGACGGTACAGGTAGTCGGGTTCCGGCTCGGTATGATTCAGGATGTAGTTGGCCAGTTCCTCGCTCATAGATGAACAAAATAGTCTACTGCCAGTCGGTACGAGTCCAGCCCGAAGCCGCAGATTACGCCTTTGCAGGCACAGGAAATCATCGACTTGTGACGGAACTCCTCACGCTGGTGAACATTGGAGATGTGTACCTCGATGACGGGCGTCTTGATGGCGCGGATGCAGTCCTGCAGGGCAATGCTGGTGTGGGTGTAGGCTCCGGCGTTGAGCACGATGCCGTCGTAGGAGAACCCCACCTCCTGCATCTTGTTAATCAACTCGCCCTCGATGTTGCTTTGGTAGTACTCCAGTTCTGCCTGCGGGTAGTGCTGTTGCAACTGGGGCAGGAAGTCGTCGAACGATGAGGAACCATAGATGCCTGGTTCCCTCTTGCCTAAGAGGTTCAGGTTTGGGCCGTTAAGGATAAGAATCTTCATGATGGTTATTGTTTTTTAGTATTCGCAGATGGCCTTTGCCATGCTGTTCAGGTTCAGGCACATATTGCGGGTCAGGGGTATGCGACGGTTTTGGTGGGGCCAGGGCGCAAGAATCAGAAAGCGTCCTTCACAGCAGGCATGGTAGTACTGGTGGCCTGGCCGCGAGAAGGTGTTGAAGCCCCATGGGGTGAGGAAGATGAGCGGCTGTCGTGCGTCGAGTGCAGCTCGCATCACCTGCTGTTCGCCTTTCGAGATGGCGGGCGATACGAGGACGCTGCCCTTCTTTGCCTCGGTCAGGAAATGAGCGGTGGCAGCTTGGATGTCGGTGTCGGTCATGCTTCGCGAGCATTGCACCTGTAGTTTCTGGGGTATCGCGAGCAGGAACTGGTTGCCGATGGCGGCGTAGCTCTGGCCCGCCACCTCGATGCCGAAGCGCACGCGGAACATGTCGGGGTGCTCGCGACGGAAGGCTAAGCGCCTGGGGTTGTCGTGCAGGTAGTTCTTCCATCGGTCCAGGGAGTGATAGGAGTGAAGGATCCGGTCGTTGTATTTGCGGGCCCAGAGGAGGCCTTTCTCCTTTTCCTGTTGTTGTGGCGGCACAGCCGCCACCCACGGGGAAGGGGCAGCGGTGGCTGCGGGAGGCACGGAGGGGCCAGGGTAAGGGGCGGGGATGCCAGGGTAAGGGGCGGGGATGCCAGGGTAAGGGGCGGGGATGTCAGGGTAAGGGGCGGGGATGCCTTTTGGGGCATGCTCCTTTTCCGTGGGCTGCGGCTTTGCCGCAGCAGGTATTTGCCTGGCTGGTGCCTGCCTGGCTGGTGCCATCGTGGCGGCCTCCTTCTCGCTTAGCCCCAGGACAATCCTTTTGTACGCCCTATTGCACCCCACCTTAAAGCCATTGATGATGCGCCCCAGATGAAAATCTGTGTGTTCGCGGAAATAGAGAATACCGTGGAAGTGGTCGGGCATGACCTGCTGCGCAATAACCGCCACTTGTGGGAACTTACTGCTGATGGCCGACCACTCCTGGGCTACGGCCAGCCCCAGTTCTGTGAGTACAATCCTTGGTGCCTCGGCTGAGTCGTCGGGAGCGTTGGCCTGTCCAGTGAGCTGCCCCAGCAGAGGGCGTCGGCCTTCGGTGGTGAGCGTGATGAGATAGAAGCATTGCGACGAGTAGTCATGCTCATCGCTCCGGCGGAGCATCGACGGTTGTGTCGGCCCTGCGTATTTCTTCATCTCTTCTCGTCTTTTCTCGTCCATAACAGATGCAAAGTTACGGAAAAACGAGCAAAGATACTTAAAATAAGTGGAAAAATCGTTGAGATAAAGGAAAAAACATTATCTTTGCCCGTATGAATGACGATTGTGAGAAAGAAAACGGCCCTTTGAAGACGATGGAGACTCGTTACCGCCGCTACCTGAAACTGGAGCGCGGGGCCTCGGTCAACACCATCGATGCCTACGGCCACGACTTGAAGATATTCCTGCAATACCTGGCCGAAGAGAAGAAATGGGTGCTCGACGTCACCCTCGACGACCTGCAGCACTTCGCCGCCGGGCTGCACGAGACGGTGGGCCCCCGGTCGCAGTGCCGCGTACTCAGCGGCGTGCGCTCGTTCTTCCGTTTCCTGGTGCTCGACGGCTATATAGAGCAAGACCCGTCGGAACTGCTCGAAAGTCCCGTGATTCCCGACCACCTGCCTGAATACCTGACTCCCGCCGAGGTAGACCTCCTGGAAGACTCGCTCCCCCCCGACAAGGCCGAGAGCCAGCGCAACCGTGCTATCATCGAGGTACTCTTCTCCTGCGGACTGCGCGTCAGCGAGCTGGTGAACCTGCAGCTCTCGCAGCTATATATAGAAGAAAGGTACGTGCGCGTGTGGGGCAAAGGCAGCAAGGAGCGGCTGGTGCCACTGAGCGACCGTGCCGTGGCCGAGCTGCAGGACTGGTTCTGCGACCGCGACCAACTGAAAATCAAGCCAGGCGAAGAGGGGTACGTGTTCCTGAACCGGCGCGGCCACCACCTGACGCGCACCATGATTCTCATCATGCTGAAGCAGACGGCCGAGGCTGCAGGACTGAAGAAGACCATCTCGCCTCACACCCTGCGCCACTCCTTTGCCACGGCCCTGCTCGAGGGCGGTGCCGACCTGCGTGTCATCCAGATGCTCTTAGGCCATGAGAGCATCGGCACTACCGAGATCTACACCCATGTGACCAACCAGTCGCTGCGCGAGGCCATCCTGTTGCATCATCCCCGCAACATCCGCAATAGTCAAGTCTGAAACCCATGCAGAATCATTTACATATCTTTTCATTAAAAAGTAGCGATTGAGTGTAGTTTTTTCCTCATTTTATGCGTCTTATAATAAAAAATGTGTAATTTTGCACCCAATATGAATATTAAACCTTTCTAACTAATTATTCAAGGAAATGAAACTGAGAAGATTTTTTGCTGCCCTTCTGCTGACCATGGCCAGCACGGCAACGATGGTGGCTCAGATGCAGATGCCGCCCATCCCCGTTGACCCCGACGTTCGCATTGGCAAGTTAGACAACGGGCTGACCTATTACATCCGCCACAACGCATGGCCTGAGCAACGTGCAGAGTTCTTCATTGCCCAGCGCGTGGGCTCCATTCAGGAGAACGACGACCAGCGCGGCCTGGCTCACTTCCTGGAGCACATGTGCTTCAACGGTACCGAGCACTTCAAGGGCAACGACATCGTGAAATGGTGCGAGACCATCGGCGTGAAGTTCGGTCGCGACCTGAACGCCTACACTTCTATCGACCAGACGGTCTACAATATCTCTAACGTGCCCACCACCCGTGAGGGTATCGTGGACAGCTGCCTGCTCATCCTCCACGACTGGGCCGACGGCCTGCTCTTGGAGCCGGAAGAGATTGACAAGGAGCGCGGCGTGATTCACGAGGAGTGGCGCCTGCGCACCAGTGCCCAGATGCGCATGCTGGAGCGCGACCTGCCCCGTCTCTATCCCGACTCGAAGTACGGTCACCGCATGCCCATCGGCCTGATGGAAATCATCGATAACTTCAAGCCCGACGTGCTTCGTGCTTACTATGAGAAGTGGTATCGTCCCGACAACCAGGCTATCATCGTGGTGGGCGACATCGACGTGGACAAGGTGGAGGGTAAGATTAAGACGCTCTTCGCCCCCATCAAGATGCCCGAGAACCCCGCACCCGTAGTGGCTGAGGCTGTGCCCGACAACAATGAACCCATCATCGTGGTGGACAAGGACAAGGAGATGCAGTACAGTATCGTGGAGCTGATGTTCAAGACCGACCCCATCCCCGACGAGGTCAAGGGCAACATGCAGTACCTGATTATCGACTATGTGAAGGATGCCGCTATCGGCATGCTGAACGACCGCCTCTCCGAGCTGGCACAGAAGCCCGACTGCCCCTACCTGCGTGGTTCGTCGCAGTATGGCGAGTACCTGCTGTCGAAGACCAAGGATGCCTTCGGCGTGGATGCCCTGCCCAAGGAGGGCCAGACCGAGGCTGCCCTGAAGGCCGTCTACACCGAGGCCCTGCGTGCCGCCCAGTTCGGCTTCACCGCCACCGAGTACCAGCGCTACAAGCAGAACTACCTGAGCCAGATAGAGAAGCAGTACTCCAACAAGGACAAGCGCTATAACAACCAGTTCTGCCAACAGTACGTCAGCCACTATCTCGACAACGAGCCTATCCCCTCGCTCGACATGCTCTATGAGACCATGAAGCAGTTAGTGCCCATGCTGCCCTTGGAGGCGGTGAACGAGCTGATGAAGGAGATGGTGAGCCAGACCGACTCGAACATGGTGGTGCTGAACATGAACCAGGAGAAGGATGGCGCCGTCTATCCCACCGAGCAGAGTCTGAGGAAGGCCATTGAAGAGGCCCGCGCCCAGCAGCTCGAGGCCTATGTAGACAACGTGAAGAACGAGCCCCTCATTGCCGAACTGCCCAAGGCTGGCAAGATTGTGAAGGAAGTGGCTGGCCCGAAGTTCGACTACAAGGAGCTGACGCTCTCCAATGGCGTGACCGTCATCCTGAAGCAGACCGACCTGAAGAAAGACCAGGTGATTCTCTCGGCCGAAGGCTTCGGCGGCAACTCGCTCTACGGCGAGAAGGACTTCGTGAACCTGCAGATCATCGATGATGTCATCGAGGCCAGCGGACTGGGCAACTTCAGCCACACAGAGCTGGAGAAGGCTATGGCCGGAAAGATTGCCTCGGCATCGTTCAGCCTGGGCGACGACCGCCAGTACATCAGCGGCTCGTCGACTCCCACCGACGTGGAGACCATGCTCCAGCTGGTCTACCTCTACTTCACCAAGATTAACAAGGACCAGGAGTCGTTCGATAACCTGCTGAAGACCACCGAGCTGATGCTCAAGAACAAGAACCTGCAGCCCGAGGGCGTGTTTAGCGACTCGCTCACCGTGACCCTGGCCTGCCACAACAAGCGCACCATGCCCATGACGGCCGAGATGCTGCAGCAGGTGGACTACGACCGCTGCTTGGAGATTGCCCGTGAGCGTCTGGCCAATGCCAACGAGTGGACGTTCAACATCATCGGCAACTTCGACGAGGCCACCATCCGTCCGCTCATCGAGCAGTATCTTGGCGCACTGCCCTCGAAGGGAGCCGCCCAGAAAGGCCACGACGTGAGTACCGACTTCAAGGGTCAGGTCATCAACGACTTCACCCGTAAGATGGAGACACCGAAGGCCATCGCCGTCATGGTGTGGACCAACTACAACATGCAGTACTCGCTCGAGAACATCATCCGTGCCGACATGGTGGGCCAGATCCTGACCATGCTCTATACGGAGAAAATCCGCGAGGAGGCCAGCGCCGCCTACAGTGTGATGGCTCAGGCCGGCATTCAGCGCGACGACTACAAGACTGCCGGAACCGTGCTTGTCTACTGCCCCATGAAGCCTGAGAAGGGCGACATTGCCAAGAAGATTATGCGCGAGGAGGTGGAGAACATGGCCAAGACCGTGGATGCCGAGAAACTGGCCAAGGTGAAGGAGTACATGCTGAAGGCCGTCGACGACCAGGCCAAGACCAACAACTACTGGCTGCGCCAGATTAACCGCCTGCGCCTCTTCAGCACCGACACGCACACCGACTACAAGCAGACCGTTGAGGCCCAGACACCCGAGACCGTGGCACAGTTTGTCAAGGAGCTGCTCAGCTCCGGCAACTTCGCCGAAATCGTGATGATGCCCGAGGAGTAATCTCCAAAATGCAAGTTAAAAACAGGAAAAAACGGAATCATCTATCGTTTTTTCCTGTTTTTTTTGTTTTTTCTTGCTTCAATTTTTACTATTCAATCTTTTTTTGTATCTTTGCGGCATAAATAGCAATTTTATTCTAACTTTTAAATCGTAATAAAACTATGGCATTTTTGACTAACGACAAACTGGTCATCGTCGGCGCTGCCGGCGCTATTGGTTCTAACATGGTTCAGACTGCCCTGATGATGGGTCTGACAAGTGAAATCTGTCTCTATGACATTCCTTTCGCAGCCAACGCTGTGGAGGGCGTGGCAGAGGAAATGCGCCAGAGTGGCTTCGACGAGGCTCATATCGTGGCTACCACCGACGTGGAGGAAGCCTTCACCAATGCAAAGTATATCATCTCCAGCGGTGGTGCTCCCCGTAAGGCTGGTATGACCCGCGAGGACCTGCTGGCCGGCAACTGCAAGATTGCCGAGGAGCTGGGCATGAACATCAAGAAGTACTGCCCCGACGTGAAGCATGTTGTCATTATCTTCAATCCCGCCGACCTCACCGGCCTGGTCACGTTGCTTTACTCCGGCCTGAAGCCTGGACAGGTGACGACCCTCGCAGGTCTTGACACCACCCGTCTGCAGAGCGCACTGGCCAAGAAGTTCGGCGTGAAGCAGAGCGAGATCAAGGGTTGTGCTACCTATGGCGGACACGGCGAGCAGATGGCCGTGTTTGGCAGCCATGTGGAGATTGCCGGCCGGAAGCTGACCGACATCATCGGTACGCCGGAGTTTAGTGCTGAGGAGTGGGAGCAGATGAAGGTCGACGTCACCAAGGGCGGTGCCAAGATCATCGAGCTTCGCGGACGCAGCTCCTTCCAGAGCCCTGCCTATCTCTCCGTCGAGATGATTCGCGCAGCTATGGGCGGTGAGCCTTTCCGCTTCCCCGTTGGCACTTACGTGAAGACCGACAAGTACGACCACATCATGATGGCCATGAACACCAAGTTCGACCAGAACGGTGTTACCTTCGAGGTTCCGCAGGGCACGGCTGAGGAGAACGCCAAGCTGGATCAGAGCTATGAGCACCTCTGCAAGATGCGCGACGAGCTGGTGACGCTGAACATCGTTCCCGAGATTTCGAAGTGGAACGAAATCAACCCCAACCTCTAAGTCGTTTAGAAGCTGAACGTAATGTTGTCTTTGCTGTTCTTGACGTCAGGAACAGCAAAGACAACTTTTTTTGGTTGACACTTCGTTTCCACGAATGCCTCGTCACACCCAGGTGCTATATTCCGTCACACCCTGATGGAGCATTCATCACACCTTCATGCATGATTAATCACACCGTAACGGAGCATTCATTACACTGTGATGAATACTCCGCCAAGGTGTGATGAATGCTCCGACCGGGTGTGACGGAATATAGCACCTGGGTGTGACGAAGCATTCGTGGAAACAACAGGTGTAGTGTACTGATTTTGGATGACAGTTGTGCTGGGAAATACCGAAACATCTGGCAACTTTGTTAAATGATATTAAGACTAATGACATTCATGTTTTTTTGTTTTTGATATTCAAAATAATATCATTACCTTTGCGTCGTGATAATCAAAAAAGAAGCAAAATGAAGTACAGCGAACTTGAAAAAATGGTCAGCAAGGTAGGATGCTACGATACAGGACGACAGCAAGCTGGACACCCGTTATGGTACTGCCCAAAGACTGGCATGAGCTTCCAAATGAGCAATCATGGAAGTGAGGAGGTTGCAAAAGGAACACTGAATCAAATCCTAAAGAGAGCAGGGCTGAAATAAGGTTTCTCTCTAAAATTAATAAAATGATATAAACTTAAATAGTATAGCTATGAGAAAGGTTAATGCAATTATCGAGAGAGCAAGCGATGGAAACTATAGCATCTATAGCGATGCTGAAGATTTGGACTATTTGATAACGGGTACTGGTAGCACAGTGGAGGAAGCTAAGCGATGCTACGAGGGTGGCTATGCCGACATGCGTCGAGTGTATGCCGAGGACGGAAAGCCATTCACTGAGGTAGAGATGGTGTACAAATATGATATGGCCTCTTTCTTGGCTTACTATTCCAAGATTATATCGCTGGCAGGATTGTCACGTCTCACAGGAATCAATCAGCAGCAGTTGAGCCATTATGTCACAGGGCGGCGCAACCCTTCGCCCAAGACCGTAGAAAAGGTAGAGACTGCTATACATCTCTTTGCTCAAGACTTAGCTTCTGTACATTTCGTTTGATTATCACCTCTTCAAGTTCGTTTGCATACAGAACGTGCCCCGACTCGCAAGGCCGGGGCATTTCTTTTTAAGTATGCTGGCTATAGTCTTGCCTTGATTTCCAGATACTTGTTGATGACGTTGATGCTGAGCTGGCGGGGCGTGGTGAGGAGGGAGAGGATGCCGTAGTGGCGAAGCTCCTGGACGATGAGGCGCTGCTCGTAGGCAAACTTCTCGGCGATGACCTGCTGATAGCAGTCCTCGGTGGATGCCGCAGGCGATGGCTGCTGGTAGAGCGTGCGCAGTTCCTCGTCCTCGAAGAAGACCACGAGAAGGCGGTGGCGCAGGGCGAGCTGGCGCAGATAGGGCAGTTGGCGGCGCAGGGAGACGAGACCCGTGAACGAGGTATAGAGCACCATGAGCGAGCGGCGGCTGACGCGATGGCTTAGCCCGACGAGTAAGGCCGAGAAGTCGCTTTCGGCAAACTGCGTCTGCTCGGCGTAGAGGGCTTCCTGCAGGCGGTGTATATGGCCCGGCTGGTTGGAGGCACTGACAAAGGTGTCGAAACTGTCGCTGAAGGTGACCAGTCCGGCTTTGTCTTCCTTGCGGACGGCGACGTAGGAGAGTACCAGGGCGGCATTGATGGCATAGTCGAGCAGCGTCATGCCCGCGAAGGCCTGCTGCATCATGCGCCCCTTGTCGATAACGCTGTAGACGGGCTGCGAGCGTTCCTCCTGATACTGGTTCACCATGAGCTGGTGCCGACGGGCCGTGGCTCGCCAGTTAATGGTGCGGTAGTCGTCGCCGGGGATGTAGTCCTTGATTTGCTCGAAGTCGGTGTTGTGGCCTATGCGGCGTATGCGCTTCAGTCCCATCTCGTGCAGGTTGTTGCTCATGGCCAGCAGTTCGTACTGGCGCAGCATCAGGTAGCTGGGGTAGACTTTCACCTCCTTGGGGGCACCGCAGGTGTAGCGTCGCTGCACTAAGCCCAGCCGGGTCATGGCAAAGAGACGGATAAGCCCAAAACTGTAGGTGCCGCGCGTGGTGGGTGTCAGGTCGTAGGCGATGGTGGCCTGGCCGTGCGGGGCAATGGTGGTGGTGAAACTGACGTTGCGCCGCTGGAACTGGAAGGGAATCTCGTCGATGACCAATAGCTGGAGCTGTCGGCCTGAGTCGTTGCTGACGTGGAGCCAAACCTGGTTGGCATCGCCATTAGAGAAACGTTCGCTACACTCCCTGCTGGCACTGATGGCCTTCCTATTATATAATAAGGTGAGGTCGGCCAGTGTCGCAGCCACTATCAGCCACCATGCCCAGCGACCGAGCACGAACAGCGGATGCAGCCAGTAGCCAAAGACGATGACCAGGATGCTGGAGGCGGCAAGGAGGTAGAAACGACGGGTAAAGAACATATAGTCTTTTCTCAGGAGTGGTTATTTGGGTACTTCGACTTTATCCAGCAGTTGGCCGACGACGCGCTGGGGTGTCAGCTCCTCCATCTCGGCCTCGGCGGTGAGGATGATGCGATGGGCCAGTACCGAGGGAGCCACCTGCTTGATGTCGTCGGGGGCCACGAAGTCGCGTCCCTGCAGCAGGGCGAAGGCACGTGAGGCCTGCATCATGGCTACCGAGGCACGCGGCGAGGCTCCGAGGAAGACCACCTTGCTCTGGCGGGTCTGCTCAATGACCTGGGCTATGTAGCGCAGGAGCGATGGGTCTACGTAGACTTGCTGGAGCGTCTGGCGTAGGGCAAGGAGATCCTGCTGGGTGAGTACCGCCTTGACCGTGTCGAGGCTTGTGGTGAAGGAGCGGTTGAGGTGGCGGTTGAGAATCTCTACCTCCTGGTCGACGGTGGGGTAGCCCATCGTGATTTTCATCATGAAGCGGTCCAGCTGGGCCTCGGGCAGCTTGTAGGTGCCCTCCTGCTCTACGGGGTTCTGCGTGGCCAGGATGGTGTAGAGCGGCCCCATGGGGTGACGCTCGCCGTCGACGGTGGCCTGCCGTTCCTCCATCACCTCGAAGAGAGCGGCCTGTGTCTTGGCCGGGGCACGGTTGATTTCGTCGACCAGCACGATGTCGGCAAAGACAGGGCCGGCATGGAAGGAGAACTGCTGCGTCTGCATGTTGAACACGGTGGTGCCGAGCACGTCGCTGGGCATGAGGTCGGGCGTGAACTGCACGCGGCTGAAGCGGGCATCAATCAGACGGGCAATCAGCTTGGCCAACAGCGTCTTGGCTACGCCAGGCACACCCTCGATGAGTACATGGCCGTCGGCCAGGATGGCGGTCAGGATGAGTTCTACGGCTTCCTGCTGACCCACGATGACCTGGGCAATCTGGTCGCGCAACTGCTGGATGCGCTCAGAGAACTGCGTGAGGTCCGGGCGGGAGGATAGGGGAGTGGGAGTCATGGTTTCCATATTCAGAAAGGGATTGACGGGGGTTATTGAATGGTAGTGGGCAGAAGCCCGTTGAGGCTGTTCACGTAGTGGAGCAACTGCGAGCCGGAGATGGAGGTACGCGAGGCGAGCAACTGGCGCACCTCAGTGATGAGTGCGGCCACCTCGGCGGGCGTCGCCTGGTTGTTTCGGGCGATGACGGCAGCCGAGAGGTGGTCGCCCTGCGGGTCGGTGATGTCGACGTGCAGTTCGCGGCGCAGGCGCTCAGCCGTATAGCGGAACTTCTTTTCGAGCAAATCGGCATGGTTGCCCTGCTGACTATAGAGCGTGCCAATGAGGCGGACGAACTCCAACGCGTGGTTCTGCGGCGGCGACACCACGGGGATGGCACGCTGTCGCCTGCGCGCATTGGTGAGCATGAACAGCAGGATGAGCAAGATGAGCAGGCACCATGCCCACCAGAGTGGCGGTTGCGTCTTGATGTATTCGAGCATGGCCAGCATGTCCTCCTCGCGGGTCTTGCTGAGGGTGTTGAGCCGGACGCGATGCACGGGCTTGTCGCCAAAGCGCGACAACAGGCGGAAGATGTATTCGGAGCCGCGGCCACTGAGCATGCCGTAGTTGGTCATGATGAGCGGGGTGCTGATGAGGATGATTTCGCCCTTTCCCACGGGAAAGCTCACGGCCACCGTGTCCTGCTCCATTTCTTCCCGCACGGCCAGTACATGATAGGGCAGGGAATCGTGGTTGAGGCTCAGAGTCCTCTCGCTCAGTACGGAATGCACTAAGAACGAGTCGCGCCGCTGGTCGCCCTTCCAGATAATCATCGTCTTCTCGCTGAATGCTCCCATGGCCCACTCCATCTTGTCGGGGTTTCTATGGTTGCCGTCAATGTAGATGCCGCCAAGCGAGTCGCAAAGAGGACTTCCAAACTCGATGCTGCCCACGATCACGCAGTCGCCCCGACGTGCCAGGTCGAGCAGGATGCCGACCTCACCGGGTGAGAACCGCAGCTGGTAGTCGACGAAGAGCCAGCCCTGCGGGCCGTCGTACTGATGTTTAGAGAGTTCGCGCAACGTCTGCGGGCGTTCCATGTGATAGCGGCTGCCCATGGAGCGCGACACCATACGGTCGAACAGTTCGCATCCGAAGGGTTCGTCGCTATTGTGACTGAACGAGGGTTCCCAGTCGTAACTGCGTTTCCCTCCCATCGCTATCAGCGCGATGACCAGCCCGAAGAAGGCCGCAATCATCAGGAATACGTGTACGCCCTTCATGCCGTGCCTCCTTTCTCTACTTCGGCTTGGAGCGTCTTCATGGTGCTGAACAATTGTTCGTCGGCCTCAAAGCCGCCATAGCGTATGCGCAGGAAGTGGTTGGTCAGTGTGCGGAAGGGCATGCCGCCCACTTCCAGGGTGTATTGTGTGGGTGTCTTCTGCGGTTGCCATTCAAGCCTACCGGCATCATCGAGCCGTTTCAGCGTCTGCAGGTAGAGCAGTCGGGCGGCACGGGTATGGTCGCCTGCTGCCAGTGCGCGCGCAATCTCAGCGTCGAAGTCTACGCTGTGTATGTTTTCCTCGGCTTCCTCGATGCTCACCTCGGCCTCATGGCGAATACCAAGGATGCGATGCAGCAGTTGGCTGCGCACCATCCACCACACCAGTACGATGACGGCCAGGATGCAGATGGCATAGAACACGTAGCGAAACGGAAATTCGCTGTTGCCGACATGCTCCGACAGCCACCTGTCCAGCGAGTGGATCAGCTCGCTGAAGACACTTGGCTTCTGCTCCTCGGCTATGTAGGCATAGCGGGGATCCTGTTGCAGTTGCTCCAGCAGCTGATGGTCTATCTGTAGGGTGTCGGAGGGCATAGGGATGAATGGTGGGTTAGGAGTTGGGAGCTTGTTGATGGATTCTCTGGGGCAGGAGTACAAAATAGAAGACGACGAACAGGAACGACAGCAGGATGATGGCGAAACGCAGGGCGTCGGGCCACTCGGTGTGGCGCGTGAGGAAGCCCTCGATGAAGGCGGCGCAGACGAAGATGGGCACCGTGCCGATGATAATCTTCAGTCCGCGACGGGCACCCCGTCGGAACGAGGCCATGCGCCCGTAGGTGCCGGGAAACAGCCAGCCGTTGCCCAGGGCCAGTCCGGCGGCTCCGGCCACGATGATGGACGAGATCTCGAGCGTGCCGTGCAGCCAGATGGCCAGGAACGACGGCCATCCTAACCCCTTCTGGATGAAGAACGTCTGGAAGGCTCCCACCATCACGCCGTTGGAGAGCAGGCCGTAGCCCGTGCCGAAGCTGGTAAGTACGCCCAAGGCAAAGATGCGGAACGACACCCACACGTTGTTCAGCGTGATGCCGAGGAACATAGTGCTCTCGTTGTCGCTGTTGTAGACAGCCATCGGCTCGCCGTGGGCAATGTTCTCTAAGGTCATGTCCACGTAGTCGTCGCCCAGGATGACGCGCGGGAAGTCGGAGTCGCCCAGCGTAGACACCACGCCGATAAACATCGATACCGTAAATATAATAAAGGAGATGAGCAGTTCGCGCCGTGCCTGCCACATAGTGAGCGGCACCTCGCGCGTCCAGAACGTGAGCAGACGGCTTGCCGGTTCGCGCTTGTAGCGGTAGATGGTGTTGTGCAGGGCAAAGGCCAGTGCGTTCAGGTACTGCGTGGTGCGCGACTGCGGGTAATGGGTCTGGGCGAAAGCCAGGTCGCTCGTGGTCGAGATGTAGGCATCGGCCAGCACGTCGGGGCTTTCGGCCTCGGCACCGTCCAGCAGCATTTCGGTCTGCTGCCACTGGACCACGTTTTGCTTCACGAAAATGGCTTCTTTCATTTTGCGCACAAAAGTACAAAATAAATATGAATTATGAGTGAGAATGATGAATTTTTTGTACCTTTGCACGGCAATGGCAAAAGACAACCATCTCGTTACCGGACAATTTGTGCGCATTGAGCAGACACCGGCCAAGTCGTCGTTGCGCTTCTGGGGCTTCTTCATCGACCTGCTGATGGAGATAGCCTATATCTATGCCGTCTTTTTTGTGACTGATACGCTGAACATCAACATGGATGCAAGCAGCGTGCTGCTTTTTGTGGTGTTGCCCGTCCTGATCTACCAGCCCGTGTGCGAGGTGGTATCGGGCGGACAGACGCTGGGAAAGTTCCTGCTGAATACGCGCGTGGTGCGAGTCGACGGCAGCAGTCCATCGGTGGGCGACTTCCTGTTGCGCTGGCTCCTGTTTTCCGTCGACATCCTCTTTTTTGGCGCGGTGGCTGCGTTTTCCATGCTGGTCACGGCCCGACGGCAACGATTAGGCGACCTGGCTGCGGGCACGATGGTCATTAGGCTGAACACCTACGACAAGATCCGCGTGAGCCTTGACGAGTTCCGCTTTGTGAAGGAGGACTACCATCCTTCCTACGAAGAAGCCCGCAACCTGACCGTGGAGCAGGCCGACCGCATTGCCCGCACGCTGGCCGACCGCAGTACGTCGCGCCGCCACCGCATCGAGACGCTGGCCCGACAGATGTACCACGAGCTGCTGCTCTCTGGCGAAATCGTCGACAACGAGGTGTTTCTGGCCACTCTGCTCAGCGATTACCGCTACTACGACCTGAATTCCGTGTAGGAAAGGTGCTTGTTGTGGTGTTTTTTATTGCCTGCAACATTTTTTTAAAAGCATTAGGCCGTTGTCTCAAATATTTTTGCTACTTTTGCAATCAGAATATTTTTTCTTAAAAACAACATTGTTAAAAAACAAACTATGGATTTATTAAGTAAGATTGTTGCGCGTGCTAAGGCTAACAAGCAGCGCATCGTGCTCCCCGAGGCTCTTGAGGAGCGTACACTCCGTGCCGCCGACCGTGTGCTGGCCGACGACATTGCCAACATTATCCTCATCGGCAACCCCGCTGAGATTAACCGTCTGGCTGGCGAATGGGGCCTGCAGAACATCGGCAAGGCCACCATCATCGACCCCGAGAACAACCCCAAGAGCGAGGAGTATGCCACGCTGCTGGCCGAGCTTCGCAAGAAGAAGGGCATGACCATTGAGCAGGCCCGCGAGCTGGTGAAGAACCCGCTGTATCTGGGCTGTATGATTATCAAGACCGAGGGTGCCGACGGCCAGATTTCCGGAGCGCTCTCTACTACTGGCGAGACCCTGCGCCCCGCCCTGCAGATTATCAAGTGTGCCCCGGGCATCACTTGTGTCAGCGGCGGCATGCTGCTCATCACCAAGCAGAAACAGTATGGCGAGGAGGGCGTACTCGTCGTGGGCGACGTGGCCGTAACGCCCATGCCCAATGCCAACGAGCTGGCTCAGATTGCCGTCTGCACTGCACAGACCGCCAAGAGCGTGGCTGGTTTCGACGATCCCCGCGTGGCCATGCTGAGCTTCTCGACCAAGGGCAGTGCCAAGCATGAGGTGTGCGACAAGGTCATCGAGGCTACCCAGCTGGCCAAGGAACTGGATCCGTCGCTGAAGGTCGACGGCGAGCTGCAGGCCGATGCCGCCCTCGTGCCCTCTGTAGGCAAGAAGAAGGCTCCTGGCAGCGACATTGCCGGCAATGCCAACGTTCTCGTGTTCCCGAACCTCGAAGTGGGTAACATCGGCTATAAGCTCGTGCAGCGCCTGGGCGACGCCATCGCCATCGGCCCCATCCTCCAGGGTATCGCCCGTCCGGTGAACGACCTCTCGCGCGGCTGCTCCATCGACGACATCTACTACATGGTGGCCATCACTGCCTGCCAGGCCATGGACGCAAAGAAATAATCGGTAAAAGCCCACCCAAGCCCTCCCAAAGGGAGGGATGTCTATATAGACAAAGGATGGGCGTTCCGTATCGGGCATATTGGCAATAATAGCAATTTAACAAGAGTATCAAATAATTAAAAAATAGGAGCACCTTTGTCTATATAGACATCCCTCCCTCTGGGAGGGCTTGGGTGGGCTTTAAAATATGAAAATCTTAGTTCTTAACTGTGGCAGCAGTTCAATTAAATATGCATTGTATAACATGGATGACAAATCCGTGATGACCAGTGGCGGTGCTGAGCGTGTGGGTCTTGACGGCGCTTTCGTGAAGGTGAAGCTCGCCAACGGCGAGAAGAAGCAGATCATGCACGACATACCCGAGCACACCGAGGGCGTGAAGTTCATCTTCTCCCTGTTGACCGACCCCGAGATTGGTGTCATCAAGAGTCTTGACGAGATTGATGCCGTGGGCCATCGCATGGTGCATGGTGGCGAGAAGTTCAACAAGAGCGTCGTGCTTACCGACGAGGTGCTGAAGGTCTTCGAGGAGTGCTCGGACCTGGCTCCCCTGCACAACCCTGCCAACCTGAAGGGCGTGAACGCCGTGAAGGAGCTGATGCCGGGTCTGCCCCAGGTGGGCGTGTTCGATACCGCCTTCCACCAGACCATGCCTGCCAAGGCGTATATGTATGCCATTCCTTACGAACTCTATGAGAAGTATGCCGTGCGCCGCTATGGCTTCCACGGAACCAGCCACCGCTATGTGTCGGCTCGCGCCTTGGAGTTCCTTGGTATGAAGCCCGAGGGTACGAAGGTCATCACCTGCCACGTGGGCAATGGCGGTTCTATCGCCGCTGTCGTTGATGGCAAGTGCGTTGACACGTCGATGGGCCTCACGCCGCTGGAGGGCCTGATGATGGGTACCCGTAGTGGCGACATCGACGGCGGTGCCGTGACTTTCTTGGAGAAGAAACTGGGTCTCGATGCCGACGGCATGTCGAATCTGCTCAACAAGAAGAGCGGTGTGGCCGGTATCACCGGCGGCTCTTCCGACATGCGCGACGTGGAGAACGCCGCCAAGGCTGGTGACAAGCGTGCCCAGCTGGCTCAGGACATGTACTTCTATCGCATTAAGAAGTATATCGGTGCCTACGCTGCCGCTATGGGTGGCGTCGATGTCATCGTCTTCACTGCCGGTGTGGGCGAGAACCAGATTAGCATGCGTTCCGAGGTGTGCAAGGGTCTGGAGTTCCTCGGTGTCAAGTTCGACGAAGAGAAGAACCAGGTGCGCGGCGAAGAGGCCATCATCTCGGCCGACGACTCGAAGGTGAAGGTCGTCGTCATCCCCACCGACGAGGAGCTGATGATTGCCACCGACACCATGAACCTGCTGTAATCGCTGTCCCGTCTGTTGCGGCATTGGTCGCAATACCATCACAAAACTATGTGGATGTTCATTTTTCTTCTGTTGCCTGTCATGGGCATTGCCTATATCGGCTGGCATGTGTGGACGCTCGTTCCGCTGCCAGCCGTTTGGCGTGTTTCTATAATCATGGCCGGGGTGCTGTCGTTCCTCATGATTTTCCTGAACTTCAGGCGTGCCATCGACGATATGCCGCTGCCCTTGGCACGGCTGGTCTACGACATAGGCAATTCCAGCGTGTTCATCCTGCTCTATCTGGTGGTCATCTTTCTGGTGCTCGACTTGGGGCGGCTGCTGCATCTTGTCCGTCCTCAGTGGATGCACCAGAACTTCCCGCTGACGGCCTGCATCGTCATTGGCATGTTTGCTCTTTTCCTCTATGGGAATGTGCATTATCATCATAAGGTGCGCGAGGAACTGCATCTGACCACTGATAAGCCGTTGGCCCGTCCTCTGAGGATAGTGATGCTGAGCGACCTGCACTTGGGCTATCACAACCCTCGCAAGGAACTGGCCCGGTGGGTAGACCTGATTAATGCCGAGAACCCCGATGTGGTGCTCATTGCGGGCGACGTTATCGACATGAGCATGCGTCCGCTTGTCGAGGAGAACATGGCTGAGGAGATGCGCCGCCTTGAAGCACCCGTCTATGCCTGCCTGGGCAATCACGAGTACTACAGCAGCGAACCGCTGGCCGAGCAGTTCTACCGCGATGCCCGCATCCAATTGCTGCGCGACACCTGCCTGGTAGTGGGCGACCTGTGCATCATGGGACGAGACGACCGCACCAACCTGCGGCGGCGCAGCGTCGACGAGCTGGCAAGGATGGCCGACCACACAAAATACACCATCCTTCTCGACCACCAGCCCTATCATCTGGAAGAGGCAGAGCAGGCGGGTGTTGATTTCCAGCTGAGCGGGCACACGCACCGAGGGCAAGTGTGGCCCATCTCTTGGATTACTGATGCCGTCTACGAGTGTTCCTTCGGTGCGCATCAGCGAGGGAAAACCCGCTATTACATATCCTCTGGAATAGGCATCTGGGGCGGTAAGTTCCGTATAGGCACACGTTCGGAATACGTTGTTGCCACGCTCGAATAGGGGAGTATTCGCTTGGCTGCCCCTTTGCACGATGCGGCATGTCAAAATCCTAAATTTTTCCTAATAATTTCGTGATATGGCGGGGAGACACTGGGATTTTGGCACAAAAGTACTATCTTTGTATCGTAACTAAACAGACAACGTGAGGTGATCCTTATGGTTCAAGACAACACCAATTTCTTATAATATGAAAGATTTCAAATACTATGCTCCTACTGAAGTGGCCTTCGGCGAGCAGGCAGAAGAGCAGGTTGCTCAGTTGGCAAAACGTTATGGCGGTACGAAAGTACTGGTACATTATGGCGGACAGAGTGCCATACGGTCAGGTCTCTTAGACAAGATATGCGGGCTATTGCGCGAGGGCGGCGTCAGCTTTGTGACGCTGGGCGGCGTGGTGCCCAATCCGCGCTTGTCGTTAGTGTACAAGGGAATCGAGCTTTGCCAGCGCGAAGGAGTAGACTTCATCCTGGCCGTTGGCGGAGGCAGCGTCATTGACTCGGGCAAGGCCATTGCCATGGGTGTGGCCAACCCGGACGAAGACGTGTGGAACTTCTATCTTGGCAAGGCCGCGCCCGCCAAGGCACTGCCCGTAGCCTCGGTGCTGACCATCCCGGCTGCTGGCAGCGAGATGAGCGAGTCGAGCGTCATCACCAACGAGGACGGCGACGTGAAGCTGGGCTACTCCGACGACATCCTGCGTCCCAAGTTTGCCATTATGAACCCGCGCCGCACCTTCACCCTGCCTGCCTATCAGACGGCAGCCGGTGTCACCGACATGATGATGCATACCATGGAGCGTTACTTCACCAAGGACGATGACATGGACTTGACTACCGAGTTGGCCGAGGCTGTGCTGCGTTCGATGAAGAATAGCGTGTTCCAGGTACTGAAGAATCCTGAAGACTATCGCCATCGCGCACAGATTATGTGGGGCGGCAGCGTGGCCCACTGGGGACTCACTGGCTGTGGCGTGCGCGACGACTGGGCCACCCATCAGTTGGAGCATGAACTGAGCGGCATGTTCGACGTCACCCACGGTGCCGGCCTGGCCGCCATCTGGCCCAGCTGGGCACGCTATGTGCTGAAGGAGAACGTGAGCCGCTTCGTGCGCTTTGCCGTGAACGTCATGGGCGTGCCCAACGACTTCACCGACCCCGAGGGAACAGCCCTGCGCGGCATCGAGGCCATGGAGCAGTTCTATCACGCCATCGGCATGCCCGTCAATATCCATGAGCTGATAGGCCGTGACATCACCGACGACGAGATCAGCGAGATGACCCGCAAGTGCAGCCGCGACCACTCGGCCACCTGTGGACAGCTGCGCGTGCTGAAGGCCGAGGACATGGAGGCCATCTACAAAATGGCCAGATAAGAAGGGCGGGATGCAATCGTTTGCGCGTCGTAAAGTAGTGAATATGCGACAAATTGGATAGTGTTTAGTTAAGAAAAGTTGTATCTTTGGCAAATAATTGCGAAAACCAAACAATTACGCTATGAAGTTACAATTCAACGTAGAATATCATACCAGATTCGGCGAACATATCGTACTCTGTCTGAAAGACGGCGAAATGGGAGAAAAGCTCTTGGACATGAGTACTGCCGATGGCTGGCACTGGACTTGCGAGCTGCAAAGGCAGGGCAAGGAGGGGCTTAGCCTGGACTATTGCTATCAAGTGTCGAATGAGCAAGGCGAGCAGCTGCGGCGCGAATGGCAGATTGCCCCGCACAAGCTGGAGCTTACGGCCGCAAACGCCAGTCAGTACTTCGTATTCGACCACTGGATTGACATTCCGGAGGACTCGTTCCTCTACTCCTCAGCTTTCACCGAGTGCATCATCAACCGCGAACTGACGACGGGCGCAGAGACTAAGTTCACGCGCACCATCATCCTGAAGGTTCGTGCCCCGCAATTACGCGCCAACGAGCGGCTATCCATCGTTGGCGCCCCTCAGTATTTAGGTGCATGGGACATCGGCCACGCCCTGCCCATGACCGAGCACGACCATAACGAATGGGTGGTCAGTCTCGATGCCGACCGTCTGCCGGGCATGTTCGATTTCAAGTTCGTGACCACTGACTATAAGTGGGAGCAAGGCAACAACCGCTACATCGACTTGCCCGAGTTCGGGAAAGATGAGGTGGTGGTGTGCGAGCTGTCTCAGGCCTCGTTCGACATCAGCCCATGGAAGGCGGCGGGCACGGTGATACCCGTGTTCTCCCTGCGTTCAGAAGGCAGCTTCGGCGTGGGCGACTTCGGCGACCTGAAGATGATGATTGACTGGTGTGCTATGACCAACCAGCGCGTTCTGCAGGTGCTGCCCATCAACGATACCAACATGACGGGTACCTGGCAGGACAGCTATCCCTACAATGCCATCAGCATCTATGCCCTGCACCCGCAATTCACCGACTTCCGGCAACTGCCTCCCATCAAAGATGAGGACATGCGCAACAAGTTCGAACAGCTTCGCCAGGAGCTGAACGCCCTGCCGCAGATTGACTACGAGCGCATGTTCAAGGCCAAGATGGAGTACCTGCACGTCATCTTCGAACAGGAGTTCGCGAAGATGAAGCGCACCAAGGCTTATAAGGAGTTTGTGGAGAACAACAAGGACTGGCTGGAGCCTTACGCCGAGTTCTGCGTGAAGCGGGATCAGTCCTTGCAGTCATCCTCCGAGGAAGAGGCCAATACCGACTTCTGGTACTTCGTGCAGTTCAACTTAGATACCCAGATGAGGCTGGCCCACAAGCATGCCCGCCAGCAGCAGGTCGTCCTCAAGGGCGACATCCCCATTGGCGTATCCCGCGATGGTGTTGAGGCGTGGGTGGAACCCCGCTACTTCAACCTGAACGGACAGGCCGGTGCTCCGCCCGATGCCTTTGCCGAGGACGGCCAGAACTGGGGCTTCCCCACCTATAACTGGGACGAGATGCTGAAGGACGGCTGCCAGTGGTGGGTGCGCCGTTTTCGCAAGATGGCGCAGTACTTCGATGCCTACCGCATAGACCACGTATTAGGCTTCTTCCGCATTTGGGAGATTCCCGTGCCCCACAAGAGCGGTCTCTACGGCCAGTTCCAGCCGTCACTGCCCATGAGCTGCGAGGAGATAGAGCAACGCTGGCATCTGCCCTTCCGCGAGGAGTTCTATCTCGAGGACCACAAGCAGAAGAACTACTGGCACCCGCGTATCAATGCTCCGAAGCTCGAAGCCTTCAAGCAGCTCTCTGCCGATGAGCAGCAACGCTTCTGGGATATGTACAACGATTACTTCTATCGTCGCAACAACCAGTTCTGGTACGAGGAGGCCATGAAGAAGCTGCCGAGGCTGACGCAGGCCACCCGCATGCTCTGCTGTGCTGAGGACTTGGGCATGGTGCCCGACTGTGTGCCCTGGGTGATGCAGCAGCTGCGCATCCTCTCGCTCGAAATCCAGTCTATGCCCAAGGAGCCGGGACTGCGCTTCGGCAAGCTCTCGCACAATCCCTACCGCTCGGTGTGTACCATCTCCACCCACGACATGGCCACGTTGCGCCAGTGGTGGGACGAGGATCCTGAACGCACACAAGACTACTACACGTCCAGGCTGCGCCGTGACGACGTTGCCCCCCACCCGCTGCCCGGATGGCTGGCTCAGGAAATCGTGTCGCGCCACCTCACCAGCCCCTCCATGCTCTGTCTCATCTCTCTGCAGGACTGGCTCGGTATCAGTGAGAAATACCGGCTGCCCGATGCCAATGCCGAGCGCATCAACATCCCGGCCAATTCGCGTCATTACTGGCGTTATCGCATGCACCTCTCGATTGAGCAGCTCCTGCAGGCCGACGACCTGAACAGCAGGGTGCGCGAGCTCATCGCCAGCAGCGGACGCCAATAGCAGACATAAAAAAAGAACACAACCTTTTATCTAAACATACTAACCTAACGAAAAACATTTCAGGATGCTGCTCCGTAAATGCCCCTCTCGGAGGCTTTACGGGGCAGTTCTTATTTTATCAAGTATTTTTTGCCCGCGTTTTGTCGGTCATTTGAATTTTTCTTCTTATCTTTGTACACAATCATTTTTTTGTTCACATTATCTTATTCCAAAAAGAACACCATGAACAATTCGTTATGTATCAAGATGATGGGCATCATGCTCTGCATGTCGCTCAGCATGCAGGCTCAGACCAACGAGACGATTGAAAAAGGTCCCTACGAGGCCAACTGGGAAAGTCTGAAACAATGGAAGTGCCCGGAGTGGTTCCGCGATGCCAAGTTCGGCATCTGGGCCCATTGGGGGCCGCAGTGTCAGGCCGAGGACGGCGACTGGTATGCCCGTGGCATGTACTACGAGGACCACTGGCAGTACAAGCACCACGTCGAGCGTTTCGGTAGCCCCAATGACTTCGGACTGAAAGAACTCTGCAACGCCTGGAAGGCCGAGCAGTGGAATCCCGAAGAACTTGTCAGGCTCTACAAGAGCGTGGGGGCGCAGTTCTTCTTCACCCTGGGTCAGCACCACGACAACTTCGACCTCTGGAACAGTACCTATCAGGAGTGGAACTCCGTGAACGTCGGGCCTCGGCGCGACATCGTGAAGGAGTGGGCCGCCGCCTGCAAGAAGTACGACCTGCCCTTGGGCGTCAGCATCCACGGTGCCCACACCTGGACATGGTTAGAGCCTGCCCAGAAGTTCGACGGCAACCTGACCAAGGAAGACGGCTACAAGCCCAATGCCGACGGCACGGAGAAGTGGTGGAAGGGGCTGGACCCGCAGGAACTCTATGCCCAGCGTCATGAGCACAGCACGGGCTGGGAGAAACCGGGCAGCATTCACAGCCAGTGGGACTGGGGCAACGGAGCCTCGCAGCCATCGGAAGCCTTTAAGATGAAGTTGCAGAACCGCGTGTTGCAGCTCATCAACGACTACGACCCGCAGATGCTCTATTTCGACGACACCGTGCTGCCCTTCTACGGCTGCGACGACCAGATAGGACAGAACATCCTGGCCCACTACTACAATCACAGTGCCAATCAGCATGGCGGGCAGGCCCAGGTGGTGCCTATGGGCAAGATTCTGAACGACGAGCAGAAGCAGCTCATGCTCTGGGACGTGGAGCGCGGCATCCCCGACCGGGCGCAGCCCTTGCCCTGGCAGACGTGTACCTGCATAGGCCAGTGGCACTACGACCAGGGCGTCTACCAGCAGAACCGCTATAAGTCGGCTGCCACCGTCGTCCGCATGTTGGTCGACGTGGTGAGCAAGAACGGCTGTCTGCTGCTCAGCATCCCCATCCGTGGCAACGGTTCCATCGACGAGAAGGAGGTGGCCGTGCTCAACGGCATCAAGGCTTGGATGGACGTGAACAAGGAGAGCATCGTCGGCACCCGTCCCTGGAAGACGTTTGGCGAGGGACCGCTGGCCGAAGCCGCCAATCCGCTCAACGCCCAGGGCTTCAACGAGGGCTTCAAGTACTCGTCTGATGACATCCGTTTCAACGAGAAGAACGGTACGCTCTATGCCACGCTCATGGGCTGGCCCGACGCCAACAAGACCATTATCAAGAGCCTGGCCTCCCTTTCACCTTATTATAGCGGTACGCCAAGCAACGTGAAGCTGTTGGGCTACGGCCCCGTGGCCTATAGCTTGGAGGCCGACGGACTGCACGTCACGCTGCCCGCCGACCGCCCCGGCGGTAATATCGCCCCGGTGCTGGTCATCAACTTCTGATTCAGGTGGTTGTCAATCGTTTGCCCCCCTTGTTACGTGCAAACGATTGACAACCCAATGAATGCATATACACGGCGCGAACACACGCAGAACGCGCGTTTTTTCCTACCTTTGCGCAAGATTTCTTTACAAAACAAACAAGACAATGACGAAACGCAAAAACTTATTAGCTACCCTCCTGGCCATGCCATTACTGGCCATGGCTGGTACGGTGAAATCGCCCAATGGCAACATCGTGGTCAACTTCTCGGTCGACGATTCGGGTCGGCCCACGTATGAAATGACTTACAAGGGACAGCCCGTGGTCAGGCCCTCGCACCTCGGCTTGGAGCTGGCACGCGACAAGCACGCCTCGCGCGGTATGGAAGAGACCGACCTGATACAGGGCTTCAGCATCGTGAAGGAGAAGACTTCGACGTTCGACGAGACCTGGCGTCCTGTCTGGGGTGAGACTGCCACCATCCGCAACCACTACGTGGAGTATGTGGCCACTTTGCAGCAATCCAAGGAGCAGCGCACCATCCTCATCCGCTTCCGCGTCTACGATGACGGCATTGGCCTGCGTTACGAGTTCCCCCAGCAAAAGAACTTGAACTATTTCCTGATTAAGGAGGAACACACCGAGTTCAGCATGACGGGCGACCACACCGCCTGGTGGCTGCCTGGCGACTATGACACGCAGGAGCAGGAGACACAGGAAAGCCGCCTGAGCCAGATTCGCTCCCGCATGAAGGAGGCCGTGAACTGGGGCAATTCCAGCGTGGCCGTCTTCTCGCCCACCGGCGTGCAGACCTCGCTCCAGATGAAGAGCCAGGACGGTCTCTACATCAACATCCACGAGGCCGCCTGTGCCGATTATGCCACCATGCACTTGGAGCTGGTCGACGAGCAGACCAAAGCCCTCACCACCCGTCTCGAAGGCAGCAGTAATGCCTACACACCCCATCCTTCCCCGTGTGCTTCGGCTCTGCCGAAGCCCTTCACCTTCGTCAGCCACCTCACCCCCGATGCCACGGGCCTGAAGGGTGCCATGCAAACACCCTGCCAGACACCTTGGCGCACGGTGATGGTCTCCGACGATGCCCGCGACATGCTCTCCTCCAACCTCATCCTCAACCTCAACGAGCCTTGCGCCCTCGACGACACGTCGTGGATTCACCCCACGAAATACTGTGGTGTGTGGTGGGAGATGATTGTGGGCAAGAGCAACTGGCACTACACCGACGACTACCCTTCCATCAAGCTCGACCAGATTGACTGGAAGAAGGTGAAACCCCATGGCCGCCATGCCGCCAACAACGAGAAGGTGCGCCGCTACATCGACTTCGCCGCCAAGAACGGACTCGACCAGGTGCTGGTCGAAGGCTGGAACGTGGGCTGGGAGGACTGGGCCAACATGTGGAAGCGCGATGTCTTCGACTTCGTGACGCCTTATCCCGACTTCGACCTGAAGGCCCTCAACGACTATGCCCACTCAAAGGGGGTGAAGCTGCTCATGCACCATGAGACCAGCTCGTCTACGCAGAACTACGAGCGTCATCTGGAGGCTGCCTTCACGCTGATGAACCAATATGGCTATGATGCCGTGAAGACGGGCTACGTGGGCGACATCATCCCGCGTGGCGACCACCATTACTCGCAGTCCATGAACAACCATTACCTGCACGTGGTGAAGGAGGCCGCTAAGCACCACATCATGGTCAACGCCCATGAGGCCACCCGCCCCACCGGACTCTGCCGCACCTATCCTAACCTCGTGGGCAACGAGAGTGCCCGTGGCACGGAATATGAGGCTTTCGGCGGCTCGCGTCCCGACCACACCTGCATCCTGCCCTTCACCCGTCTGCAGGGCGGCCCGATGGACTATACGCCTGGCATATTCGTCACCAAGCTCAGCGAGTGGAGCGACAACACGTCGTGGGCACGCATCACCATTGCTGGTTCGCTGGCTCTCTACCTCACCATGTACTCGCCCTTGCAGATGGCCGCCGACCTGCCCGAGCATTACGAGCGCTTCGACGATGCCTTCCAGTTCATCCGCGACGTGGCCTGCGACTGGGACGAGAGCATCTACCTCGAGGCCGAGCCTGCCGACTACATCACCGTGGCCCGCAAGGCCAAGGGTACGCCCAACTGGTTCATTGGTGGCAAGTGCGACGAGCAGGGCCATCGCAGCGTCATCCGTCTCGACTTCCTCGAGAAGGGCCGCAAGTACGACTGCACCATCTATGCCGACGCAAAGGATGCCCACTATGAGACCAACCCGCAGGCCTACACCATCACCAAGAAGGTGGTCAAGCAGGGCGACGTCCTGAAGCTGGCCGAGGCTCCCGGCGGCGGTTTCGCCGTCTCGCTCATAGCACAATAAGACCTTCTATTTAAGAAACGAATTATCCTAATTATTTTTTAATTCTACTCACGTATTTTTTCAAAGACCACATTTGTGACCAAAATTAAGAATAAATTAGGATAATTCGTTTCTGATTTCATTCATCCAAAACTGGTTTTGTTTTGTTTTATTCGGTTTTACTTTGTTTTTTCCTGCCCGCGAAGCGGAATAACAGCCCTGATGACAAACCAGCAGTGCAGCAGGAAGGTCTGCACGTGGCCGTAGTGGCGGGCCATGATGCGGTAGCGCTCGCAGAGCGAGGCGCGGTGGTGCAGCGTGGTTTGTCCCTGTTCGGTGTAGTTGGCCACCACCATGTTTATATTATATAAGGTGAGTCCGGCCCGCTCGCATTCCCTCATTACGCGGATGCACCAGTCCACGTCTGCTGAATAGCGGTAGCGGGTGTCATACTGCAGGTTCTTCGCAATGTCGGTGCGGGCGTAGAAAGCCTGGTGGCACACTAGCATGCCCTGACGGAACGAGCGCCACGACAGCACGGCGGGCGGCTGCAGACGGCGGGGATGCAGGTAGCGTCCGTCGTTGTCCACGATGTCAGTGTTGCCGTAGAGCACGCCCGGCAGTTCGTCCGAGGCCGTCTGGTTGAGCCGTGCCCGGTGGGCAATCTGCTCTAAGGTATCGGCCTGCGGGAAGGTGTCGCCCGCGTTCATGTAGACCACGTAGTCGCCCGAGGCCTGTGTCAGTCCCTTGTTCATGGCGTCGTAGATGCCCTGGTCGGGTTCCGACTGCACGATGACCTTGTGGCCGCATTCCGAAGCGTCGCTCCGGGTCTTGTACTGTTCGGCCAGAACCAGGGTTCCGTCGGTCGATGCCCCGTCGATAATCAGATGTTCCACGCCCTCGTAGGTCTGGCTCTGTACGCTCTGAAGAGTACGCTGAAGCACTGCTTCGGCGTTATAGGTAATGGTGACAACGGTGAATCGTATCATAGTCTGAAGTGCTTTTGGGCCAATAGCTCCTGATAAAGTTCTGAATAGCGCAGGGCCACACTGTTCTGCGAGTAGTTCTGGGTCACCTTGCGCACGGCGGCCTTCGACAGTTCGGTGCGGTTGGCCTCGCACAGCAGCCAGTACATGCCTCGTGCCAGGTCGTCACTGTCGCGATAGGCTGCCACGTAGCCGTTCTTCCTGTGGTCTATTTCCTCGGGAATGCCGCCCACCTTGAATCCTAAGCAGGGCACACCGCAGGCCATGGCCTCCATGATGGTGTTGGGCAGGTTCTCGCAGAGCGAGGGCAGCACAAAGATGTCGGCTGAGCGGTAGGCACTCACCATCTGACTCTCGTCGCTGATATAGTCCAGCGGAAACGATTCGAAGGGCAGTCCGCTGCTCACCTCGTCGGCGTGACCTCCTAACAGCACCAGTCCCATCTTCTCCTTCAGCTCGGGATGGGCGGCTGCCAGTTTTTGGCAGGCCTCGGCCAGGTAGTCCATGCCTTTGTAGGCGTTAGTGATGCGCTGACAGACGAAGAGCACGAGCAGTTTGTTCTGTGGCAGTTTCATCTGTTGACGGGCCTCTGCTTGTGAGCCGGGGCAGAACACACGGGTGTCGATAGGGTTGGGAATGCTCAGGATGCGGTGGCCGCGTAGCAGCCCACTGCCTTTGGCCTCGCCTTCGAGCCAGCGGCTGCACGTCACGAATACGGGCGAGCCTTGTTTCAGCATGCGCTCCTTGCGGCGCCACACGGTGGCCGAGAGGTCGCTCTTCGAACCGCCGCCAGGTAGCAGTCGGCAGTTCTGGCAACGGGTGCGGAAGGCTCCGCAGCCCAAGGTCAGGTGGCAGATGGCCGTCGCAGGCCAGATGTCGTGCATGGTCCATACCACGGGTTTGCCTGAACGCAGTATCTTGCCGATGCCCGACAGCGAGAGCATGCCCTGGTTAATCCAGTGCAGATGCACCACGTCGGCCTCGCGGAACTCCTGCGTCTGCGTGATGTCGAAGCCGCTGTTGGCTATGTCGATGTCGAAAAGATGCTTCCGGCTGCCGTGCAGGCGCAGGAAGATGCAGAGCCGTTCCCAGAGGAAATGGCGGCGTTGCCACCAGGAACTGCCCAGTGCCGCCACCCGGATGTCGTCGGTCTGGCGGTCGCGCACCAGCATCTTCGCCTGTACGCCGTGGTTGCAGAGTGCGGCCATCAGCCGGCTCGCGGCCACGGCGGCACCGCCGGTGCGCTCGCTTGTATTTACTATCAGTACTCTCATGGATATTAAAACTATACGGTGAAGCCAAGTTCGCGTGCCATCTGCCTGACGACATTTAACTTCACTGTCGATGCGTCTTCCTTGTCGTAGATGGTAAGCAAAGCTATGTGCCCCTCATGCTCGGCCGTAATGGCAGTGGCTGTAATGACCCGCGCACTACCCGATTTTCCGCGGCCTTTAGAAGTGATGGCCATGCGAATCTTACGGATACCAGGACAGAGTTCGGAACCTTGGAAGGGATTCTTCTTAAGTTCAGTTTTGAATGCTTCAAGATCAGCTTCAAGGCTGTGATAGCGTTTCTTCAGCTTCTTGGCTTCAATAAGAAATGTCTTGGTAGGATTAATCGTGTAACTCATTCATCATATCCTCCCATGACAGCAACTTCGTTTCGTCACCATCAAGATAATCCCGAAAATCCTTTAATCCCTGGCAAATCTCTGTAGTTACATCTCGCTCAGGCTCTATCTCTTCCTTGACAGGAATCAGACGCACCTTACCCTGACGCGATTTCAGGATAACATCCTCACCACGCAGTGCCATGCTCAAAAACCGGCTTTGGTTGGCACGGAAATCTCTTGTGCTTACTATCGTCATATTGTTCAATGCTTTTTTCTAAGTAGGGCTGCGGGGTTTCCCCCGCTTTCCCCTTTAAGAACCGTGCATGCGACTTTCACCGCACACGGCTCGCGTAATTCTGAATTAATTCTCGTTCTAATTAATCGGCTCCGTGCCTCTTTAGGCACTGCGTTTGAGAGGGCGCGTCTGACGGGTCACTGCCCGCCTTTCCGCGAAGTACTTGTCGTAGGCTGGGTCGAAGGGGTTGGCTTCCGCCCTTACCTTCGTGTAACGTAGCAATGGCGTGTCGGCGAGGGTGATGAGGGACAGCGTGTATTCCTTTCCCCTCCTGTCTTTGCGCGTCGTGCTGTACATCCACTGCCGCGTGCCGCTCCTGTGCCAGTACTTGTTACGTACCCATTCCAACGACTTGTTCTGGTGCCTGCGTATCGCCCATCTCCACAGCTGTAGGAAGATGGTGTGGTCGAGACGCCAGAACGACTTCTTCGACGACACGTACCTGTAATAGTTCACCCATCCCGCTATCATGCGGTTCAGTTTCTCTATCACGTCGGCCTGCTTCCTTGAACGCATTCCATAGATGATGTCGTGCGTCTTCTCGGCAAACTTCTTCATGCTCTTCTCGCTCGGCTTAATCAGCAGTGTGCCGTTCCTATACTTGCGTATGTTGAAGCCGAGGAAGTCGAACCCGTCGTCGATGTGCGTTATCAGTGTCTTCTCCTCCGAGAGTTCCAAGCCCCTTTCCTTCAGGAAGAGGATGAGGTCTGCCTTTATCTCCTCCAGCACCTCATGGCTCTCGCCCGTGATGATGAAGTCATCGGCGTAGCGTACCAAGTTCACCTTTCGGTTAGTCGTTTTACCGTTCTCCTTTCGGGTGCGGTACTTGTCGAGAAGCGCCTCCATGCCGTCAAGGGTGATGTTGGCCAGTGTGGGGGAGATAATCCCGCCCTGTGGCGTGCCCTCTTCGGTAGTGTGGAACACGTTCTTCTCTATGACCCCTGCACCCAGCCATTTGCGCAGCATCCTCGCGTCAATGATGACGTTCAGCAGCAGCCACTCATGGCTGATGTGGTCGAAGCAGCCCTTGATGTCACCCTCCAGCACCCATTGCGCTGATGTTCTCTTATGCAGACACTTGTAGATTTGGTCTATTGCGTCCGCACAGCAGCGGTAGCGTCGGAATCCGTATGAATTCCTGTCTGCCAGCGTCTCCGCGACAGGTTCGAGTGCCAGCAGGAAGAGGGCTTGCATCGCCCTGTCCCTGATGGTCGGGATGCCCAGCGGGCGCAGCTTGCCGTTCTTCTTCGGTATGTACACCCGCCGTAGCGGTTTTGGCTTGTATCCTCTCAATGTCAAAGAACTGATGGCCTTGTAGCGTTCCTCGGGCGTGAGCCAGGTCACCCCGTCCACTCCTGCGGTGCTACCGCCCGTATTCATTGTCACCCGTCGCACGGCCAAGGCCTTGGCCGCAAACGAGTTGACAAGTATGTGCTGGAGGCTCTTCACCTTACCAACACGCTTCGCTTTCAGAGCCTTCACTATTCGGACTTGCAGCTTGCGCACCTCTGCCTCACACCGCGTCCAGTTGATGGACTGCCAGCGGTTCAGCACGGCTGGGGATGCACACATGGCTTGCACCACGCTCCATTGACGTTTCCTCATTTCTCACAAGTTCCACAATTCGTTTCGTGAAGAATTACCTCGCGGAAGTCTGCCCGCTTTCGCGTGGGATGATGTTCCAATCCCTGTCCCCGCCATTACAGCGGGGCGTTCGCTTTCTCCGCGTTCATCTGCCTGCAGGCCATTCGGGCTTCGTTGCCGTCGCCTTACCGCTCCCCCAAGGGAGGTGGGAAACCTACAGGTTTACCGAGTTCCGTATAAATAACTTCGTCCGGTTTAGGACCCGCCTATCCACCGGTGGGGCAACGTCCGTGTGGCCTTTCCGTAAACAAGACCAGCCTGCCCACCCGCCATTTTGGCTCCAGCCATTTAGCATCCGTAGGCTGGTTCTTCGTTACGATGGTTGCTAACGACGGTTACTTTACGTTGTCCATGCCAGACAGCCTTGCAGCTGCGCGGAGTGATGCTCACCGCCTCGCCACGTTGTCCCGATGCTCCGCACCCCGCCGTTGCCAGCGACGCACTTTCGGTAGGCTACTCTTGACGGAACAAGAGGTTCATTAGTTTCAAAGAACAATTACTTATACGACTTCTCGTCGCAATTATGGCGCAAAGATACTGCTTTTTCTGCATATAAACAAGCAATATACAAGGAAAAACCGATTGTTTGCGCACACGGGGCGTTGACTTAGGTCAAGAAGAACACCTTTTTGCACATTTATCCAATAAAATATATTGCGTGTTTCAGAAAAACGTCGTACCTTTGCATCGTCAAAAGGTTAATAGATTGTTTTAGGTTAGTAGTAATATTTATAGTTTTAGGTTTTTAGTTATTGGTAAAAGAAAGTAGTCGCGACCCGCCTGCTTGTCTTTTCAGACAGCAGCGGATCAAAACTAAAAGAAAAGCCAGAAACATTGTTGAACTGAAAAGGATTTTTAGTTAAACATAGGCTTGTAATATCACTGCCCGCGAGGGTGGTGGTATTCTTTTTTTGCCTTTTTTGGTGCGTAATTCACTCTTTTTCCGTATCTTTGCACCACAATACCAACAATACCAGCATCAATGAACGTACAGATTGAGGAGTCGTGGAAACGACATCTGCAAGCCGAGTTCGAGAAGTCTTACTTCCAGCAACTCACCGAGAGCGTGCGGCGCGAATACGCCGCCGGACCCTGCTACCCGCCGGGCCAGCTTATTTTCAATGCCTTCAACCTCTGCCCTTTCGATCAGGTGAAGGTGGTCATCATCGGTCAGGATCCCTACCATGAGCCGGGCCAGGCCCACGGACTGAGCTTCTCCGTGCTGCCCGGCGTACAGTTTCCCCCGTCGCTACAGAACATCTTCAAGGAGATTCAGATGGACCTCGGCACCCCCGTCCCCGTGTCGGGCGACCTGACGCGCTGGGCCCGTCAGGGCGTGCTGCTGCTCAATGCCACGCTCACCGTGCGTGCCCATCAGGCCAACAGCCATGCCATGCTGGGCTGGCAGAACTTCACCGACGCGGCCATACAGGCACTGGCCAAGGGCCGCGACCATCTGGTCTACATGCTCTGGGGCGGATTCGCCCGCTCCAAGGCCTACATGATCGACAAGCAGCGCAACCTCGTCCTGGAGTCCGTACACCCCTCGCCCCTCTCGGCCAACCGTGGAGGCTGGTTCGGCCAGCACCAGTTCTCGCGCGCCAACGAGTACTTGCAGCAGAACGGACTCACACCCATACAATGGTAGTTACGCTTCGCGTCTGACAAAAAACAAGATAAAACCCCAAAAAACAAGACAAAACCATGATGCAGACGACTCAACTAGCCCACCCAAGCCCTCCCAAAGGGAGGGATGTTTAGATAGATAATGCAATTCAACTATCGCATGTATGAACAACAACGGATTACACGGATTTTCAAANNNNAGCCCTCCCAAAGGGAGGGATGTTTAGATAGATAATGCAATTCAACTATCGCATGTATGAACAACAACGGATTACACGGATTTTCAAAAGGTTTTAGCCTACCCAAGCCCTCCCAAAGGGAGGGATGTTTGGATAGATCAAGCAATTCAACTATCGTATGTATGAACAACAACGGATTACACGGATTATACGGATTTTCGACCTGCGGTCGTAGCTGCCGAATGACGCTGGAAGCGTCACCGCTCAATAGCCGTAGCGTCCGTAGGACCTGCGGACAGCGGGAAACAATGGAAAGCACTCTGAAAGAGTGCCCCAATAACATTGAGAGGCGACTCTTTCAGAGTCGATGTCACCATCCGCACCTAATCCGTAGGTCGTATCGACCCACGGCTATTGAGCGGTGACGCTTCCAGCGTCATTCGGCGTTTCCAACTATACAGGTCAAGAATCCGTATAATCCGTGTAATCCGTTGTGGTTATTCATTCAAAAGTTAAATTCGTGAAATTAGAGAAATTCGTGGTCGTAAAAAGTTATATTTGTGTAATTCGTGGTCGTTATAAAAGATATGTTTTTTATGTTTTTGAGGTTTTATTTTGTTTTTTCCCAGTCCGCGGAGCGGAAATTTAGATAGTTTGATATGAACAAGAAACTTCCCCCTATCCTGCAAGTCGGCGATATACTCATCTCGTCCGACATCCTCACTGAGGAGTTCTGTTGCGACCTGAGTGCCTGCAAGGGAGCCTGCTGCGTCGAAGGCGACGCCGGTGCCCCCGTGACGCTCGACGAGATTGGCGAGATAGAAGATGCGCTCGATGCCGTATGGCCCGACCTCTCGGCCTCGGCGCAGGCCGTCATCGACCGTCAGGGCGTGGCCTACACCGACCGCGACGGCGACCTCGTCACCAGCATCGTCGGCGGTAAGGACTGCGTCTTCACCTACTACGACGATATCATCGACTTCAACACTGCCCAGCCCATTCCCCACTGCTGCCTCTGCGCCTTGGAGAAGGCTTTCCGTAGCCGTCGCTCGCGCTTCTGCAAGCCCATCAGTTGTGCCCTCTATCCCATCCGCGAGAAACGTTTCTCCGACGGCACCGTCGCCCTGAACTACCACCAGTGGCACGTCTGCGAGGCTGCCCGCCTGAAAGGCCACACCCTCCACCTGCGTGTCTATCAGTTCCTGAAAGACCCGCTCGTGCGCCGATTCGGACAAGACTGGTACGATGAACTATGCGCCGTAGCCGACGACCTGCACCGCCAAGGCTACCTCTAATAACTCTTTACGACCACTAATTACTCTAATTTCACGAATTTAACTATCGCATATATGAATAACAACGGATTATCAAAAGGTTTTAGCCCACCCAAGCCCTCCCAAAGGGAGGGATGTTTAGATAGATAATGCAATTCAACTATCGCATGTATGAACAACAACGGATTACACGGATTTTCAAA